>DATGFP010000115.1:0-41736 GCA_035309005.1 Allostellaceae bacterium | reverse complement strand
TATTCGATGTTCATGAACGTCGCCGGGCTGAAGATGTTTCTGCCGTCGACGCCCTACGACATGAAGGGCCTCTTGAAGACCGCGATCCGCGACAACAATCCGGTCATCTCGTTCGAATCGAGCCGGCTGATGGGGCGTAAGGGACCGGTGCCGGATGACGAGTACACGATTCCCTTCGGCGCCGCCGACATCAAGCGCGAGGGCAGCGACGTAACCGTCGTCGCGCTCGCCTGGCTGGTGCACGAGGCGCTGGCCGCGGCCGAGGAGTTGGCGAGGGAGGGGATTTCGGTCGAGATCGTCGACCCGCGCACACTGGTGCCGCTGGACACCGACACGATCCGCCGCTCGGTGCAGAAAACGGGCCGGCTCGTCATCGCCGACGAGGCGGGGCCGACCGCCGGCTTCTCGGCCGAGGTCGCGGCGGTTGCAACCGAGGATGCGGCGACCTTTGCGCGCTTGAAGGCGCCGGTGAAGCGGGTCTGCGCGCTGCAGGTGCCGATCCCCTACAGCCCGGTCCTCGAAAACCACGTCTTCCCCGACCGCAACCGCATTATCGCCGGGATCCGCGAGGTGCTCGCCGGCCAGCGTTCCGCGGCGGCGTGAGGATCGCGATGGCCGCTGCGATCGTCGTCGCCGACAGCATCACCCGGGTGGCGCCCGAGGAGGCGAGGGGCGCGGTCATCGTCAACGCGTCGCACGGCGGGGTTTATGCCGCCTACCTCGCGGCGAAGCTGCAGGCCGCCGCGGCGATCTTCAACGACGCCGGCGTGGGCCGCGACCGGGCCGGGATCGGCGGCCTCGATTACCTGGAAGAATTCGGCGTCGCCGCCGCGACGGTCGGGCACGAGACGGCGCGGATCGGCGACGGCGCCGACATGCTGGCGAGCGGCGTCATCACCCATGTAAACGGGCTCGCGGCGGCGCTTGGGGTGCGCGCCGGGCAGGCGTGCCGCGAGGCTGCCGCCCTGCTGCAACAGGCGCGGCCGGCGCATCGCGCGCCGCCGGAGGCGCTGGAAGCGGCGTTTCTGGTGGTCGCCGAGGCGCCGCAGGTCTGGGCGCTCGATTCCGCCTCGCTGGTGCTGCCAGAGCACGGCGAGGCGATCGTCGTCACCGGCTCGCATGGCGGCCTCCTCGGCGGCCGGCCGGAGACCGCGCTCAAGTATGACGTCAAGGGCGCGCTCTATAACGACGCCGGGATCGGCAAGGATTCGGCCGGGGTGTCGCGCCTGCCGGCGCTCGACGCGCGCGGCGTCGCGGCCGCCACGGTCGCGGCTTCCAGCGCCCGCATCGGCGACGCGCGCTCGACCTACGAGGACGGCATAATCAGCCGGGTCAACGCGCGCGCCGCCGCGCTCGGCCTGCGCGAGGGGATGAGCGCGCGCGACTTCGTCGCCGCGCTGCGCCGCGCGCTTGGAGGTTCTTGAGCAGCGTCGGACCCCCACCCCAACCCTCCCCCGCTTGCGGGGGAGGGGGTCGCCGGCGCGCTGGCGGGGGAGGGGGATAAGGTGCGGCGGGTTGGTATAACCCCCTCCCCCGCAGGCGGGGGAGGGTTGGGGTGGGGGTGGGGGTTCCGCTCCGCCCGAGAGGAGGCCGAGAGATGAACGCGACGCTGCGAAATCGCCCGTCGGGCACGATGACCGGCGGGCGGGCGCTCGCCGAGATGCTGCATCTGTCGGGCGCCGGGCCGATGTTCGGCATGGGCGGCTTCCAGCTCCTGCCGTTCTACGACGCGGTCGGCCTGGTCGGCCTCGACCACCACCTCATCAATGACGAGCGCTGCGGCGCCTTCGCGGCCGACGCCTATGCCCGCGTCACCAACCGCCCCGGCATCTGCGACGGCACGCTCGGCCCCGGCGCGACCAATCTGGTGACCGGGCTCGTCGAATCCTTGAACGGCGGCATCCCGATCGTCGCGATCGCCGGCGACACCAACCGCGCGCATTCCTGGAAAAACATGACGCAGGAATGCCGCCAGGTCGAAATCCTCAAACCCGCGGTCAAGGAATTGATCCGCGTCGAGATGACGAGCCGCATCCCCGAACTGGTGCGGCGCGCCTTCGCGGTCGCGACCTCGGGGCGGCCGGGGCCGGTATTGCTCGACGTGCCGGAGGACGTGGCGCACGGGCTCCACGATTTCGCGCCCGAGGATTTCGTCGTCGACGAGGCGACGCTGAAGGCGCCGGCCCGGCGCATCCGCCCCGACCGCGCCGATATCGAGCGCGCCGCCCGGCTGATCGCCAAGGCGAAGCGGCCGCTGCTGCTGACCGGCGGCGGCATCCACCTGTCGGAAGCGTGGAGTGCGCTGACCCGCTTCACCGAGGCGCAGTCGATCCCGGTGGCGCACACGATGACCGGGAAGGGCGGCATCGCTTGCAGCAATCCCCTCAATGTCGGCCTTTTCGGGCGCTATTCGCGCATCGCCAACGATCTGATCGCGGCTTCCGACTGCCTGATCGTAATCGGCTGCAAACTGGGCGAGATCGCGACCAAGCGCTTCGCGCTGCCGCCCTCCCACATCCCGGTCATCCATCTCGACATCGTCGCCGAGGAGATCGGCCGCTGCATCCCCGCCGAGATCGCGCTGTGGGGCGACGCGCGCGCCGGCCTCGAAGATTTTATCGACGCGCTGTCCGACAGCGCCGCCGCCGCCCGCGCGGCGCGGGCCGATTATGTCGCCGAGCTTGGCCCACGCATGCGGGCCTGGGAAGAGGACGCCGCGCCACGGCTCAATTCGCCCGACCGGCCGGTGCACATGGCGCGCCTCTGCCGCGAATTGAACAAGACCCTGCCGGCCGACGCGATCCTCGTCGCCGATGGCGGCTTCGCCGGGCACTGGACCGGGCTCCTCTACGACACCAAGGCGGCCGGGCGGCATTTCATCCCGGACCGCGGCTTCGCCTCGATCGGCTACGGGCTGCCGGGCGGCATGGGGGCGGCGCTGGCGGCGCCCGACCGCCCGGTCGTCGCGATCAGCGGCGACGGCGGCTTCAACATGATGCTCGGCGAACTCGAAACCGCGCGGCGCACGCGCTGCGGCCTTACGGTTATCGTGATCAACAACGCCGCCTCGGGCTATGTGAAGGCGCTGCAGCACGCGATGATGGGCGGGCGCTACCAATCGGCCGATCTGGGCGAACTGGACTACGCCGCGATCGCCCGCACGATGGGCTGCGGCGGCATCCGGGTCGAAGACCCCGAGGCGCTGGCGCCGGCGCTGCGCCAGGGCATGGAAGAACGCGACCGCCCGACCGTGATCGACGTCGTGGTGACCCGCGACCCCGCCCAGATGCTGCCGGCGGTCGACAACCGCACGGTCGAGATCAAGCAGGGCGACCGGGTCGCCTGACCCGCCGCCGCGCCGCTGTCTTTGTGCAAAAGCCGCGGTCATTTGGGCGCGCATACCCCCTCCCTAACCCTCCCCCGCCTGCGGGGGAGGGGAGAGCTTGGCTGCGAAATCTCGGTTCACCCTCCCCCGCAGGCGGGGGAGGGCGGGGTGGGGGTGAGGCGGGTGTTGTCGCGGGCGAAGTTCGCGCTGGCGCTGCTGCTGGCGGGCTGCGCCCATGGGGTGGCGGCGCATCCGTTGGATCCGCTGTCGGCCGGCGAGATCGCCGCGGCGGTCGCGGCGCTGCGCGCGGCCGGCGACAGCGACGCCACCACCCGCTTCGCGCTGATCGACCTCGCCGAGCCGGATAAGGCAGCGGTGCTGGCGTGGCGGCCGGGCGACCCCGCGCCGCGCCGCGCCTTCATCGTCGCGCGGCAGCGGCGCACGGTCTACGAGGGCATTGTCGACCTCGCGCGGCGGCGGGTCGAGCGCTGGCGGGCGGTGCCGCGGGCGCAGAGCGCGATTCTCCCCAGCGAATGGCGCGCGGCGCAGCGCATCACCACTGCCGATCCGGGATGGCGGCGCGCGATGCGGCGGCGCGGCTACGACCCGGCGACGGCCAAGGTCTTTTGTGCGCCGCTGGCGGCCGGCTATGTCAGGGGGCGCGGCGAGCGCGGCCGCCGCCTCGTGCGGGTGACCTGCTACGACACCGCTGGCGGCGCCAACCCGTGGGCCCGCCCGATCGAGGGGATCGAGGCGCTGGTCGACCTCGACGCCGAGCGCGTCCTGCGCCTCGCCGATAGCGGCGCGGTGCCGCCGAGCCGCGACCCCGGCCGGCTCGACGAAGCGGCGCAACCGGCGCTGCGTCCGGCCCTGAAGCCGGTTGTCAACGAAGCGCCGGCCGGCCCCAATTTCACCGTCGACGGCAATCTCGTGCGGTGGAACAAATGGTCGTTCCGCTACCGGCTCGACCCGCGCAGCGGCCTCGTTGTGTCGCTGGTGCGCTACGACGATAATGGCCGCGAGCGCCTGGTGCTCTATCAGGGCTCCCTCGCCGAACTCTTCGTGCCCTACATGGACCCGGCGCCGGGCTGGGCCTCGCGCGCGTTTCTGGACGAGGGCGAATGGGGCTTCGGCCCGCTGTCGCTGCCGCTGACGGCGGGGAGCGATTGCCCGCCGGGCGCGCGCTTTCTCGATGCGACGCTGGCCGACGAGGGGGGCAAGGCGGTCGAGCGCAAGGGGGTCATCTGCCTCTTCGAGCGCAACACCGCCGCCCCCTTGTGGCGCCACGCCGAGATCGCCGACAACACCTACCAGGGAAGGCCGGCCGTCGAACTGGTGATGCGCACGATCCCGAGCGCCGGCAACTACGATTACGTCGTCGACTGGGTGCTGACCGAGGCCGGGGCGATCCGCATCGATGTCGGCGCCACCGGGATCGACGAAGTGAAGGGGGTGCGAGCGCAAAGCATGGCGGACCCGTCGGCGGCGCGCGACACGCGCTACGGCCCGCTCGTCGCGCCCGGCCTCGTCGGGGTCGACCACGACCATTTCCTCTCGCTGCGGCTCGATCTCGACATCGACGGCGCGGCCAATACGCTGCTCGAGCGGCGCCTCGTGCCGCTGGCGGCGCGGGGCGGCGGCGGGCGGCGCCTGTGGCGGGCGGTCGACACGCCGGTCGCTCGCGAGGGGCCGCTCTATCCGGTTGCGCCGGGCGGCGCGGAAACCTGGCGCGTCGTCAACCCGGAGCGGACCAACCGGCTCGGCCAGCACCCGGGCTACGAGCTGCGCCCCGACGCGAGCGTCACCGCGCTAGGGCTGCCGCCGCGCCGCGCCGGCTTCGCGGCGGCGCCGCTATGGGTCACCCGCTACGATCCCGCGGAGCTTTACGCCGCCGGACGCTACCCGAACCAGAGCCCGGGCGGCGGCGGCCTGCCGGCCTATGTCGCGCAGCACCGCCGGGTCGCCGATGCCGACCTCGTGCTGTGGTACACGATGGGGTTTCACCATGTGCCGCGGCCCGAGGACTGGCCGGTGCTGGCGACGATGTGGCACAGCCTGGCCTTGGTCCCCGACGGGTTTTTCGACCGCAACCCGGCGCTCGATGTGCGCCGCGAGTTTGCCCCGGCGCCCGCCGGCAAGTGAGGGTGCCCGGCTGCGCGGCGAAGGGTTAAAAAACTTCTCAAAAAACCTCGCCGGGGCTGGCATAATCTAACGCAACAGTTTCGCCGCCTCCGGGCGAAGCACCGCAAGGGCGAGGAACAGCGCCCCTCAGGGAGACCCCCCGATGATCCGCAGCGCCCTCTTCGTTGCCGCGGCCATCCTCGCCGCCGCCACTTTCGCCTGCACCCCGCCGCCCCCCGCCCCGCCGCCGCCGCCCGCGCCGTTCGCCGCCGCGGCGACTTGCCCGGATGGGACCTCGTTCCTCAAAAGCGTTTCCTATCTGACGACCCCGTTCAGCCCGGCGCCGGGACTGCCGCTTCCGCCGAGCGGTCCGTTGCCGGCCCCCGGCCCGGGCGTGCCCGATTATGCCGGCGGCCTCGCCGCGGCCTTCAACGCGGCCTCGCCCGCATTCCAGAAGACGCTGTGTTCGCTCGACGCGGTTTTTGTCAACGCGGTGCCGTGCGCCAACCCGGCCGCCTGCCTCGCGAGTTCGTGGGGCTGGTGGCAAAGCCAGCCGACGACGCCGCACGGGCGGGTCGTCGCGCTGTCGGCCGGGCTGTGGAACGAGCCGGACTATTCGCACTACGAAACCGACCTGACGCAGAGCCTGCTGCCGACCAGCGGGGTCTCCTACGCCGGCGCCCAATCGTGCTCGGCGGCGGGGGTCTGCCGGCCGATCGACAATCTGGCGACCGCGCTGCTGGCGGCGCTCGCCCATGAAGTGGGCCACATCGCGTGGTATCAGGTGGTCCCCTACGCGCAGCCGACCGGCTTTTGCAGCGGCAAGTTTTTCACCGGCTGGCGTTCGAATTCGGTGACCCCGCCGCCGCGCTGGCGCGACCTCTTGACCCTGCCGGCCCGCGACAACATCAGGCATGGCAATGGCGGCAAATGGCCGTACATCCATAGCCAGCCGCCGCAGCTCGACAGCATCGACCACCCCGGCCCGGGAGGTCCCGGGACCAACAATCTGATTTACTCGCTGCTCGGCACCGGCCAGCCATGGGCCAGCCTTTTTGCCTCGATCTCGCCCGACGAGGATTTTGTCGAGACCTACAAGTTCGCGGTGCTGACCACCGCCAACCCGCCACTGACCGCGGTGACGATCACGGTTCCCGGCGCCGGCGCGGCCGATATCGTGCAGGATTACCTGGTGCCGGGGCGCAAGCCGTCGCTGGTGACAAAAGTCGGCTGCGTGCCGGTCGCCTTCTAGGCCGGCCTCCGCCGAGGTTCGATGACCCCCCAATCGTCATCCCCGGGCTTGACCCGGGGATCTACGAGGGGCTTCTCGTGGATGGCCGGGACAAGCCCGGCCAAGACGAAGAGAGGAAGCGGTTCACGCTGATCGGACGCTGCTGAGGGTCGGTTTATGGGTCGGGCACGTCACTGCCCATTGCGGCGGGCGGCTTGCCAGGCGGCGGTGTCGGCTAATTCGTAGGTGACGCGGAGCGGCGCCGGGCGGGTCGCGAGGTGGGCGCGGATCGCGTCGAGCATCGCCGTGGCGTCGCGGCGTTTCTGGTCGACCCGGCCGGCCGGTAGCCAGCGCGCGAAGGCGGCGAGCGTGGCGGCGGGGAGACCGGCGGCGGCGGCCTCGCGCAGCACCGCTTCCCAGCTGCGCTCCTTATAGAACAGCGCCTTCGCGGTCGCGGCGAGGCGCGCCGCTATGTCCGCCGACAGGATGCCGGAGCCGAGCGCGGCGGCGAGCGTCGCGCGGATGTCGACCATCGCGTCGCTGACCGGCGGGTAGCCAAGCTCCTCCGGGCCGTGCAGCACCGCGACCTCGTCGTCGTCCTCCAGTACGCGATCGCGGAAATCCTCGAACACCCGGCCGACGCCGCGCATCCCGAACGGGGCGAGCTCGGCGGCGCGCAGGGCGCCGATGCTGGCGGCGCCGAAGACGTGGATGCCGGCCGCCATCGCCCACAGGATTTCCTTGTGCCAGACCGTCGGCACGACCTCGAAATAGCCGTCGACGACGCCGATCGCCGCCGGCCCTTCCTGGGCCGCGCGGTAGAGCTCGCCCTGGCGCAGCGGCGGGCGCCAGTCCCACAGGGTCTCGCCGGCGGGGCGCTGGCGCGGCGGCAGCGTCGGCCCGACGAAGATGACCGCCCTCATCGCGCTCCTCATCGCTCCCCTCGCGCCAGGGCGCGCGGCCCCGGCCGGTAATTGGGGTGGTGCGGGTCCCATTCGAGGCCGGGCACCACGAGCCGGACGACCGGGATCATGAATTCCGCGCGCGTCAAATCGACCGCGACGGCGCGGGCGAACCCGGCGGCGGCGAGCCGGCCGAGCGCCCAGCGCAAATCTTGCCCCAAATCGTCGCTGGTAAAGCTCGGCACGTCGCCGAAAGGGACCGGCGCGGCGGCGCGCGCGAGCGCGTCGTGCAACGCGTCGGCGATCTCGCCGCCGGTTTCGCCGCCCGGCGCGTCGGCGTATTCCGCCGGCGAGAGATCGTCGCGCATGCCGGCGATGTAGGTGAGCCGGGTCTGCGCCGCCTCGCTCAAGGCGCGGGAGAGCGCGATGCCGCGCTCGGCATGGCAGCCCGAGCCGTGAAAGCGCCGCAGCCGAGCCGGGTCGCCCGGGGCGGGATCGCGGATCTCGCAGAGGAAGGCGGGAATCGCGATGTCGCTCGTCAGGTTCCACACCCGCACCGCGATCCCCGAAGCGGCGTAGCGCGCGAGGAGGACGCGGCAATCGGTGTCGTCGACCGAGGCGAGGTCGAGGGTTGCGGCGGCGCGCCCGGCGATCGGGCGGGCGGCCCATAGCGCGACGCCGTCGCGCTCGACCAGCTCGTAGAGCGCCGCGTTGACCGCTTCGACCAGCTGGTTGCCGGAAGCCAGCCCGTTCGAGCCGGCGAGGAAATAGCCGTCCGGCTGCGGCCGCGCGTAGTCGGTGTGGACGAGCTCGGCCGGCAGCCAGCACGGTTCGGCCCGCAGCAGGTCGAACCCCCGGGTCCAGTCGATCGGCCGCTCGGGATCGAAGGGCCGGCCGCCCGGGCACAGCGTCGCCGGCTCGACCACCGCGTCGCCGGCGGCCAGCGCGCGATAGGAGGCCTGCCGGGTCGGGCCGATCTCCTCGGCGTGAAAGCCCTCGCAGGCTTCCATCAGCGCCGAGGCCATCGCCTGCTTCAGGTCGAGCCCCTTGCCCTGCGCCACCGAGACCGAGCGCGAATTGGGCCTCACCGCGACCGCGACCGGGATGCCGATGCGGTCGAGCCCGGTGATGTTGCCGAGCCGGGTGATGCCCATCGCGGCGGCGTGCGGGCGCACCCGCGCCAAGGTTTCTTCCGGGTCGGCCGTGCGGTGGGTGCCGCGGCGGAATTTTTTGGGAGAGGCCCGGTCGAACAGGCGCGCCAGCCCGGTCAGCGCCGCGCGGTTTGCCGTGAAAGCTGGTGCGGTGGGCGGTGTCGGCGTCGCCGGATCAGCTCCGTTGCCCGGAGGGCGGGGTCGTCGGTGGCGGCGGCGCCGCGGTATTTTCCTGACGCCGGTTCGCGGTCGGCTGGCGCGCGTCTTGACCCTGGGCGCCACCCTGGGCGCCGGTCGCGCCGGTCGCGCCGGGCGGCGTCGCCGACGCCTGCGATTTGTCGGTCGCCCAATCGAAGCCGGAGCCGCCGCCGCCGACCAGGATGATGCGATGCGGCAACACCCGCGGGGCGCCCGCGACCGCGCCGTCGCGCTCCAGCAAGGCGCGCAGGTGGCGCGCTTCCGGCGTGTCGTCGAGCCGCAATTCGCGGGCTTCCTGGCCGCCTTCCGACAGATAGATCCGGCCTTCCTCGCTCCACACGCGTAATTCGCCAAAAACCTTGACGCTCTGTTGCGGCACCCGGGACGCCGGTTCGCTCCGATCGAAGGGCTTGACATCGGCTTTGGCGCCGGCCGCCGAAATCGCGCCGATGCCGAGAGCCAAGGCGATACGGCTGGGCAGCCTGAACCATGTGCTGATAGTGCCACGCGTCGGCATCGCGGCCTCCCCTGCGCCGGTTCGCAAGACCCTTGAATGGGCGCCGGCGGCAGCGCCATCTTAATGGTTACGCCGCCAGCGAACAAACCGGAAAAGCGCGCTGTGGTGGAATTCGCGCAGGCCGGTTGCGCGAGCCTCGTGCAGCGGCATCGGCTTTTGCCGGTTGCCGTGCGGTGCTATAGTTTTCTAGATCTGCCCCGTTGGCTCCATCCCGGCTCCGTCCCCCCGCTCCAATCCCCTGTGCAATGGTCTCCACCCGCCGCCTCGCCGCGATCCTCGCCGCCGATGTCGCGGGCTATTCGCGATTGATGGGGCTCGACGAAGAGGGCACGCACGAGCGCTTCAAGGCGCATTGCCGCGAGGTTTTCGAGCCGCGCATCAGGCAGCACCACGGGCGCATCGTCAAATCGACCGGCGACGGCATGCTGGTCGAGTTTCCCAGCGTCGTCGAGGCGGTGCTGTGCGCGGTCGAGGTGCAATGCGGCATCAGCCGGCGCAACGCCGAAGTCAGCGACCGCGAGCGGGTCAGCTTTCGCATCGGCATCAACATCGGCGACGTGATCGTCGAGCCGCACGACATCTTCGGCGACGGGGTCAATGTCGCGGCCCGGCTCGAGGGCCTGGCCGAGCCCAACGGGATCTGCATTTCCGGCGTGGTGCACGAGCAGATCCGCGACAAGCTGCCGTACCTGTTCGACGATCTCGGCCCGCAGACGGTGAAAAACATCGCGCGGCCGCTGCAGGCTTTCGTGCTGCGGCCGCAGGTCATCGCCGATCTGCCGCTGTCGATCGTGCCGATGCCGGCGCCGCAGCCGGAGCCGGTCGAGCACGGCGCCGGCGCGAGCGCGGGGCGGGCGCCGCGGCTGTCGGTCGTCGTATTGCCCTTCGCCAATCTCAGCGACGACCGCGAGCAGCAATATCTCGCCGACGCGATCACCGACGATGTGACGACCGACCTCTCCCGCATCGCCAATATGGTCGTCATCTCGCGCAACACCGCCGACACCTACCGCGGCAAGCCCGTCAACACCCGGCAGATCGGCCATGAGCTCAACGTGCGCTACGTGCTCGAAGGCAGTGTTCGGCGCGCCGACAATCGCATCCGGGTCAACGCCCAGTTGATCGACGCCGACGCCGACACCTACGTCTGGGCCGATCGCTTCGACCACGCCAGCGACGATCTGTTCCGCTTGCAGGACCAGGTGACGAGCCAGATCGCGGTCGCCCTCAATCTCGAACTGATCGACGCCGAGGCGGCGCGACCGACCGACAACCCGGACGCGCTGGACTGTATCCTGCGGGGGCGCGCCGCGCTGTCCTCGCACGGCGGCCTGACCCCGGAGCGATATGCGCAGGCGATAGAGTGGTTTGATCGCGCGCGCTCGCTCGATCCGCACTCGGTCGATGCGCAGGCGCTCTTGGCGTTTGCCTATGTCAGCCGCGCGCTGGAGCAGATTTCCCTATCCGCCGCGGCCGATGTCGAGCGCGCCGAGCGGCTGATCGAAACAGCCCTGGCGGCGGCGCCCCGGCATGCCGTGGCGCATTTTGCCAAGGGGCATCTGTTGCGGGCGCAGGGCCGCTACGAGGCCGCCATCCCCGAGTATGAGACCGCGATCGCGCTGAACCGCAACTCGGTCGTGGCGATCGCCAATCTCGGCCTGTGCAAATTTTTCACCGGCGCGATCGAGGAATCGATCCCGGCGCAGGAGATGGCGATCCGGCTCAGTCCGCGCGACCCGCGGGTGCCGAACTGGTACTGGCGCATCGGCATGGTGCACCTCCTGCAATCGCGCGTCGACGAGGCGATCCAGTGGATCGAAAAGGCGCGGACCGCCAATCCCTCGCTCCCCGGGCCCTATGCCTGGCTCGCCGCCGCCTATGCGCTGGGCGGCGACATGGCGCGCGCCGGGACCGCGCTGGCGACCGCCCGCCGGCTGAGCCCGGACAACCGTTACGCCAGCATCGCCCGCTTCAAATCCATCCAATCGCTCGGCTCGCCGACCATCAACACGCTGGCCGAGGCGACTTTTCTCGCCGGGTTGCGGCGGGCCGGCGTCCCCGAGGACTGATTGCGAGCCTGATCGGGTTCAGCGCATCGTCGGCATGACGTATTCGGCGCCGGCCCGGATGCCGGTCGGCCAGCGCGCGGTCACGGTCTTGAGCCGGGTGTAGAAATGCACCCCCTCCATGCCGTAGACTGCGGTGTCGCCGAAGAGCGAGCGCTTCCAGCCGCCAAAGCTGTGGAACGCCATCGGCACCGGGATCGGCACATTGACGCCGACCATGCCGATCTGTACGCGGCTGGTGAATTCGCGCGCCGCGTCGCCGTCGCGGGTGAAGATCGCGACCCCGTTGCCGTATTCGTGCTCGTTGACGAGCTTGACGGCGTCCTCGAAGCCCTCCGCCCGCACCACCGCGAGCACGGGGCCGAAAATCTCCTCCTTATAGATCCGCATGTCGGGCTTGACGTTGTCGAACAGGCAGCCGCCCAAGAAAAAGCCGCCCTCGTAGCCCTGCAGTTTGAGGCCGCGGCCGTCGACCACCAGCTTGGCGCCTTCGGTGACGCCGAGATCGACATAGGAGCGCACCCGTTCCAAATGCGCCGCCGTGACGAGCGGCCCCATCTCCGCGTCGGGGTCGCTGCCCGGGCCGATCTTCAAGGCGCGCACCCGCGGCACCAGCTTGTCCATGAGCCGGTCGCCGACCCCGCCGACCGCGACCGCGACCGAGACCGCCATGCAGCGCTCGCCGGCCGCGCCATAGGCCGCGCCCATAAGCGCGTCGGTCGCCTGGTCGAGGTCGGCGTCGGGCATCACCACCATGTGGTTCTTGGCGCCGCCCAGGGCCTGCACGCGTTTGCCGTGCTCGGCGGCGGTCGCGTAGATGTAGCTGGCGATCGCGGTCGAACCGACAAAGCTGATGGCGTCGACTTGCGCGTGGCGCAACAGGGCGTCGACCGCTTCCTTGTCGCCGTTGATGACGTTGAAGACGCCGGGCGGCACGCCCGCTTCGAGCAGCAATTCGGCGATGCGGTAGCCGGCCGAGGGGTCGCGCTCCGACGGCTTCAGGATGAAGGTGTTGCCGCAGGCCAGCGCCATCGGAAACATCCACATCGGCACCATCGCCGGGAAATTGAAGGGCGTGATCCCGACGCAGACGCCCAAGGGCTGGCGCAGGGACCAGCTGTCGATGCCGCGGCCGACCTGCTCGCTCAGTTCGCCCTTCATCAGATGCGGGATGCCGCAGGCGAATTCGACGACTTCGAGCCCGCGGGTGATCTCGCCCTGCGCGTCGGAAAATACCTTGCCGTGCTCCTCGGAAATAAGCCGCGCCAGCGCATCGTGGTCGCGGTGCAGGAGTTCGAGAAATTTGAACATGATGCGGGCGCGCGTCAGCGACGGCGTCGCGGCCCAGCCGGGGAAGGCGGCGCGCGCCGCGCTCGCCGCCGCGTCGATGTCGCCGGGGCCGGCGAAGCCTACCCGGCGGACCCGCTCGCCGGTCGCCGGGTTGTAGATGTCGCCCGAGCGCCCGCTCGACCCCTCGTGGCGCTTGCCGTTGATGAACTGCTCGACGTCGCTCATGAGGGCCACCCGCTAGGCTGCGATTCGCGCCGCTATCATAAGCAAGCGGCGGCCCCTACGGCAGGCTTTTTCGCCGCGTTACAGCATCACCCGGTGGATCGCAAGATCTCCCCGTCACCCCCGCGCAAGCGGGAGTCCAGAGCGACCGACGGGGCCTATGGCCCTGGATTCCCGCGTGCGCGGGAATGACGATGAGTTGATTGAGCCGCCCGCTACAGCCCCTTCAGCGCGGAATAGGCCGAATAGGCGGTCCACATCACCAGCGTCGCGAGCCCCAGCCAATAGACCACCCGATACATCGCACCCCCGCCGCGGCGGGCCGGCGGCGCCTCCTGGCGTCACGCCCGCCCGTTCGGTGATAGGTGGGCAGAGGGGGTTTCGTCCCCAACAATCGGCGGCGATGTTTTATTAAGCATCCGCCGGATATCATTCGCGCCCAGCGCGCGATGGAGGCGCGAAGCGGCATGCGCGACGGCAGTTTTCAGATCATCCTGGCGAGCCTGCTCGGGCTGTTTTATATGCTGCCGACGCTGATCGCCTATGCGCGCGAGATTCCGCAGCGCATGATGATCGCGGTGTTCAATGTCGTGCTCGGGTGGACCGTGGTCGGCTGGATCGTCATGGCGATCTGGGCGATGAGCGCGCCGCCCGAAGCCTTGGTGCTGCTGCGGGTGCCTCCCGATGAACTGGGCCGACCGGGCTTCTGACGTGCTAGAGGGCGGGCGGCGATGAACGCCGCCGGGCGCATTCCGGTGACGGTGCTGACCGGGTTTCTCGGCAGCGGCAAGACGACGCTGCTCAACCACGTGCTGAAGCAGCCCGAAATGGCGGCGACCGCGGTCATCGTCAACGAATTCGGCGAGATCGGCATCGACCATCTGCTGGTCGAGAGCGCCACCGAGGATGTCGTGCTGCTCAACAGCGGCTGTTTGTGCTGCACGGTGCGCGGCGACATCGTCAACACGCTGACCGATCTCTTTGTCAAACGCGTCAAGGGCCGGGTCCCGCATTTCGCGCGCGCCGTCATCGAAACGACCGGGCTCGCCGACCCGGCGCCGGTGCTGCACGCGCTGATTTCCGACCCGATAATCGCCGAGCGCTACCTGATCGACGGCGTCGTGACGACGGTCGACGCGGTCAACGGCGCCGCGACGCTCGACCGCCAGCCCGAGGCGGTGAAGCAGGCGGCGGTCGCCGACCGGCTGATCGTCAGCAAAGCCGACCTCGCCGAAGCGGCCGGGGTCAGTGCGCTCGAGGCGCGGCTGCGCGCGCTCAACCCGGGCGCGCCGATCGTCCGCGCGGCGCATGGCGCGATCGACCCGGGGGCGCTCTTCGGGCTCGGCCTCTTCGACCCGGCGACTAAAAGCGTCGAGGTGCAGCGCTGGCTGCAGGACGAGGCCGTCGCGGCGCACGAAGACGATGCGCACGGGCACCATCACCACGACGTCAACCGCCACGATGCCAGCATCCGCGCCTTCTGCCTGACCCGCGACCGGCCGATCTCGTGGGGCGCGCTGTCGGGCTGGCTCGACGCGCTTGCCTCGATGCGCGGCGACGATTTGCTGCGGGTCAAGGCGATCGTCGCGCTGAAGGAGCGCCCGGAGCAGCCCTTGGTGCTGCACGGGGTGCAGCACCTCTTTCATCCGCCGGTGCTGCTGCCCGCCTGGCCGAGCGCGGATCGCCGCTCGCGCCTCGTCTTCATCACCCGCGACCTGCCGCGCGAGATGGTCGAAGCGAGCCTCGCCGCGTTCGAAGCGGCCGACGACGACGCACCCCCCGCCGCCCCGCCGCCGGGCACGGTGTAGGCGCGGCTCAGGATTTGCCGGGGGGCGGGGCGCCGCGGGCAACGAGCTGCATCAGCCCGTCGCCGGCCGCGAGCGCGATATTATAGGCGACATCGCCCCACGGCCCGTCGAGCAGCCCCTTCGGCACGTCGTTTTCCTGCCCGACCGTGCCGATCTGCGCGCCGTCGGCGCGGCGCACCCGCCAGACGATCTTGACATGCTGCTGGCCGGTCTTGTCGGGCGTCACCGCGACCGCGGCGTCGACATAGAGGTCGGGCTTCTGGGCGCCGGTGACGATCGCCAAATCCTGGCGTTTCAAGACCGCCGCCACCGCGTTGGCCAGCGATTCGTCGCCGTCGCCGGGGGCGCCCTCGACCTTGCCGAGCGCGACCCGGGTGCGCCCGCCCTGGTCGGCCTGGGCCACCGCCTTGGGGGCTTCGTCCTCAAGGAGCGGCGCGATGGCGTCGGCGGTCAGCCCGGCGAGGCGCTCGATCGGCGGGTCGGCGGCGGCCGCCCAATCGGCGCTGGCGGCCTCGATCTTGGCGGTGCGCTCGCCAACGAGGCGGCCCTTGGCGTCGATGAGGCGCCATTTCGCGGTGACCTGCCCGGCGGGTTCTTCGAGGAGCTGGCCGTAAAGCTGGTAGCTGTCGAGGCTGGCGGTGCGCTCGCTGGCCGGGATGTCGTGCTTGAGGAGGGCCTTCGCGACCGCCGCGGCGAGCTTTTTCGCGGCGGCCTGGGGCTTGCCGGCAATTGGCGCGACCGAGACCCCGGCGACGTCGCGCACCCGCAGCAGCGCGGCCGGCGGCCGGTCGTCGGCGAAGGGGTGTGGCAGTGGCTGGCAGGCCCCCACCAGCATCGCCACGATCATCGCCACCAGGACGCCCGCGAGGACGCTCAGCTCGCGACCGCAGGCTCGGCGAGGCATGGCGTGCGCTACTCCGCCAGCGCGATCGCCGCGAGGCCGCGGCCGTAATCGCTTTCGCCGCGCTGGCAGGCCCGCCGGTAGCTGAAAAACATTTTTTCCTCGGCGGCGGTGTCGCGCGCCGCCTGTTCGACCGCCGCGAGGCCGAGGGCTGCCAGGCGCTGCGCGATGTAGCCCGGCAGATCGAAGAGGAAATGGCCGGACCGCGCGGCGGGGCGGAAAAAGCGCGCGCTGGCGCGGTCGGCGGCGGCGAAGGCGGCCTCGAACTCCGGCCCGACCTCGTAGGAGGATTGCGCGATGCACGGCCCGATCGCGGCGCGGATGCGCGAGGGCCGGGCGCCGAGCGCCGCCATCGCCGCGACCGTCGCCTCCATCACCCCGGCGAGCGTGCCGCGCCAGCCGCCATGCGCCGCGCCGACGACGCGCCCCATTGGGTCGGCGAACAGCACCGGCGCGCAATCGGCGGCGAGGATGCCGAGCGCGATCCCCGGCACCGCGGTCGCCATGCCGTCGGCGCGCGGGTTTTGGCCGTGCCGCCAGGGGCGCTCGACCGTGACGATCGCGGTGCCGTGCACCTGGTGGCAGCTGACCAGCCGGTCGGCCGCGACCCCGAGCCCGGCCGCCGCGAGTTCGCGGTTGCGCGCGACCCGGGCCGGGTCGTCGCGCGAGCCGAAGCCGCAATTGAGGGAAGCGTAGATTCCCTCGCTGACCCCGCCGGCCCGGGTGAAGAAGGCGTGGCGGATGCCGGTGGATTGTGCGAGGCCGGTGAGGGTGATCATGCTGCGGCGGTCATGCGAAACCGGCTGGGGTCGGCAGGCCCGGCGAGGTCACCGCCAGGACCTTGAATAAATCGCCCATCTGGGCCGGGTCGAGCAAGCGCGCGAGGCCCGCTTCGAGGGCGGCGCGCTGGGCCGGGGCGGCGCCGGCCGCGAGCATCGCGAGGCGCGCCTCGGCGCCGAGCGCGGCGAGGAATCGGCCCTGCGTAATGGGGCCGTGGATGCGCGCGCCGGCAGCTTCGGCGGTTGCCGCGAAGGCGGCGAAATCGACATGCGCGCTGAGGTCGGCGCCGCCGGGGTCGTCGAGGAGGGCGGCCGGCGCGTGCCGCCGCACCGCCGCGAGGCTCGCGCCGGCTCGGCTCGGGTAATAGCCGTAATCGATGAAGAGCGCGGCGCCCCACTGCGTTGCCAGACGCTCGCCGAGGCTGGCGGCGAGAGCGGCGGCGGCTGGGGCGATTTCGACCAGCGTGCCGGGCGCCGCTGCGCGCAGCGCCGCGGGCACCAGGAGGCTGAGGGCCGGGCTTTCCGGTCCGTCGGCCAGGGTGAGGCGCCCCTCCGCGTCGAGCGCGACCAGCCGCTCGCGCCAATGCGCGGCGCCCCGCACCAGCTGGCGGATCGGCAGCGCGTCGAGAAATTCGTTGGCGACCATGAGCAGGGGGCCGGGCGGCAGCGCGTCGAAGCTCGCGACAAAAGTGGGCGCGGCGGCGGCGAGCGCGTGCTGCTGCGCCTGCCGCAGCACCGGGCTCTGCTCGACGAGATGGAGGCGCAGCGCCCGGCGAAAGTCCGGCAGCGCTCCGGCGGCGCGCAGGAAATCCGCCATCAGCGTGCCGCGTCCCGGCCCCAATTCGGCGAGGATGAGCGGCTCAGGCGCGCCGCCGCGGCGCCACAATTCGCCGCCCCACAGCCCGATCAGCTCGCCGAAAATCTGGCTGATTTCCGGCGCGGTGATGAAGTCGCCGGCGCGGCCTATTGGGTCGCGGCGGGCGTAATAGCCTTCTTCCGGGTCGTGCAGCGCCAGCGCCATGAAGGCGGCCAACGACAGCGGCCCCTCGCGGCGGATGCGCCGGGCGAGCGCGGCCTCGAGCCCCCTCACCCCGGTTCGCCCTGGTTCGCCCTGGGCCGCGTCAGCGCGGCAAGGCGGCGGCGGCCGGGCGGCGGCTCGCCCACCACACGAGGTAAATCCCGCCGAGCAACAGCGGCAGCGACAATAATTGCCCCATCGTCGCGTTGAACCCGAAGACCGGGATGAAGCCGAGCTGCACGTCCGGCTGGCGGAACAATTCGCCCGACATGCGCGCCACCGCGTAGCCGGCGAGAAAGAGCCCGCTGACGATGCCGGGGTGCCGCCGCGCGCCGCGCCGCTCGGCGATCAACAGCAAGAGGAACAAGAGGATGCCCTCGCAGGCCGCCTCGTAGAGCTCGCTCGGATGGCGCGGCAGCGGGCCGCCGCCGGGAAACACCATGGCCCACGGCACGTCGGTGACCCGGCCCCACAATTCGCCGTTGATGAAGTTTGCGATGCGGCCGAAGAAGAGGCCGATCGGGATCGCCTCGCAGATGATGTCGGCGAAGGCGAGGAAGGGGACCCCCCGCTTGCGGGTGAAGAGCAGGATCGCGGTCGTGACGCCGATCGCGCCGCCGTGGAACGACATGCCGCCGTGCCACACGAAAAACGCTTCCTGCGGGTGCAGGATGTAATAGCCGGGCTTATAGAAGAGGACGTAGCCGATCCGTCCGCCGAGCACGACGCCGAGCGTTGCCCACACCAGGAAATCGTCGACGTCGTCGCGCCGCACCCGGTTGGGCGGGCGGTCCGCCAGAAGCAGGCAATAGCGCCAGCCGATCAGGAGCCCGACGATATAAGCCAGCGCGTACCAGCGAATCATCAAGGGCCCGAAGGCGATCGCCACCGGGTCGAACGCGGGAAACGGGATCGCCAGGAGCGGCATCGGCGCCGATTGTCTGTGTCATGCAGGGCGCGAGCAGGGTGCCGCTCGCCGCGGCCCTTATAGGGAAAGCCCGCCCGGCCGCCAAGCGCGCCCGCTGGGCGATACCGTCGCAGCCGTCAGTATTCGGGTTGTGGTGTCAGAGCATCGTCCGATCAGGTTCAATCGTCCCCTACTCGTCTTGGCCGGGCTTGTCCCGGCCATCCACGTGGATCCCCGGGACAAGCCCGGGGATGACGAAATGGGGTGATCGAACTTCAGTGGATGCCGCGGTCGCTCTCAGCCCGGGGGCAGCGGCGGCGGGGTGCGGGCTTCGCGGGCCGGCGGGTGCGAGCCGGGCGGCCAGGTGTCGTAAAAGCCGGGGATCACCGCCCCCGGCGGCACCGCGATCGGATGGTAATCGGGCAGCGGCTGCGCCGTCGCGATGCCGACCGCCGCGCCGAGCGTCGCGCCCGTCTCGGCCCCGACCACCGCGCCGATCGCCGGGTTGATCGCGAAGGTGGCGCCGATGCCGGTGCCGAGCGCGGTGCCGGCGGCCGCGCCGACCACCGCCCGCTCGGCCGCCTCCTGCGGATCGACGCGAGCCGAGAAGTAAGGCGCGACGCAGCCGGACAGCGCCGCCCCGACCCCGATCAATAAAACCCCGGCAATCCTCGGCCGCATCCGCGCTCCCCCGCCACACTCGCGCGATGATAGCAAGCCGGCGGCGGCTGCGTCACGTTGCGATTGCGCCCGGGGATTGCGCCAGGGGATTGCGCCAGGGGATTGCGGCACAGGATTGCGGCGCCCGAGGGCGATTGGCGGGTCCTCAGCGCCCGGCGGCGGCGGGCGGCGGCGCCATGCCGGCCGGCGGCGACGACGCGCCGGTCCGCGCGGTCTGGTCCTGCTGCAGCTGCTGGCGCAGCGCCGCGATCAGCGAATCGGGCTGGCCACCGTTGCGCTCGACGATGCCGGCGAATTCCTTGCGCTCGGTCACCCGCTGGCTGACGCCGTCGATCGCGACGTCGGTAACGAGGAGGCGCCCGTCGCGCTGGGCGACGTGCCAGTCGATTTCCACGGGCGCCCCGCCGCGGCGCTGCACCTGGCTGGTGACGATTGTCTCGTCGCCGACCGTGCGGCTGCCGGTGACGCGGAACGGCTCGCCGGCGTATTCCGCGAGCCGCTTCGCATAGCCCTGCACCAGGTTCTCGCGGAACAGCGCGAGGAATTCCTGCTGCTGCGGCGGGCTCAGCCGGCGCCCGGCCGGCCCGAGCACAAAGCGGGCGAGGTCCGGCAGGTCGAAATCGCGGTCGAACAGCTGGCGAAACCGCGCGGCGCGCTGGGCCTCGGGGATTTGCGGCCCGCTGACCTGGATCGCCTGGTTGCCGAGCTCGCCGATAAAGCCGGCCGGATCGGACGCCGCTTCGCTGCGCGGCGCGACGCCCAGCCCGGCGACCAACACCGAAGCGACCGCGATCGCCCGCGCAGCTCGAGAAAGCATTCCTGGCCTCATCTCCACACCCGATAGTGGTTCAATCCTCAAACCGGGTGAACAGCCGCGGCTGCGAATCGGTTTCGCACCCCGCTTCAGGAGAGGCTTGCGCCGCGCCCGCCCGGCGGAGTGAACTGGCGCCCGGCTCCATCGCACAAAGGACGAGACAATGGCCGACAACGCGCCCCCGGTACCGCCCGGCCCGCCGCATCCGCTCCTGACCGCGCAGCCGCGCGTCGCGCCGCTGCTGCCGGCGCTGTGCACGGTCGATCTGATGACCGAGGCGGGCTCCGCCCTCTTCGGGGCGCGGTGGAAGGTGCGCGAAGCGAAGATCGTCGAGCGGGCGCCGCTCCCTGACGCGATGCCCGAATATAAATCGACCTACGACATCGACCCGCACGCCGGCGACGCCGGCTACGACGATGCCGATTGGCAATCGGTGCCGGCCACCGAGCTCGGGGCGAAGCGCGGCGGCGGGCATGTGTCGTTTCTGTGGTTCCGCGCCAAGCTGACGATCCCGGCGCGGATCGGCGATTTCGATCCGGCCGGCGCCGGCGCGGTGCTCACCGCCAACGTCGACGATTACGCCGAGATCTGGGTCAACGGCGAGTTGCCGCGGGTGGCCGGACGGCCGAGCCCGGCCACAATCCAGGGGTTCAACATGCCGAACCGGGTGGTGCTGGCGCCGTCGGTCAAAGCGGGCGACAGCTTCCAGCTCGCGGTTTTCGGCATCAACGGCCCGATCTCGGCGGCGCCGCCCAACACCGTGTGGTTCCGCGAGGCGAAGCTGCAGTTCTACCGCTGAACCCCTCGCCGCTTCGCCGGCGACTTGCGGCGCGGGGCCGGAGAGGCCAACATCGCCAGGTCAACGGCGCGTCGGAAAGCGCCGAACTGTAGCGTGGGGTAGGAAATGTCAATCATCGGCTGGATCTTCCTCGGCCTCATCGCCGGTTTTATCGCCAGCAAGATCGTCAACCGCAGCGGCGAGGGCCTCATCCTCGACATCGTGCTGGGGATCGTCGGCGCCTTTGTCGGCGGCTTCATCTTCAGTGCGCTCGGCGGCCACGGGGTCACCGGGTTCAACCTCTACAGCATGTTCGTCGCGGTGGTCGGCGCGATCGTCGTGCTGGTCGCCTACCACGCGATCCGCGGCGTCACCTGAGCCTCGGCGCGCCGCACATGGGCCGACAGATCGAAGAACTGGCGCGGTTTGTCGCCGAGACCCGCCTCGGAGACATCCCCGAGGCGGTGCGGCGGCATGGCAAACTCGTGCTGCTCGATACGCTGGGCGTGATCCTGGCGGGCGGCGAGCGCCCCGAGGTCGCGGCGCTGCGCCAGCGCCTCGCCGCGAGCGCCGGCAGCGGCGCCACGGTCTACGCGCGCGGCTGGCCGGCGCAGGACCCGCGCAGCGCGGCGCTCCTCAACGGCATCGCCGGCCGCGCCATCGAGCTGTGCGAAGGGCTGCGCCTCGTCTCGGGGCAGGCGGCGATGCAGGTCTTGCCGGCGGTGCTGGCGGTGGGCGAGGCGGCGGGGAGCAGCGGGGCGGAGATGCTGGCCGCCTTCATCCTCGGCTACGACGTTGTCGGGCGGCTCGCCGGCGGCTTCACGCCGCGCCCCCTGGCGCACCAGAACGGCCAGGTGTCGCTGCTCGCGGCGGCGGCGGCCGGGGCGCGGCTGCGCGGCCTCGACGCGGCGGGGGTGAGCCGCGCGATGCGCATCGCCGCGACGCTGCTCCTGACGCCGAGCTACACCAACGCGGTGGCCGGCGCGACCGCGCTCAACGTCGCCGGCGGGATGAGCGGCCTCGCCGGCGCGCTGGCGCCCGAGCTGGCGCTGGCCGGCTTCGCGGCGCAGGAGGAGGCGATCGAGGAGGCGCTGGCGCAATTGGTCGGCGCCGGCTTCGCGGCGGAGGGCCTGACCGACGCGCTCGGCACGCGCTGGGAGATCACCCGCAACTATTTTCGCCTCTACGCCTGCTGCAACCCGGTCCACCCGGCGCTCGACTGTCTCGCCGCGGTGCTCGCCGAACTGAAGCCCCGCCCCGAGGAGGTCGCGCGCATCGAGGTCGCGACCTACCGCTTCGCCTCGGTCATGCGAAACCCCGACCCGGCCAATTATTTCGCCTCGAAATATTCGCTGCCGCACGCCGCCGCGGCGATGGTGGTGCGCGGCGGCGCCGGCTTCGCCGAACTCGACGACAGCGCGCTCGCCGACCCGCTGATCGCCGGGCTGCGCCACCGGGTCGACATGAGCGAAGACCCGGCGATGACGGCGCAGGTGCCGCAGCGGCGGCCGGCGCGCGTCACCGTGACGCTCGTCGACGGACGCAGCGCGACGCACTCGCGCCAAAGCCATCGCGGCGATTTCGACGAGCCGTTTACCGACGCAGAAATCCGCGGCAAGTTCCGCGAGTTGGCCCACACCGTGCTGACCCCCGACGGCGCCGCCGCCGTCGAGCGCGCGGTGGATTCTTGCGAAGAATGGCCCAGCGTCGCCGAACTCCCGGCCCTCCTGCGCCGCTCCGGGCGGCCGTCACCCCCACCCTAACCCTCCCCCGCTTGCGGGGGAGGGGAAAGGCGCTTGCGGGGGAGGCGCGACCTCCGCACCCATCTTAACCCTCCCCCGCAAGCGGGGGAGGGCAGGGTGGGGGTGGGGGTGCGGGCGGCACCGCCTTTTGCCGGGAGCTCCCGCTCCTACTCCCGCAGCAGCGGCAGGTCGAGGAAGGAGGGGGCGGCGGGGGCGTGGTGGACGGTGTTGTGCGCGACGCGGATCGCATCGTCGCCGTCCGCCGCCAGGAGCGGGTTGCCGCTGTTGGTGTTGCGGGCGCGGCGCGGGAAGTTGCTGCTGGTGACGTCGATTTCGAGGCGGCTGCCGGCGCCCAGCGTATGGTGGATGTGGCCGAGGTCGATCGTCAGCTGGTAGACGCGCCCGGGCAGAAGCGGCTGCGCCCCCTCCAAGGGCTCGCGGTAGAGCGCGCGCAGGACGCCGTCCATCAGCAATAAGGCGCGCCCGTCGGGCATAAGCTCGATCAGCTTGGCGACGAAATCGGTGTCCGGGCAATCCGACTGCACCTGCAGGGTTACGCGCACGTTGCCGGCGATCGTCAGCGGCTCTCGCAGGATAGCGCCGGTGTAAATCAGGCCGTAATCGGGCAACGCCTGGGCCGGCCGCTGGTCGAGCGGCCCGGGCTCGATCAGCATGTTGCGCCCGCCATAGGTCGGGACCGGGCGGCGCGGGTCGTAGGTGTAGTGGCGCGCATCGCCGCCGGGCGCCTCGCCGAGGCTGCCGTCACCGCGCAGATAAAGCCGGCGCGGCGCGACCCCGGGCGGCGGCCAGCGCTCGGCCCGGCGCCAGTCGTCGGGGCGGTATGACGCGCGGTTCTCGACCCAGGCGCGCGGCGAATAGTAGACCGCCGGCTCGGCGACAAGCGCGCTCGGCTCGTCCTTCAGCCAATGGCCGAACCATTCGAAATACGGGTCATAGGGCCAGAAATTCTCGGCGTAGACGAAATAATGCTCGTTCGGCCCGATCCACAGTTTCTGCGTGCCGGTGCGCCCCTGGATTTCCTGGAAGGCCGCGATGACGCTGGTCTGGAAGATGTCGAACCAGCTGGTGACGTGAAACCCGGGAATGTCGATCGTCGCGCGGAAATTGTGCCGGGCTCGGAAGGAATCGGGCGCCGGGTGGCTGATGATCTCGTCGAGGAAGGGCTGCCAGGTGGCGAAGTCCGGCGTGCCGGCGAGCGGCAGATGCAACCAGTCGGGCGAGTTGACGAACGGCGGCTCGGCCAGGCGCGCCGCGTCGAGCCGCGTATAGCGCGCCGCAGCGCGCTCGGCCGCCGCATCGAGCTCGGCGTCGCCGATGCCGAAGCGCTCTTTGACCGCCGCCCGGTGCGACGCGGAGAGGCCGGGGATGTTTTTCGCGACCCACAGCCAGAGGCGCTCCATCTCGATTCCCTGGCCCTCGCAGACGACATCGTCGTAGATGCTGGAGCCGCCGGCCTGGGCGAAAAACGCGCGCAGCGCCGGGTGGCGCGTCGCGGCGGCGGCGAAGGTCGTCGTCGCGCCGGCCGAGGAGCCCGACATGCCGACGCGGCCGTTGCACCAGGGCTGCGCCGCGATCCACTCCAGCGTGTCATGGCCGTCCGCCGCGTCGTCGGCGTAGACCCGGTCCTCGCCCTCCGAGCCGTGCCGGCCGCGGCAATCCTGGTAGATCGCGGCGTAGCCGCGGGCGGTGATGGCGCGCCAGCCGCGCAGGATCGAGCCGCGCATCGGCTCCGCCGGGTTGGGCAGCCAGGCGTGGGCCGCGTCGAACTTGTCCTTCGCATCGGCGGCGGCGATGCCGTAGGGCGTGCGGTGCAGAATGACCGGGAGAGCGGCGCTATCCTCGGCCGGGGGCAGGAAGACGAAGGTGTTGAGGCGCACCCCGTCGCGCATCGCCACCATCGCCTGGGCGCAGCGCGCGCCGGTGGGATCGCTCAGCCACTGCATCGCGCTCACTCCAGGGTCACTCCAGGGTCAAGAGGCGGCCGTAGCCGGGGATCGGCTGGTTGACGCCACAGCTGCGCAGCGCGTGCCACATCATCGCCGCGTTGCTGGAGAGCGCCGGCTTCTTCAAATCCTGTTCGAGCAATTCGAGCACCGGGAGGGTCGGCATGCCGGTGCCGGAGAGGAACACCGCCTGGGCGTCCGGCCGGTCGACCAGGCGCGCCAGGCCATAGGCGCGCTCGGCGGTCTCCTCATAGATGTTGCTGACGCCGGGCAGGTTCTGCGCATGGACGACCGTGAAGCCGTGCGCTTCCAAATGCGCCCGGCCCTGCGCTGTCGTCTCGGCCGAATAGGGCGCGCCCAGCGCCAGCCGCTTGACTTGCAGCCGCGCGAGCGCGGCGGCGACCGCGCCAAAGGCGGTGACGATTCGGGTCCCGGTCGCGCCCGCCAGCCGGGTGAGGAGTTCCGCTTCGCCGGCGCGGCCGAGGTAATAGCTCGTCGCGGTGTGGGCGACGACGATGATGTCGGGCTTGACCAGCGCCAGCAGCGAGGCGGCGCCGTCGAGGCTCGCGATCATCGCGGCGGTGCGCGCATCCTGGTTGTCGAGCGCGCCGGGGACGCCGTCCCCCGAATCCATCCGGTGGAAATGCAGCGTCACGCCAGTGGGCGCCAGCGCCGCCATTTCCATTTCCACCGTCGGGTTGCCCGGCGGCACGAGAAACCCCAGCCGCGCCCTCCACCCGATCATCACCTGCCCCCCGGACTATTACGCCGCGCGAAACTTTCGTAGGGCGGGTTGAGCAACGCGAAGCCCACCATCGGCGCCCGCCGCGGGGGTTCGATGGGCTTCGCTCCGCTCAACCCATCCTACGCGCTCACCCCAATTCCGCCAGCCGTGGTAGCACCTCCTTCGAGAACATCGTCAGGTTGCTGACGGTGTCTTCGTGGGTGATCAGGCCGCCTTGGCCCATCATCAGGAGGTGGCCGAAGCCGCCGACGTGGTCGTAGAAGGATTTCAGCTGGTGCCAGACGTCGTCGGGGGTGCCGGCGAAGACCAGGCCGGCGTCGATCGCGTCCTCGACACTCATTGTGCGCGGGTTGATGGGCGTGCCGTCCTTGCGCTGGACGCGGGTGGCGCGCGCCGCCATCGCGCCGCCGGATTTCAGCATCTGCGCCGCGCCGGCGGCCGGGACGTAGCCCGGCGGGTTGGCGAATTGCGGCGCGACGATGCCGGAAGTACGGCTGTAGTCGAGGATCTGGTCGGCCCGGCGCCAGCCCTCTTCGCGCGTGCTCCCGACCCCGATCAGGGCCATGTAGGCGAGCTTGTCGAGCCGCTCCTCGCGGCCGGCGGCGGCGGCGCTCTGCCGGTAGGCCGCGAAGATCGCCGGGGTCCTCGCCCAGCCGGTGTTGAGGACGCCGATCGTGATGCCGCGCGCCGCGGCTTCGCGCGCGCTGCCTTCGCTGCCGACCGGCGTCCATACCGGCGGGTGCGGCTCCTGGTAGGGCCGCGGCCAGACATTGACCGAGCGATACTGGAAATGCGTGCCCTCCCAGTTGAACGGGCCGTCATGCGTCGTCATCGCCTTGAGGATCAGATCGTGCGCCTCCCAGAAGCGCTCCGAGAGGTCGGCCGGGTTGGTGTTGGCCGGCGAAATCTCGAACGGCACGCCCTTGACAAAGCCCATGTCGAGGCGGCCGCGCGAGATGACGTCGATGATCGAATATTCCTCGGCGATGCGCACGGGGTCGTTGCGGTTGCCGATCGGCATGCCGAGCGCGAGGAGGCGGACCTTTTTGGTTTCGCGCGCGAGGATCGCCATCGGGATCGTGCACACCGAATCCGCGCAGGTCGCGGTCGCGTGGTGCTCGTTGGTCATGATGTTGATGCCGAGCTCGTCGCACAGCGCCCACTCGTCGAGGTAGCGGTGGTAGAGGTCGGCGCCGATCTTCGGGTCGTAGAGCCGCGACGGGATCACCACCCGGTAGCTGTCGCCAAGCTGCGGCCACGCCGGGTGATACGCCATCTCGCTGAAATGCCAAGTTTGCATCATGTTCCATGTCCCTTCTTGTCGTCACCCCCGCGGAAGCGGGGGTCCAGGGGCGGCGATACGTCGCTTGCCCTGGATTCCCGCTGGCGCGGGAATGACGGCGTCAGTTGCTTAGGGCGAAGCGCGCGATCGCGGCGGCGACGGCGGCGGGCTGTTCAATCTGCGGGTGGTGCGCCGCGCTCGCGACCAGCTCGAAGCGGGCGTTGGGCAGCGCCGCGGCGAGGGCTTCGCCGTAGGACGGCGCGACGATGCCGTCATGCTCGCCCCACAGCACCAGCGCCGGGCGGGTGATGCGGTGCAGCCAGTGCACCAGCGCCGGATCGTGCATATAGGGCTTCCAGCCGTAGAGCGCGGTCGCCTCGCGGTCGCGCGCGATCGCCAGCAGCGCGGCGTCGTCGAGCGTCGCGTAATCGGGCACGCTGCGGGCGGGCTCGACAAAGGAGCGGCGCAGCACCTCCTCGGCCGGCAGCGCGTAGATGTCGGCGATGTCGCGCGCCTCGCGGTCGCCGAATTTGACGCCCAGCGCGTCGATCAGCACGAGCCGCGCGAGCCGCGCCTCGGAGCGCACCGCGACTTCCAGCGCGACCCAGCCGCCGAACGAATGCCCGACCAGAATGGCGTCCCTGAGGTCGAGCCGCGCCAGGAGGTCGAGATAGAGGTAGGCGATGTCGTGGACGCTGCGGAACCACGAGGGGCGCGGCGTCGCGCCGAAGCCCGGCGCGCGCGGCACGACGACCCGGAATTGCCGCGCCAGAAGGTCGAGAAAGGGCCGGTTCTGCGCGATATAATCGCCGCCGTGCAGGAAAAGGAGCGGCGGCCCCGCGCCGGCGATCTCCGTTTCCACCGCCACCCCGCCCAGATCGATACGTTCCATTTTCGGCCTGCCTTGTCATTGCGAGCGCAGCGAAGCAATCTCGTTCGGCCGGTGCGCTGACCGATCGAGATTGCGTCGTCGCTGCGCTCCTCGCAATGACATTCACGCGTGGCGAGGGAGGTCACGATGGGCCAGTTCGGGATCGGGCAGCCGGTCAAGCGCTTCGAGGATCGGCGGCTGCTTGGCGGCTATGGCCGCTTCCAGCACGATCTGAGCCTCGCCGGCCAGGCGCACGGCTATGTGCTGCGCTCGCCGCACGCGCACGCCCGCATCGCCGCGATGGACCTCGCCGCGGCGCGCGCCGCGCCCGGCGTCTGCTTGATCCTGACCGGCGACGACCTTGCGCGGGCCGGGCTCGGCACGATGGGCGTGCCGTTTCAGAGGAAACGCCCGGACGGCTCGCCGATGTTCGCCCGGGCCCATCTGGGTCTGGCGCGAGAGCGGGTGCGCTATGTCGGGGAGCCGGTGCTCTTCATCGTGGCCGACAGCTTGGCTGAGGCCAAGGACGCCGCCGAGTTGGCCTCGATCGCCTACGACATCCTGCCGTCGGTCACCGACACCGCCGCGGCGGCCGAGGCCAAGATCGCGGTGTGGGACGAGTGCCCGGACAACATCTCCAACCTCTTCGAAGTCGGCAACAAGGCGGCGACCGACGCCGCCTTCGCGAACGCCCAGCACCGCGTCCGGCGGCGCTATGTGATCAGCCGGGTCTACGCCCACTTCATGGAGCCGCGCGGCGCCCTCGGGGTGTGGGACCCGGGCGAGGAGCGCTTTACCCTTTACGCCGACGTGCAGTATCCGCACCGGGTGCGGCAAGCCCTGGCGACCCGCATCTTCAAGATCCCGGAGAGCCGCATCCGGGTGGTCGCCGGCGATGTCGGCGGCGGCTTCGGCACCAAGGGCTGGCAATACCCCGAGCACCGCCTCGTGCTGCTTGCCGCCAAAGAGCTGCGCCGGCCGGTGCGCTGGGTGTGCGAGCGCTCGGAAGCAATCCTCGCCGACGAGCATGCCCGCGACAATGTCAGCGAGGCCGAGCTCGCGCTCGACGGCAACGGCAAGTTTCTCGCGCTGCGGGTCAAGACCTTCGCCAATGTCGGCGCCTATATTTCGTCCGAACGCAACCTGCTGGCGACCTTCGGCAATGTCGGCACGCTGACCGGCGTCTACGACATCGCGGCGGCGCATGTCTCGGTGCTGGCGGTGATGGCCAATACCAACGGCACCGCGCCCTATCGCGGCGCCGGCCGGCCCGAGGCGACCTATGTCATCGAGCGCCTTATCGACGACGCGGCGCGCGAGCTGCACGACGACCCCATCGATCTGCGCCGCCGCAACATGATCACGACGCTGCCGTGCAAGACCGCGCTCGGCCTCAATTACGATGTCGGCGATTTTGCCGGCAACCAGGAGAAGGTGATGGAGCTCGCCGACTGGGCCGGGTTTCCGGCGCGGCGCGCGGCGGCGCGCGGGCGCGGCAGATTGCGCGGCATCGGCATCGCCAACCCGATCGAGAAGGCGGCGGGGCCGGGCCAGGAATTCGCCGAGATCCGCTTTCACCCGAGCGGCAATGTGACGCTGTTGATGGGCAGCAAGAACCAGGGGCAGGGCCACGAGACGACGTTCAAGCAGGTGCTCAGCGAAAAGCTCGGGATTGACCCCTCCGACATCCAGTACATCGACGGCGACACCGACCGGGTCGCCTTCGGCATCGGCACCAACGGCTCGCGCTCGACCGTGATCGGCGGCTCGGCCCTGTGGATGGCGGCCGACAAGGTGATCGCCAAGGCGAAGAAGATCGCGGCGCACCTCTTGGAGGCGGCCGAAGCCGATATCGAGTTCGCCGATGGGGTGTTGTCGGTCGCCGGCACCGACCGCAGCCTGAGCCTAAGCGATGTCGCCAAGGCGGCGTTTCGCGCGCCCGCCTTGCCGCCGGGGCTCGAGGGCGGGCTCTACGAGACCGGCACGTTCGCGCCGACCGATTTCACCTATCCCAACGGCAGCCACGTCTGCGAAGTCGAGATCGACCCGGAAACCGGGCACCTCGAGATCGTCCGCTACGTCGTCGTCGACGATGTCGGCACCGTGGTCAATCCGGTCGGCCTCAAGGGCCAGATCCACGGCGGGGTGGCGCAGGGCCTGGGGCAGGCGCTGATGGAGCGGGTCGCCTACGACCCGCAGAGCGGGCAGATGCTGTCGGGGAGCTTTATGGATTACGCGATGCCGCGGGCCGACACGGTGCCCTACATGTCGGTCAGCTCGAACCCGGTGCCGACCAAGCGCAATCCCTTGGGCGTTAAGGGCGCGGGCGAGGCCGGCACGGTCGGCGCGCTGCCGGCGATCCTCAACGCGGTGATGGATGCGCTGGCGCCCATTGGGGTCAAGCAGCTCGACATGCCGGCGACCAGCGACCGCATCTGGGCCGCGATCCGCGACGCCGGCGCGCCGCGCTGAAGGAGCCCCGGGCCGGCGCCGCCGGCCCGGGGGTCTGTGGTTTAGGGTCGTTACCTGGCCAAATTGAACCGTCATTCCCGCGCACGCGGGAATCCAGGGGCAACCGACCTGTCGCTTGCCCTGGACCCCCGCTTGCGCGGGGGTGACGGGGACATGCTTCGATCCCAGCGGACCATGCTCTAGGGTCGAAACTCAGGCCTGCTGCTTACGCCTGGGGTTTTACGAGGGCCGGGGGCCGAGGTAGTCGCGCTTGCCGATATTGACGCCGACGCTGCGGATGATGTTGTAGGCGGTGGTCGAGTGGAAGCCGACCTGCAGCATCGCGAAGTGGTAGAGGTAGCTCTGCGCCTTCATCGTCTGCGGCTGGCCGCCGATCGTCACGGTCACGTCGGCATCGTCCTTGCCGTCGAGTTGGTTGGCGCGCAGCCCCTTCAGGAACGCGGCGGTCTTGTCGATCCGCGAATGGATCTCGGCGAAGCTGTTGTCCTGGTCGGGCAGCGCCGGCAAATCGACCCCGGCGACCCGGCCGGCGCCGAGGCAATGGTTGCACACCTGCCGCACCTGGCGCTCCAGCGTGAACATGTCGGGGAAGAGCCGCATGTTGAGAACGACGGTGGGGTCCCATTTCTGCGCGGTGGCGTGCTCTTCGGCCTTGGTCAGCACGGTCTTGAGGCCGGCGAGCAGCTGCACGCACACCGGCACGAAGCCGGAATAGAGGGTAACGGCCATGAAACTTCTCCCATAAATGGCTGGTGGCACCTTTGCCGGGGGCGATCTTAGCGATTGCCGCCGGGAGCGGGAAGGCGCACCACAATCGGAGCCGCGTTACGGCAGGTGGCGCGGCGGGGTCAGCGGGTTGGGCGGCGGCGGCCGCAGCAGGAAAACGAGCAGAATGGCGGCCGCCGCGACCCAGGCGATCAGCCAGAAGGCGTCGATATAGGCCAGGACGTAGGCTTCCCGGCGCACCAGGGCGGCCAATGTCCCGGCGCCCTGCAGCGCCGCGTCGCCGAGCCCGGTCGGGCGGCTGCCGAAGGGCTGGCTCAGCGCCGCCGTCGCGCGCTCGGCGTCGGGCGAGCCGGCGATCAGGTGCTGCCCGACGAGGTTCGAATAGGTCTGCTCGCGCACCCGCACGAAGGTCTGGATGACCGCGTTGCCGATTTCGGCGCCGAGCAGCCGCGCGATCTGGATCGTCGCGGCGATCGCGGCGGCCTGCGGCGGCGTGATGTTGGCGATCGTGTAGGTAATGAGCGCGGTGATCGCGAAGGCGAGCCCGACCCCCTCGCACGCCGCCGACGGAATGAAATTGCCGCTGACCCAGTCATGGGTCAGCCCGACATCGAGCCAGCTGCCGAGCGCGATCACCAGAAAGCCCAGCACCAAAAGGAGCCGCGCGTCGATCCAGCGCAAGAGGAGCGCGACCAGCGGCACCAGCACGATCTGCGGCAGCGCCACCCAATAGAGCGCGTCGCCGATCTCAAAGGCGCGCAGCCCCTGCACCCGGGTCAGGTAGTCGGGCAGCACGAACGAGGTCGCGGTCACCCCGAAGCCGAAGATCGAGACAAGCAGGCAGGGGATCGCGACGCTGCGGCGGATCAACACCGGCAGGTGAATGAGCGGGTAGGGGGCGCGCCATTCGTGCGCCAGGAATGCGACGACCAGGATGCCGCCCGCCAGCAGGAGGCCGCAGATCGTGCCGGAATTGAACCAGTCGAGCCGGTTGCCCTGGTCGAGCGCGGCGTAGATCAGGCCAAAGCCGAGCCCGGCGTAGACGATGCCGACCCAATCGGTGCGCGCCAGGAGCTCGCGGTCGACCGGCCGGTGCGGCATCGAGACCGCCGCCAGCAGCGTCATCACCGGGGTCAGCGCGACGTTCTGCCAGAAAATCCACTGCCAGTGCCCGGTATCGGAATACCAGCCCTCGAGCGCGCCGCCGATGTTCTGCGAAAAGACAAAGCGGAAGGCGTAGGCCGCGATGCCCCAGATCCACCAGCGCGGCGCCAGGCTGCGCAATACGAAGCCGAGCGCCGCCGGGATGAAGGCGCCGACCGCCAGCCCGCGGACCAATTGCAGCGCGAGGAGGCTCGGGTAATCGTGGGTGAAGGGCGGCAACAGCGAGGTCAGGGCGAAGATTGTGCCGGTCCACATTAAGACCCGCCGGGTGCTGAGCACGGTGCTCATCCAGGCGGCCGCCGGGGTCACCACCATCTGCGCCGAAGTAAAGACGGTGCCGACCCACGAGCCGCCGTCGAAGCCGAGCCCGAGCGCGCCGCGGATATCGGCCAGGCCGGCGCTGGTGATCTTGACGTTGAGGGTCGAGATCACCGCCCCGAGCATCACCGCCATGACGCCGAGAAACGGCCGCTCGCAGCGCCCGCGCAGCGCCAGCGGCAGCGCGCTGGCGGCGGCGATGCCGACCGCGACGGTCATCGCCCGGCCGGCTTGCCGTCGGGCTCGCTGTTGGGCGGGCTGGTGGGCTGGCTGTCGGTCAGGATCGTCGCGACCACCGACATGCCGGGGCGCAGCTTGCCGCGGAGTGGGTTGTCGGGGTCGAGCGTCAGCTTGACCGGGATGCGCTGCACGACCTTGGTGAAATTGCCGGTCGCGTTGTCGGGCGGCAGGAGGCTGAATTGCGCGCCGCTGGCCGGCGCGATGCTGTCGACATGGGCGTGGACGAGGATGCCGGGGAAGGTGTCGACGCGGATTTCGGCCGCCTGCCCGACCGCGACGCGGGTCAATTGGGTTTCCTTGTAGTTCGCGATGACCCAGACGCTGTCCAGCGGCACCACCGAGATAACCTGCGTCCCGGCATGCACGTATTGCCCGTCGCGCACCCCGCGCTCGCTGACCTCGCCGCCGACCGGCGCGACGATCCGGGTGTAGCCGAGGTTGATCTTCGCCAGGTCGAGCGCCGCCGCCTTCGCCTTGTAGTCGGCGCGCAATTCCGATTCCTGCGTGTCGAGCACCGCTTCGTCGCGGCGCTGCGCGTCGAGCGCCGCCTGGTTGCTCGCCAGCGTCGCGGCGTAGCGGCGCTCGTCGGCCACCGCCTGCTCGACCTTTTGCGCGGTGCCGAAGGTGGTGGCGAGCAGCGAGCGCTGCCGCGTCGCCTCCAGCCGGGTGCGCTCGACATCGGCCTGGGTGGCGTTGATCGCGCTCTCGGCCTCGGCCACCTGCGCGTGCTGGGCGGCCTTGCGGGCCTTGATGTTGTCGATCGCGGCGGCGGCCCCGAGCACCGCCGCCTCGGCCTGCGCGACCCGCGCCTTATAGTCGTCGTCCTCGATCTCGACCAGCGGATCGCCCTGTTTCACCCGCTGGAAGTCCTTGACCTCGACGTGCCGCACATAGCCGTCGACCTGCGCGCTGAGCGGCGTCACGTCGCCGCGGATATAGGCGTCGTCGGTCTCCTGGCGGGCCGCCTCGCCGACCCAGCGGTCCCATCTGGTGGCGAACAGCGCCAGGACGATCCCGGCCGCCGCCAGGATGCCGAGCCGCAGCGCGATCTCGCGCGCCCGGCGCGTCCGCGCCGCGGGGTGCGGCGGAATGTCGGGCGGGGGAGCCGGGGGCGGCGAAGTCGGAGCCGGGGGCGGGGGAGTCGGAGCCGGGGGAGCCGGGGATGCTGCGCTTTCCGCCATAAGGCTCACCGCTTGCTGCGTATCGGGGGTCAGTAGGCGCGCTGCCAGTCGATCACGTTGCGCAGCGGCGCACCGTCGAGATAGGCGCGCAGATTATCGCAAAAAAGCGCGATGCCGCCGTGGCGGCTGTGGTCGCTGCCGCCCGACACATGCGGCGTCAGGAGCACTTTGGGGTGCTGCCAGAGCCGCGCGGGCGGCGGCCGCTCGAATTCGCCGACATAAACATCGAGGACGACGCCGCGCAGGCGGTCTTCGGCGAGCGCCGCGGCGAGCGCCTCCTCGTCGACGATCTCGCCGCGCGCGACGTTGACGAGGACGCTGCCGGGCTTCATCAGCGCGAAGCGCGCCGCGTTGAAGAGGCCGGTGGTCTCGGGCGTCCATTGGCAGCAGATCACGACAAAGTCGCTCTGCGGCAGGAAGCGGTCGAGCGCCGCGGCGCCGCCGATTGCGCTGAAGCCGGGCGGCAGCGCCGCGTCGGGTTGCGGCTCGCGGCGGGTGCCGAGGACGCGCATGCCGAGCGCGGCGCACAGCCGGCCGACTTCGCGCCCGATGCCGCCGGCGCCGACGACGAGCGCGGTCTTGCCCTCTATGAGCAGCGGCCGGTAGGCGCGATGCGCGAAGCGGCCGGCGGCGCGATCGCGCTCGGCCTGGTCGAAGCCCATCGCGAAATAGAGCAGGCCCGTCAGCGCGTATTCGGCGATCGGCAGCGGGTTGGAGGCGCCGCGCGAGGTGGTGACAACGACATCGCTGCCCCACAGATCGCTGTCGAGGAGGTTGCTGGCGCCGGCCTGGCGCTGGTGAAACCATTTGAGACGCGGCGCCCGCGCCCGCAGGTCGCGCGGAAAGGGCCAGCCGCCGATGATTATTTCCGCTTGCCCCAGCAGCCGGTCGCGCTCGGCCCGGCTGCCGGCGCCGGTGGCGTCCGGCGCGAGGTAGCGCTGCACCGCGTAATCGCTCCAGGTGTCGCGGATCTCGCCGTCGAACCAGCCGCCGGCGTCGGTCAGGCGGACGCGGGGATCGACCGCGGCGATCCGCGCCCGCTCGGCCTCGGTGGTGCGCTGGATGCTCAGAACATCGACCCGCTGCATGCGTCCTCCGACCCGCCTTGACCCGCAACCCCGCCACATCAACTATCGCCGGCAGCTACCGCCGGCAAAATACTAAAACATGATCCGATGGGATCGAACCCTATCCCCGTCACCCCTGCGCAAGCGCTAGGCGTGCACACAGTTCGGAAGCAAGGGCGCTTTCGATGTCTTGACGGAACCGCTCACGGTCTCAGACCGGGCGCAGCGCGTCCTTCGAGACGGCGCTTCGCGCCTCCTCAGGATGACGGCAAAATATTGTTGCCACGCACAAATTTCCGTCATCCTGAGGAGCGCCCGGAGGGCGCGTCTCGAAGGACGCATGGCGCCGCCGCCGGTCACGTCGAGATGTGTGCATACCCTAGCGCTTGCGCGGGGGGCCAGAGCGAGCGACGGTTGGTTTCCCCTGGATTCCCGCGTGCGCGGGAATGACGATTGAGTTTGGGTCGGGTAACGCCGTAGCCGAAGCGGGCGGGGCGGCTTTGCGGCGGCGACGACGTTCTTTTTAAGTAGGGCGACAAATCCGATGAGCGATCTCGATCTCGACCAGCGGGCGCCGGGCGTGCCGCACAGCGCGCATTGGGGTGCCTTTTCGGTGGTCGCGCGGGGCCGCGAGATAACACTGACGCCGCATCCGCGCGACCGCGACCCCTCCGCCCTCCTCGGCAACATCCCGGCCGCGGTGTCGCACCGCGCGCGGATCGCGCGGCCGATGATCCGGCGCGGCTGGCTGGAGCGCGGCCCGGTGGCGTTGGCGGAAGCGGGGGCGGCGCGCGGCGAGGGCGATTTCGTCGCGGTCGGGTGGCCGGAGGCGCTCGACCGGGTCGCCGCGGAATTGCGCCGGGTCTACGCCGAAGCGGGTCCGCGCGGCGTCTTCGGCGGCTCCTACGGTTGGGCCAGCGCCGGCCGCTTCCACGACGCGCAGCACCAGTTGCACCGCTTTCTCAATCTCCTCGGCGGCTATGTCCGCTCGGTCAACTCCTATAGTTCGGGCGCCGCCTCGGTCCTCCTGCCGCACGTCATCGGCCCGCAGGGCGCGGTCGCCGGCACCAGCGTCAGCTGGGACGAACTCGCGGAGACAAGCGAAATCATCCTCGCCTTCGGCGGCATGGCGCTGAAAAACAACGATGTCGGCGGCGGCGGCAGCGGCCAGCACGTCGCCCGCGAGCGGCTCCTCGCGGCCGCTCGGCGCGGCGCCGAATTCCACCTGGTCGGGCCGCTGCGCGACGATCTGCCGGCGCAGGTCGCGGCCCAATGGCACCCGATCCGCCCGGGCACCGACGTCGCGCTGATGCTCGGGCTGACCCATGTGCTGGTTACTGCCGGGCTGCACGACCGCGGCTTTCTTGCGCGCTACTGCGTCGGCTGGGACAAGTTCGAGGCCTACCTCATGGGCCGCACCGACGGCCAACCGAAAGACCCCGCCTGGGCCGCCGCGATCTGCGGCATTCCGGCGGCCGAGGTCGAGGGCCTGGCGCGGCGCTGCGCCGGGCGGCGCACCCTTGTCACCTGCTCGATGTCGCTGCAGCGCGCCGAGCATGGCGAGCAGCCGGTGTGGATGGGAATCGTGCTGGCCGCCGCGCTCGGCCAGATCGGGCTCGAGGGCGGCGGCTTCGCCTATGCGCTGGGGGCGACCTCCAACACCGGCAAGCCGCCGCTCGCGGTGCCGCTGCCGACGATGCCGACCGGGCGCAACCCGGTTGCCGATTTCATCCCGGTGGCGCGCATCGCCGACATGCTGCTGAACCCCGGCCAGGCGTTCGAATATGACGGCCAGCATCTGACCTATCCCGACATCAAGCTGGTCTACTGGGCCGGCGGCAACCCGTTCCACCATCACCAGGATCTGGGCCGCCTGCGCCGCGCCTTCGCCAGGGTCGAGACGCTGATCGTGCAGGACAGCGCGTGGACCGCCAGCGCGCGCCACGCCGACATCGTGCTGCCGGCGACGATCACGCTGGAGCGCGAGGATATCGGCGCCGCCGCCGGCGACCCGCTGCTGGTGGCGATGCACCGCGCGGTCGCGCCCTACGGCGAGGCGCAGGACGACCACGCGATCTTCGCCGGCCTGGCCGAGCGCCTCGGCGTCGGCCCGGCTTTCACCGAAGGCCGTTCGCCGCGGCAATGGCTCGCGCAGCTCTACGAGCCGACCCGCCAGGCGCTCGCCGAGCGCGGCGTCAACGCGCCCGATTTCGCGCAGTTCTGGGAGGATGGCGAACTGGTGCTGCCGACGCTGGCGGCCGATGGCGGCATCGTCCGCGCTTTTCGCCGCGACCCCGAGGGGGCGCCGCTGCCGACGCCGAGCGGGCGGATCGAGATCGCGTCGGCGACGATCGCCGGCTTCGGCTACGCCGAGTGCCCGGCGCATCCGACCTGGCTCGCGCCGGTCGAAGGCGCCCTCTCGCCGCTTGCGGCGCGCTTTCCGCTGATGCTCGTCGCCAACCAGCCGGCGACAAGGCTGCACAGCCAGCTCGATTTCGGCGCCACCAGCCTCGCCTCCAAGATCCGCGGCCGCGAGCCGGTGCGCCTTCATCCGGATGACGCGGCGGCGCGCGGCATCGCGGACGGTGACATCGTGCGCCTCTACAACGACCGCGGCGCCTGCCTAGCCGGCGCGGTGCTGAGCCGGGCGTTGCGCCCGGGCGTCGTGCAGCTGGCGACCGGCGCCTGGTACGACCCGGCGGACGCCGGCGCCGAGACGCCGTTCTGCGTCCACGGCAACCCCAATGTATTGACCCGCGACGCCGGCACCTCGCGCCTCGCGCAAGCCTGCAGCGGCCAGCTCGCCCTCGTCGAAATCGAGCGCTACGACGAAGAGCCGCCCCCGGTCCGCGCCTTCGACCCGCCGGCTCCCTCCGAGCAGGGCGGCGGCTGAGGCTCGCGCAGGTCGCTAGCCTACGCCGCCAGCTTTTCGCGTGCGGCGGCCTTGATCAGCTGGGCGCCTTTCTCGGCGATCATGATGGTGGGGGCGTTGGTGTTGGTCGAGGTGACGGCGGGCATCACCGAGGCGTCGACGACGCGCAAGGCCTCGATGCCGTGGACGCGCAGCTGGTCGTCGACCACCGCCATCGGGTGGCTGCCCATCATGCAGCTGCAGCTCGCGTGGTAGACGGTCGAGCCGTTGGCCCGCGCGTAGTCCAACAGCTCGTCGTCGCTCGCGACGCTCGGCCCCGGCACCTTCTCGGCGACGATGTATTTCGCCAGCGCCGGCGCGGCGAAGAGGCGCCGCAGGAATTTCAGGCCGCCGACCATCGCGCGGCGGTCGGTGTCCTCGGCGAGGTAGCGCGGGTTGATCATGGGCTGGTCGTGCGGGTCCGGGGTCTGCGCCAGCACATAGCCGCGCGACAGAGGCCGCATCTGCCATGGCCCGCCGGTGATGCCGGGGGTGTCGTCGAGCTTCCTGATGAGGCCCGGCTTGTAGCTCGCCGGCGCGAAGACGCATTGCACGTCCGGGGTCGCCGACTCTTCCAAAACCTTGACCGAGGCGGCGCACAAGGAGGCGCTGTAGGTCAGCATGCCGGTGCCGGTCGTGACGTAGCGCCATAATTCGTTGGCGAAGGCGAGGCCGCGGCCGCGCTCGTTCAGGGTCTCGACGCCCTTCACCTCGCACGACATGCGCGCGATGTAATGGTCCTGGAAACCGTGCCCGACGCCGGGCAATGCATGGTGCAGCGAAATGCCGGCCTTGGCGAGGTCCTCGGGCGCGCCGACCCCGGACAATTGCAACAGGTGCGGCGAGCCGACCGCGCCGGCCGCCAGGATGACTTCGCGCGCCGCGTCGGCGATCTCGACCCGGCCGCCGCGCGAATAGACGATGCCGGTCGCGCGGGCGCCCTTGAACGAGATGCGGTGCACCAGCGCGCCCGTCACCACCTGCAAATTGGGCCGCTTCGACGCCGGCTTGAGATAAGTCTGCGCGGCGCTGGCGCGGCGCCTGCCGCCGCGGGTCTGCTGGCACCAGCCGATGCTGTCAGGGGCGCCGGGCGGCAGATTGTTGACGTCGGGGCGGTATTCGACGCCAAGCTCGCCCGCCGCCTCGATGATCGCCTGGCACACCGGGGGGCGTTCGGTCATTGGCGAGGTCGTCAGGAAGCCGCCCTTGCCGTGCAGCTCGCTCGCCTCGCCCTGCCAGCTCTCGGCTTCCTTGAAATACGGCAGCACGTCGTCCCAGCTCCAGCCGCGGTTGCCGAGCTGGCCCCAATGGTCGAAATCCTCGGGTTGGCCGCGGATGTAGATGAGGCCGTTGATTGAGGATGAGCCGCCGAGCACCCGGCCGCGCGGGTAGGGGATCGCGCGCCCGGCGGTGCCGGGGTCGGATTGCGCGGTATAGCCCCAGGTCAGCGTCTTGTGGTCCAAGAGCTTCATAAAGCCGACCGGGATGTGAATGAGCGGGTTCCAGTCGCGCCCGCCGGCTTCGATCAGCAGCACCTTGACCGCGGGGTCCTCGCTCAGCCGGTTGGCGAGCACGCACCCGGCCGACCCCGCCCCGACAATCACGTAATCCGCTTGCATGCTCATCCCTCCGCTGTCAGCAGCGTCCGACGACCCCCACCCTAACCCTCCCCCGCCTGCGGGGGAGGGGACATCATGCGGCGGACAGCCGGCGGCGATGCTACTCCCTCCCCCGCAGGCGGGGGAGGGTTGGGGTGGGGGTCTAGGCCGCCATTCTCTGCCGCGCCGCACTCTTGATCAGCTGGGCGCCCTTTTCGGCGATCATGATGGTGGGGGCGTTGGTGTTGGTCGAGGTGACGGCGGGCATCACCGAGGCGTCGATGACGCGCAATCCTTCGATGCCGTGCACGCGCAATTCGTCGTCGACCACGGCCAGCGGGTCGCGGCCCATCTTGCAGGTGCAGGTGGCGTGGAACACGGTCGAGCCGGTGCGCCGCAAATAGTCGAGAAGTTCGTCGTCGCTCTCGACGTCGCGCCCCGGCAGGATCTCGCCGACGATATAGGGCTTGAGCGCCGGCGCGGCGAAGAGCCGGCGCACCGCGCGCAAGCCGCCGATCGCGGCGCGCCGGTCGGTCTCGTGCGAAAGATAGCGCGGGTTGATCGCCGGCGCCGCGCGCGGGTCCGGCGATTTCGCCTCGACATAGCCCACCGATAAGGGGCGCATCTGCCACATGCCGCCGGTCATCCCAGGCTTGTCGTCGAGCCGGCGAATGGGGCCCGGCGCGAAGCTGCCGTTGGCGAAGAGGATCTGCACGTCGGGGGTCGCCGACTCCTCCAATACCTTGACCGACGCCGCGACGAGCGAGGCCGCGTAGGTCAGCATGCCGGTGCCGCGAAAGAGATAGCGCATGATCTCGCCGGCGAACGGCAGGCCGCGCGACTTTTCGTTCAAGGTCGGGATGCCGGTGACCTCGGCGGTGACGCGCGCCAGGAAATGGTCCTGCAGGTTTTTGCCGACGCCCGGCAGCGCGTGCCGTACCGCCACCCCGATGCGACCGAGATGGTCCGGGTCGCCGACGCCGCTCAGCTGCAACAGATGCGGCGAGCCGATCGCGCCGCCCGCCAGGATCACCTCGGCCAAGGCGTCGGCGCGCTCGGAATTGCCGTTGCGGGTGAATTCGACGCCGGTCGCGCGCCCGCCGTCGAAGACGACGCGGTGCACCAGCGCGCCCGTCACGACCTGCAAATTGGGCCGGCGCAATGCCGGGCGCAGGTAGGTGCGCGCCGCGCTCTGCCGCCGGCGGCCGCGGCGGGTCTGCTGCACCCAGCCGATATTGTCGCCGGCGCCAGGCGGCAGGTGGTTCACGTCCTCGTGGTATTCGAGGCCGATCTCGGTGCCGGCCTCGATGATCTTGTGGCAGAGCTCGGGTTGGTCGGCGGTGCGCGAGGTCAGGAGCGGCCCGCCGTCGCCGTGGAATTCGTCCGCGCCGCCCTGCCAGCCCTCGGCCCGCTTGAAATACGGGAGGACGCCGTCCCAGTTCCAGCCGCGGTTGCCGAGCTGGCCCCAATGGTCGAAATCCTCGGGCTGGCCGCGCACGTAGATCATCCCGTTGATCGAGGAGGAGCCGCCGAGCACGCGGCCGCGCGGATAAAGGATCGCGCGGTTGTTGACGCCGGGGTCGGGTTCGGCGGTGTAGCCCCAGGTCAGCGTCTTGTGGTCGAGCAGCTTCATGTAGCCGGCCGGGATGTGAATGAGCGGGTTCCAGTCGCGCGGCCCGGCCTCGATCAGGATGACCCGCGTCGCCGGGTCCTCGCTCAGCCGGTTGGCCAGCACGCACCCGGCCGACCCCGCCCCGACGATCACATAATCCGCTTGCATCTTCCCTTCCCCGTCATTGCGAGCGCAGCGAAGCAATCTCGCGCCGCCGCGCGCTCCACCGATCGAGATTGCTTCGTCGCCTTTGGCTCCTCGCAATGACAGCCTGTGCTAGGCCGCGATTCTCTGCCGCGCCGCCGCGCGGATCATCACCGCGCCCTTCTCGGCGATCATGATCGTTGGCGCGTTGGTGTTGGTCGAGGTGACCGACGGCATCACCGAGGCGTCGATGACCCTGAGGCCCTCCAGCCCATGCACCCGCAATTCGTCGTCGACGACGCAATTGGCCTGCGGCCCCATCATGCAGGTGCAGCTCGCGTGGTAGACCGTGTTGCCGTTGCGCTTGGCGTAGTCGAGGAGCTCGTCGTCGGTCTGCACTTGCCTCCCGGGCAGGCGCTCGTCGCCGACATAGGGCGCCAACGCCGGGGCGGCGAAGATGCGGCGGACGAATTTGAGCCCGCCGATGATCGCGCGGCGGTCGCTCTCCTCGGTCAGGTAGCGCGGGTTGATCGCCGGCTGCAGGTGCGGGTCGCTCGATTGTGCTTCGACGTAGCCGCGCGAGGAGGGCCGCATCTGCCACGGCCCGCCGGTGAGGCCGGGGTCCGATTCGAGCTGGCCGATCTGGCCGTCCTTGAAGCTGCCCGGGGCAAACGAGATCTGCACGTCCGGGGTCGCGGATTCTTCGAGGATCTTGACCGAGGCGGCGATCAAGGATGCGCTGTAGGTCAGCATGCCCTTGCCGGTCAGCACGTAGCGCAACACCTCGCCGGCCAAGGGCAGGCCGCGCGCCTTTTCGTTGGCGGTCGCCATGCCGTGGATCGGGTAGGTGACGCGCACGACATAGTGATCTTGCATGTTGCGGCCGACGCCCTTCAGCTCGTGCACGACCGGCACGCCGATGCGGCCGAGCAGCTCGGGGTCGCCGACGCCGGAGATCTGCAAGAGATGCGGTGAGCCGACCGCACCGGC
>DATGFP010000114.1:0-17464 GCA_035309005.1 Allostellaceae bacterium | reverse complement strand
CTGCCGTGCGGCGCCGCGGATCAGCGCGGCGCCCTTTTCGGCGATCATGATCGTCGGCGCGTTGGTGTTGGTCGAAGTGACGGAGGGCATCACCGAGGCGTCGATGACGCGCAGCCCCTCGATCCCGTGCACCCGCAGCTGGTCGTCGACGACGCACATCGCATGGCTCCCCATCATGCAGGTGCAGCTGGCGTGATAGACCGTGTTGCCGTTGCGCCTGGCGTAGTCGAGCAGCTCGTCGTCAGTTTGCGTCTGGGCGCCCGGCAGCTTTTCCGCCCCGACATAGGGCTGCAATGCCGGCGCGTTGAAGATCCGCCGGGCAAAGCGCAAGCCCCCGACGATCGCGCGCCGGTCGGTGTCGTCGGTCAGGTAGCCCGGGTTGATCGTCGGCATGTCGCCGGGCCGGCTGGATTTTGCCTCGACATGGCCGCGCGACTGCGGCCGCATCTGCCATGGTCCGCCGGTCAGGCCGGGCTCCTCCTCGAGCTCGCCGATCTGGCCGTCCTTGAAGCTGCCCGGCGCGAACGAGATCTGCACGTCGGGGGTCGCGGATTCTTCGAGGATTTTGACCGAGGCGGCGATCAGCGAGGCGCTGTAGGTCAAGACACCGGTGCCCTTGACGAGGTAGCGCAGCACCTCGCCGGCGAGCGGCAGGCCGCGCGCCTTCTCGTTGGCGGTCGCCATGCCGTGGATCGGATAGGTGACGCGGACCACGTAATGGTCCTGCATGTTGCGCCCGACGCCCCTTAATTCGTGCACCAACGGCACGCCGATGCGGCCGAGATGCTCGGGGTCGCCGACGCCGGACAGTTGCAAGAGGTGCGGCGAGCCGACCGCGCCGGCCGACAGGATCACCTCGCGCGCCGCGTCGGCCCGCTCGAGATTGCCGTCGCGCGAAAATTCGACGCCGGTCGCGCGCTTGCCGTCGAAGACGATGCGGTGCACCAGCGCCTTGGTCACGACTTCGAGGTTGGGCCGCTTCAGCGCCGGGCGCAGATAGCTGCGCGCGGTTGAGGCGCGGCGCCGCCCGCCGCGGGTCTGCTGGCACCAGCCGATCGAGTCGCCTGCACCGGGCGGTAAATTGTTGACGTCCTCGCGGTATTCGAGCCCCAATTCGAGGCCGGCCTCGATCACCTTGGCGCAGATCGGCGAGCGGTCCATTTCGGAGGTGAAAAGATAGCCGTCCTTGCCGTGCACCTCGTTGGCCTCGCCCCCCCAGCGCTCGGCCTTCTTGAAATAGGGGTAGCAATCCTCCCACGACCAGCCGCGGTTGCCGAGCTGCGCCCAGTGGTCGTAATCCTCGGGCTGGCCGCGGATGTAGATCAGGCCGTTGATCGAGGATGAGCCGCCCAGCACCCGGCCGCGCGGATAGATGATCTCGCGCCCGTCGCCGGCCTCGGCCTTGAACCCCCAGGTCAGGCTCTTGTGGTCGAGCATCTTCATGAAGCCGGCCGGGATGTGGATGAGCGGGTTCCAGTCGCGCCCGCCGGCTTCGATCAACAATACCCGTGTGCCGGGGTCCTCGGTCAGCCGGTTGGCCAGGACGCAGCCGGCCGAACCGGCGCCGACGATGACGTAATCTGCTTGCATGCTGTGCGCTCCTCCGGGCCCGTTGCGCCAGGCCGCCCATTCGAGAGGCACACTCTAGCGCATCGGCGCGGCACCGGAAGAGCGGCTTAGGGGTGGCCCAGAGAAAGCGCCGCCTCAGCGGTTGTCGGCGTCGTAGCGCTGATCGCGGTCGCGGTAATGTTTGCGGGCCTCGTGGTGACCGATCGCGCAGCCGACCGCGGCGCCGAGCAGCCCATGATGCGCGACGTAATGGCCGGCGACGCCGCCGACTACCGCGCCCTTGACGCAGCCCGCCGCCTGCGCCGGCTGTCCCCAGAGGAGCGCCGACCCGCAGATCACCGCCGCCGCCAATGCCAGATGTTTCAAATTCGCTCTCCCGTGCTCGACTGTCGGCACGCTCAGATAAACAGCGCGAGGCGGCCGGCGTCCCGCTTTTCGCGCAATCGGCACGCTGTTAGGCGCGGCACGCCCGGCGGTTGGGAAATTCTGTCCGTCACCCCCGCGCAAGCGAGGGTCCAGAGCAAGCGACACGTCGGTTGCCCCTGGATTCCCGCGGGCGCGGGAATGACGATTTAATTTGGTCGGGTAAACGCGTTAGGCGGCGTTGGCGGTCGGCTGGTGGAGTTGCTGGCCGCGCTGGGTCGTGTGTCGGGCGGCGGGGACGGCGGCGGCGATCGCGGTGACCAGCGTCGTCAGGTCCTCGAAGCGGAACGGGCTGGTGTGCAGCCGCGACGGCTTGTCGCGCTTGTCGCCGCCGGGGCGGAAGCGCTCGCCGCGCAGCGTCAAGAGGGGCAGGCCCGGAATGAGGGCGAGGAGGTCGGCGGCGCCGCGCTCGGCGAGCACGAGGTCGCTGGCGAGCACGTCGAACCGGCCCCGGCCGAGCGAGCGCCGGGCGTCGCGGGCGTCGTTGCACTGTTCGACGTGGTGGCCCAATTCGGCAAGGATGCCGGCGATGAACTTGCGAATGCGTCGGTCAGGCTCGACAACAAGAACCCGGGCCATGAATTGTACTCGGCAGCGCGAGCGGGGGTGGTCTCGCAAGCGGCAATAAAACACGGTTTGACTTAACAAAGCGTGAAAGCGACAGTCGCGCCGTTCCCCCTCGCGGAGCCTGCCAGCAATGGCGATCCCGATCCGCAAATCAGACGCCGCGTGCGGCGCCGAAATCGACTTCGACCTGTCGCGGCCGCTCGACGGCGCGACTTTCGGTGAGCTCGAGCGCGCCTTTCACGACAATATCGTCGTGTGCTTTCGCGACCAGCACCTGACGAGCGAGCAGCACATCGCGTTCAGCCGGCGGTTTGGCGAACTCGAAATCCACATCGTCAAGAAATACCTGCTGCCGGGCTATCCCGAGATTTTGCTGATCTCCAACATTCGCGACGACAACGGCGAGCATATCGGCCTCGCCGACGCCGGCTTCACCTGGCACAGCGATACCTCCTACCGCAGCCGCCCGAGCCGCTGCTCGCTGCTCTACGCCAAGGAAGTGCCGCGGCGCGACGGGCAGCCGCTCGGCGACACGGTTTTCGCCAGCACCGTCGCCGCTTACGACGCGCTGCCTGAGGCGATGAAGCGGCGGCTCGCCGGCAAGCGGGCGATCCACCGCTACGCGATGCGCCGGCGGATCGAGGACAGCCCGCGCCCGAAGCTGACCGCGGCGCAGCTCGCCGAAACCCCCGACGTCGCGCATCCGATCGTGCGCACCCATCCATACACCGGCCGCAAGGCGCTCTACGTCACCGCCGGCGAGTGCGTCGGCATCGCCGGCATGCCCGAGGACGAGGCGCTCGAGCTCATCGCCGAGCTCGATGCGTTTTGCGTGCGGCCCGAGTTTTGCTACCGCCACCGCTGGCGGGTCGGCGATCTCTTGATGTGGGACAACGCGAGCGCGATGCATCTGGCGATCTGCGACTACGCGCTGCCGGAGCGCCGGCTGATGCACCGCACGACGGTGATCGGCGCGCCGCCGGTCTAATGGAGGGCGGTATCGCCACCGAGATCGAACTCAAGCTGGCGGCGCGGCGGCGGGACCTGCCGGCGTTGCGCCGCGCGCTGGAACGGCGCGCGGCGAGCGGGCCCCCCGGCCGCGCCCGGCTGGTCAGCACCTATTTCGACACCCCCGACCGCCGGCTGGCGAGCCAGGGCCTGGCGCTCAGGGTGCGCGCCAGCAACGGCAAGTTCGTCCAGACCGTCAAATCCGCGCAGGGCGACGGCCCCTCTGACGGCCCCTTTGGGATGGTGCGCGGCGAGTGGGAGGACGCCGTGCGCGGCCCGGCGCCCGACCGCGAGGCGACCGCCACCGGGCACTTCATCGGCGGCGATATCGCCGGGCGGCTGGTGCCGCTGTTCCGCACCGAGATCGTGCGGCGGCGGGTCGCGCTGGCGCCGGCCCCCGACACCAGGATCGAGGCGGCGATCGACCGCGGCCGGATCTGCGCCCCGGCCCGCGACACCGTGGAACCGGTCAGCGAACTCGAGCTCGAGCTGAAGAGCGGCCCCAATTCGGCGCTTTACGATGTGGCGCTCGACCTCCTCACCGTCGCGCCGCTGCGGCTCGACTGGCGCAGCAAGGCCGAGCGCGGCGACGCGCTGGCGGCGGCAGCGACGGTCGTATTTGCGCCGGCGGCGCCGGCCGCCGTCCATGCGACCGAGGTTCGGCTGGAGCCAGGCTTGAGCGGCGACGTTGCGCTGCGCCGCATCGGCATCGCCTGCCTCGACCAGTTGCGCCGCAACGAGCCGGCGGTGCTCGCCGGCGACCCCGAGGGGCTCCACCAGATGCGCGTCGCGGTGCGCCGGCTGCGGGCGATCCTCTCGGCCTTCGGCAAGCTGTTGCCCGCCGGTCCGCGCCGCGAGGCGTCCTCTGAGCTGCGCTGGCTGTCCGACGCGCTGGGGCGGGCGCGCAACCTCGACGTCTTCGCCCAGACGCTGCTGCCGCCGGTGCGCCGCGCGCTGACCCGCGCCGAGGGCATCGCGCTATTGGGCGGCGCGGTCGAGGGCTTGCGGCTCGCCGCCTACGCCAAGGCGAAGCAGGCGGTATTGTCGCCGCGCTACACCTGGCTCTTGCTGCGGCTGTTGCGCTGGTTCGACAGCTGCGGCTGGCAGGAGGGCGCGGGGTCGCCGGCGCTGCGCCAGCCGATCGAGGGCATCGCCCGCGAGGTGCTCGACCGCCGCCGGAAAGTCGCGCAGCGGCGCAGCCGGGGCTTCGCCAAGCAGTCGGCGCCAGAGCGCCATCGCCTGCGGATCGCGCTGAAAAAGCTGCGCTATGCGGCCGAGCTCCTGGCCGCGCTCTATGATCCCGGCGAGGTCGAGGGCTTCGTCCGGCGCCTGAAGCGCCTGCAGGACGATCTGGGCGACGCCAACGATCTGCGGGTCGGCCGCGACATCGTCGCCGAACTGGTGCGCTCGCGCCGCCGCCCGGGCGCCATCGCGGCCGCCGGCGACGCGGTGCTGGAATGGCACGAGCACCGGCTCGCCAACCACGCGCCGAGGGTGCGCCTGCACCTCGACGGCCTGCTCGCCGCGCCCCCGTTCTGGGCCGGCTGAGCCGCAAGTTCTGGACCGCACAAGCGGCAAAAGATTGCGGGTTTTCGAGATCGGGCGAGACAATCGGGCGATCGGCGCTGTTTTCCTTTCACCGCCTCGCAAGGCAAAACCCTATTGGTGAAGGAAAAGCTCGGCATGCCTCAAGGAATCCTCCAGGACCTGCACCGCGATCACCAAGAAGTCGCCGCTCTTCTCGACCAGATGATGAAAAGCGATGACGGACAGGAACGCGCCGCGATCTTCAAGAAGATGATGAGCGAGTTGCTCGCGCATTCCCACGCCGAGCAAAGCGTGCTGTACCGCAAAATGGAAAAATCGGGCGACGAGAAGGTGCGGGGTTTCGCCTACGAGGGCGACAACGAGCACCAGATCGTCGAGGCGCAGTTGCAGCAGATGGCGCGCGCCCGCAACAAGGCCGGCGAGCAATGGAGCGCGCAGCTGCAGGTGCTGCAGGAGCTCGTCAGCCACCACATCAAGGAGGAGGAAAGCACCGGGTTCAGCTGCGCGCGCAGCGAATTCGACGCCGCGACGCTGGAAACGCTCGGCGAGCAGTTCCGCCGCCAGAAGGAAAAGCTGCTGGCCGCCGCCTAGCGCACGGTTCAGCGCAGCGTCAGGGTGCGCACGGCGGCGCCGAAGAAGGCCTGCGGCCGCGACGGCAGCACGGCGAGCGATTTCTCGCGGCGTTGCACGCAGCGGAGGTTGCGCCGGTAGGTCGCCCGCCAGCTGCGCTGGTGCGCCAGGGTGGCGAGGAGGCATTCGTCGAAGACGGTGTAGGTGTAGCCGGCGGCGCACCCGAAGGACGGGCGGTCGGCCCGCGCGGCGGTCAGGATGATGCGGTTCGCTGCCTGCATCGCCCCCTCGCTGAAGGCGCCGCTGTAGCAGCTCGACACGATGACGACGCTCGGCGCCGCGGCGCAGCCGAGCGCGAGGGCGCGGGCCAATTCGGCCGGGGTCAAAAATTCGCCGCGGTAGGCGAGCCACAGCCCCTCGTCCCGCTTGCCGTGCGACGTCATGAAAATGAGGCAGCGCTCGCCCGGCCGCGCCGCCAGATCGGCGATGGCCTGCAGCACCCGGCGGCCCGAGGCCGGCTCGATGCTCGGGTCGCGCGCCGGCGGGCTGGCGCTGAAGCGGTGGATGTCGCCCGGTTTGACGCCGCGCCCGGCGAGCCAGAGGGCGACCGCCGCGACGGCGTTGTCAAACACCGGCTCGGCATTGTCGCCGGCGACCAGCACCGCCTTCCACGGCGCCGGCGCGGCGGCGCCGGCCGGGCCGCCGGCGAGCGACAGCAGCAGCGCGCCCGTGGCCAGCGCCTGGGCGAGGCGGCGCGGCGCCGGCGATCGCGTCATGCGCGCGCCTTCAAGAGGTCGCGGATCTCGGTCAGCAATACCTCCTCGCGCGGCGGCTCGGGCGGCGGCGGCGGCTCGGCCGGGGTGCGGTCGCGCGTCAGCCGGTTGATCTGCCTGATCAGGATGAAGATCGCCAGCGCGACGATGACAAAGCGGATGACCGCGTTGATGAAGATCCCGTAATTCAGCGTCACCGCGCCGCCGGCCTTGGCGGCGGCCAGCGTCGGGAAGGCGCCGCCCTTCAGGGTCACGAAGAAATCGGAGAAATCGATGCCGCCCAGCGCCAGGCCAATGGGCGGCATGATGATGTCGTTGACCAGGGAGTTGACGATCGTCGTGAACGCGGCCCCGATGATGATGCCGACCGCGAGGTCGACGACGTTGCCGCGCATTGCAAAGTCACGGAATTCGCGCCACATGGTTGCCCCCCTTGTTGCGGTCAGAGATTAGCATGGAACCTCCGAGTGCGGGACGCCCGGCGCAGCGCTACACGGTCGTCGTCCGCGGCCTCGTTTTGATGTGCAGCATCGGCATCCGCTCTGCCGAGCGCGAGCGGCCGCAGCGGGTGCGGGTCTCGGTCGAGCTGACCGCGACGCCTGATGCGGGCTTGCCGCGCGACGAGCGGCGCCGCGTCATCAATTACGAGAAGGTCGTGGCGGCGATCCGCGAGATCGCCGGTTCCGGCCATATCGATCTGTGCGAGGGCTTCGCCGCGCGAATCTGCGATGCCTGCTTCGCCGATCCGCGGGTCGCGCACATCCGCGCCGAAGTCGAGAAGCTCGACATCTTCGCCGATGCCGAGGCGGTCGGCGCGATCATCGAGCGCGACCGCCCGGCGTGACGCGATGCCGTCGCCTCTCCAAAGCCCGCTGATCGTCGGCATCCTCAACATCACCGCCGATTCGTTTTCCGACGGCGGCCGCTTTCTCGAGTCCGAAGCGGCGATCGCGCAGGGGCGCCTGCTCATCGCCGGCGGCGCCGACATCGTCGAACTCGGCGCCGCGGCGAGCAATGTCGCGTCCGAGCCGGTCGCGCCGGAGGAAGAAATCCGCCGGCTCGACCCGGTCCTGAATGCGCTCGCCGGCGGCGGCGCGGCGCTCTCGGTCGATACGCTGCAGCCCGTCGTACAGCGCTTCGCGCTCGCCCGCGGCGTCGATTATCTCAACGACATCCAGGGCTTTCCCGACCCCGCGCTCTATCCCGAATTGGCGGCGGCGCGCTGCCGGCTGGTCGTCATGCATGCGGTGCAGGGCGCCGGCCGGGCGCAGCGCCGCGACCTTGGCGCCGGCGAAATCCTGCGCCGGATCGACGAATTTTTCGCCGAGCGGCTCGCCCGCCTGGAAGCGGCCGGGATCGCCCGCGAGCGCCTCGTCATCGATCCCGGCATGGGTTTTTTCCTCAGTAGCCGCCCGGAAGCCTCGCTCCACGCGCTGGCCGGGATCGCGCGGCTGAAGCGCCGCTTCGGCCTGCCGGTGATGGTCTCGGTGTCGCGCAAATCCTTCCTCGCCGCGCTGACCGGCCGCGCGGCGCCGGGCGCCTTGGGAGGGGCGACGCTTGCGGCCGAGCTTTACGCGGCGGCGCAGGGCGTGGACTTCATCCGCACCCACGATCCGGCCGCCTTGCGCGACGGCCTCGCGGTAACCGCGGCGCTCGGCGCTACTCCGAATTGACCGCGGCGCCGCCGCCGGCGGGCGGCGTCTGGCTCAACCGGGGAGAACCCCGGGCCGGCGGCTCGATCGTTTCGCTCCAATGGGCGAGCCCGCGGCCTGGCGCCGCACCCGGACCGGCCTGCGCCGGTCCGGCGCCTTCGGGGACGCCCTGGGGCGGCTGCGGCGCCGGCTCGGCGAGCGAATAGGCCACCATCCCCCAGGCCGCCGCCGCGATGACCGCGAAGGCGACGGCGACGCGCTTCAGGCTGTTCATGCGGCTCCACTCGCAAACTTCGTGCGGTCAACAAGCGGCAGGCCCGAGCGTTCCCTCGCCCCCCTCAGGGCAGGTCGAGCCGCACCGTCACCGCGGCGCTGGCGATGATCGCGGCGTCGCGCGCGCTCTCGTCGGGAACGTCGAGGCCGCCCTTGACGATCCGCACGCTGACTTGGCCATGCGGCAGCGCCGCCTTGACCCGCGCCGCATCGACCCGCTCGGGCTGCTGCACCCCGACGGTGACCTCGACCTGCATCGTCGTGCCGTCGACCCCGAGGGTGCGGATCAAGGACAGCGAACTGTGGTGGATCGCGTCCTCGACCGCGCGCACCGCGGCCTTGGTATAGTCGCCGCCATGCAGATCGTTGCCGCTTCCGAATTCGGTGATGACCCGCTTCAATGTCATGTCCGTCCGCCCTCCGGCAGGTCGAGCCGCACCACCGCGGCGGCGTTGGCGACGACCGATGCGCCGCCCGCATCGTTGGCGATTTCGAGCCCGCCCGCGACGAGGTTGACCGTACCGCTGCCGTGCGGCAGCACCGCCAGCACGGCTTCCTTGTCGACCAGCTCGGGGTGCGGCACGCCGATCGTCACCTCGACCCGCATCGCGTCGGCCGACTGGCCGAGCGCGCTCGCCACCGGCAGCGAATTGTGCCACAGCGCGTCCTGCAGCGCCCGCACCGCCGCCTTCGTATAGTCGCGGCTGCGGATGCTGGTCCCCATGCCGATCTCCAGCACCATGCGTTTCCAGGCCATCTGCGCCTCCTGCGTTATTGCGCTGCGACCCCCACCCTAACCCTCTCCCGCTTGCGGGGGAGGGAAGCGCCGCCGCTGCTGCCTTCCCCCTCCCCCGCAGGCGGGGGAGGGCCGGGGTGGGGGTGCGCCCGGGCGTAGTGCAGCAGCGCGTCGTCGGCGACCGGCACGATCGGGGTGAAGTCGCGGTGCGCGATCCATTCGGGCCGGGTCGGCGTGCGGATGTAATTGGAGAGCGCGCACAGCGTCAGATAGACGATCTTCCGCGGGTAGGGCGTGATGTTGGCGGTCGAGGCGTGCACCAGGTTGCCGTGGAACATCAAGACCGCGCCCGGCTTGCCGACCGGCGCGACGATGCCGCCCCGCGGGGCCGCGGCATCCACCAGCCGCGATATCGTTGCGTGGTCGAGCGTCCATAGGGGGTAGGAGGTCGTCGCCTCGTCGTGCCCGGCCGGCAGGACGCCGGCCTTGTGGCTGCCGGGGATGAACATCAGCGGGCCGTTGATCGCCATGACCTCGTCGAGGAAGACCGAGATGTTCATCGCCCGCGGCTCGGGCATGCCGTCGTCGCGCGACCAGACGCCGTAATCCTGGTGCCATTGCCATACATCGCCGTCGAAGGCGGCCTTGGCGTTGACCTTGTACTGGTGCATGTAAAGCTGTTCGCCGAACAGCTGCTCGACCGGCTCGATGAGGCGCGGATGCGCGCCCAAGAGGCGAAAGCCCTCGTTATAGAGATGCGCCGCGAAGGCGGTGCGCGGCGCCCCCGACTTCTCGCGCCACACCTCCGGCCGCTCCACCCGGAAGAGCGCCTCCGCTTCGTGCCGCAGCGCCGCGACCTCAGCGTCGGAAAAGCAATCCGGCAGAAAAAGATAGCCGTCCTCGTCGAACGTCTTCAATTGCTGTGGGCTCAGCCGCATCAGAAGCCTCCCCGGCCGCGTTTCCCGATCATGTCACAGCGCGCCACCCGGTGCCAGACGCCGCCCCGCCGCCGCCATCCCCGGGCCGTTTGCATGGCCGGCGCGATCAACCCCCTCCCGCAATGGCGCGCGGGACCGTAAAGTGGCGGACGATGAGCGAGCGCCGCGACCTCTTTCCGCCATTGGAGCCCTACCGCACCGGCCGCCTCAGGCTCGATGGGCGCCACACGATGTATTGGGAGGAGTCGGGCAACCCGCAGGGCCAGCCGATCCTCTTCCTGCATGGCGGGCCGGGCGCCGGCGCGACCCCGGTGCACCGGCGGTTTTTCGATCCCGCGCATTGGCGCATCGTGATCTTCGACCAGCGCGGCGGCGGGCGCTCGACGCCGCTCGCCGAGACCGCCGACAATTCGCCCGATCACCTGGTCGCCGACATCGAGCTGCTGCGCGGCGAACTCGGCGTCGCCCAATGGAGCCTCTTCGGCGGCTCGTGGGGCTCGACCTTGGCGCTCTATTACGCCGAAACCCATCCCGAGCGCGTCGCGCGGCTGATCGTGCGCGGCATCTTTCTGTGCCGTCCGGCCGAGATCGAGTGGTTCCTCTATGGCATCAGGGCGGTTTTCCCCGAGGCGTGGCGCGCCTTCGCCGGGTTTCTGCCGGAAGCGGAGCGCGGCGACCTGCTGGCCGGCTATTACCGCCGCCTGATCGACCCCGACCCGGCGGTGCACCTGCCGGCGGCGCGCGCCTGGAGCGTCTACGAGGGCGCCTGCTCGACCCTCCTGCCCAACCCCGAGACCGTCGCGGTTTTCGGCGAGGACCGCCTGGCCTTGGGGCTGGCGCGGCTCGAGGCGCATTACTTCACGCATCATTTGTTTCCGCCGGAGCGCGACCTGGTGGCGCGGGTCGGCCGCATCCGCCACCTGCCGGCGACGATCGTGCAGGGCCGCTACGACATGGTGTGCCCGGTCAGGAGCGCCGACGAACTGGCGCGCGCCTGGCCCGAGGCGGAATACATCATCGTGCGCGACGCCGGGCACTCGGCGATGGAGCCCGGCATCCGCGAGCAGCTGGTGCTGGCGGCCGAGCGCGCGAGGCGGCGATGATGCGCGCTCGGCTCGCCGCGGTGTTTCTGCTCGCGATGGCCGCCCCGGGCCTAGTCGCCGGCCCGGCCGGCGCGGTCGAGCTGCCGGCCGCCTCCGAGCCGCTGCTGACGGTGCCGCCGGTGCCCTCGGCGCGGGCGCCGCGGCCGGCCGCGGCCGATGCGGCGACCTACGAGCGCTGCATGAGCCTCGCCGGCCACGATGCCGCCGCCGCCAAGAAGCTCGCGCTCGGCTGGCAGGCGCGCGGCGGGGCGCACCCGGCCGAGCATTGCCTCGCGGTCGCGCTGATCGGCTTGCAGCAATACAAGGAGGCCGCGAGCCGCCTCGAAACGCTGGCGCAGGCGATGGTGCGGGCGCCGGAAGCCTTACGCGCCGAGGTGCTCGACCAGGCGGGGCAGGCCTGGCTCCTCGCCGGCGATCCCGGCCGCGCCTACGAAGCGGGCGGCCGGGCGCTGAGCCTGCGCCCCAACGACCCCGACCTCCTGGTCGACCGCGCCGAGGCGGCCGGCGCCGCCGGCTGGTTCGACAAGGCGCTCGCTGATCTCGACCGCGCGCTGAAGGCCCACCCCGAGCGGCTCGACGCGCTGATCTACCGCGCCACCGCCTATCGCGAGCTGGGCCGGCTCGACCCCGCGCTGGCCGATGTCGACGCGGCGCTCGCCCTCGCCCCCGATTCGGTGCCGGCGCTCCTCGAGCGCGGCAACATCCGCCGGCTGCGCGGCGATGTCGAGGGCGCCCGGGCCGATTGGGGCAAGGCCGCTGCGCTGGCCCCGGGCAGCGCCGCCGAAGCGGCCGCCCGCGCCAACATCGAGCGCCTGGCGATCCCGCAACAGCTGCCGCCCGCCGCAAAGCCCCCCGCCGGCGGCGGCTAGAAATCGAGGTCGGTGTAGTGCGGCGGCGGCGGGGCGCCGGGCACGTGGTCGGCGAGGATCGCGCGAAAGCTCGGCCGCGATTTGAGGCGGGCGTACCATTCCTTGGCGGCCTCGTGCGCGTCCCACGGCACATCGCCCAGATAATCGAGGCTGGAGAGGTGCGCCGCCGCGGTGATGTCGGCGACCGAGAAATGGTCGCCCGCCAGCCAACGCCGGCGCTCGACCAGGTAGCCGATGTAATCGAGGTGGTAGGGCAAATTGGCGTGGCCGGCGCGGATCGCCTGCGAATTGGGCGTCGCGGTCGGCTGCCCGGGCGCGCGGTTGCGCCGCATCATCTTCTGCCCGAGCAGGTTTTCGGTGACTTCGAGGTTCATCTTGACGTCGAACCAGGCAACGAGGCGACGCACCTCGGCGCGGTCTACGGGATTGATGCCGATCAGCAATTTGTCGCGGTAGGCTTCGTCGAGGTATTCGACGATCGCCTCGGTCCCGGCCAGCACCGTGCCGTCGGGCTCGATCAGCACCGGGACTTCGCCCGCTGGGTTGAGCGCGAGAAACTCCGGCCGGCGCTCCCAGGTTTTTTCGAGCTTCGGGGTGAATTCGAGGCTTTTCTCGGCCAAGACGACGCGCACCTTGCGCGCGAAGGGCGACAATGTGAGGTGGTAGAGAACCCGCATGGGCGCGATTGTACCGGCCGCCGCGCGCTCTGAACACGGCCGAGTTCAGCGCTTGCGCGGTCCGAGAATGCCGGCTGGGGATTGCTTCGCTGCGCTCGCAATGACAGCGCAAGGGGTGTCGCGGCGAGCGCCGCGCTCGCAATGACGCCCTTTCTCCTGTCATTGCGAGGAGCGCAGCGACGCGGCAATCCCCGCGCCGCCGACCCTACTCCTTCGCGTTCCCCTCGCGCTTGCGAGGTCCGATGAAGGCGGTGATGACGCCGTGCAGGGTGCGCAATTCCTGTTCGGTGCACCCGGCGCGCTGAAAGAGGTTGCGCAGGTTGCGGGTCATGCTCGGGCGCTTGTCGGGCTGGCGCAGAAAGCCGCTGGCGAAAAGCGCCTCCTCGAAATGGTCGAAAAAGCGAATGAGCTCGGCCTTGTCGGCCGGGCGGCTGTGGCCGGTGTGGAGGGTTTCGGGCGGCGGCTCGGCCTGCGCGGTGAACCACTCGTAGCCGACGATCAGCACCGCCTGGGCGAGGTTGAGCGAGGAAAAGGCCGGGTTGAGCGGCACCGTCAGCACCGTGTCGGCCAAGGCGATATGGGCGTTGACGAGCCCGGTGCGCTCCGGCCCGAAGAGCACGCCGCAGGGTTCGCCATGGCCTAGAAAGCCGCGCATTTCGAGCGCGGCCCGGCGCGGCGTCACCTCACGCTTCACCATGTAGCGGTCGCGCGCGGTCGAGGCATAGACATGCGCGAGGTCGCCGATCGCCGCCTCGACGCTGGGGAAGAGCCGCGCGTTGTCCAACACCCGGTCGGCGCCGCTGGCCGCCGCCACCGCCTTCGCGCTGGGCCAGCCGTCGCGCGGCCGCACCAGGCGCAAATCATCCAGCCCGCAATTGGCCATCGCCCGCGCCGCCGTCCCGATATTCTCCCCGAGCTGCGGCTCGACCAGGATGATCGCCGGCCCCCCGCTCGCCCCCGCGCGGCTGCTATCGGTGCCCGCCATCTCAGCAGAGCCCCTCTCCCGTAATGCGGGAGAGGGAGGGGCCCGGCGCGCAGCGCTGGGAGGGTGAGGGCGGCCGGCGCCCTGGCATCCGCCCCCTCACCCCAACCCTCTCCCCCGGTGGGGGAGAGGGGGTTTCTTTTGTGGTCAAGCGCGGCGCCATTCGGTCGTGCCGTCCGGCTTGTCTTCGAGGATGATGCCGGCCTGTGCGAGTTCGGCGCGGATGCGGTCTGCATCGGCGAACCGCCGCTCTTTACGCGCTTCGGTGCGCGCAGCGGTTCGCTCTTCGACAATCTCATCCGAGAGCCGGGAAACGCCTACTGCCGCACCACCAAATCTGATTCCGCCCATCGCTACGGCCCGCGCAATGCGGGGTGTCGGTTGCAGCCGTGCGTAGGCCTCAGGATCGAGCAGCCCCATCAACTGACCGCCCGCCTTCAACTCGCTCTTTAATTGGCGACGCTCCCTCTCGTCGTCACAGCGATTGATCGCGTGTGCCAACTCATGCAGCCGAGCGAGTGCAAGCGGCGTATTCAGATCATTGTGCAGTGCCTCAATCACCGATGACGGCGCAGGCACCAACGGCAATTCGGGGTCGCCGGCGCGCCGCTCCCTGTTCAGCGCGCCCGCCAAGCGTGAGTGATCCTGCACTGCTTGGCGCCGCCGGTCTTCAGTCCAATCCAGCGGGTCGCGATAGTGCGTGCCAAGCAAGGCGAGCCGGATCATTTCACCCGGCCATTCCTTCAGCAATTCGTGCACCGTCACGAAATTGCCGAGGGACTTTGACATCTTCGTACTGTCGACCGAGAGGAAGCCGTTGTGCATCCAGAGGTTGACGAATTTTTCGCCGCCATGCGCGGCTTCGCTTTGCGCCAATTCGTTTTCGTGGTGCGGGAAAATGAGGTCGAGGCCGCCGCCGTGGATGTCGAAATGCTCGCCGAGATGGGCTTCGCTCATCGCCGAGCATTCGATGTGCCAGCCCGGCCGGCCGCGGCCCCACGGGCTCTCCCAGCCCGGCTGCTCCGGGGTCGACGGCTTCCACAGCACAAAGTCGCCGGGGTCCTTCTTATAGGGCGCGACCTCGACCCGCGCGCCGGCGATCATCTCCTGCGTGCTGCGGCGCGACAGCTTGCCGTAGCGCGGCCAGGAGCGGACCGCGAAGAGCACATGCCCCTCGGCCGCGTAGGCGTGGCCGCTCGCGATCAGCCGCTCGATCATCTGGACCATCTGCGGCACGTGGCCCGTGCAGCGCGGCTCGACATCGGGGGTGAGCGCGCCCAGGGCCGCCATGTCGGCGTGGAAGGCCGCGGTGGTGCGCTCGGTCAGGGCCGAAATCGGCTCGCCACCCGCGCGCGCCGCCTCGATGATCTTGTCGTCGATGTCGGTGATGTTGCGGACGTATTTGACGTGGGCCGCGCCGTATTCGTGGCGCAGCACGCGGTAGAGCTGGTCGAACACCACGACCGCGCGGGCGTTGCCGATATGCGGCGTCTCGTAGACCGTCGGCCCGCAGACGTACATCCGCACGTTCTGGGGGTCGATCGGGACGAACGCCTCCTTGCGGCGGGTCAGCGTATTGTAAAGGACGAGCGGCATCGGCGGATTGGCGTTTCGTTCCTGGCGGAGCGATAGTGCCTACTAGATTGCCGCGCGCCGGTCCATCACAAGAGCCGGCCCGCCAGCTACGGAGATGCGCGATGAATGCCGCCAGCCAGCTCGCCCCCTATCGCCTGGACGGCAAGGTCGCGGTGGTCACCGGCGGGGCGCGCGGCATCGGCCGCGCCGCGGCGGTGGCGCTGGCCGGGGCCGGGGCGGCGATCGCGCTCATCGACCGCGACGCGGCGAGCGCCGAGGCAACGGCCAGGGCAATCACCGGGGCCATCAGCGGAAACGGGAGCGGCGCGGCGGTCTCGGCGCATGCCGCCGACGTCGGCGACGAGGCGGCGCTGGAGCGCGCCTTCGCGACGGTGGTGCAGCACTATGGCGGCGTCGACATCCTGGTTAACAGCGCCGGCATCGGGCTGCGCCACCCGGCGGTTGATCTCCCGCTCGAGGATTGGAACAAGGTCGTCGCGGTCAATTTGACCGGCGTCTTCCTCAGTTCGCGCATCGCGGCGCGCAGCATGATCAGCCGCGGCGGCGGCGCGATCGTCAACCTCGCCTCGATCATGGCGTTCTCGGGCGGCGGCATCTACCCCAACGTCTCCTACCAGGCGACCAAGGGCGCGGTCCTCAACATGACCCGCGCGCTCGCCGTCGAGTGGGCGCAATCGGGCATCCGGGTCAACGCGGTGGCGCCGACCTGGGTGCGCACCGACCTGACGGCGGCGCTGCTCGACCAGCCCGGCGTCATCGAGCAGATCGCCGCGCTGACCCCGCTGCGCCGCCTCGCGACGCCCGAAGAAGTGGCGCACGCGATCCTCTTCCTGGCGAGCCCGGCGGCGGCGATGATCACCGGCCACACGCTCCCGGTCGACGGCGGCTTCCTCGCGCAATGATGGGCGGATCGGCCTCCGGTGGTTGCGTTGCGCACGCGATCGCGCAACGATCTCTCTGGAATGCGGCGAGATCGGGATACGTTGCTCAAGGTGGCTTATATCCGCGCTCGCGTGAGAGGTGATGACCATGATCTACGTCAGCATCGAGGAGATGACGGCGAACATCGATAAGCTGGTGCAAGCGGTGAAAACCGGCGGACAGCAAATCGTCATCACCGACCAGAACGTGCCCTTCGCGACGCTGCATCCGATCCGCCAGCCCGGATCGAAGCGTGCATTCGGCGCGCTCAAAGGCCAATTCTCTGTCGGTCCCGAGTTTTTCGAGCCGCTTCCGGAAGATGAATTGGCGGCCTGGGAATAGCGATTTCTAAATGCAGGCGCTGCTGGACACCCACGCCCTTATTTGGTGGGTGCTTGGCGATTCCGGCCTGAGCGTGCCGGTTCGGCAGACGATCGCCGATCCCGCGAACGAGATCTTCGTCAGCGCCGCGAGCGGCTGGGAAATAACGACCAAATACCGTCTCGGCAGATTGCCCGCTGCCGCCCAATTGGCGACGAATTTCGCGAAAATCATCCTTGGGCAGGGGTTTATTCCCTTGCCCATTACCGTCATGCACGCGTGCATGTCGGGTTCGCTGCCGGGCCCACACAAGGACCCGTTCGACCGGACGCTCGCCGCGCAGTCGCTTGCGGAGAACATGCCGATTCTCTCCAACGACACGGCATTGGATCAATTCGGCGTTACGCGGATCTGGTGAGCATCGGTTTGGCGGCGCGGCCTTAGCTGCCGCTGGTGATCGCGTCGGCGCCTTCGATGCGTTGGGCGAGGGCGGCGGCGAGGAAGCGGTCGATGTCGCCGTCGAGCACGGCCGAGGGATTGCCGGTTTCGACCCCGGTGCGCAGGTCTTTGACCATCTGGTAGGGCTGCAGCACGTAGGAGCGGATCTGGTGGCCCCAGCCGATATCGGTCTTGGTCGCGTTCATCGCGTCGACCGCCGCCTCGCGCTTCTGCAATTCCCGCTCGTAGAGGCGGGCGCGCAGCATCGCGAAGGCATGCGCCCGGTTCTGGTGCTGCGAGCGCTCGCTCTGGCAGGCGACGACGACGCCGGTCGGCAAATGCGTGAGCCGCACCGCGCTGTCGGTCTTGTTGACGTGCTGGCCGCCGGCGCCCGATGAGCGATAGGTGTCGGTGCGGACGTCCTTCTCATTGATCTCGATCTCGATCGTGTCGTCGATCACCGGCGAGATCCAGGCCGAGGCAAAGCTGGTGTGGCGCCG
>DATGFP010000113.1:0-23951 GCA_035309005.1 Allostellaceae bacterium | reverse complement strand
GAGGCCGCGGTGCTCGGGCGGCACCGCGATCTCGGCGACCGCGGCGCCGGCGCGCTCGAGCGCCGCGCGCGCCCGCTCGAGCGCCGCGCCGGCGGCGGGCTCGGCCTCGTCCCACATCGGCGTGCGGTAAAGCCCGAAGCGTGGCGGCGTCGGCGGCATCGCGATCTCGCGCAAGGCCGGGCGGCCGCCGATCACCCCAACGAAAAACGCCGCGTCGGCGACATCGCGCGCCATCGTGCCGACCGTGTCGAGGCTGTCGGCGAGCGGCTTGATTCCGGCCCGCGGGATCAGCCCGAAGCTCGGCTTGAAGCCGACGATTCCGCAAAACGCGGCCGGCCGGATGACCGACCCGGCGGTCTGCGTGCCGAAGCCGAGCGGCACCATGCCGGCGCCGACCGCGGCGGCCGACCCGCTCGACGAGCCGCCCGGGGTGTGCGCCGGGTTGTGCGGGTTGGTGGTCTTGCCCGGGGTGAAGCAGGCGAATTCGGTGGTGACGGTCTTGCCGAGCGGGATCGCGCCGGCCGCCCGCGCCAGCGCGACGCAGGCCGCGTCGGCCGCCGGACGGTGGCCCTCGTAGATCGGCGAGCCATAGCCCGTCGGCATGTCGGCGGTGTCGATCAAATCCTTGACCGCGATCGGGATGCCGTGCAGCGGGCCATTCGGCGGCGAGGCGTCGCAGCGGCGCGCCGCGGCGAGCGCCGCCTCTCGGTCGAGATAATGCCAGGCGCCGACGACGCTTTCGCACGCCGCGATGCGAAGGAGCGCGGCGCGCACGAGGTCTTCGGCGCCGAGCCGCCCGGCGGCGATCTCGCGGGCGGCGGCGCGGGCGGAGAGGGCGAGAGGGTCGGGCATCGCGGGCGTCCTCGCGGGGCGGCGGTTGGCAAAGACCCTAGCGCCGCGATGGCGGCGGCGAAAGCGCCGCAAAGCATGCGGCCGGCGCCGGTTTGTATTACTGTAGGCGGCAAGGCGTGCGGCGGCCGGAGAATTCACCATATGCGCGGGCGTGACGCCGGCGACACGGAGGGCGAAGAGCGGCGCACCGCGGCGCTGATGGGTCTCATCGTGATCCTGGTGCTGGCGATCGCCGGGGTTATCCTCGTCCGCGAACTGGGAAAAAAGGCGAGCCTCGAGGATTGCCTGATGTCCGGCCGGCGCAATTGCGCCCCGATCGAGATGCCCTCGCGCCAGCGTTAAAACGGCCTTTCGGGTCAATGCCGGCGGCCGGCGGTGGGTACTGCCTCAGTTTGAAATCTGCTTCGACTTTGACCGCAGGTACGAGGCATCAGTCCAAAAATCGGCTCGCGATACGATTTCACACGATGCTTCGGCGGCTATGGCGCGGGCTTCAATCGTGAACTCCCCTGCCACCAAAACGCTGGCTCTCGGGTTCGGGAGCTTGCCTAAGACACGCGCAAGATGTTGGCTGGTAATTACCTGTGAGGGGGGAAACCGGAGTATGTAGGCATATTCCCTAATCACAGGATTGGGGACGTAGCGTGCGCCAAGGATTGACCCGATGACGCGCTCTATCGATGGGCCATCCGCAGGGATGTTGCGCAATATGACGGGGTCGCCTACTCACGCTGCATCCCGCTTGCAATAAGCGACTGGACGCTTGGGTGCTTCCTCACGGGCATTGACCAGCGCGACGCATACGGATCATGAGATTGCTTCGTTCAACGTAGCTCGTGGAGATATGCTTTTAGTCTGGGTTTGCGGAGACGGGGGCTTAAACGACGCAGCACCGGCGGTGGGCGAACTTGATAGGCGCGAAAATAGAGCCTAGCGTGGCCGCGCGACCGATAATAAACCAGAGGAGGGAGGATCATGCTGTTCTGTTTGACGGCGGATTATACGCCGCAAGCCCTCAACGCGATGCGGGAAAACCCCAACAGCAACCGCCAGGCGGCAGTTGAACAACTGCTGGCAGCCGCCGGGGGCAAGCTTGTCGCGATGTATGGCAAGGCCGATAAGGGTCCGGGCGTACTGGTGATTTTCGACGTGCCCGACCCGGCAATGGCCCCCGCCATAACCGGCGTCGCGATATCGGCCGGCAGCATCCATCACGCCGAGCTGACGCGGCTCTTCACGATGGAGGAGGTCAAGGGCCTGCGCGAGCGAGCGGGCAAAATTCGCGGCGCCTACAAGCCACCCGGCCAATAGTGGCGGCGCCCCGGTAGCGAGGCATTGGGGGCGGCATCTCGCCCCCTTTCTTTTGGGCAACCGCATTGGGCCGTCCGCCGTCGCGACGGCGGCGACATTGCGGGCGGCCGCCCGCTGGTCGCCGCCCGCTTGTCGTTGCGGCGTTTCCCGGCCAGACTGCACCGCCCCTGCGCCGCCCGCCCTCGGAGCCAACGCCCATGCGAAACCAGCCGTCCGGCCACACCGGCCGCCATTTCCTGCAGATCCCCGGGCCGACCAACGTGCCCGACCGGGTGCTGCAGGCGATCGCGATGCCGACGATCGACCACCGCGGCCCCGAATTCGCGACGCTCGGCCAGGAGGTTGTCGCCGGGCTGCAGCGGGTGTTCCAGACCCAAGGCACCGTCGTCATCTATCCCTCGTCCGGCACCGGCGCGTGGGAGGCGGCGCTGGTCAACACGCTGTCGCCGGGCGACCGGGTGGTGATGGTCGAGACCGGCCATTTCGCGACGCTGTGGCGGCAGATGGCGGGTCGGCTCGGGCTCGACATCGATTTTGTGCCGGGCGATTGGCGGCACGGCGTCGACCCGGCGCAGCTCGCCGAGCGCCTCGCCGCCGACCGCGAGCACCGCATCAAGGCGGTGTGCGTCGTGCACAACGAAACTTCGACCGGGGTGGTCAGCCGAATTCCCGAAATCCGCGCCGCGATCGATGCGGCGCAGCATCCGGCGCTGTTGATGGTCGACACGATCTCCTCGCTCGCCTCGATCGATTACCGGCATGACGAATGGGGCGTCGACGTGACGGTCGGCGGCTCGCAGAAGGGGCTGATGCTGCCGCCGGGATTGGGCTTCAACGCGGTCTCCGACAAGGCGCTGGCGGCCGCGAAATCGGCGACGCTGACGCGCTCATACTGGGACTGGCAGGCGATGGCGGAGACCGGCCGCACCGGGTTTTTCCCCTATACGCCGGCCACCAACCTGCTGTTCGGGCTGCGCGAGGCGCTGAAAATGCTGCTCGACGAAGAGGGCTTGCCGGCGGTTTTCGCCCGCCACACCCGCCACGCCGAGGCGACGCGGCGCGCGGTCGCCGGCTGGGGGCTCGAGGTGCTGTGCGCCGATCCGCGCGAATATTCCAGTTCGCTGACCGCGGTCCTGGTGCCCGACGGGCACGACGCCGACCGGGTGCGCGAGATCATCCTCGACGGCTTCGACATGTCATTGGGCACCGGGCTCGGCAAGCTGCGCGGCAAGATCTTCCGCATCGGCCATCTCGGCCATTTCAACGATCTGATGCTGTGCGGCACGCTGTGCGGGGTCGAGATGGGGCTGCACCGCGCCGGCATCCCGCACCGCGCCGGCGGCGTCGCGGCCGCCCTCGAATTTCTCGGCGCCTGAGGCGGCGCAAGGAGGTGGCGATGACCCCGGAGCAGATCGACGAAGCGGCGCGGGCGCTGGTGGCGGCCCGCGCGGGGCCGGCGATTGCCATGCTGCCCGAGGCGGTGCGGCCGCAGAGCGAAGCGGATTCCTACGCGATCCAGGAGGCGGTGCTGCGCCGGCTCGGTGAGCGGGTCGGCGGCTGGAAGGTCGGCTTCTCGCCCGAGGGCGGCATCTTCTGCGCGCCGATCTATGCCTCGGCCGTGCACCCCAGCCCGGCGAGCCTGCCCGCAGCCGGGCTGCACGTGATCGGCATCGAGTGCGAGATCGGCTTTCGCGTCAACCAGGCGCTGGCGGCGCGCGGCCGGCCCTACAGCCGCGACGAGGTGCTGGCGGCCGCTTCGCTCCATCCGACGATCGAGCTGGTCGATTCGCGCTACCAGGATTTCCGCTCGCTCGACCGCCTGCAGGTGCTGGCCGACAATTACTCGAATGGCGGCCTCGTATACGGCGCGGCGGCTGCGGGGTGGCAGGGCCTGGATCTCGTGCATCCGCCGATCGCGGTGACCGCCGACGGCAAGCCCTTTGCCGAGTGCACCGGATTGCGCGCCGGCGATCCGATCGGGCTGCTGATCGATCTGGTCAATCATGTCGCGAACCGGCGCGGCGGCGTGCCGGCCGGCACCTTTGTCACCACCGGCACCCATACGGGGCTGGCGTTTACCGAGCCCGGCACCCGGATTCGCGCCGATTACGGTCCGCTCGGCCGGGTCGAGGTGGCGTTCCCGCGCTGAGCGCCGCTCGCCCAGCGGGCGGGCGGCTCAGTCCTCGCCGGCCGGCACCAGCGCCAATTTCGCACGGAAGAATTCGAGCGCGTCGGCGAGGCTTTTGGCGCTGCGCAGCCGCTGGCGGCCGCTCAGCACGGTGAATTCGGGCTGGCTGCCCGGCAGCGTCGCCGATTTGACCACCGTGTAGGCGGCGCTCTCGTGGGTGTGGCGGAACACCGAAAACAGCGCCTGCCCGTCGCGGTGGTCGATCGCGTAGTCGCGCCAGATGCCGCGCGCCACGTTGCGGCTGTAGATGCCGAGCAATTGATTGAGTTCGGAGCGGGTGAAATAGAGGGTGCGGCGGGCGCTGCGATAATCCCTGAGGGGCAGCACCGTCGCGTTGTTGCCGAGCATCGCCGACCGTCTTCCGTTTCCCTGTCATAATTTTGACCATTTCGGCCGCAGCGTCCAGCCGTCTCGCGAGCGCGAGGCGGCGCGCCGCGGTGCGACCGGTTGCCGCCGGCCGATCGCGGCAAGCGGCGCGGTTTGCGTCGCCCCGGCGGAGCGGATATGGTGCCGGCCTTGACGTAGAGCGGCGCCGGGGCCTGCGTGAGCGATATTTTCCGCGAGATCGACGACGAGCTGCGCCGCGACAACCTGCTGAAGCTGTGGCAGCGCTACGGCAAGTACGTCATCGCGCTGGTCGTCCTGGTGCTGCTGATCGCCGGCGCGGTGGTCGCCTGGCGCGACCATTTGGCTTCCGAGCGGCGCGCCCAGGCGACCAGCTATTCGAGCGCGCTGATGGTCGCGCGCGCCGGCAAGGAGGCCGAGGCGGCGAAGCTCTTCGGGTCGCTCGCCGCCGACGGCAGCGGCTACAGCCTGCTGGCCGCCTTCCAGGAAGCCGCGCTCCTCGCCAAGAGCGGCGACCGCAAGGGGGCGATCGCGGCCTACGACCGGCTCGCCGCCTCCACCGCGATCACCCCCGAGTTCCGCGACCTGGCGGTGTTGCTGTCGGTCATGCAGGGGCTCCCCGACGGCAACCCCGAGGCCGCGATCAAGCGCCTCCAGCCCTTGACCGCGAACGGCAATCCGTGGCGCGCCAGCGCCCTCGACCTGACCGCCGCGGCCAAGCTGAAGGCCGGCGACCGCAGCGGCGCGCTGGCGATCTACAAGGAGCTCGCCGACGACCTGACGGCGCCGCAGGGGCTGCGCGCCCGCGCCGCCGAGATGACCGCGGCCCTCAAATCCTGAAGGCGCGCATGCCGTCAATGAACCGCCGCAAATTTGCTGCGCTGCTGGTGGCGCTCGGCACCGCCGGGTGCGACCTCTTCAAGGACAAAAAGGTGCCGCTGCCGGGCGAGCGCATCCCGGTGCTGGGCACCGGCAGCAGCCTCGAGCCGGACCCCAAGCTCGCCGCCGTGCCGGTCAGCCTGCCGCCGCCGGTCGCCAACCCGGATTGGCCCGAGCCGGGCGGCAACCCGGCCCATGCGATGGGCCACCCGGCGTTGTCGGGCAGGCTGGCGCGGCTCTGGGAGACCGGCGTCGGCGACGGCTCGTCGCGCTACTCCAGGGTAATGTCGCAGCCGGTCGTCGCCGGCGGCCGGGTCTATACGATGGACGGCGGGGTGCAAGTCAGCGCCCTCGACGCGGCGGGCGGCAAGATCATCTGGCAGGTCGACCTGAAGCCCGAGAAGGAGCGCGGCAGCGCGTTCGGCGGCGGTCCCTGCTTCTGGCAGGACCGCCTTTACGTCGCGACCGGCTACGCCGAGGTGCTGGCGCTCGATCCCAAGGACGGCAAGGTGATCTGGCGCAAGCCGGTGACGTCGCCAGTGCATGCGCCGCCGACCGTCGCCGACGGCCGCATCTTCGCCGTGACGGTCGACAACGAGCTCGACGTGCTCGATGTCAAGGACGGGCATAAGCTGTGGACGCATAACGGCATTCCCGAGAGCGCCGGCCTCCTGGGCGGCGCCAGCCCGGCGGTCGAGGGCGAGGTGGCGGTGGTCGCCTACAGTTCGGGCGAGCTTTTCGCGTTGCGCGCCGACAACGGCCGCTCGCTGTGGTCGGACAATCTGGCCTTGACCAGCAGCGTCAATGCCGTCGCCGCGCTCGCCGACATCCGCGGCCGACCGGTCATCGATCACGGCCGGGTGTTCGCGGTCAGCCACAGCGGCCGCATGGCGGCGATCGATGTGCGCACCGGCGACCGGGTGTGGGAGCGCGAGATCGCCAGCAGCCACAGCCCGTGGCTGGTCGGCGATTATGTGTTCGTGCTGGCCAACGACAACACGCTCGTCTGCCTGATGCGCAACGACGGCAAGGTGCGCTGGGTGCGGCCGCTGCAGCGCTTCGAGGACGAGAAGGCGAAATCGGATCCGATCCTGTGGGCCGGCCCGGTGCTGGGGGGCAATCGCCTGGTCGTCGTCTCCTCGACCGGCCAAGCGGTATCGGTGTCGCCCGAGACCGGCGCGGTGCTCGGGAGCCAACCGGTGTCGGCGGCGGGGTATCTCGGACCGATCATCGCCGGCGATGCCCTTTACTTGCTGACCGACGACGCAAATCTGTCTGCCTATCGCTAGTGCGGGTCGCTAGCGCGGGCGCGGCGTCGTCGCGTCTTGCCTGGCCGCCAGGGTAGAAACCGCAAATGTCCTTTACGGTCGCGATCATCGGCCGGCCGAATGTCGGCAAGTCGACGCTGTTCAACCGCCTTGCCGGCCGCCAGCTGGCGCTGGTCGACGACCTGCCGGGGGTGACCCGCGACCGCCGCGAGGGCGAGGGGCACATCGCCGACCTCGCCTTCCGGCTGATCGATACGGCCGGCCTCGAAGAAGCCGCGCCCGAGGCGCTGGCCGGGCGGATGCGGGCGCAGACCGAGCGCTCGCTCGATGCGGCCGACGTCGCGCTCCTGGTGGTCGACGCGCGCGAGGGGGTGACCCCGGCCGATCGCCATTTCGCGCGCTGGCTGCGCCGCGCCGGGAAGCCCGTGATCGTCGTCGCCAACAAGGCCGAAAGCCGCGCCGCCCAGGGCGAGCTCGGCGATTCCTATGCGCTGGGCCTCGGCGACCCGGTGGCGATCTCGGCGCAGCACGGCGAGGGCTTCGCCGAACTTTACGAGCGGCTATTGCCGTTCGCGCCGCCGCCGGCGGATGGCGAGGCGGTGGATGGCGAGGCCGAGGCGACGCCCGACAAGCCGCTGCGGCTCGCGATCGTCGGGCGGCCCAATGTCGGGAAATCGACGCTCGTCAACCGGCTGATCGGCGAGGAGCGGCTGTTGACCGGCCCCGAACCCGGCATCACCCGCGACGCGATCGCGATCGAGTGGCAGTGGGGCGGCCGGGCGGTGCGGCTGGTCGACACCGCGGGGATGCGCCGGCGGGCGCGCATCGAGCAGCGGCTCGAGCGCCTCTCGGTCGCCGACACGCTGCGCACGGTGCGGTTTGCTGAACTGGTCGTGCTGGTGATCGACGCGCTGCAGCCGCTGGAGCGCCAGGATTTGACGATCGCCAATCTGGTCGCCGACGAAGGCCGCGCGCTGGTGCTGGCGGTCAACAAATGGGACCTCGTCCTCGACCGCGGCGCGGCGCAGCGGCGCCTGCAGGAGCAGCTCGAGGAATCGCTGCCGCAGTTGAAGGGTTTGGTGCTGGTCGCGGTCTCGGGGCTGACCGGCCTCGGCCTCGACCGGCTGATGAAGGCGGTCTTCGCGGCCGACGCGGTGTGGAACAAGCGGGTCCCGACCGCCGCGCTCAACCGCTGGCTGGCGGCGATCCAGGAGCATCACCCGCCGCCGGTGGCGGCCGGGCGGCGGCTGCGCCTGCGCTACATGACGCAGGTCAACACCAGGCCGCCCTCCTTCGCGCTCTTTGCGTCGCAGCCGGGCGAACTGCCGGAAAGCTACCGGCGCTACCTCGTCAACGCATTGCGCGAGGATTTCGCGCTGCCCGGCACCCCCATCCGCCTGATGCTGCGCAAGGGCAAAAACCCCTACGCGCGGGAGTAATCCCCGGCTTTACGCGGTGCCCGGTTCGCCTACCATCTCCCTTGTCGGCGGGAATCAACCCGCCGACAAGGAGGAGAATGGGACATGCGGTTCCGTCTCCTCCTGGCTCTCCGCTGGGGCCGGATTCGGATCGCTATTCGCATCCGGTTCTAGGGCGGGCCAGGGCGCCGGGGAAGGGTCGCAACCTTCCCCGGTTGCCCCTCGAATGTATGATCGGCCCGGCCCAATGTCAGTAGGCAAATTCGGTAGCGGCCCAACCCCAGGCTCTACAACGTGACGATCTCGCCGTTGCGGGTGCATTCGGCCACAGCGAGCTCGAGAAAAGCGTCCGTGACGCTCTCCGGGCCGGGCAGGCCCGCCGGGTCTTCGCCGGGGAAGATGTGGGCGCGCAAGCGGGTGCGCCGGGTGCCGGGGTCGATCAGGTTGGCGCGCACCGCGGTGCGGGCAACTTCGCCGGCGTAGATCCGCACCAGGGTTTCGAGGCCGGCCTTCGATACGGCGTAGGGGCCGTAATAGGGCAGGGCGTCGCGCCCGAGGCGGCTGGTGACGAAGATCGCACGGCCGGAGGGGGCCAGCCGCAACAGCGGGTCCATTGCGCGGATCAGCCGCCAGTTGGCGGTCAGGTTCAGCTCGATGATTTCGCTCCACAGTTTGGGGTCGATGTGGCCGAGCGGCGAGAAGACGCCGAACTCGGCGGCGTTGCCGATGAGGACGTCGAGCCGGCCGTAGCGCTGGTAGAGGGAGGCGGCCAGTTCGTCGATCTTGGCGAATTCGCGCAGGTCGAGCGGCACCAGGGTGGCGCTGCCGCCGGCGGCGCGGACCCGGTCGTCGGTTTCTTCGAGGCCGCCGACGGTGCGCGCCGCCAAGACGAGATGCGCGCCCTCGCGGGCGAAGCGCTCGGCGAGGGCGGCGCCGATGCCGCGCGAGGCGCCGGTGACGAGGACGATCTTGCCCGCCAGCCGCCCCGTCACGTCGATAAGGCTGGCACGAGCACCCGGCTGGCGCGGCGCTGTATCGCAATCAGCGCGATGAGGCTCAGGGCCGCTGTAAAGACGAGGTAATAGCTCGGCGCCAGCTTGTCGCCGGTGACCGCGATCAGCCAGGTCGCGATGAGCGGCGCCAGCCCGCCGAAGATCGACACGGCGGTACTGAAGCTGAGGGCGACGCCGATCGCTCGCGTCTCGACCGGGAACTGCTCCGACATCAACGACGGCAAGACGCCGCTGTAGCCGGACTTCAAGAGCTGCAGCCAGCATACGGCGATGATGCAGGCCGTCAGCGTCGGCCACGTCTCCATCAGCAGGAACGCCGGATAGGAGGTCAGCAGGAACAGCCAGCAGGTGATCACCATGATCAGCGGCCGCGGCAGCTTGTCGGACAAATGGCCGGCGATCGGCGCGCAGACCGCCAGCACCACGCCGCCGATCAAGGTGGCGATAAAGCCGGTCACGGGCGGCAGGTGCAATGTCTTGACGCCGTAGGTTGGAATGTAGGCGAGAATGTAGAACGAACTGTTCGAGATGATCGCCAGGCCGATCCCCAGCACCACCGGCAAGGGATGCCGCCGCAGCAGGTCCATGATCGGCATCGTCTCCGGCTTTTCCGCCTCCAGAAACTCGGCCGTCTCGGCCATCTTGCCGCGGATGTAGAGCCCCGCGGGGCCGATTAGCATCCCGAAGAAATAGGGGATGCGCCATCCCCAATCGAGCAGCTGCTGGTGCGAGAGCAGTGTCGTCAGGGCGACTCCGAACAACGAGGCGAGCGCGGTAATGATACCCGCCACGGAAAACTGCCAGCTGGCGCTGAAGCCCCGGCGTTCGCCACCGTGCTCAGCCAGAAAGCTGACCGAGCTGCCGAATTCGCCGCCGACCGAGAAGCCCTGCAGCAGCCGCGCGAGGGTGATGAGAATCGGCGCGGCGATGCCGATCGTCGCATAGCCGGGCGTCACCGCCATCAGCGACGTGCCGATTGTCATCAGCAGGATCGACAGCATCAGTCCGGCCTTGCGTCCGGCGCGGTCGGTATAACTGCCGACGATGATCGCGCCCAACGGACGGACAAGATAGGCAAGGCCGAACGCGCCGAACGTGATCAAGAGCGATACCGTCGAATCGTGGGTCGGGAAGAACACCTCCGCGATCGTTACGGCGAAGAAGCCGTAAACGACAAAGTCGAACCACTCTAGTACGTTGCCGATCGTCGCCGCGACGATCATCCGGCCCATTGTCTGCTGCTGCCGCGGCAGCGTGCTGCCGCGTGCGCTCTCGCTAGGCATAGGAAACTCCCCTGCGTTCGTTTCTGTTCGAAAGATTATTCGGTCAGGCCGGCTCGGCAAGCAACGACAATTGCACCGAGACCTTGCCGTCGTCGGCGTCGGCCAGCGGGATCGGGTAGTCGCCGGTGAAGCAGGCGTCGCAGAAATGCGGCGCCAGCGGGTCCCGGCGGATTTCGCCCATCGCGCGGTAGAGGCCGTCGATCGAGATGAAGGCGAGGCTGTCGACTCCGATGTGGCGGGCCATCTGGTCAACATCGAATTGGGCGGCCAGCAGCTGGTCGCGCGACGGCGTCGCGATGCCGTAGAAGCACGGGTTGGTGGTCGGCGGGCTGGAGACCCGCAGATGGACTTCGCGCGCCCCGGCGTTGCGCACCATCTCGACGATCTTCATCGAGGTCGTGCCGCGCACGATCGAATCGTCGACCAGGATGACCCGTTGGCCCACCAGGTCGGCGCGGTTGGCGTTGTGTTTGAGGCGCACGCCCAAATGGCGGATCTGGTCGGTCGGCTCGATAAAGGTGCGCCCGACATAATGGTTGCGGATGATGCCGAGTTCGAACGGCAGCCCGGATTCGGCGGCGTAGCCGAGCGCCGCCGGGACGCCTGAATCGGGCACCGGCACGACGATGTCGGCGGCGACCGGCGTCTCGCGCGCCAGCTCGCGGCCGATGCGTTTCCTCGCTTCATAGACGCTCCTGCCCTCGAGCATGCTGTCGGGGCGGGCGAAGTAGATGTATTCGAAGACGCACAGCCGCTTCGCGGCCCGCGCGAAAGGCATCTCGCTCTTCACCCCGCCGGGGCCGATCGTGACGATCTCGCCCGGTTCGACGTCGCGCACGAACTCGCCGCCGATGATGTCGAGGGCGCAGGTCTCCGAGGTGATGATCCATGCCTCGCCCAGCCGGCCGAGCACCAGCGGGCGCACGCCCAAGGGGTCGCGCACCCCGATCACCGATTGCTGCGACAGCGCAACCAGCGAATAGGCGCCCTCGACCTGCTTCAGGGCGTCGATCAGCCGGTCGCCGACGGTCTCCTTCAGGCTGGTCGCGATCAGGTGAATGATGACTTCGGTGTCGCTCGTCGACTGGAAGAGACTGCCGCGGCGCACCAGCTGGCGGCGCAGCTGGTAGGAATTGGTCAGGTTGCCGTTGTGGCACAGCGCCAGGCCGCCGAACTCGAAATCGGCAAACAGCGGCTGGATGTTGCGGCGCGCCACTTCGCCCGTCGTGGCGTAGCGGACATGGCCGATCGCGGCATTGCCGGGCAGCCCCTCGATGACTTCCTTCGAGCTGAAATTGTCGCTGACGAGGCCGGGGCCGCGATGCGCGCTGAACTGCTCCCCATCATAGGCGACGATGCCGGCCGCCTCCTGGCCGCGGTGCTGCAGGGCGTGCAGCCCGAGCGCGGTCAGGGCCGCCGCGTCGGGATGACCCCACACCCCGAAGACGCCGCATTCCTCGTGGAATTGGTCCGCGTCAGCGCGGCCGGTTGTCAGCATGCGCCACCCTCGGTCTGGCCGCTCCTGGCATGACGAATATATGACGTTGGCACACCCATTGCGAGGCCGGCCCGCGTTTGCCGCCCGGCGCTGCGCTTATGCGGCTGCGCTCAGGGGGCCTTGCCCTGGTTGCCGATGACCCGGTCGAGCTGGCGCTGGTCGGTTGGCGCGTAATTCGGCGGCGGCGCCGCGGCGTTCGGTTTCGGCGCGGCGGCCGGCGCCGGGTTGACCAGCGCGCGCATCGCGTCCTTGGCCTGTTCCTTAGCGCTCGGGCCGAGCAATTCGCCGGCCGCCGCGGTGGTCTTGGCCATCAGCGAATCGGGCAGCATGCGCTTCAGCATGTCGGCGCCCTGGTGCAGGTAGGGCCCGCTTTTCGCCTCGCGGATCCACTGCGGCCGCTCGTTGCTTTGCGGCACGCTGAGATCGAGCAGCAGATAGGCGAGGCACACCAGAACGGCGCCGCGCGCCAGCCCGAAGATGAAGCCCAGGGTGCGGTCGATCGGGCTGAGGCCGCTGGCGTGCACCAGGCGCGCGAGGAGGCCGGTCAAAATCGTCAGCACGACCAGGCTGCCGACGAAGAGGGTGACCCCGGCGATCAGCTGCGAGAGCAGGCGATCGTGGACGTGCGGCTCGACTTCGCCATAGGCCCAGGCGAAGCCGTAGAGCGTGATCGCCGCGGCGCCGACCCAGGCGACGATCGACAGCGCCTCGCGGACAAAGCCGCGGGCGAAGGCGAAAACCGCCGACAGCCCGACAATCGCGATGACCCCGAGATCGAGCGCGTTCATGGCGCCACCACCAGCCGCTGCGCGCCGGCTGGGATTGGGCGGCGGCGCGGCGCCGGGCCGAGCCGTGCCACCAGTTCGGCGAGATGCCCGATCGGCGCCGTCCTCAGCCCGTCGCCGGCTCGGCCGCGCCCGGCCGCGCGTCCACGGGAGGGCGCCGGCACCCACGCCTCGGTAAAGCCGAGCTTGGCCGCTTCCTTGAGCCGTGCCTCGGTGTGCGCCACCGGCCGCACCCGGCCGGAGAGGCCGATCTCGCCGAACACCACGATTTCGGCCGGCACCGGCGTCTCGTTCAGCGCCGAGATCAGCGCCGCCGCGACCGCCAGGTCGGCCGCCGGCTCGACGATGCGCAAGCCGCCGGCAATGTTGAGGTAGATGTCGTTGGCGCCGACCGCGAGGCCGCAACGCGCGTCGAGCACCGCGGTGATCATCGCGAGGCGCGTCGAATCCCAGCCGACGACAGCGCGCCGCGGGGTGCCCAGCAGCGAGGGCGCGACCAGCGCCTGGATCTCGACCAATACCGGCCTTGTGCCCTCGATGCCGGCGAAGACCGCCGCGCCGGCGGTGCGGCCGGCCGTCTCCTCGCCGCCGGCGCCGTCGGCCGGGGCGCGGTCGGCGAGGAACAGCGCCGAGGGGTTTGGCACCTCGACGAGGCCCTTGTCGCTCATCTCGAAGACGCCGATCTCGTCGGTCGCGCCGTAGCGGTTTTTGACCGCGCGCAGGATGCGGAACTGGTGGCCGCGCTCGCCCTCGAAATAGAGCACCGTGTCGACCATGTGCTCGAGCACGCGCGGGCCGGCGATCAGGCCTTCTTTCGTCACATGCCCGACCAGCACGACGATGAGGCCGCGGCGCTTGGCCAGCGCGATCAGCTCCTGCGCCGCGCCGCGCACCTGGCTGACCGTGCCGGGCGCGCTGTCCAATGTGTCGAGATACATCGTCTGGATCGAATCGATGACGACGAGGTCCGGCGCGCTTCGGTCGTCGAGCGCGGCGATGATGTCGCGCACGCTCGACGCCGCGGCAAGGCGCACCGGGCTGCCGGCGACGCCCAGCCGCTCGGCGCGCAGCCGGATCTGGTCGATCGCCTCCTCGCCGGTGATGTAGGCGGCGTCGCTGCCGCGCGCCGCAAGCGAGGCGGCGGCCTGCAGGAGGATCGTCGATTTGCCGATGCCGGGGTCGCCGCCGACCAGGATCGTCGAGCCCGGCACCAGCCCGCCGCCGCACACCCGGTCGAGTTCGGCGATCCCGGTATTGAGGCGCGGCGGCCCGGCCGATTCGCCGCGCAGCGCGACGAAGTCGAGCGCCGGCGCGCCGCGCCGCCCGCCGCCCCGGCCGCCGCTGGCGTCGAGGCCTTTCGGCGGCCCGGCGCGCGGCACCTCCTCGACCATGCTGTTCCACGCACCGCAGGCTTCGCAGCGTCCGGCCCATCTCGGCGCCACCGCGCCGCATTGCTGGCAGGCGAATCGGGCGACGGTCTTGACCATTTGGCTCAGCCGATCTCCCTCAGGCCAACGCGATCATGCGGCGCGAACCTCCATGCGGATCGGCCCGTCGGCGCGGCCATGCACGAACTGGTCGACATAGGCGTTGTCGCTGCGGTCGATCTCGGCCGTCGGGCCCTGCCAGATGATGCGCCCGTTGTGCAGCATCGCAATACGGTCGGCGATCTTGCGCGCGCTCGTCATGTCGTGGGTGATCGAGACCGCCGTCGCGCCGAGGCCGCGGACGCATTCGACGATCAGATCGTTGATGATATCGGCCATGATCGGGTCGAGCCCGGTGGTCGGTTCGTCGAAAAACAGAATCTCGGGCTCGGCCGCGATCGCGCGCGCCAGCGCCACCCGCTTCTGCATGCCGCCCGACAGTTCGGCGGGGCTGAGCTCGCCAACTTCGGGGCCGAGCCCGACCGCAGCGAGCTTCTCGAAGGCGATCTCGCGCGCCTGCTGTCGCGGCATGCCGCGCCCCTGGGTCAGCCCGAACGCGACATTCTCCCACACGCGCAGCGAATCGAACAGCGCGCTGCCCTGGAACAGCATGCCGAATTTGAGCATCAGGCGCGCCCGCGCCGCGCTGCCGAGCCCAACCGTGTCCTCGCCGTCGATCCGCACCGAGCCGGCATCGGGGCGCAACAGCCCGAGGATGCATTTGATCAGCACCGATTTGCCGGTGCCCGAGCCGCCGATGATGACGAGGCTCTCGGCGGCGTCGCAGTCGATGTCGAGACCGTCGAGGACGCGCTTGCGGCCGAACGATTTCGTCAGGCCGCGCACCGCGATCTTGGGAATCGCAGGCTGGGAAATCGCCGGCTCGCTCATTGGGCAAACAAGGCCTGGGTCAACAGGTAGTCCGAGAGGAGGATCAAGACCGAGGCCGAGACCACCGCATAGGTCGTCGCCTGGCCGACCCCCTCGGCGCCGCCGCGCGAGTGATAGCCCTGGTAGCACCCCATCAGCGCCACCAGAAAGCCGAATACCGCCGCCTTGACCAGGCTGGAGACGACGTCCGAAGTCGCCAGGTACTGCTCGGTCTGGGTCAGGTAGGCGACCGGGTTGAAGTTGAGCTTGTAGGTGCCGACGAGAAACCCGCCGAAGACGCCGATGACGTCGGCCACCGCGACGAGCAGCGGCAAGGTTACCAGCCCCGCCAGGAGCCGCGGCATCACGAGAAAGCGCAACGGGTCGGTCGACAGCGTCGTCAGCGCGTCGATCTGCTCGGTGACGCGCATCGTGCCGATCTCGGCCGCCATCGCCGCGCCGACCCGCCCGGCCACCATCAGCCCGGCGATGACCGGGCCCAATTCGCGCGTCACCGACAGCACCACCACCGTCGCGACCGCGCCCTCGGCGTTGAAGCGGCTGAACCCGGTATAGGATTGCAGCGCCAGCACCATGCCGGTGAAGAGCGCGGTCAACCCGACGACCGGCAGCGAATAATAGCCCATATAGACGATCTGCCGCAGGATCACCTGCGGGTAGTAGGGCGGGGTCGCGCCGGCGGCGAGCGCGCGGGCGGTGAACAGCGCCAGCCGTCCGACCCCGGCGAGAAAGGCGAGAAAGGCGGCGCCAACCGCCGCGAGAAATTCGCTCATTGGTCGGGCGGTGCGCGGTAGACCCGGTGGTAGCGCGCGCCGAGGGCGCTGAGGATCTCGTAGCCGATCGTACCGGCGTCGGCCGCCGCCGCGTCGACCCCGTAATGCGGCCCGAGCAACTCGATCAGCGCGCCGGGATGCGCCGCCCCAGGGTCCGCCGCCGAGACATCGAACGTCACGAGATCCATCGAGACCCGGCCTATCAGAGGAACCCGCGTGCCGGCGAGATGGCCGCAGCCGCGATGGCCGAGCGCGCGCGGCCAGCCATCGGCATAGCCGACCCCGACCGTCGCGACGCGACCGGGCGCCTGCATCACATGCGCGGCACCGTAGCCAACCGGCTCACCCCTGTCAATTTGGCGGACTTGCAGGATTTTCCCATATAGCCGCACGACTTGCCGCAGCGGATTGGAGCGGCCCGGAATGGGGTTGACGCCGTAGAGCGCGGCCCCCGGGCGCACGATGTCGAAATGGTAGGGCGCGCCGAGGAAGATCCCGGAGGACGCCGCAAGGCTCGCCGGAACCCCGGGCAGGAGCGCAGCGGCGGCGGCAAAGCGGGCGCGTTGCGACGCGTTCTGCGGATGCTCGGGCGTCTCGGCGCAGGCGAGGTGGCTGATCACCGCCCGCCACGGATACGAGGGCGGCCGCGCCGCCAGCGCCGCGAGTTCCGCCGCCGTCAGGCCGAGCCGCGCCATGCCGCTATCGACCTGGAGGATCGCGGCGTGGTCGTCGCCGGCGCCCTCCCACTCGGCGATCTGGCCGGGGTGGTTGAGGACCGGGAGCAGGCGGTGCGCGATGAACTCAGGCGCGGTGCCGGCGAGGGGGCCGTTGAGCACGGCGATTTCGGGGCCGGCGCCGAGCGCCCGGCGCAATGCGATGCCCTCGTCGAGGGTCGCGACAAAGAACAGGCCGCAGCCGGCGGCCGCCAGCGCCCGCGCCACCGGCGCGGCGCCGAGGCCGTAGCCGTTGGCCTTGACCACCGCGGCGCATCCGGCCGGCGCCGCGATCTGCGCCAGAAGCCGCCAGTTGGCGACGATGGCGCCGAGATCGACTTCGAGAACCGCGCCAGCCCGCGGATGCAGGGATGCCAGGTCGCTCAATACTCGCTCGGCAGCCGCTCCGGGCCGATGAAATTGTCGAATTTCGTCGTCTCCGCCTCGAAATGCAGCTTGACGGTGCCGATCGGGCCGTGGCGCTGCTTGGCGATGATCACGTCGGCCATGCCGAAGGCCGCCTCGCAGCGCTCCTTCCAGCGATCGAAGCGGTCGTTGAACTTGTCGTCGCTCTCCTCCGGGCGGCGCGTCGGCTCGCCGCGCGACAGGTAATACTCCTCGCGGTAGATGAACATCACGACATCGGCATCCTGCTCGATCGAGCCGGATTCGCGCAAATCGGACAGCATCGGCCGCTTGTCCTCGCGCTGCTCGACGGCGCGCGACAGCTGCGACAACGCGAGCACCGGGGTGTCGAGTTCCTTGGCCAGCGCCTTCAGCCCGCGGGTGATGTCGGACAGCTCCTGGACGCGGTTCTCGAACGCTCGGCCGCCGGCCGTCGGGCGCAATAATTGGATGTGGTCGACGATGATGAGGCCCAGCCCCTGCTGCCTTTTCAGGCGCCGCGCGCGGGTGCGCAGCGCCGCGACCGACAAGGCCGGGCTGTCGTCGATGTAGAGCGGCACGGCGGCGAGGCGCTGGCTGGCGGCGACGAACTTGTCGAAATCCTCGCGCCGCACCTCGCCGCGCCGGATGCGGTCGGAGGAGGTGCCCGATTCCTCGGAGAGGATGCGGGTGGCGAGCTCCTCGGCCGACATTTCGAGCGAGAAAAACCCGATGACCGCGCCGTCTTCCGAGGTGATGCGCCCGTCCGGGCCGCGCACGCCGCGCCACGCCTTGGCGGCGTTGAACGCGATGTTGGTGGCGAGCGAGGTCTTGCCCATCGACGGCCGGCCGGCGAGGATCACCAGGTCCGCGGGGTGCAGCCCGCCGAGCTTCTTGTCGAGGTCGGTAAACCCGGTCGCCACCCCGACCGTCTTGCCGTCGCGCTTGAAGGCGGCCTGGGCCAGCGTGATGGCGTTGGTCAGCGCCGCGCTGAACGGGCGAAAGCCGCCCTCCGCCTGGCCGGTCGTCGCCAGTTCGAAGAGCTTCTGCTCGGCCCGCTCGATCTGCTCGGTGGCGGCGTCGTCGAGGTCGTGGCGGAACGCCTCGGCGACGACATCCTGGCCGATCGTGATCAATTCGCGCCGCAGGTGCAGATCGTGGATCGTGCGGCCGTAATGCTCGGCGCCGATCACCGTGACGGCCGCTTCGGCGAGGCGCGCGAGATATTGCGCGCCGCCGATCTCGGCAAGCGCGCCGTCCTGGTCGAACAGGTTCTTCAGCGTGATCGCGTTGGCCAGCTGGCCGCGCTCCAAAAGCTTGGTGATCGCCGCGAAAATCCGGCCGTGCACCGCGTTGGCGAAATGCTCGGGCAGCAGGAACTCGGCGACCCGGGCGTGCGCCGCGTTGTTTATGAGGATCGCGCCCAGCAGCGCCTGTTCGGCTTCGGCGTTGGCCGGCGGCTGCGGCACCCGGCCGAGATCGGGGTCGGGGTCGCGCAGCGGCGTGACCCGCGAAATCGTCGTGGTTTCCATGGCCGCGACGATAGCACCGCCAGCCGCGCCGCCGCCCGGTCTATTCGATGCACAGCCTGTGGGACGTGGGGATAATCCCGCGGGGGGACGCTCAGGCGGCGCGGCCGGCCGGTTTGCCGACGACCAGCGGGGTGGCGTAGGCGCGCTCCCAGTCGCCGATGTAGTCGCGGGTCAATGGCACCGTGTTGACCGCCTTCGCCAGCTGCATCTGGAACACCAGATGCCCGTCGCGGCGGAAGGCGAGCTCGGCGCCGGCCAGATACATCTCCCACATGCGGCAGAAGCGTTCGTCGTAAAGCGCGCGGACGCGTTCGCGGTTTGCTTCGAAGCGGCGCCGCCAGGCGCGCAGCGTCTCGGCGTAATGCAGGCGCAGGATTTCGAGGTCGGTGATCCACAGCCGGGTCCGCTCGACCACCGGCACGACCTCGGACAATGCCGGCGCATAGCCGCCCGGGAAGATATACTTGCGCATCCACGGGTTGGTCGTGCTCGGCCCGTCCATGCGGCCGATCGCATGCAGGAGAGCGACCCCGTCGGGCGCGAGCAGGCGGCTTACCGTGCGGAAGAAGGTCGGGTACTGGTTGACCCCGACATGCTCGAACATGCCGACCGAGACGATGCGGTCGTATTGGCCGCGCTCCTCGCGGTAGTCGCGCAGCTGGAAGCGCACCCGGTCGGCGAGGCCGGCTTGCGCGGCGCGGCGGGTCGCGACCTGGTGCTGCTCCGCGGACAGCGTGAGGCCGGTCACATCGACGCCGCATTCGGCGGCGAGATAGAGCGCCAGCCCGCCCCAGCCCGAGCCGATGTCGAGCACCCGCTGCCCCCGCCGCAGCAGCAATTTGGCCGCGATATGGCGCTTCTTGTTGTCTTGCGCGGTGTCGAGATCGTCGTCGGGGGTGCGGAAATAGGCGCAGGAATATTGCCGGTCGCGATCGAGGAACAATTCGTAGAGCTGGTCCGACAGATCGTAATGGTGGGCGACGTTGCGGCGGGCGCGCGGCGCCGGGTTGTACTGGTGGAGGCGGCGCACCCACCGGCCCGATGCCCGGTTGAGCCGCAGCAGCGGCGTGTCCGGCAGCGCGGCGTCGTTCGATACCAGGACGTCGAGGAAATCGTAGAGCGTGCCCTCCTCGATCGTCAGCGTGCCGGCCATGTAGGCCTCGGGAACATAGAGCCGGGGGCGCAGCAGCAGCTTCCAGTGCAGCGCCGGATCGCGCAGCCGGATGCATGCCGAGGGGCCGGGGGTCCCCCCGAACACATGCCGCTGGCCGGCGCTGTCGATGACGTCGAGCCGGCCGATGCGGATCACCCGGGCGAGCACAGGTGCGAGCAGCATAGCACGGTAATATCAGGTAAATTCGGCGGCCAAGACAAGCCCCAAGGTGATTGCGGCCGGCAGCCTCCGCCGTCGCCTTGACAGCGGCGCCCGCTGGCCCGCGTAATGCATGCGGCGGGTTGGCGTATTCCGGAGTTCAGAGAGGGCGCGATGCCAGAGAATGGCGGTCAGGCGGACGTCGATATCATCTGGAGCGCCTATGCCGACCGGGTGCGCGACGCGTTCAAGATTTTCGCCGACAATCTCGGGGTCGGCGAGAACGAGAAACTCTGTCGCGACCGCTTCGCGCGCGCCCTCGTGATGGTGCGGCGCGCACGCGATCTGGCGCTGCAGGCGGCCAGCGGCGAGGTGGTTGCCGAGGCGGCGCCTGAAATGGTCGCCAAGTCATCATCGGTAGAACATGCGGTCGAGGGTGAAGAGATTTCGGCCGGGCCGCTGTCGGACGAGGACCAAGCGCTGATCGACAAGGCGCTGGCCGGGACGCGGGGCCTCTCGCGCTACGCGCGCCGCTAGAGGCTGCCTGGGGTATTTGTCGAACGGCCGCGACGGGAGGGGAAATGAGCGAGAACGCGGGCGCCGCGCCGTCGCGGATTTCGGCCACTTCCCTGACCGGCTTCATCGCGGCCGCCTACCGCGCGGTCGGGATCGCCAACGCCGCCGCCGAGCGCGCCGCGGAACTGATGGCCGCTTCCGATATTTCCGGCGCCGACGGGCACGGCGTCTTCCGCCTGCCGCAATATATCCGCCGCATCAAGGCGGGCGGGCTCAACACCGCGCCCGACATCCGGGTGACGCGGGGCGGCAAGGCGACCGCGGTGGTCGATGGCGACAACGGCCTCGGCAGCCTGGTTGTTTCCCGGGCGGTCGAGGAGGCGATCGGGCTGGCGCGCGACAACGGCGTCGGCTGGGTCGGGGTGCGCCGCGGCAACCATGCCGGCGCGGCCGCGGTCTACGCCGCGATGCCGCTCGAGCACGACATGATCGGGCTCTATTTCGCGGTCGGCAACGCCAACCACCTGCCGCCGTGGGGCGGCATCGACATGCTGTTGTCGACCAACCCGGTCGCGATCGCGGTGCCGGCGCTGGCCGAGCCGCCGCTGGTCCTCGACATGGCGACAACCGTTGCCGCCTACGGCAAGGTCAAGGTCGCGGCGCAGCAGGGCAAGAGGATGCCCGAGGGCTGGATGATCGACCGCGAGGGCAAGCCGTTGACCGACCCCAACCGGGCCGATGACGGGTTCCTGTTGCCGATCGGCGGCTACAAGGGCGCGGCATTGGCATTGATGTTCGGCCTCCTGGCCGGCACGCTCAACGGCGCCGCCAACGGCGCTGACGTCGTCGACTTCAACAAGGACGATACGACGCCGACCAATACCGGCCAGGCGATCTGCGTCATCGACATCAAGGCGTTCGCCGAGCCGCTGGCGTTCAAGCGCCAGGTCGACGCGGTCATCCGCCAGTTGCACGGCTCGGCTCTGCTGCCCGGCTTCGAGCGCATCCGCCTGCCGGGCGAAGACCGTCACCACCGCATCGCCGAGCGCCACGCGCACGGCATCCCGATCCCCCCCGAACTGCGCGCCGCCCTCGACAAAATGGCCGGCGAATTGCGGATCGCGCCGCTGTTCGGCTGAGCGCGGCGCCCGCCCACCTCCGCATTCCCGGCGCAAGCCGGGACCCACGGGGCAGCCTGCTCGATGTTCTATGTTTATCTGCTCGCGAGCCGGCCGCACGGGACCCTTTACATTGGGATGACTGACGATCTGGCGCGGCGCGTTGAGGAACATAAGCTGAGGGCGGCCCCCGGCTTCACCGCGAAGTATAGTGTCGACCGGCTCATTTGGTATGAGCCGCACGAAAGCCGCGACGCCGCGTGGCGCCGCGAAAAACAGATCAAGGAGTGGCGGCGGGCCTGGAAGATCACGCTGATCGAGCGGGACAACCCGGATTGGGCCGACCTCTATCGGAACTTGGTGCCTTGATAGTCAAGCGACCGAGCGGTTGATTGGTGGGTCCCGGCTTGCGCCGGGAATGCGGTTTTGGGGGACGAGATTTTAGGAGTAATCGCATGCCGATTATCGTCGAAGCCCGTCCCTTCTATCGCCTGATCACGCTCAATCGGGCGGAGCGGCTCAATGCGCTGACGGTGGAGATGGCCGACGCGCTGCTGGCGGCGCTCGATGGGGCGGCGGCCGATCCGGACTGCCGGGCGGTGCTGCTGACCGGCGCCGGGCGCGGCTTTTGCGCCGGGCAGGACCTCGCCGCGATCGCCGGGATGCCGGCGGCCGAGATCGGCCAGCTGCTCGATCACTACGACCCGGTGATCCGCAAGCTCCGGGCGCTGCCGCTGCCGGTGGTCTGCGCGGTCAACGGCGTGGCGGCCGGGGCCGGCGCCAACCTCGCATTGGCGTGCGACATCGTGCTGGCGGCGCAATCGGCGACCTTCGTGCAGGCCTTTGCCCGCATCGGCCTCATCCCCGATTGCGGCGGCACGTGGTTTCTGCCGCGCCTCGTCGGCATGGCGCGGGCCCGCGCGCTGGCGCTGTTGGCCGAGCCGTTGGCGGCCGAGACGGCGGCCGAATGGGGGCTGATCTGGCGGGCGGTCGATGACGGCCGCCTGATGGACGAGGCGCAGGCGCTGGCGGCGCGGCTGGCGGCCGGGCCGACCGTCGGGCTGGCGCTGGCCAAGCGCGCGCTCGACGCCGCCGCGGCCAACGACCTCGACACGCAGCTCGACGTCGAACGCGATCTTCAGGCCAAAGCCGCCGCCAGCCCCGATCACGCCGAAGGGGTGCGCGCCTTCCTCGAAAAGCGGCCGCCCTCGTTCACCGGCCGAAGCTGAACGGCGTTCGCCATGCCGCATGCCAGCCCGGCGATTTATGCGCGCTTCGCGGGGGAGACCTGCGTTAGACTGCAAGTAGTGCGCCGAGACGGCGCATTTCGCGCGGCATGACCAGCTGGAGGATTGGCGAATGGCTCGGCAGTATCGGCGTATCTCGGCAGACTGTCACCTCGACATGCTGTGGCTGCCGCCCGACCTGTTCACCACGAACGCGTCGAGCAAAATGAAGGATTTGATGCCGTATGTCGCCGAGAATTCGGATGGCGTGAAGCGCTGGACCGACAATGAGGGCGCCGAGTACGGCCTGTGCGGCGGCGTCGGCGCCACCGGCACGCCGCACGTCCCGGGCAAGCAGCTGCGCGCCGACAAGATGGCCGAAGCGGGCCTCTACAGCGATTATTTCGAAAAGGGTCTGCGCCGTCCCGGCGACCCGCATTTGCGGGTCAAGGACATGGATCGCGACGGCGTCGACGCCGAAGTGATCTACGGCATCCTGGCCGCCTGCGCCAAGATGAAGGACCCCGAAGCCGCTGACGAGATGCTGCGCATCTACAACGACTTCATGCACGCTTTCAGCAGCACCTACCCCGACCGGATGATCGGCCTCGCCTGCCTGCCCTACAGCAACATCGAAGGCGCCGCGCGGGAAGTTCGCCGGGTCGCCAAGCTCGGCATGAAGGGCGTCGAATTGTCGTGCTCGTGGCATATGACGCCGATGTGGCATCCGACGTGGGACCCGCTCTGGGAGGCGGTCAACGAGACGCAATTGCCGCTGCATTTCCACACCTTCCCGGCGACCGACCCGGAGCTGCGCAAGTCCTTGGAGCCGACGGTTGCCCGGCGCATGACCTATAGCGGGCTGGTCCGCTTTCAGATGACGCTGGCGACGATCCTGACCGACCTGATGGGCGCGGCCGTCTTCGAGCGTTTCCCGAACATTCGCATGGTGCTCGGCGAAAGCGGCATCGGCTGGATCCCCTACGTGCTCGACCGCATGGATTTCGAGTACAAGGATCAGTACCAGGATTTGAAGCTGAAGAAGCTGCCGAGCGAGTACTGGCGCGCCCAGTGCAAGGCGACCTTCCAGTACGACCGCGTCGGCACCAAACTGATCGAGGAGATGGGCGTCGAGACGCTGATGTGGGGTTCCGACTTCCCGCATCCCGACGGGGTGTGGCCGGAATCGAAGAAGTACATCGACGAGCAGTTCGCGCAC
>DATGFP010000112.1:0-45517 GCA_035309005.1 Allostellaceae bacterium | reverse complement strand
CGGCCGGCAGGATCGCGGTGCCGGGATGGGTCAGCATGCGGAAGGTATCCCATTTTCCCCCGGCGAAGATCGTCTCGGCGTTGACGAAGGCGGCGCCGGCCTTGGTCAATTTGGCGCCGCTGCAGAGGACCGTCGCCGCCCCGCCGGCGCCGGCCTCTTCCTCCTGCATCAGCTGGAGCGCCTGCCGGCCTGCCGGCATGGCATGGGCAACCACCGCCGACGAGAGCGCCTCCAACGTCACGCCCTTGGCGCGGTCGACGACCGCGGGCGGCAGATCCTCGTAGGCGAGCCCGGCGACAAAGGCGGCGAATTCTCGGCTCAAGGACATGGCTCATCGCCTCCTTTGGAAGGGGATTGCTTCGTCGCTCCGCTCCCCGCAATGACAACCAAGGGCTGTCATTGCGGGCGCAGCGAAGCAATCTCGTGCCAGTAGGGTGCGATCAGCCGAACGGGCCCTGGAAGACCTGGTCGACGTAGCTGTCCGAGAGCGGCTCCAGCGCCGCGGGCCAGTCCTTCGCCACCGGGCGGCGCTCGGCGGCCGAGCGCACGCGGCCGTCCCAGCCGATCTGCTCCATGTAGTAATAGAGCTGGATGCAGTGGCCGTCCGGATCGAACCCGAAGGCTGAATAGTCGATGCCGGGATAGAGCTCGGGCGGGATGTCGACAAAGGTGACGCCCGACGATTTGAGGAAATCCTTGGCGGCGCGCAGTTGCGCATAGTTCGCCACCTCGACCCCGAACGACATGCAGGTCGTGTGCGGGCTCAAGCCCAAGACTGCGCGCAATTCCTTCGGATAAAGGGCGAGCGAGTGGTGCTCGGCGCCGCAGCGCAGGAAGACCGAGCGCGCCCCGCGATAGGTGGTCTCCTCGCTCTTGGTCAGGCCGAGGCGCCCGGTATAGAAGCGCTCGGCCTCCCCGACATCGTCGACGAAGAGGCGCACCGGACCGATCTTGGTGATCTTGAACGGCCGCTCCAGGAGGACGCCGTCGACATCAAAGCGCGCACCGCCATTAGGGAGCGCCGGGCGGTGGCCCGAAAAAACGTCGATGCCCTTGGCTTCGGCGTCGGCGAGCTCGGCGGCCTCCGACATCTGCGGCAGCTCGGGCTTTTCCTGGAAGCCGCGGTAATACATCGCGCGCGGCTTCGATTTCTGGTTCCAGCCGACCTGCTCGATGCCGTAATAGAATTCGTTGGTGTGGCCGTCCGGGTCATAGACATAGACATGCCAGTTCGAGCCCGGCATGTCGCGCCCGACGCGCTGGACGCGGACCTGCTGTTCGGTGAAGTAGGTGTGCGCCTCGCCGATCTCGCGAAGGCTGCCGCATTGCCAGGTGATCTGGTTGATCGTCACCTCCGGGGCGAATTTGCGGTCGGCGCGCTGGTCCATCACCGGCTTCGAAAACAGCACCATCGCGTGGTGGTCGGTGCCGTAGCGCATGAAATAGCCGTGCGTGTCGCCGAACCCCTTATCCTTCGGAAACCACGGGGCGCGCGAAAAATCGGCCTTGTCGGAGATCGTGAAGCCCAGGAGGTCGCCGTAGAAATGCCGCGCTTCCTCGAGCTTTTCGATGTTGAAGCCGAAATGCCCGAGGCGGCGGATCTTGAACGGCCGCTCCAGCATGATGCCGCCGACGTTGTAGCGCTCTCCATTGGCAGACATGACCCCGTTTCCTCCGCTCGCGGTTTCGCGCCATCATACATGCCGCGTGCGCAAGATGCGATGGCGCGGGCTGGCTGCGCCCGCCCGAATTGCGTCGCGTCGCGATGACTGTGCTTGCCTGGGGAGTGCCGCCGATGCCTTACGCCGCGCCGCTCGACGACATGCGCTTTGTGATCGACACGGTGGCGGCGCTCGATACGGGCACCGCAGAGGTCGCCGAAGCGGTCCTGGCCGAGGCCGCAAAATTCGCCGCCGCCGAGCTCGACCCGTTGAACCGGCCGGCCGACCGCATCGGCAGCGTCCTCGAAAACGGCGTTGTGCGCACCCCACCCGGCTTCCGCGAGGCCTACCGGCGCTATGTCGAGGCCGGCTGGATGGGGCTGCATTGCGATCCCGAGCACGGCGGCCAGGGCCTGCCGTTATCGCTGGCGACCGCGGTCGTCGAGATGTGGAACTCGGCCTGCATGAGCTGGGCCTTGTGCCCGCTGCTCAATTTCGGCGCGATCGAGCTGTTGCAGGCGCACGGCTCGCCGCAGCAGCAGGGGCAATATCTCGACAAGCTGGTCTCCGGCGAATGGACCGGCACGATGAACCTGACCGAGCCGCAGGCCGGCTCCGACCTCGGCGCGCTGCGCACCCGCGCCGTGCCGGCAAAGGACGCGCGCTGGGGCGAGCATTACCGCATCGCCGGCCAGAAGATCTTCATCACCTACGGCGACCACGATTTGACCGACAACATCGTCCATATGGTGCTGGCGCGGACCCCGGGCGCGCCCCCGGGCAGCCGCGGCATCTCATTGTTCCTGGTGCCGAAATTCCTGCCCGACGCCGACGGGCGGCCGGGCGAGCGCAACGATCTGCGGGCGCTGCGGGTCGAGGAAAAGCTCGGCATCCATGCCTCCCCCACCTGCGTCATGTCCTACGGTGAAGGCGAGGGCGCGGTCGGCTGGCGCATCGGGGAAGAAAACCGCGGCCTCGAATGCATGTTCACGATGATGAACAGCGAGCGCCTCCTGGTCGGCGTGCAGGGTGTCGCGATCGCCGAGCGCGCCTACCAGCAGGCGCTCGACTATGCCCGCACCCGGGTGCAAGGCCAGCCGCTCGGCGCGGCGCGCGACCAGGGGGCGCTGCCGATCGTCAATCATCCCGACGTCCGCCGCATGCTCATGTCGATGCGCGCGGCGACCGAGGCGATGCGGGCCTTGACGTATCTGGCGGCGGCGGCGATCGACGCCAGCCGCCGCGAGCCGGAGGGCGAAGCGAAATTTCGCGCCCAGCGCCGCGCCGACCTCCTGATCCCGGTGGTCAAGGCGTGGTGCACCGATATGGGGGTCGAAATCGCCTCGTTGGGCGTCCAGGTGCATGGCGGCATGGGCTACATCGAGGAAACCGGCGCCGCGCAATACCTGCGCGACGCCCGCATCGCGCCGATTTACGAGGGCACCAACGGCATCCAGGCGGGCGACCTCGTCGGCCGCAAGCTCGGCCGCGACAGGGGCGAGGCGGCGCGCGAGCTGATCGGCGAAATGCGCGCGGTTTTGGGCGATCTCGGCGGCGAGCCCGCGAGCCTGGCGCTGCATCGCGGCCTCGCCGCGGGGATCGACGCGCTGGAACGGGCGACGGCCTACCTGGTGGACGCCGAGCCAGCGTTGGCGGCGGCCGGGTCGGTGCCCTATCTGGCGCTCTTCGGGACGGTTGCGGGGGGCTGGCTGATGGCCCGTCTCGCGGTCGCCGCAGGTAGCGGAGACGCAGCCTTCGCCGCCGCCAGGAGGGCGACCGCGCGGTTTTATGCCGAGCATTTCCTGGCGCGCGCCCCTTCCTACCTGCCGGCGATCATGGGCGGCGCGACAATCGTCGATTTCGCTCCCGATTGGTTGTGAGGCGGCCGGCGCGGAGCGGTTTCGCGCATGATTCCGCGCGCGCGTTATCGTATTCTGAGCCCGCAAGGCCCGAACGGGCCACCCATGAGCCGGCACCTAGGGAGGCAGGCATGGCGAACAGGGCGGCGTTCTTAAAGACGAAATTCGGCGGCTACTACCACCGCGCGGTGCCGCGCGAGGACAGCGAATTGACCCATGTCGGACCGGACACGCCGTGCGGCGAATACATGCGCCGCTTCTGGCAGCCGGTGTGCTTTTCCGACGACCTCAAGGATCTGCCGCGGCGGGTCAGGATGTTCGGTGAGGATTTGGTGGCGTTCCGCGACCAATCGGGCGCGGTCGGCCTCCTCGAACTGCATTGCCCGCACCGCGGCACCTCGCTCGAATTCGGCCTGGTCGGCGCCAAGGGGATACGCTGCTGCTACCACGGCTGGCTGTTCGGCTGCGACGGCACGATCCTCGAAACGCCGGGCGAGCCGGCTAATAGCACGCTGAAGGACAAGCTGTTTCACGGCGCCTACCCGGTTCGCGAGGCGCATGGGCTGGTCTTCGCCTATATGGGCCCGCCCGACGAGCAGCCGGCTTTCCCGGTCTATGACAGCCTGGTGCGGCCCGGCTATCGGGTGATCCCCGGCCGGAAATATTTCTATCCGTGCAACTGGCTGCAGATCCAGGACAACACGATGGACCCGGCGCACACCGCGTTCCTTCACACGATCGTCAGCGGCGCGGTCTTCACCGAAGAGTTCGGCGTGCTGCCGGAACTTGATTTTCTCGAGACCCCGATCGGTATGATCTATGTCGCGACCCGGCGGGTCGGCGACAATGTCTGGACCCGCATGGTCGAGACCATTCTGCCGAATTTGCAGCAGGTCGCGCCGATCTGGGAAAACGGCCGGCAGGAACGCGCTTTCAGCGGCCCGATGATGAGCCGCTGGCTGGTCCCGATGGACGACACCAACACGATGTTCATCGAATTGCGGCACGTCAGCGAGGAAGATGGCGTGACCCCGGCGTGGTGGGCCGACCGCGAGCAAATGCTGCCCGGCCAGATCGCGATGGATTCCTACGAAGAAGGCCAGCGCCACCCCGGCGATTATGAGGCGCAGGTGTCGCAGCGGCCGATCGCGATCCACGGGCTGGAGCATTTGAGCGCCACCGACCGCGGCATCAGCAAGTTCCGCAACCAGATGCGGCGCGGCATCCGCGCGGTGCGCGACGGCCAGGACCCGACGGGTCTCCGTCGCGACGCGGGCGCGATGATCGCGACCTATTGCAACAACACGGTCATCCGCATGCCGCCAGCGCCGGTCGAGGCCGCCGACAAGAAGATGATGCGCGATGCCGGCCTGCGGCTCGCCAAGACCTACCTCAAGCATCCGCCCTTGATGAACGGCGGCTGACCGGCCTCTCAGCAGGGCGCGGCGGGCAAAGCCGCCCGCCCCGGCGGCTACTCGGCGGCCTGCGGCATCCGCTTCAGGTCGGTCGAGTATTTGAGGTGCACCGGGGCGTCGGTTTCGAACGGATCGTTGAGCCCCAGTTCCTTGCCGATCTCGCGCATCGCCGGCATGACCTCCTGGCCGAGGAGGCGGATGCAGGTGCGCGCGTCCTCGTTACTGACCGTGCCGTCGTTGCCCCAGATGCCATAGATGCTCGGGCGGGTTTCCTCCAGCACCCGGCGCAGCTTTGGGATCACCGTCTTCGGCGTACCGTAGAAGATGCGGCCGTCGGCGACCTGCTGCTCGAAGGTCGGGCGGCCGCGCGGGTTTTCCGCCCGCCCGACCGCGAACTCGACAAAGTTGCGGCGCAGCGAGGGCGAGAAATAGCCCGACGGGTTGGCCCATACCGGATGCGCCAGACCGGTGAACTCGCCCTGCATCCAGAGAAATTGCCGGGCGTTTTTCTCGGCCTTCTCCTCGCTGTCGGAGACGTGCACCTGCTGCAGGTAGCCGCGGTTTTGCGGGCCGGCCTCGTAGCCGGTCTCCAGCGCGACCTTGTCGTAGACCTCCCAGATCTTCTTGGTCGCCTCGATCGAGGTGTTGAGCGCGATATAGGGATAGCGCTGCTTGGCCGCCCAGACGATCGTCTCCTGGCTCAGCACGCCGGGGATCCAAACGCGCGGATAGGGCTTCTGCAGCGGCACCGCCCAGGGGTTGACGACGCGCTGCTGGTAATGCGTGCCCTCCCAGCGGAAGGGGCCGGTGCGCGACCAGGCCGCGACGACGAGGTCGTGCGCCTCCTCGAAGCGCTCGCGGTTGAAGGCCGGGTTGACGCCGTTGGCGAGCTGCTCCTGGCCGCCGCCGCGCACGAAGCCGGAAACGAGCCGGCCCTTCGAGATCATGTCGATCATCGCCAGCTCTTCGGCGAGCCGCACCGGGTTTTCCGCCAGCGGCAGCGGGTTGCCGAGCAGCACGATCTTCGCCTTCTTGGTCACCGCGGCGAGGATCGAAGCAAAGATGTTGCACTTCGCCTGCATGCAGAACGGCGCGTTGTGGTGCTCGTTCAGCATGAAGCCTTCGACGCCCTGTTCCTCGGCGTAGATGTATTGCTCGAGGTATTCGTTATAGAGCCGGCTGCCGGCGACGGGATCGAAGTGCTTGTTCGAAAACATCAGCGCGGTGTGGCCGGTTTCGAGGCCGATATCGGCCGGATAAGCCGACATCGGCTGCTCGGTGAAATACATGACGTGCATGGGCTGTCTCCTATCTCCTGCTTGTCATGCCGGCGAACGCCGGTATCCACATCTCAACCGTCCCGGCGCTTGAACCGTGGGTACCGGCCTTCGCCGGTATGACAGAAGCATTGTTGCAGGCTACTCCGCCGCCGCGCGCACGGCTTCCCCAGCGGCCTTGGCGCGGCCCGGCATGTAATCGACGCTGACCGGATCGTTGGTCTCGAACGGGCTCTTGAGATCGAACTCTTTCGCCATTTCCCGCGCCGCCGGCAGGACTTCCTCGCCCATCAGGCGAATGCACGTCTTGGCGTCTTCGTGGGTGACGGTGCCGTCATTGCCCCAGAGGCCGAGGATGCCGGGCCGCGTCTCCTCCAAGAGGATGCGCAGCTTGGCGATCACCGTTTTCGGCGTGCCGGCGATGATCATCAATTCTTCCATCTGCTTTTCGAGGTCCGGCCGGTAGCGCGGGTTTTTCGACACGCCCGAGGCGAACTCGACGAACGCGCGACGGTTGGCCGGGCTGCCGTAACCCGATGGCGTCGACCATACCGGATGCGCAAGGCCGGTAAACTCGCCTTGCATCCAGCGGAATTGCGCGGCGTTCTGGATCGCCTTCTCCTCGGTCTCGGCGACATGGATCTGCTTCAGGAGGCCGTGATAAGCGGGGCCGCCCTGGAAGCCCGCATCGGCCGCCTCCTTGTCGTAGATCTGCCAGATCTGCTTCGTGCGCTCGACCGGCGTGTTGAGCGCGATGTAGGGATAGCCGTGCTGCGCCGCCCAGACGATCGTCTCGGGGCTGATGACGCCGGGGATCCATACCCGCGGGTATGGCTTCTGCAGCGGCACCGCCCACGGGTTGACGACGCGATGCTGGTAATGCGCACCCTCCCAGCGGAACGGCCCCTCGCGCGTCCATGCCGCGACGATCAGGTCGTGCGCTTCCTGGAAACGCTCGCGGTTGAAGGCCGGGTTGACGCCGGTCGCGAGCTGCTCCTGGCCGCCGCCGCGCACAAAGCCCGAGACCAGCCGGCCCTTCGAGATCATGTCGATCATCGACAATTCTTCGGCCAGCCGCACCGGGTTTTCCGCCAGCGGCAGCGGGTTGCCGAGCATGACGATCTTCACGTTCTTGGTCACCGCGGCGAGGATCGCGGCGAAGATGTTGGCCTTCGCCTGCATGCAGAACGGCGCGTTGTGGTGCTCGTTCAGCATGATGCCGTCAAAGCCGAGTTCGTCGACCATGATGTACTGTTCGAGGTATTCGTTGTAGAGCCGGCTGCCGGCCACCGGGTCGAAGTATTTGTTCGAGAACATCAGCGCGGTATGGCCGGTCGCGAGCCCGATATCCGACGGATAGGCCGACATCGGCTGCTCGGTGAAGTACATCAGATGCATGGCGTTCTCCTCTGATCCTTAGCCGAGCGGCCAGATCAAAACTGGGGCGTTTGACGTGCCGGCGCCTGCCCCTCACCCCAACCCTCTCCCCGTGGACACGGGGAGAGGGAGGGACCCGCGCCAGCGGGAGCGTGAGGGGCCGGCACCGCCGTGCAGCCTGGAATCTCTAATTCTGCTCGATGAACGGGGTGACGAGGCGGGCGAGCGCCTCGGGCTGCTCCATGTCGACGCAATGCCCGGACCCGGCCACGATTTCGAAGCGCGCCTCGCGCAGCGCGCGGGCGTAGCGCTCGCCGGCGCTGCGCGGCACGATCTTGTCGTCGTCGCCCCATACCACCAGGGCCGGGGCGCGCACCCCGCCCAACAGATGCGGCAGGGTCTGGCTGTACATGTAGGGCTTCCAGGCGATGCGGAAGCTCATCTCGCGGCACAGATCCCAGGCGACCAGCTGGTCGGTCGAGACATCGCCGAAAATGCGCGCGAACGCGCCCTGGTCGTGGAAACCGGCGCGGGCATAGTCGATATAGCTGACGATCGCTTGGTCGTAGATGTCGCCCTCGGGGGGCTTGACGCCCATCGCGCCGACCAGCACCAGCCGGTGGAAGTCGCGCGGCGCCAATGCCGCCATCTCGGCCGCGATCCAGCCGCCGAAGCCGAGCCCGACGAGGCTGGCGCGCTCGATCCCGAGATCGGCCAGGAGCCACTGGTAGAGCGAAGCGATGTCGCGCGGATGGCGCATCCATTGCGGCCGCTCTGGCTCACCGAAGCCGGGATGGCGCGGCACGATGACGTCGAACCTGTCGGCCAGCGCGTCATAAAACGGCAGGTCGTCGGGGGTGCCGATATCGTGATGCAGCACCAAGACCGGCCGGCCGCTTCCGGCGCGCAGCACCCGAAGCTTGACGTCGCCGAGCTCGAGATGGTGTTCGCTCCACGCCGCCATTGGTCTCACCCTATTTTTTGAACGCCGTTCAGGCTAGCCCGCGATTTTGCCATGCCGCAATCGCCGATCGAGCATCGCAGGGTTGCGGGTCGTAAGGAAGGACACCTATAAGCCAGCCTACCAATTGGCGCGGCCGCCGGCATTTCTATGCCGCCGCGGCCACCGGGATCGGCGCTTCGCCCTTCAGCATCAGGCGGTAGAGGTAGCGGCGCTCATTCATGTCGTAATCGGGGTTGGCCTTGTGCATGACGCTGCGGTTGTCCCACAGCACCATGTCGCCGTAGCGCCATTGGTGGCGGTATTCGTATTGCTGCTGCGTCGCATGCGCCATTAGCTCGGCGACCAGGTCGAGCGCCTCGTCGTCGGGCATGCCGATTATCGACTCGATCCGCACCGGGTTGAGGAACAGCGCCTTGCGATGGTTCTCCGGGTGGACGCGCACCAACGGATGGACGCCCGGCGCCGGCAGCGCCTTGAGGCTCTCCTCGTTCAACGGCTTCAGCTCGCGCGGACTATATTTGCTGAGATAAACATGCACCGCCCGCAAGGGATCGATCGTGCGTTTGGTCGCCTCGGGCAATTCGTCATAGGCGAGGTGCATGTTGACGTATTGCGTGTCGCCGCCCTGGCTCGGCAACGCCACCGGATAGAGGATCGTCGCCTTGGGCGGGGCGGGGTGGTTGGAGTGGTCCGAGTGGAACGTCTCGCCCGAGATGTAGCGTTTGCCGGGCACGGTCTGCTCGTTCGAGACGAAATACATCTGCGGGTAGCCGGGGACGTGCAGTTCCTTTTTGTCGTGCGGCTGCAATTCGCCCCACAGCTGCACCGCCTTGAGGAAATCGTCTGGTCCGTATTTCTGGTCGCGCACGACCAGCACATGAAATTGTGCGAACGCGCGGTTGAGCGCCTCGCGCGTGTCGGGGTCGATCGGCTGCGTCAGGTCGAGGCCGCGGATTTCGGCGCCGGTATGGGCGGTCATCGGCGCGATGGTAAAGGCCATGGCGGTGCTCCGTCAGCTGCGACGGGGCGAAATCTATGGCCTTTGCGCCGCAGCGTCAAACCGCCGCGCAGCCGGGCACGCGTCGCCGCGACAGGGCAGTCTTAACGCGGCGGAGCAGCTCAGCGCTGGCGATACTCGGGCGCGCCGCGCTCGCGGTTGTCGCGCGGCGGCAGCGGGATGCGGGCTTCCAGCCGCTCGAGTTCGATGCGGGTGCGGGCGCCGGCGCGCAACAGCCGGTCGGTTGCTTCGCGCAACGCTGACCGGCTTTCCTGCGTGTCCGCCGCGAGCGCCGCATCGAAGGCCGCGAGGAAAGCGGCGATGTCGCCGTCGACCCGGGTGCGCAGTTCCTGGTCGATGAAGGCCCCGCCGGCGTCCCGGCGCTGCCCGTCGCCGGCATGGCCGCCGTTGCCGCCGTTGCCGTTGCCAGCGCCGCCGTTGCCAAAACCGCCGTTGCCAGGGCCGCGATAAGCGCCGGACGGCGCCTCGGAAAACCCTGAAGTCCGTTCGGCGAATGCCGGGCGCGGCGGTGCGGCAGGCGTCGAGGGGGCAAGACGGTCTGCGGCTGCCTGACGCGAGAAGCCATCGCTCCCCCCGCCGTTATTATGGGGCCGCTCTTCCGGCTGCGGCTCGGCCGCGTTCGCGGTGCCGTTGCCGTTTGGCGCGCCGCCCAGCGACAGGTGCAGCGTGCGCCGCTGGTCGCCGTTGCCGTCGCTCACAGCGGAAGGCAGATCGGCCGGGCGCTGCGCTGGCGGCGTCGCGCGCGGGGGCAGACCGGGAAAGCCCGGATGCCGCTCGCCGCCGCCATTGCGGACAAATCCGTTTGCCTCGCGCGGCGGAGGCTCGTCGCGTCGCGCGCCCGGCGCAACAACGGGCCGCTCCGTGATGCGCAGTTGGCCCGGAGCCGCTGCTGGCGGCGCCGGTTGCGGGCTTGCCGCCGGGATCGCGAGACCGAATGCTCTGGCGCTGTCCGTCGCCATCTCCGGCATCGCCGCCTTGACCAGTTGCGGCTCCGTCGTGCCCGCTGACGTGCCCGCTGACGTGCCCGGCGGCGGCGCAGCGGATTGGCGCGTGCGGCTGCGGCTGACGACATAGCTGATGGCGGGTGGCGAACAATCGTAGGTTCGCGCGATGCTCGCCAGCGTCTCCCCCGCGTCGTACCTGGCCATGATCGACGGCCAGTCTGATTGGGGGATTTTCCCCCTTTTACTCGATTTCTCCATTACCAAAGACCTTGGGCTGCAGCTTTGTCGTGCGCTATTTGGCGTGCGAAGTCGCGGTTGCGTGACATCAGTTCAGCACGGACGCGACCATTAGGCTCCGAAGCGAAAAAGCCGGTGTTGAGGACGACGGTTCCGGCCGACATTCCGCCGAAGCCCAGCCGGGAGCGCCAGCATCGGCCCCCGAATTTCCAACGAAGAATAGCGACAAATAAGCGAACAGTGAAGCGGTTTATTGGTTCCAACAGCTGTTTTTCATCGTCGCCTATTTCAGCGGTGCGACTGCGGTTATGTTACCGCCGGATGATCTTTCCTGGATTTAGGATATCGTCAGGGTCAAGGGCCTCCTTGATCCGGCGCATCACAGTAACCGCCTCGCCATGTTCGTCAACAAGGTAGTCCATCTTGCCGTAACCGATGCCGTGTTCGCCGGTGCAAGTGCCCTCCATTGCGAGAGAACGAGCAATCATGCGTTCGTTGAGGCGGCTAGCTTCGGCGATTTCTTCAGGCGATTCGGGATCGATCATGAAGATCAGATGAAAATTGCCGTCTCCGACGTGCCCCGCGAGCGCCGAGCGGATCGGGGATTGCGCCAGATCGCGCTTGGTTTCGTCGATGCATTCGGCCAGCCGCGAGATCGGCACGCACACATCGGTCGGCCAACCCTTTGATCCAGGCCGCAGAGCCAGTGCCGCGTAATAGGCGTCATGGCGCGCCTGCCAGAGCTTCGAGCGCGATTCGGGCGTGCTGGCCCAACGAAAATCGTCGCCGCCATGCTCGGCCGCGAGCGCTTTTACCGTTGCGACCTGCTCGGCAACTCCCGCCTCGGTGCCGTGGAACTCGAAGAACAGCGTGGGCGCTACACGATGATCTAGTTTCGAATATTTGTTAATGGCGTCGATCTGCGCCTCGTCGAGCAGCTCGATTCGCGCGACCGGGACGCCGCTCTGGATCGTCAGGATCACCGTGTCGACGGCCGCGGCTATCGTCGGAAACGCACAGACCGCGGCCGAGATCGCCTCGGGTATGCCGTAGAGCCGCACGGTCACTTCGGTAATGATGCCGAGCGTCCCTTCCGAACCGACAAAGAGCCGCGTCAGATCATAGCCGGCGGCCGATTTGCGGGCGCGGCTCGCGGTGCGAATCACCCGCCCGTCGGCCAGCACGACGGTCAGCGACAGGACGTTCTCGCGCATCGTGCCGTAGCGCACCGCGTTGGTGCCCGAGGCGCGGGTCGCCGCCATGCCGCCGAGCGAGGCATCGGCGCCGGGATCGATCGGGAAGAAGAGGCCGGTGTCGCGCAGGTATTCGTTGAGCTGCTTGCGCGTCACGCCGGCTTCGACCGTCGCGTCGAGATCCTCGGAGTTGACCCGCAGCACCCGGTTCATCTGCGACAGGTCAATGCAGACGCCGCCCTTCAGCGCCGCGACATGTCCCTCGAGCGAGGTGCCGGTGCCGAACGCGATGACCGGCGTCTTGTATTGGGCGCACAGCGTGACGATTGCGGCGACTTCCTCGGTGCTTTGGGCAAACGCCACCGCGTCCGGTGCGTGCGGCGCATGGTAGGATTCGTCCTTGCCATGCTGTTCGCAAATCGCCGCCGAGGTCGACAGCCGGTCGCCCAGGCGCTGGCGCAGCGAGGCGAGCAGCGTCGGGCTGAAGGGCACCCGTTCCAGTACCGTGGCGGTCATCGCATAACCTTAAGGAAGCAAGCCCGCGGCGAGCATTACCCAGAGGAGCCCGCCCGCGCAAATGCCATGACGCCTATATAAGGTCGCGGATAGCGCTTTACAGCGGCCGTTTGCGCTCGAGTCGCGGCGCAGACCGGCGTCATTGAGCCGGCGGCGCGCAACGATTACGTTGAGGCCGGTTGCAGCGAGCGGTCGCGGGAGAGGGTGATGGCGTTAGCGGCGGTGACGCTCGACGACAAGTATACTCTCGAGAGCGGCCGGGTTTACCTGACCGGCACGCAGGCGCTGGTTCGCCTGCCGCTGTTGCAGCGCCAGCGCGACATCGCCGCCGGGCGCAATACCGGCTGCTTTATCGCGGGCTATCGCGGGTCGCCCTTGGGTGGATTCGACCAGGCGCTGTGGGGTGCGCGGCGCTTCATCGAGCGCAACCACGTCAAGTTTCAGCCGGCGATCAACGAAGAGCTGGCGGCGACCGCGGTTTGGGGCAGCCAGCAATTGGGGCTCTTTCCCGGCGCCAGATACGACGGCGTCTTTGCCATGTGGTACGGGAAGGGGCCGGGGGTCGACCGCAGTGGCGACGCGTTGAAGCACGGCAATTCCGCCGGCTCGGCGCCCCTGGGCGGTGTGCTGGCGCTGGCCGGCGACGACCACACCTGCAAATCCTCGACCCTGGCGCACCAGTCGGAATTCGCCTTCATCGACGCGCTGATCCCGGTGTTGAACCCCGCCGGGGTCGACGACATCCTCGATCTCGGCCTCTATGGCTGGGCGATGTCGCGCTATTCGGGGTGCTGGGTCGCCTTCAAGACCGTTGCCGAGACGATGGACAGTTCGGCCTCGATCGCGGTCGATCCCGGCCGCGTCGAGATCGTGCTGCCGGGCGATTTCGAGATGCCGCCGGGCGGCCTCAACATCCGCTGGCCGGACATGCCGCTCGACCAGGAATTGCGGCTGCACCGATATAAATTGCCGGCGGCGCTGGCCTTCGCGCGCGCCAACAAGCTCGACCGCATCGTCATCGACGCGCCCGCGCCGCGGTTCGGCATCGTCACCACCGGCAAATCCTATCTCGACGTCCGCCAGGCGCTTGACGACCTCGGTATCGGCGAGACCGACGCGCGCGCGATTGGCCTGCGCCTCTACAAGGTGGCGATGCCGTGGCCGCTCGAACCCGAGGGGGTGCGCGCCTTCGCCGAAGGCCTCGCGGAAGTGCTCGTCGTCGAGGAGAAGCGCGCTGTCATCGAGACGCAGTTGAAGGAACAGCTTTACAATTGGCCGGCCGAGCGCCGCCCGCGCATCGTCGGCAAGTTCGATGAGAGCGGCGAATGGATCCTGCCGTCGAACGGCGAATTGGCGCCGAGCCAGATCGCCCGCATCATCGCCCGCCGCCTCGCCGCTCTCGGCGGCGCGCCCTGGCTCGCCGAACGGATCGCCCGCCTCGATGCGCAGGAGCGCCAGACCGGCGGCACGGTCGTGCCGCTGCTGCGCACGCCCTATTTCTGCTCGGGCTGCCCGCACAATACTTCGACAAAGGTGCCGGACGGCAGCCGGGCGCTTGCCGGCATCGGCTGTCACTACCTGTCGCAATTCATGGACCGCTCGACCGCGACCTTCACCCAGATGGGCGGCGAGGGTGCTTCATGGATCGGCCAGGCGCCGTTCACCGAAACAACCCACGTCTTCGCCAATATCGGCGACGGCACCTATACCCATTCCGGCATCCTGGCGATCCGCGCCGCGGTCGCCGCCGGCGTCACGATGACCTACAAGGTCTTGTTCAACGACGCGGTCGCGATGACCGGCGGCCAGCCATTGGACGGCGGCCTGACGGTGCCGATCGTCACCCGGCAGCTCGCCGCCGAGGGCGTCTCGCCGATCGTCGTCGTCACCGACGAACCCGACAAATACCCGCTCGGCACCGAATTCCCGCACGGCGCGACGGTGCGCCACCGCGATGACCTCGACGCGGTGCAGCGCGAGTTGCGCGAGCTGCAGGGCGTCAGCGCGATCGTCTACGACCAGACCTGCGCCGCCGAAAAGCGCCGCCGCCGCAAGCGCGGCCGCTTCCCCGACCCGGCGCGGCGCGTCTTTATCAACGATCTGGTTTGCGAGGGCTGCGGCGATTGCTCGGCGACCTCGAACTGTTTGTCGGTGGTGCCGGTCGAGACCGAGTTCGGCAGAAAGCGCGCGATCGACCAGTCGAGCTGCAACAAGGATTTTTCCTGTCTCAACGGCTTCTGCCCGAGCTTCGTCACGGTGCTGGGCGGCAGCCCGCGCAAGCGCGCCGCCGCCGATCTGGCCGATGACGGCCTGCCGCCGCTGCCCGAGCCGGCGCTGCCCGACATCGCCGAACCTTACGGCATCCTCGTCACCGGGGTCGGCGGCACCGGCGTCGTGACGATCGGCGCGCTTCTCGGCATGGCGGCGCATCTCGAAGGCAAGGGTGTCGCGGTGCTCGACCAGCTCGGCATGGCGCAAAAGGGCGGCGCGGTCTTGAGCCATGTGCGCATCGCCGCGCGGCCCGATGCGATCCACGCGGTGCGCATCGCGGCCGGCGCCGCGCGCCTGTTGCTCGGCTGCGACCTCGTCGTCTCGGCCGGCGGCGAAGCGCTGTCGCGGCTGCAGGCCGGTGCGACCCGCGCGATAGTCAACAGCCACGAGACGATCACCGGCGACTTCACCCGCCACCCCGACATGGCGTTTCCCGGCGGCGATCTGCGCCGCAACATCGCTGCGGCAATCGGCGACGACAACGCCGAATTCATCGACGCCACCGGCCTCGCCACCGGGCTCCTCGGCGATTCGATCGCGACCAACCTCTTCATGCTGGGCTACGCTTATCAGCGCGGGCTGGTGCCGGTCTCGGCCGTGGCGATCGAGCGCGCGATCGAGCTCAACGCGGTCGCCATCGATTTCAACCGCGACGCGTTTTTGTGGGGCCGGCGCGCCGCGGTCGACCGGGCGGCGGTCGCGGCGCGCGCCACCCCCAACGCGGCCGCTCCGGAGAGCCACCGGATCTCCGAAACCTTGGATGAACTGGTCGGCCGGCGCGTCGAATTCCTCACCGCCTATCAGAACGCTGCCTATGCACGGCGGTATTTCGACCGCATCGGGCGGGTGCGCCAGGCTGAAGCCGGGCTCGGCGGCGGCACCGCGCTGACCGAGGCGGCGGCGCGGGCGCTCTTCAAGGTGATGGCCTACAAGGACGAGTACGAGGTCGCCCGGCTCTATGCGGAAAGCGATTTCCAGAAGCGCGTCGCCGACCAGTTCGAGGGTCCCTACGAACTGCGCTTTCACCTGGCGCCGCCGCTCCTGGCCGAATGCGATCCCGCCACCGGGCACCTGAAGAAGAAGGTCTATGGCGCGTGGATGCTCGGAGCCTTCCGCCTGCTCGCCAAGCTGCGCCGGTTGCGCGGCACGCCGTTCGACATTTTCGGCCGCACCGAGGAGCGCCGCGCCGAGCGGCGGCTCGTTACCGAATACGAGGCGCTGCTGGATGAGATCGTCGCCGGACTGTCGCCGGAGAACCACGCGGTCGCGGTCGAGCTCGCGGCGTTGCCGCTGGAAATTCGCGGCTTCGGCCACGTGAAAGCGGCCAATTTGGAGCGTACCAAGGCGACGGAGGCGGAGCTGCTGGCCCGCTTCCGCGCGCCGCTCCCATCGCCGGCGCTTGCTGCGGAATAATCCATCCGACTGCAGGTTCGGGCGCCATACCCAAAACCGCATTCCCGGCGCAAGCCGGGACCCACCCTTCCGGTGACGGAGCCGTTGAGGAGTGGGTCCCGGCTTGCGCCGGGAATGCGGTTATATAGATGCGGTTATATAAAGGGCGGGGCGCTACTCCGCCGCAAGGCGGCGCTGGCCGGCGCGCAACTCGGCGACGCGGGCCTGGGTGTAGAGGTCGGTCCAGTTCGAGAGGGCGAAATCGGTGACGCGGCGGGGGTCGTAGGGCCGGTCGGCCATCTTGTATTCCTTGCCGGCGATATAGACCGCGCGCAGCCGCCGCTTGTCCTGCAGCAGGCGGATGTCGGCCAAGGGCGAGCCGTCCCACACGATGAAATCGGCGGCGCGGCCCTTTTCGAGGACGCCGATGTGGTCGCCCATGAAGCGCGCGTTGACCTCAGTCGCCGCTCGCATCGCCGCCGCCGGGCTGAAGCCGAGATCGGCGACGAACAATTCCAGTTCCTTGGCGTGCCATTCGCCGTAGGGGGTGATCGCAAAGCCGGTGTCGGTGCCGGTCAGGAACGGCACCCCGGCGGCGACCGCCTTTTTCAGCCGGGCGACGCCCTCGCGGTAGCGTTTCTCGGTCTGCTCGACGCGGCCCTTCTGGGCCGCCGGCTCGTGCGGCTGGGTGAACTCGATCAGGTTCTTCGGGTGGGTCAGGGTCGGGCACAAGACGCTGCCGGTCCTCAGCATCGCGGCGATGCATTCGTCGTCGAGGTCGAAGCCGTGGAAAATCAGGTCGACCCCGGCGCGCGCCGCGTAGAGCGTCGCCTCGCGACCGACCGCGTGGGCGATCGCCTTTTTGCCCATGCGGTGGGTCTCGCGCACGATGATGTCGGTTTCGTCCTGGGTGAAGGCGGCGATCAATTCGCCGTCCGGGCGGCGCTGGATGCCGTCGAGCGCCAATTTGATGCAGTCGACGCCGTTCTTGACCTGCCAGCGCACCTCCTCGACCGCTTCGTTGATGTTAGTGACGAGCTTGCCGATCGAGGTCGAGGGCGCGCCGATCCAGGTCGGATACCAGTCGGTGAGGCCCTGGTGGGTCGTGATATAGGGTCCCGCCGCCACGACCCGCGGCCCATCGAAGAGGCCCGCATTGATCGCGTTGCGGATCGACAGCGAGATCTGCCCGGCGTCGCCCGGCGAGCAGATCGCGGTGTAGCCCGCGGCCGCCACCTTCTGGGCGAAGAACATGCCGCGCAGCGTGCGGAACTCCATCGGGCTGTAGAGGTCGATGTCCTCCTCGCTCTTGGCGTTACCGTAGGCGAGGTGGGTGTGGACGTCGATGAGGCCCGGCATCACGAAGCCGCCCGAGTGGTCGATCACCCGGTCGGCCTTCGCGCGTCGCGGCGCGTTGGCCTCGGGGCCGACATAGCGCAGCCCGCCGTCTTCGTCATAGACGAGCACCTCGCCAGCGCGGGCTTCGTCGTCAGCTCCGGTAAACAGCTGACCGCAACGGACGACGGTGTTCATCTCGGTTGCTCCTTGGTCTCGATTGTCGGCGGTGACCCCCACCCCAACCCTCCCCCGCCTGCGGGGGAGGGGGCCGACCGTGCAGTGGCTACTCTTCCCCCTCCCCCGCAGGCGGGGGAGGGTTGGGGTGGGGGCGCGGCTCCGGCTTACGGGGTCGCGTGGTGCATGAACTTCTCCGGCGGCGGGCCGCCCCACGGTCCGGCGAGGTCCTCGCGGGCGATCAGATTGGCCGGGACGCTGGCGTTGAGCACATCGGTGTCGGCCCAGTGCTCGTGCACGCGGCCCCACGGATCGCCCCAGTAATCATAGACCTGGCTGCCCAATGAATGCCGGCCGATGCCCCAGAAATGCTCGTAGCCCTTCGCCGCCATGACGTCGTGGCCGATCATGACGTCGTCGATGTCGGCGGCCTCGTAGCTGAGGTGGTTCAGCCCCTTCTTGTCGCTGCGGATGCAGAAGAAGGCATGGTGGTCGACAAAGTCGTCGCCGCGATCGAGGCGGTTGAACGAGCCGGTGATGTTGTCCTTGCTGCCGGCGTACACCTCATCAGAGCAGCGGAAGCCGAACATCTCGCGATACCAGCCGACGGTCTTCGCATACTGCGGGGTATGCACGACGAAATGGCCGAAGCGCTTGATGTGCGACGGGCCGCGCTCGACGCCCTTGTAGTAGAGGGCGTTGCGTCGCTGCGTCTTGTCTTCGCCGCTGTTGACCGGCGGGCGCTTCACCGGGATTTTCGGCAATTGCGCCATGCCGTGGATCACCTCGACCTGGAACCCGTCGGGGTCGGTCAGGCGGACACGCTTGCCGCCGCCCGGCTCGTCGATCGCTTCGATCGGCGTCGCACCCGGGGCGCGCGCGAGCTTTTCCAAATCTTCCAGGCTGCCGGCATGCAGCGCGATCCCGACGTATTTGGGCTCGCCCAGTTCGGTGACGTGGATGTGGTGCGGCGCGTCGGTGCCGCGCATGTAGAGCGCCTTTGGCGTGCGCTCGGCGCGCACCATGCCGAACGCGGTCAGGAATTCCTCCTGCTTGTCGAGATCGGGCGAACGCAGCCGGCCATAGGCGAGATCGGCGGCTTTGATTACAGGCATCGTTACCTCCCGAAATGTGCCGGCCGCGACGCGGCCGCGATGCGCGCATGCTGCCTCGCCCGCGCGCCGAGGGCAAGCCGTTCGCGCGGTCCGCGAATGCCGCGGCGGCGAGCAATCCGCGCGATTTCTCACCGGTTGCGGAATTGCCGGGGTCGATCACGTGTTCTTACCGGTAACAGCGGAGGTTGTCGCCCGGCGGCGCCTGCAATTGGCGCCCGGGAGCGGCGCGGCTCCGCAATTCTGCAAGAGGTATTGACCGATGACATCATTCCGGCTGCGCATCATGGCGCAGGTTCTGCCATTTCTGCTGTTGACGCCCGGGCTCGCGCTGGCGGCGCCGCCCAGCCCCGGCGAGGCGGCCGCCGCGCTCGGCCCGGCCGCCAATCCGGCCGCGGTGCAATATACCCGCGCGCAGATCGACCAGATGGTCGCGCCGATCGCGCTCTATCCCGATCAGCTGCTGACCCAGGTGCTGATGGCGGCGACCTACCCGCAGCAGATCGTCGACGCGGCGCAGTGGCTGCAGGATCCGGCGAACGCCGCGCTGAAGGGCGACGCGCTGGTCGCGGCGTTGCAGCCGCTGCCGTGGGACCCGAGCGTCAAGGCGCTCGTTCCGTTCCCGCAACTCATCGTGATGCTGAGCGAGCATATCGACTGGACGCAGACCCTCGGCGTCGCCTTCGCCACGCAGCAGCCGGCGGTGATGGCGCGGGTCCAGGCGTTGCGCCATCTGGCGTTCAAGGCGGGCCGGCTGAAAGCCCTGCACCACCTCGTCGTGCGCGAGGAAGGCACCGCGATCGTGATCATGCCGGCCGAGGCGGACCAGATGTTCGTGCCGGTCTACAACCCGATGATCGTTTACGGCGAGTGGCCGGATCGCGGCTTTCCGCCGGTTTACGTTCCGCCGCCGCCCGGCTTTATCGCCGAGACGATCGAGCCCGGGCTCGAATTCGGCGTCGGCTACGGCATTGTCGCCCCGCTATGGGGTTGGAGCCAGCCGGATTGGCGCGCCGACCGGATAACGGTCAACCGCAGCGACTACACGCGGATTACCCGTGACGCGCAGATCGGCCCGGGCGACACTTGGCGGCATAGCGGCCCGGTCGTGCTCGCGGCCCCGGCCGCCGAGTCGCGCTCGCGCACGACTGCCGCGGCGGGTCCCGCCGGTACGGTAGCCCCGGCGGCCGCGGCGGCCGTCGTCGGCTTGCCGCAGCGCGCCGCGCGCCAGCCGGCGCAGATCCAAACCGGGCATGCGACGACCGGCGCCACGCCCGGGGCGAGGACCGGCATCACCACAGCCCAGCCGGGCACGACGCGACCCGGCACCACGCCGCCGGCTTCGCACGAGGCGGCGACCGCCAAGCCGGAGCCATCGAAGTCGGCGACCGCCCCGACCGGCGGCGCCACGATCGGCAACCGCTCGAGGTCGACCGAAAGTGGCGCGGCCGCGAGCCGTCGCCCGATCACCGAGCCCGGCAAGACGCAGGCGACCGGGGCGGAGCCCCGCGCGGAGCCGACGAACCACGCTCCGCTCGCCAGCCATAGCCCGACGGTGCAGCCGAATAGGGGCGAGGCGGCGACGACCACGCCGCCGGCCGAGCGGCGCCCGGAGCAGATGCGGGCCGGTGCGCCGGCGGTGCAGCGTCAGCCGCACGAGACCGCCGCGCCGATGGCGGCCCCACGTCCGCCGGAACATGCCGGGATGCGGGCCGAGCCCGGGGTGCCGCCGCAAGGCGCGGCCCGTCCCGCGGCGCAGTCCACCGAGCATGCGGTAGCGCCGCATGGCGCGATCGGGCAGGGCAGCACGATGCCGCCCGCGGCCGCGGCGCCGCCGCACGCCGCTCCGGCCCCGCGCGGCCACGAGACAGCCGGCCCGCATCCTGCGGCGCGGCCGGACGAAACCAACAAGGATAAGAAGGAATAGCGGTACGCGAGGCGGGGCTCCCAACCGAGCCCCGCCGCCTTCTCGAAGACCCCCGATCCGCCGCCCGACCCCGCGAATTTCACCGCCCGCGTGCGCGCGGGGCTAGGCTTGCGCGGCAAACCGGGCTATAGCGCAATGGGCACCGCGCAGCAGGGATCGGATTCGAGAGATGGAGCTTCCCGACAGCATCAAGGCGATTGGCGACCAGTTTGACGGCGGCCGCGATATCGAGGCCGCGCCAGAGTTTTTCGAGGCGTATGACGTTTTCGCCGCCGAGGTCGCGCACATCGTGACGCAGCCCTGGCTGGTGATCGACCACGCGAGCCGGCTCACCGCCGACGGCGATTTCCTGCGGGTCGATATCGGGCCGCGTTCGGTCGTGCTGGTGCGCGAGAATTCCGAGCGCATCCACGCGCTGCGCAACGCTTGCCTCCATGCCGGATACCGCGTCTGCGAGGAGGAGAGCGGCCGCGTCGACCACTTGTTCTGCCAGTATCACGGCTGGTCCTATGCGCTCGACGGCCGGCTGACCGACCCGATGCTGCAGCCGAACATGACCGACCGCTCGCGTTTTCGCCTACCGCACTACGCGATGCAGATCCAGCGCGGGCTGATTTTCGTCGATCCGTCGACCGCCGCGCCGCTGCCGCCGGAGGCGGGGCCGGTCGAACTCGGCGCCATCCCCGAGGACCTCGCCGAGCGTGAAGTGAGCCGCCGGCAACGCTACAAGACAACCTGCAACTGGAAGCGGCTGCGGCAGTTTTTGTGGAACGCCCCCGATCTCGCATTCGGCGGCGGCGGTTGCGAAGCGGTGGTCGAATGCGGCCCGATGAGCTTTGTCGCGATCCGCGACGGCGAGGTCGCCCTGGTTCGCCTGACCCCGCGCTATCCCGGCCAGACCGAGTGCGATCTCGTGCAGTTCGCCGGAGCGAAGCGGCGCAACGGCGCCGCCGTCGATCCGATCGGCGACGCGCTGCGCGAGGCCGGTGACGCGCTCGCCGCGGCGCCGCTCGATCGCGGCTTCTACGATTGGTACTGGCCGCTGATGGCGCCCGCCGCCACCGCCTGAGCCGAGCGGCCGCCGTGGTGGAGTTCGGCCGATAGAGGCGGACGACCGCGGCGGGCGCGCGGCGCCGCCGCTCGATGCCGCGCTCGTTGAAAAATGGGCGCTGTCCTACCTCGAGCGCTATGCCAGCTCGGCCGCGAACCTGCGCCGCGTGCTGCTGCGTCGGACGCGGCGGCGGCTCGGCGCCGACCGGGCCGATCCTGCCGCCGCCGCCGCGCTGATCGACGCCGTCGTCGCGCGCTACCGCGACACAGGGCTGCTCGACGACGGCGCCTACGCCCTGATGCGGGCGCGCAGCCGGCTCGCCCGGGGCGAGCCGCTGCGCCGCATCGCCGCCGGGCTCGCGGCCAAGGGAGTGGGGCGCGAAGAGGCTGCCGCGGCCCTGGCGCAGCTGCGCGATGGCGCCGGCGACCCCGATCTCGCCGCCGCCTGCGCCTTTGCCCGGCGGCGGCGCCTCGGTCCCTTTCGCCACGCCGCGTCGGCCCCGAGCGATCGCCAGCGCGACCGCCAGCGCGAGTTGGCGGTTTTCGCCCGCGCCGGCTTCGCGCGACAGATCGCCGAGCAGGTGCTCGGCTGCACCGACGCCGCGGCGATTGCCGAGCTGCTGGCCGAAACGGATGCGTGACGCTGGCCCTGGCCTCAGGCGGTGCGACGGCGGGGCGCGGCGCCGTCGCCGGCCGCATCGGGCTGGGCAAGCGTGATCGCCGCGGGGACGCTCAACGACACCGGTGACGGGCTGCGGGTCGCGATGTGGTTTTTTTCGAGCGTCAGCTTGATCAGCCGGTTGAGGGCGCGCCCGACGTTGAACTGCTTGCCGGGCAGCGTGCGGACGCGCAGCAGCAGCACCGTCGAAAATTCGTCGAGGCTGTCGACCCCCTGGTAGTCGAACGGGTCGAGGATCGCCGGCCCGAGCTCGGGGTCCGCCGCCAGCTCGTCGCAAGCGCCGCCCAGCAGTTCGACCACCCGGTCGATGTCCTCGCCATAGGCGATCGCGACACGGGCGACGGCATAGGCGTAGTCGCGCGTCAGGTTCTTGACCGAGGTGACCTCGCTGAACGGAACGGTATGAACGACGCCGCTCAGGTCGCGCAGCCGGATCGTGCGGATCGAGATCGCCTCGACCACGCCGGCGTGGTCCTTGCCGAGATCGGCGATGTCGCCGACCGCGACCTGGTCCTCGATCAGGATGAAGAGCCCGGTGATGATGTCCTTGATCAGCGCCTGGCTGCCGAAGCCGATCGCGACGCCGATGACCCCGGCGCCAGCCAAGAGCGGACCGATGTCGACGCCGATCTGCGACAGGATGGTCAGCGCCGCGATCACCGCCAGCACGCCGGCCATCGAGGTGCGCAGCAGCGGCAACAAGGTGCGCCGGCGGGTGCGGCTCGGCGCGCCGTCGTGGTCAAGCGTTGCAAGGTTGCGCTCGATCGCTCCGGCGAGGATCTCCCACGCGACGAGTGCGATCGCGAGCACCAGCGCGCTCGACAACAGCACCCCGGCGACGCGCCGGCCGGGGCCGCTGCCGAACCAGGCGAAGGCGGCGAAACCCCAGGCCTGCATCACCACCAGCGCGACCAGCCCATAGAGCGCGGCGTCCGCAATGCCGATGACCAGCGACAGGTAGCGGTTGGCGCGCTGCTCGAGGAAGGGAAAGCGCTCCTTGATCTCGGGCGCGACGGCAAGGCCGCGCCTGCTCAGGCGCTCGATCGCGTGCACCAGCAGGCGGGCCGCGACAATGACCGCGAGGCTCACCGCGGTGGCGCGCAGCACATAGGCGGTGCCGCCCTCGTCGTGCAGCGAGTAGGCGAGGAAGATGCTGACCAGGTAGACGATGGCGAGGACGTGCCAGGTCTCGCCGAGGTGCCGGCGCAGCCGTGCCCAGCCGCCCGCCCCGCTGGCCGCGCGGCCCTCGATCCAGCGCGCCACCGGCGCGCGGTTCTGCAGGATGAAAACGACGCCAAAAACCGTGAGGCCCAGCCCGACGGCCTTCAGCATCAGGGCGTAGATCGCGCCCGGGACGCCGAGCCACCACGCGGCGCCGGCGATGCCGAAGCCGATGAAGCACCACCAGGTGAACCGCCGCACCCAGATCAAGAGGTAGTTGCGGGTTTCTTCGCCCGCCGGGATGAGGTTCGGCCATGCCGGGCCCGGCACCAGCACGGCCTTGGCAGCGGCGAGGATCAATCGGGCGATGATGATGGCCTGGACCAAGAGCGATATCGCGGCCCGGCCAGGCGAGAACGGCGGCAGCGTGATCGCCATCGCGAACACCGCGGCGCCGGCGAAGGCCGCCACCGGCAGCAGCTCGACAACGAGGCCCAACACCGCAAACGCCAAGCGCACGAGGTTGCGGCGCGGCCGCGGCGCCGTCTCCTTGCGGCCGAGCCGGGCGAAGCCCCGGCGCACCACCCATTCGGCGAGCACCGCCGAACCAAAGACGATCGCGCAGTCGAGCAGCACCTCGCTCCACAGGGCGCGCGCCGCGTCGTCGCTGACCTGGTGGGATGCCCAGGCGACGATGCGCGGCGCTTCGAAAGCCACCGCGACCCCGGCCAGCATCTCGCCGGTCAGGTCATTGAAGTGGTGCGACAGCTCGGCGATGAAATCGGCCGGCGCCGCCGGCGCCGCGGGGACGGCCGCGCGCTGCGCCGCGATCAGCGCCTGCAATTGCCCGACCAGCGCGCTGCGCGCCTTGTCGTTCTGCAGCGTGTCGACCAGCCTCTGCAGCTCGGCGGCGGATGGCGCCCCGCCTGCGGACGTCGACGGTGGTGGGGGCGGCGGGGGCGGCGCGGCCGGTTTCGTCGCGGCGGCCCAGCCGAAAGAGGTCGCGCACAGGAATGCGAGCAGCATGGCGGCCATCAGGCGTGGCAAGCGCCCACCGGCCCGTTGCGAGAGCATGGTCATCCCGAGCATCCCTTTATTGGGGTTCGGAAATTCAACCGGCTGCGTTCTCCGGGACCGGCTCGCGAGCGCGCATCAGCTGTGCGACGGCGCGCGAATCGGAATCCTCTCGGCGTTCCAGCGCGGCGACGATGCGCGGCCGATCGGCGGCAGGCCGGTTCTGGCTCAGCTTGAATTTGCCTTCGAGGCGGCTGACCGCGATCTCGACACCGACAATGCCGGCGAGCATCGAAGCGAGATAGCGCTCCGGCAGGTCCTGCATGCGCCAGGGCTGTGCGCCGGGCTCGCGCGCCTCATGGCGATCGGTCAGGCGGCCGAGCAGTTCGTGCAGCCATCGGGCGTCGTCGTTCGCCTGGAGGGTTCCGTAGGCGTGGACCGCAGCGTAGTTCCAGGTCGGCACGGCCGGTCCGGCGGCATACCAGTTCGGTGAGATGTAGGCGTGCGGGCCCTGAAAAATCGCCAGCGCCTCGCCACCCGCCGCGAGATCGGCCACTTGCGGGTTGGGACGCGCCAGGTGGCCCTGCAGGAAAACCTGTCCGTCGCGCCGCTCGACCAGGAACGGGATCTGGCTGGCGACGATCCCCGCCTCGCCATGGCTGACCAAGAGGCCGAAATCGTACCGCTCGATGTGCTCGATCAGCACCTCGGGGCGGGCTTCGGTGAAGGCAGGCGGCAGGTAAACCACGGTCGATGTCTCCCGATTGCGATGCGGCGGGGCGGCGCTTCAGCGGAAATGGTGAACCACCACGCTGCCGAGCAGCGCCGCGCCGGAAAGCAGCAATATCCCCCCCGAGCCGCGGTTGATCCATATCAGGTGATCGCGGTCGAACGACAGCCGCAGCATGCCGGCGCCGAAGGCGAGCCCGGCCCACCACAACAGCGAGCCGAGCCACACGCCCAACACCAGGATGGCGGCCCGGCCCAAGGTCGCCTCGCCGCCGCCGAAGCCGATGCCGGCGAAGATCGCGAGAAAGGCCAGGATCGTGATCGGATTGGTGATCGTCAGCGCGAAGGTCGAGGCATAATCGGCGACCAGGCCTTCGGGGTCGCGCTGCGACTGCGTGCTGGCGAGCGGATTGGCGCCGAGCGCCGAGATGCCGACGCAGAACAGAAACCCGGCGCCCGCGACGCGCAGCCATTCCTGGTAATCCAGCAGCAGATCGGCGACGAAAGTCAGGCCGAACGCCGCGACGAAGCCGAAGACGGCGTCGGCGGTCGCCGCGCCAAGGCCCGACACGAAGCCGGCAAGGCGGCCATGAAAGATCGTGCGGCGGATGCACAGGACCCCGACCGGGCCGGCCGGGACGGCGATGATGACCCCGACCAACACGCCCTTCAGCAGGAACACCAACAGCATGCGCACGCGGACCCTGTGCAGCGGCGCGCAGTCTCGGGGAAGGCCCGGCAGCGCGCAACCGAAATGCGCCGGCGGCCGCCGGCCAGGGTTGCCGGCGCAAGGCCTCTGGCGCGGTGCCGCGGCGAATGCCCTCGCCGGTCGAATCGCGGTATGCTGCCCCCACCCAGCGACTGGAGACCAGGCATGGCGACACCCGAGAGCGCGAGCGGCGATGCCTATCAGTTCGAGTTTGTGTCGCTCGAGGGCGACAAGCTGCCGCTGGCGGCGTGGCGCGGCCGCCCAGTGCTGGTCGTCAACACCGCCTCCTACTGCGGCTACACCGGGCAATACCGCGACTTGCAAGCGCTGTGGCGGCTTTACCGCGAGCGCGGCCTCATCGTGCTCGGCGTGCCGTCCAACGATTTCGGCGAGCAGGAGCCGGGGAACGCGGCGGAAATCCGCCAGTTTTGCGAAACCGGCTACCAGATCGATTTCCCGCTGACCGAGAAGAACCGGGTGATCGGCGCCGCCGCCCATCCGTTCTACCGCTGGGTCGCCGCGATCCTCGGCGACGCTGGCGCGCCGCGCTGGAACTTCCACAAATACCTGGTCGGGCCCGACGGCCAACTCGCCGGCGCCTGGCCGGCGCAGGTGCGACCCGGCGACGCCGCGATCACCGCCGAGATCGAGAGCGCGCTGGGGCAGCGTTAGGGGTCTATTCCCCGGGCCAGGCGCGGCGCAGGCTCTCGCGGTGGCGCAGCAGCCAGTAGAGACAGATGATCGTGTGGGCGCTGTCGATCTCGCCGGCGTCGAGCATCGCCTCGACTTCGCCGATTGTCTTGACGACGACCCGGATGTCCTCGTGTTCCTCGACGAGGCCATGGATGCCGCCGGCGCCGCGCGCATCGACCCGGCCGCAGAACAACGCAACGCTCTCGTCGTAGCTGCCGCTGGCCGGCAGCATCGTCTGGATCGGCAGTAATTCGCCGAAGATTTCGAGGCCCGCCTCCTCGCGGACCTCGCGGCGGCCGACTTCAGCCGAGCTTTCGCCCTCGCCGTCAACCAGCCCGGCCACCGCTTCGAGCTGCCACGGCGAGCGGCCGCCATAAAGCGCGGCGAGGCGGAACTGCTCGATCAGCACGACGCTGTCGCGCTCGGGGTCGTAGAGCAGCACCGCGACCGCCGCCCCTCGGCGCACCACATCGAACACCCGCTCGCCGCTCCAGCCGCCGGCGAACAGGCGGTGGCGGAAGCGGACGATTTCGACCCGCAGATGGCGGGCAAAGCCGGTCGCGGCGTCGAGGATCTCGACATCGGGATGCGCCGGCGCCGGATCGGAGGGTGGGGCGGTCATTGCTGCTCCCAAAGGGCTCCCAAAGCGGGGTCAGGACACGATCGGCGCGTCGAGCACGGCCTCGCCCCGGCCGCTGTCGATTTCGATCACCCACAAATCGGGGTCGCGGCCGCGCTGTCGCGCGATATAGGCATCGGCCTCGGCTTCGGCGACCGGCGCCGCGCCGGTCGCGCGCATCCATACCGCGCTGCCGTCGGGCCGGCGGGCTTGCGCCAGCACCGTACAGCCGCTGTCGCGGTCGTTCAGCTTGACCAGGATCGCGCCGGCGTCGTCGTCGCCGCGCGCCACCAGGGCGACCCCGATCGCCGCCAGATCGCAGCGCCGGATCAGCGCCTTGACCCAGATCCCGCTCTTGAGCCGGGCTTCCATCGAGCGGCCGCTAGAGGCGCGACAGGCGCTCGATGCCGGCGATGTCGCGGTCGCGGTGGATCACGACGAGGTCGCGATCATCGAGCAGCACATAGGTGCTGTCGCCTTCGCCGCAGCCCAATTCGGCGACGCTGTAATCGGGCTGCGCCAACAGCGCGGCCAGCCGCTTCCACACATCGGGCTGCCGCGCGGCGAGCGCCAACAGCGCCTCCCGGCTCTCGTGCCGATAGCCGAAGCGGAAGGCGCCGTCGCAGGAGGCCGCGCTCATCGGCGTCGGCGGCGCGTCGGGCGGATTGACGACGACGGTATCGTCGCGGAAGGCGATCTGCTGGCGCTCGGCGGTGGACCATGTCCCGGCGAACGGGTTGGCCGGCGGCGGCGCGACGCAAGCGACCGGCAGCGACGCCGCCAGGATGACCGCCGCCGCCTTCGCTGCGCACCGCTGCCGAGCCCGGTAGATAGCCGACACGACACCCCCGTTGCCGCCCGTCGCGAGGATCCCCTTCGACCAATAGTTGATCCCCGGCGGCGGAGAAAGCGGAATCGCATCCGCCGCTGGCGCCGCGCCGGCTAAAGCCGTTGCAGCGCGCCGTCCAGCCACAGCTGCCGGCTGAGGCTCCGCTGGATCTTGCCGCTGGTGGTTTTCGGCAGGGCTCCCGGGCGCAACAGAGCGATGTCGCGCGGCGCGATCTCGTGCTCGTTGACGATTGCCTCGCGGATGCGGCCGGTAATTTCGCCGGCATCGACGCGGTTGCGATGCGTGCGTTCGATCTCCTGGACGACGACGAGCTCTTCCGCCGCGCCGTTGCCCGTTACCGCGAAGGCGGCGCCGCCGTGTCGGCGCAGCGCGGGGTGGCAGCGCTGCACGGTGTCCTCGATATCCTGCGGGTAATGATTGGCGCCGCGGATGATGATGACTTCCTTGATCCGGCCGGTGATGAAGAGCTCGCCCGCCGCGTCGAGAAAGCCTAGATCGCCGGTGCGCAGCCATTCGCCCTCCTCGCCGTCGTCGAGCCTGCCGCCGAAGACGTCGTCGCCCGCCGTCGCATTGCGCCAGTAGCCGCGCGCGATATTGGGGCCGGCGACCCAGATTTCGCCGACCGCCTCGGGGTCGAGCCGTTTGCGGCTTGCGGGGTCGACAATGGCGATCCGCTCGCCTTCCAGGGCGCGGCCGCATCCCACCAGGGCCTGCGCATCGCCTGCCTCGCGCGGCGCGGCGGCGCGGTGGTGCTGCAACCCGTCGCGGCTGACCCGGCGTAACGCGGGTCCGGCGCCGCGCCGACCGGCCGACACCAGGACGGTGGCTTCGGCCATGCCGTAGGCCGGGTAGAGCGCGGCCGGGGCAAAGCCGTGCGGCGCGAATGTGGCGGCGAAGCGCCGCAGCGTCTCGGCGCGCACCGGCTCGGCGCCATTGAAGGCGAGCCGCCAGCCCGACAGGTCGATGCCGGCCATCTGTTCCGGGCGGTAGCGCTCGACGCATAGGTCGTAGGCGAAATTCGGCCCGCCGGCGACTTCGGCGCGGTATTCGCCGATCGCACGCAGCCAGACGAGCGGGCGCTGGATGAACGCGACCGGCGCCATCAGCACGCAGCGCGAGCCGACAAAAAGCGATTGCAGCACGTTAACGATGAGGCCCATGTCGTGATAGAGCGGGACCCAGCTGACATAGGTCGATCGTGCGGTATTGCCGAACGCCCGCCGTATCATCGCGAGATTGGCGAGCAGATTGGCGTGGCTCAGCACCACGCCCCTGGGAGCGGAGGTCGAGCCCGAGGTGTATTGCAGAAGGGCGATGTCGTCCTCGGCCGGCGCCGGCAATAAGCGGGGCGGGGCGCCGTCGGCGGCCGCTTCGTCGACCGCCAGCCATTCGAGGCCGCCCGCGGCGAAGCGTTCGGCGAGTTCGCCGCGGCGGCCCTCGATCACCGCGCCCGGCGCCAGGGCGAGGCGCGGCGCGCAATCCGCGACGATGCCGGCGCTGGCGTCGCGGCCGCTCTGCCGGCGCGGCAGCATCAGCGGCACCGCGATGATGCGGGCCAAGAGGCAGCCGAACAGTGCGACCATGAAATCGATCCCGCCCGGGCACAGCAACAGCGCCCGCTCGCCGGGCGGCGCCCGCGCCGCGAGGCGGCCGGCGAGGGCGGTCGCGCGCCCTGCCAATTCGGCGAAGGTGATGCTCCCCTCGGCGCGGCCCCGGTCGGACAGCAGGGTGTAGGCGCAGTCGTGCGGCTGTGTCGCGGCGCGGTGGCGGATCAGGTCGACGAGCGAGCGCAGCGCGGCCGGGGCCGGGTCGCCGCAATCAGCCGTCACCGGTGTCCCCCGGGGCTCGTTGGGTGACGATGTGGCGCGCCAGATCGGTGATCGTCGGATGCTCGAAGACCAGCTCCGGCTCGAGCTCGACGCCAAGCCATTCCTCCAGCTCGACGATGAAATAGGCCGATGTCGCCGAGTCGAGCCCCATCTGGGCAAATGTCGCGTCGGGAGTGATCGCGGTCGACGGATCGGCCACGATCCGCTTTAGATACGCGACGCACCAATCGCAGATTTCGGCGTGGCTTGCGTTACTCGGCGGCAACCGGCTCCTCCGCGCGAACTCGACCGGACGAAACTGACGGACGAAACAAAAACAACACCTAGTGGCATTGATGCTTCAGCGATACCACACCTATTGCCAGCGCGCTGCGGCGGACGCTACAGTCGCGCGCGGGACCGGTCAAGGCAAGGCGCGGGTTTCGTCGAATGCCCGGGATGGCAGGCATGCCTGACGATATCGCCAACCAGCCGCCGGCGCGGCCGCGCGCCACGCACGACGTGGCGGCCTGCCGGTCCCACTGGCAGCTGCTCGGGCAGTTGGAAAGCACCGCGATCGGGCGGCGGGCCGCCGACGGCGCGGTCGCGGTGCGCCGTCGCGATGCGGCCGGCTGCTTTCTCTATGGCCCCTATCTGCACCTCGCGGCCGGCCGCTACCGGCTCGCCTTTCGTTGCGAGAGCGGCGCGCCGCGCATGGCGGCGCAGCCGGTGCTCGGTGTCGAAATCATCGTGCTCAGCCGGTTCCAGCAGGCATGGCGCGATTTCACCGCCGCCGAGCTCTCATCCGGCGCAGCCTGCGTTGATTTCGCGGTGCCGGAGGAACACAGCCTCGCCGGCGGCAACGAGGGGCGCTTCGAGTTCCGCTTCTTTCATTTCGGCAACGCCGACCTTTTGCTGACCGCGGTCGAGCTCGAGCGGTTGCCGCCGGAGATCGCGTGTCCGGCGCAGCCGCGGCGCTGGCGGCTCTTGGGACGGCTGCAGAAGGGCTGGCTGGGCCGGCGCGCCGGTGACGGTAGCGTCAGCGTGCGGCGGTTCGAACCGCCCGGCCGGCTGCTTTATGGCGGCTGGCCTTATCTGCGGCTGCCGCGCGGCGGATACCGGCTGATCGTAGACGCACAAACCGGGGTGCCGCGGCGCCCTGGCGCGCCGGCGCTCGAAGTTGAGGTTCTCGGCCAAAGCCGCTGGCGCAGCCGTCGCCCGACGCGGTTGCCCCGCCGGCCCGAGGCGCTGGGCGAGCAGCAGGCGCGCCGCCTTGCTACCGCCGAGGAGATCGCGGCGGGACCGCTGGCCTTGGATTTTGTGGTGCCGTCAGAGATGGCGCTCGAGGCCGGTGCGGACGCGCCGTTCGAGGTCCGCCTGAATCATCTGGGGAACGCTGCGCTCGACATCCGCGCCGTCGACCTGCTCGAGCTTGGGGGTGACGAACTGCCCGCGCCGAGGGCGAGCGCCGCACCGCGCCCGCGCGCGTCGGCCAAGCGCAAGATCGTGCTGATCGGCAACTGCCAATGCGAGACGCTGCGCCAAGGATTCGCGCATGTCGAAGCGCTCAACCGGCGGTTCGAGGTCAAATACCATTTTGTCCAGCTGCCTCGGACTCTGCATGAATTTGCCGCGCGGGACCTGGAGAGTTGCGATGTGCTGCTGATCCAGGACACCCGGCTGTGGGATGCCTTCCCGCTGCGCGATTGCGTGCGGCCGGGGGCGGAGGTGCTGCGGTTTCCGCCGGTGCGCTTTACGTCGCCCTGGCCGTTCGACGCGTGGAACGGCCCGGGCGACCGGGCGGCCCATGCGCGCGAAGCCCCCAACCTGACCTTTCCGTATCTCGACGGTCTGCTCGGCCGCTTGCGCGGCGAAATTCCCGACAAGGAAGCCCGCTTTCGCGCCTATCGCTCGCTGACATGCCCGGGCGTCGTCAATTATCGCCGCCTGCACGAATTGGAGATGCGGCGGCTCGCGGCAACCGACAAGAAATATGCCATCACGATCGGCGATTTCATTTCAGGAAACTTCGCAAATCGCCAGATATTCCACACGACGGTGCGGCCCAATTGGGAGATTTTCGGGCAGTTGCTGAGGTTCGTCGCGAGGCTGGTAGGCGTGCGCGAACCGATTGCGCTGCCCTCAAGCGTCGACGCGGCATTGCGCAACCCGCAGATCCCGGTCCACCCCAAGGTCGCGCGCGATCTCGGGATCGGCTGGGCCGACGAGCGCACGCGGTACCTCAATCGCGGCCGGGCGATGACCTGGGAGGCCTATATCCGCTCGTATATCGAGCATTACGGTTAAACCGCGCCGCCGATTCCCCGGTAGCGCAGCAGATGGTCGGCCAAGACGCAGGCGAGCATCGCTTCGCCGACCGGGACGGCACGGATGCCGACGCAGGGATCGTGGCGGCCGCGGGTTTCGATTTCGACCTCGTTGCCCGCGGCGTCGACCGTGCGCATTGGGTGCAGGATCGAGCTTGTGGGCTTGACCGCGAAGCGCACGACGATGTCCTGCCCGGTCGAGATGCCGCCCAGGATGCCGCCGGCATGGTTCGACAGGAACGCGACTTCGCCGCCCCGCATCCGCATCTCGTCGCCGTTCTGCTCGCCTGACAATTCGACCGCGCCGAACCCGGCGCCGATTTCGACGCCCTTGACGGCGTTGATCGTCATCATCGCGCGCGCGAGGTCGCCGTCGAGCTTGTCGTAAACCGGCTCGCCAAGCCCGGCCGGCACGCCCTGCGCGACCAGCTCGATAACTGCGCCGGCCGATGAGCCGGCCTTGCGCACGCCGTCGAGATATTCCGCCCAGCGCGCCGCCATGGTGGGGTCGGGGCACCAGAACGGGTTGTCCTCGACGATGTTCCAGTCCCAGGCGGCGCGGTCGATTTTGTGCGGCCCGATCTGCACCAGCGCGCCGCGGATCGTGATGCCGAGCCCGAGGATCCGGCGCGCCACGGCGCCGGCGGCGACGCGCGAAGCGGTTTCGCGCGCCGAGGCGCGGCCGCCGCCGCGGTAGTCCCTGATGCCGTACTTTTTCCAGTACGCGTAGTCGGCGTGGCCGGGCCGGAAGCGGTCGGCGATGTTGCGGTAGTCGCGCGAGCGCTGGTCGAGGTTCTCGATCATCAGCTGGATCGGCGTGCCGGTGGTGACCCCCTCGAAGGTGCCCGATAGGATCTTTACCTCGTCCGGCTCCTGCCGCTGCGTCGTGTAGCGCGACTGCCCCGGGCGCCGTTTGTCGAGCCATTGCTGGATGTCGGGTTCGCTGAGCGGGAGCTTCGGCGGCACCCCGTCGACGACGACGCCGATCGCCGGCCCGTGGCTTTCGCCCCAGGTGGTGAAGCGGAACAGCGTGCCGAAACTGTTGCCAGCCATCGCTCTGTCAGCGTTGCGGTGACGTTGCGCGTGCTTCGAGACGCGTCCTTCGGACGCTCCTCAGCATGACGGGTGTTTTAGATGGCATTAAGAAAACCGTAATCCTGAGGAGGCGCGAAGCGCCGTCTCGAAGGACGCGGGGAGCCGATCCAGCGGGCATCGCAGACATCATCTCACACCACCGCGATGTCGGGGGCGTCGACCGCCTTCATGCCGACGACGTGGTAGCCGCAATCGACGTGGTGCACTTCGCCCGAGACCCCGGACGACAGATCGCTCAACAGGTAGACGCCGGCGCCGCCGACATCCTCGATCGTCACGTTGCGCTTCAATGGCGCGTTCAATTCGTTCCATTTCAGGATGTAGCGGAAATCGCCGATCCCCGAGGCGGCGAGCGTCCTGATCGGGCCGGCCGAGATCGCGTTGACCCGGATGTTGTCGCCGCCCAGATCGACCGCGAGATACTTGACGCTGGCTTCGAGCGCCGCCTTCGCCACCCCCATGACGTTGTAATGCGGCATCACCCGCTCGGCTCCGGCATAGGTCAGCGTGAGGAGGCTGCCGCCCGCCGTCATCAAGGGCGCGGCGCGGCGGCAGACGTCGGTGAACGAGAAGCACGAGATGTCGAGCGTCTTCAGGAAGTTGGCGCGCGTCGTGTTGAGGTATTTGCCGGTCAGCTCGTTCTTGTCGGAGAAGGCGATCGCGTGCACGACGAAATCGAGCCGGCCCCAGCGCTCGCCGAGGCCGGTAAACAAGGCATCGAGGCTCGGCTCCGAGGTCACGTCGGCCTCGACGACGACATCGCTGTCAACGCTCTCGGCGAGCGGCCGCACCCGCTTGCCGAGCGCGTCGCCCTGGTAGGTGAAGGCGAGCCGGGCGCCGTGCTGGTGCAAGGCGCGGGCGATGCCCCAGGCGAGCGAACGGTCGTTCGCCACGCCCATCACGAGCCCCTGCTTCCCGGCCATCAGGCCCATGGCTCTCCCCTTCCGCTTCGGCCCCGTCGCCCCGGGGCCGCCTCTCGGACGGGTCAGTCTAGCACGGCTCAAACCCCGAAGGTGAAGCGGCTGCCGGTATTGGTCAGCACCACCTGCGCCGGCATCGCCTCGACGGCCTTGGCGATGAAGCCGCGCCCGGTGCAATGCATCGGCACCACGATTTCGGGGGCAAGCGCCTTCAGTTCCGTGACCGTATGCTCGATGTAATCGGCGGGCGCCGCGCCGAGATGGAAGCCGCCCAGCACCGCGTGCAGCTTTTCGACGCCGGAGACCGCCTGCGCGGTGCGGATCGTGTTGATGAGGCCGGAGTGGCCGCACGACGAGATGACAACGAGGCCGCGACCCTGCACGACATAGCAGGTGGCGTGCTCGTCGGGGTGCTTGTCGGGAACGAGGCGGCCGCGCCGCTCCTCCTCGGTGAAGTGGTCGGCCGCGGTCGGTTCGACGAAGGTGTTGGGGAGCACGCGCTCGAACGAGGTGCGGCCGATGGCGCCCGAGGTGAACGGCCCGGCCAGCGCATGCGCGTGATCGCAGCACACGGTCTCGACGTGGGCTTCTGTCAACGCCGCGCCGTCGAGCGTGCCCATCGATACCGGCGGCTGACCGTCGCGCGGGCCGTTCCATTTCTCGCGGTAGGTCAGGCCGCCGCCGGTATAAAGCTTGAGATCGTCGCGCAGCCGGTCGCGGAACTGCCCGACGAAGCCGACGAGGCCGCCGTAATGGTCGCGGTGCGAGTGGCTGAGGATCAGCCCGTCGAGCTCTTCCGCCGCGATCCCGAGCAGGTCGAAATTGCGGTTGATGATCTGCGGGGTGAAGCCGAAATCGAGGAGGTACTGGTGGCGCTCGCCGGCCCGTTCGCTGTCGAGATGCAGCGACAGGCCCCATTCGCAGGCCAAGGTCGAAGTCTCGCGGCCGGGGATGCGGCTGACGTGCTCGATCCTGACATGGGGGTGGGTCGCCTTGGGCATGAAGAGATCGAAATACGAATCGACGACAAGCCGCACCGACAGCCGGTCGACCAGCGGCGCCTCGAACGGCGGCGACGCGGAAAGTGCCATGCCTTCCTCCCTTTAAATCGCGCGAGCCTTGCCGCTTCCGCCCGGATGGTCAAGAACTCGCTAGGGATGCCGCGTTAGCAGGCTGCGTCCTTCAAGACGCGCTGCCGGCATTCACCGGCAGCGCTCCTCACGATGACGTAAGTTGAATGATGGCGGTAACGCGTCATCCTGAGGAGGCGCGAAGCGCCGTCTCGAAGGACGTGGGTTGCTTGTCCTATGCGGAGTCAACGCTCGCCGCGATTGACAAGGCTCCCAGGCACGATCGATTCTCGCCCCGACACCGACGGGTCCAAGGGAGCGGCGCATGACGATCGGCATCACCCCGCTTCACCGGCATATCGGCGCCGAAATCGCCGGCCTCGACGTCGGTCAGCCGCTCGGCGAGGCGGCGCTGCAAGAGCTGTGGCAGGCGATCGACCGCCATGCCGTGCTGGTGTTTCACGGCCAGCAGATCGATGACGCGCAACTGCTTAGCTTTGCCGCTCGCTTCGGCGAATTGGAGATCGGCCGGTCGGCGGCGCGGGGCGGCAGGCGGCGCCTCGAATTTCCCGAGATCGGCGACATCTCGAACCTCGGCGAGGAGGGCCGGCTGCGCGCCCGCGACGACCACCGGCGGCTCGACAGCCTCGGCAACCGGCTGTGGCACACCGATGCGTCATACATGCCGGTGCCGGTGGTGCTCGGCATGCTGTTCGCGGTCGAGGTGCCGCCAGCCTCGCCGTTCGGCGCCGGCGAGACCGAGTTCGCCGACATGCGCGCCGCCTACGACGCGCTGTCGGACGCGCAAAAAGCGGTCGTCGAGGATTTGATCGTCGAGCATGACGTGTTCTGGTCGCGCGGGCAGATCGGCTTCACCGAGTTCCCGCCGGGCGAGCGCGAGCAATACCCGCCGTCGCGCCAGCGCCTGGTGCGCCGCCATCCCGGCTCGGGCCGCAAGACGCTCTACCTCTCGGCGCACGCTTCCCACATTGTCGGCTGGCCGGTGCCGGAAGGCCGCCTTCTCCTCGCCGACCTCAATGAGCACGCGACGCAGCGGCAATTCGTCTACAGCCACCAATGGCGGAAGGGCGATTTGGTGATCTGGGACAACCGCGACACGATGCATCGCGGCCGGCCGCACGACGAAAGCCGGCCGCGCGACCTGCGCCGGGCAACGACGCTCGATGTCGGCTCGACCCTCGACGAGGCCGCCTAAGGCTGCGGCTCCAGTAGAGTTGGGTCGTCGTTCCTGACATTGCCGACGCGGGGGCCGACCGTGTAGGCGCGCATCAGCTCGGCCGGGTAGGGCTGCAACAGCGCCAGCAGCTCGTCGGGGCTTGCCTCCTCCTCGCCGAGCCAGAGCGGCCAGGCGGTCCGCGGCAGGATCACCGGCATGCGGTCGTGAATCGGTGCGCATAGCGGGTTGGGGATGCCGGTGACGATCGTGAAGCTGCGCACGATCGAAGCGTCGGCCGGGTTTTTCCAGCGCTCCCACAGCCCGGCGAAGGCGAAGACGCCGCCGTCGGCCGGCACGATCGCATAGGGCTGCGTCTTGCCGTCGTGCTTCTGCCATTCGTAGAACCCGTCGGCCGGCACCAGACAGCGGCGGCGCGCGAAGGCGTCCTTGAAGATCTTGTTGGTGGCGACGGTCTCGCGCCGCGCGTTGATGCATTTCGGGCCGAACGCCAGATCCTTCGCCCATAGCGGCACCAGACCCCAGCGCAAGAGATCGAGCGAGCGCGCCCGCGTTTGCGGGTTGAAGCGGACGACCGCGAGGCTGTCGGTCGGCGCCGCGTTGTAGCGCGGCGGCATGTTCGGCACCGGGTTCGGCGTCTCGAACAGCACCTGGATGTCGCCGAAAGGCGTCTTCTGCACGAACCGGCCGCACATGCGCTGGCTATCCTATTTCGGGATTGCTTCGTCGCTTCGCTCCTCGCAGTGACAGCGAGTTGCGGTCATTGCGAGCGCAGCGAAGCAATCCCGGCGAACCATTGCATGCCTAAAGCCCAGGCGGGTGGCGGTTGTGCCAGTCGGTGGCCTGTTCGTAGGCCCAGCCGATGCGCAGTGCGGTCGCTTCGTCGTAGGGCCGGCAGACGATGTGCAACGACAAGGGTAGACCGGTTTGGGTGAAGCCGTCGGGCAGCGAGAGGGCGCACAACTCCAACAGGTTGACGAGGCGGGTGAAATGCGCCGGTGTCGTTGCCTGGTCGACCGAGGCGACCGCGATCGCGGCGGTCTGCGTCGTCGGCGTCAGCAGCGCGTCGACCCCGGCGAGCGCGTCGAGAAACCGCCGCTTCAGCGCGGCCTGCTCCGCCAGCGCGCCGAGGTAGTCGCGGGCGCTGACGCCGCGGCCGATCTGGATGCGCGGCCGCACCGCGTCATCGATCGGCAGGGCCGGGTTGTCGACCAGATCGCCGACCAGCTGGTAGGCCTCCGAACCGATGATCCGGCCGACCATCTGCGTCGCGTCGGCGAAGCGGCACGGCAGCGCAATATCGACAATCTCGGCCCCGAGCCGCGCCAGCACCTCCAGCGCCGCATCGTAAGCGGCGAGCATCTCGGGGGCGCAGCCGTCGCGCTCGGCGGCCGGCATGCGCGCCAGCCGCAGGCCGCGCACGCCGCGCTTCATCCCGGCCAGCGGGTCGCCGGCGGGCGGCGCCGACAAGGTGCGCGGGTCGAGCGGGTCGGCGCCGTGCATGACGCTGTAGAGCAGCGCCGCGTCCTCGACGCAGCGCGCCATCGGCCCCGGCGTGTCGAGCGAGGGGGCAAGCGGCAGGATGCCGTAGGTGCTGACCCGGCCGATCGTCGTCTTGAGCCCGGCAAGGCCGCACCACGCGGCCGGCAGGCGCACCGAGCCGCCGGTGTCGGTGCCGATCGCCCACGGCGCCATGCCGGAGGCAACCGAAACGCCAGAGCCGCTGCTCGAGCCGCCCGGGGTCCGCGGTGTGCCCAAATCCCACGGGTTCCATGGCGTCCCCATATGCTGGTTGGTGCCCCAGCCGCCCATCGCAAACTCGACCGTGTGGGTCTTGCCAAGGACGATCATGCCTTGGGCGATGAGGCGCCGCGCCAGGGTCGCGGTGACCGGAGAGCGGCGCTCGCGCCACGCCATCGAGCCGCCGGTCGTCACCCGCCCCTCGAGGTCGATCAGATCCTTCAGCGCAATCGGCACGCCGTGCAGCGGCCCCACTGCGTGTCCCGAGCGGATCGCCCTTTCGGCCGCCTCGGCGGCGAGCCGGGCGTCGTCGGCGAAGACGTCGATGAAGGCGTGCAGCTTCGCGTCATGCGCCGCGATGCGCGCCAGCAGCGCCTCGACGATGGTGACCGGCGACAAGCGTCGCGCCGCGATCTCGGCGGCGAGCTGGTGGGCCGGGAGATAGCTCGGATCGGTATTTGACGTCAGCATGGCGGCTACTTCGGGTAGAGGCGGCGGTTTTCCGCCTCGAACTCGGGGTCGATATCGGCCCACGCCATCAACAGGCCGGTGCCGCGCGTCTTCGCCATGGCTCCCCCCCTTCTCGCTCTTCGCTCTTCGGGCGCGGACGATTTAACACCGCCGCCACGCTCAGCGCGAGGCGAAGCTGCGGCGGATCGCGCGGCGGCCCCGGCGAAGGCTACAATGGCCGGCGGAACGAGCGGCGCCATGATGCCATGACGGAGCGCGACAGCAGACGCATCATCCGGCAATGGGACCGGGAGATCGAGGACGAGATCCGCCGGCGCGCCGCGCGGGAGGCCCGCCTCGGGCCCTGGCATTGGGTGGCGTGGGCGGCGCTGTGGCTGCTGTGGCTGGGGTTCCTGGCCGCGCTGCTCGCCAGCGTCAAAGGGCTGCGCTGACCGCCGCGCTCGTGGTGCGGCGGGCGGCCGGGGTCGGGAGAAATGCTTTCTCCCGACCCCGGCCTCGTTGGCTCCCCGGGACGGATTCGAACCATCGACCCAGCGGTTAACAGCCGCTTGCTCTACCACTGAGCTACCGGGGATCAGAGCCCGCACGGGCCGCAGCCCTCGTCCCCCGCAGGCAGGAGGTGATATAGGGTACCCGGGCGCCGCTTCGCAAGTCGCCTCGTCGCCGTGGCGGGCCAGAGCCTCAGGATTGCCTCAGCACTGCATCAGCTCGATGCTAACCCCGTCGGGCGCCGCGATGTAGCACAACAGGCTGCCGCCCACACCCTCTTTCAGCTCGACCGGGAAGCGCACGCCCTTGCCGCGCAGTTCGGCGCAGAAGGCGGCGAGATCGCCCCGGTACATAAAGCCGAAATGGTCTGTGCCCCAGGCATTGTGGCTGGAAAAGTCGGCGTACGGCCGGATCGGCCGCGCCGCTTCCGGCGCCTCGCCCGGCCGCCTGCCGCGGATCAGGATTGTCATGCCGCCGAGCTCGACGAAAATCTGCGGCGCGCCGCGCGCCACCGTGTCGCGCGCGATCGTCGCGCCGAGCATCTCGACATACCATTGCGCCGAGGCGTGCGGATTTTCGCTGATGATGTGGACGTGGTCGAAGCTGAATGCCGGATTGCTCATCGCCCTCTTCTCCAGCTGTCATTGCGAGCGTAGCGAAGCAATCTCGCTGATGTGGGACTCGCGGGTCGAGATTGCTTCGTCGCTACGCTCCTCGCAATGACGACGGTTCAGTGGTGATGCAGCACGACGCGGCCGCGCACTTTGCCGCCGCTCTTCAAGTCGCTGAGCGCCGCGCTGGCTTCGCCCGCCGGCCGCGTCTCGATCGGGATCGGGGGCACCTTGCCGGCCTGGACCAGCGCGAGCAGTTCGCGCAGATCCTCGAGCGTCCCGACATAGGAGCCCTCGATCGTCATCATCTTGAAAGGGAAGAGGACGGTCGAGATCGGGTTGGCGCCGCCATAAAGCCCGACCATCACGAGCTTGCCGCCCTTGCGCAGGATGTTGACGCCGAACTGCATCGTCTGCGGCGAGCCGACGAAATCGATCGCCGCCGCGGCGCCGCCGCTGGTCGCCTGCATGACCTGCTTCACCGCATCGGGCGCCGCGTTGTCGATCGTCGCGACGGCGCCCATCTGGCGGGCGTGCGCGCGTTTTTGCGCGTCGATGTCGGCGACGACGATCTGGCCCGCGACCGCGGCCGGCGCGATGTGCACCGCGCTGCCGCCGACCCCGCCAGCGCCGATGATCACGAGATGGTCGTCGGCGCCGAGGTAGTCGCGCGTCTTCTTCAGCGCCGAGTAGGCGGTGATGCCGGAGCAGGTGTAGGTCGCGGCGAGGCCCTGCGGGATGCCGTCATAGGGCAAGAGATAGCGGCCGTGCGGCACGATGACGTGGGTGCCGTAGCCGCCAGCGCGCCGCGTGCCGAGGGTGCGCGGGTTGAGGCACAGGAGCTCCTCGCCCTTTTTGCACACCGCGCACTCGCCGCAGCCGATCCAGGGGTAGGCCACGACCTTGTCGCCGACCTTGACCCCGGACGCCTGCGGCCCCAGCGCCGCGACCTCGCCGGCGATCTCGTGCCCCATCGTGAACGGCAGATTGACGCCGCGCGATTCGAGCGAGATCTGCTTGCCGTCGCCGAGATCGAAATGCCCGTCCCAGATGTGCACGTCGCTGTGGCACACCCCGGCAGCCTCGACCCGCACGAGCACCTCCTCGCCCGTGGGCTCGGGGTCGGCGTATTCCCGCATCTCCAGCGGCTTGCCCCATTCGATGATCTGCATCGCACGCATGCTGGGTTCCTCAGGTGCTCAGTTTGTCGCCAAGTTTTCCTGGATGGGCGGGAACCGCCAATTTCATCTGCCACCCGCGCCGGCGCTACGGATCGCTTGCCAGACGCGCTCGGGCGTCGCGGGCATGTCGATGTGGCGGATGCCGTATTCGGCGAGGGCGTCGACCAGCGCGTTGATCACCGACGGCAGGGCGCCGGCGCAGCCGGCTTCGCCGCAGCCCTTGGCGCCCAACGGGTTGGTGGTCGCCGGCACCGAGTGGAAATCGTGGACGAAGAGCGGCGCATCGTCGGCCCGCGGCATCGCGTAATCCATGTAGGAGCCGGTCAGCAGCTGCCCGTCGTCGTCGTAAACGACGCGCTCGCGCAACGCCTGGCCGATCCCCTGGACGATCCCGCCATGCGCCTGGCCGTTGACCAAGAGCGGGTTGATGACGACGCCGAAATCGTTGACGAAGGTGTATTTGACGACTTCGACCATGCCGGTGTCGGGGTCGACTTCGACTTCGGCGATGTGGCAGCCGTTGGGGAAGGCCGAGGGCGGGCCGTCGTAGACATCGGCGACGTCAAGGCTCTGCGGCAGCTCCGGCGGCAGGTCGAGGCCGGCGCGGATGCGCGCCGCCAATTCCAGGAGGCCGACCGAGCGGTCGGTGCCGGCGATGACAAAGCGGCCGGCGCGGAACTCGATATCGGCGGCGGATGCCTCCAGAACATGCGCCGCGATCTGCCTTCCCGCTGCAACGACTTTGTCGGCTGCCCCGACGATGGCGTTGCCGCTGACGATCATCGATTTGGAGCCGCCGGTGCCGCCGCCGGCGATGAGTTCGTCGCTGTCGCCCTGCAGGAGCCGGACGCGGCCGAAGGGGATGCCGAGCCGCATCGCCAGCACCTGCGCGAACGGCGAGGCATGCCCCTGGCCGTAATCGAGCGTGCCGGTGATGATCGTTACGTCGCCGTTTTCCTCGAAGCGGATGCCGCCCATCTCGCGGCCGGGCGGCCCGGTCAGTTCGAGATAATCGCTGATCCCGCGGCCGCGCAGTTTGCCGCGCGCCCGGCTTGCGGCCCGACGCACCGGAAACCCGTCCCAATCGGCGAGCGCCACCGCCTTGTCCAGGAGGCCGGTGAAATCGCCGCTGTCGTAGGTCGTGCCGTTGGGGCTCTTGTACGGCATCGCCTCCGGCGGAATGTGGTTTCGGCGGCGCAATTCGACCTGGTCGATACCCATTTCGCGCGCCGCGGTATCGACCAGGCGCTCCATGTAGTAATTCGCTTCCGGGCGGCCGGCGCCGCGATAGGCCCCGACCGGCGTCGTCGTGGTGAACATGCATTTGGTGTTCACGTCAATCAGCGGCGTCTTGTAGACGCCCAGCGTGTTGCGCTGCGCGTTGCGGGTCGCGGGGCCGGGCGCGCCGTAGGCGGCACCGAGATTGCCGTAGCCGGTGAGGCGCACCGCCAGGAAATTGCCGTCAGAATCGAGCGCCAGTTCGGCGGTCATCTCGGCGTCGCGGCCATGCGTGTCGGAGACGAAGCTGCCGGAGCGGTCGTCGGTCCACTTGACCGGGCGGCCGAGTTCGCGCGCCGCGAGCATGATGCAGTGATGCTCGGGGTAGGTTGCCTGCTTCATGCCGAACGAGCCGCCGACCCGGTCGGTCAGCACCCGCACGTGATCGCGCCCGACCCCGAAAACCCCGGCGATGTAGTTGCGGAACCCGAAGACGCCCTGGCAGCCGATATGCAGCGTCCAATGCTGCTCTGCGCTGTCGTAGTGCGCGATCGCGGAGCGCGGCTCCATCGCGTTGACGACGATGCGGTTGTTGCGCAATTGGAGGCGCGTGACGTGGGCGGCGGCGGCGAAGGCGGCGGCCACCTTCTCGCTGTCGCCATAATGGAAATCGAGCCCGACATTGCCCGGCACGTCGTCATAAAGGAGCGGAGCATCGGGCGCCGCCGCGGCCGCCGGCTCGCTGACCGCCGGCAATGGGTCGATGTCGACGACGACCGCGTCGGCAGCGTCCTTCGCCTCGGCGAGCGTCCCGGCGATGACGGCGGCCACCGCGTCGCCGACATGGCGCACCTTGTCGGTGGCGAGCACATGCTTGACCGGGGTCAGCATCGGCGTGCCGTCGCGGTTGTTCATGACCTGGCGCGGCGGCAGCGGGCCGATCCCGCCCTTCTCCAGCTCGGCTGCGGTATAGACCGCCAGCACCCCGGGCATCCCACGCGCCGCTGTGGTGTCGATCCGGCGGATCACGCCATGCGCATAGGGGCTGCGCACCATCACGCAGTAGGCTTGCCCGGGCAGGCTGATGTCGTCGGAATAATGCCCTTCGCCGCGCAGCAGCACCGGGTCTTCCGAGCGCGGCACCGGCTGCCCGACCGCGAAGCGGTCGTCAAACCCGAGATCGGCCGGATCGATGGAGTCGTTCATGCGGGGTGCCTTTTCTTGAAACTCGTCGGCGTTTTGGAGCGATCGGATTACCCCCACCCTAACCCTCCCCCGCCTGCGGGGGAGGGGATTGTTGCAGCGGCGGTCAAGAACCTCTCCCCCTCCCCCGCAAGCGGGGGAGGGCCGGGGTGGGGGTAATGGGCCGCAAAAGTAACTCGGCGACGGTCAGTGCTCGAAGCCGAACAGTTTCTGCGCGTTGTGGTGCAGGATCTTGTCGGTGTCTTCCTTGGGCAGGCCGAGCCGCTCGATATAGGCGAAGGTCTCCCGATAGACCTCCCAATCCTGCAGCACCGGATAGTCGCTGCCGGTCACCAGATGGTCGGCGCCGAAGGCTTCGAGCGCGCAGAGGAACGCTGGCTTCGAGCCGTAGCACACCGTGTCGTAATAGAACCGCCGGGCGGTGACGCTCGGAGCCTCGGCGAGGTTGGGATGGCCGCGCGGTCCCTGGCCCTGCTTGTCGAGGCGGTTCATCAGCATCGGGATCGGGCCGCCCAGATGCGGCACGATGAACTTGATCCTTGGATAGCGGTAGGGGATTTGCTTCGCGATCATGTGCAGGACAAACGTCGCGTCCTCGAGCGAGGTGCCGACCGATCCGCCGTAATTGTAATCGATGATGAACGGCGAGCAGATGGCGCTGCCGGCCGGGTGCACGAAGAGGACGGCGCCGCGCCGGTTCATCTCGGCATAGAGCGGTTCGAACTCCGTTTCGGCGATCGAGCGGCCGAGGCAGACGATATTCATGTTGACGCCGACGCAGCCGAGCTGGTCGAAGCCGCGCTCCATCTCCTTCAAGGACGCGTCGATATGCGGCAAGGGCAGCATCACGTAGGAGCTGATGCGGTCGGGGAAGCGATGGGCGAACTCGGCATAAGCGTCGTTCAGCATCCTGACCGCGGTGACGCACTCCGCCTCGTCCGGCAGATAGGGCGGATGGTTCGGCGACAGCACCTGGCGGCCGACCCCGGCATCCTCCATCAGCCGGAAGCGGGCTTCGATGTCCTCCTGCGTATCCGAGAACGGGTGCAGCGCCATGCCGCGCTTCACCGGCAGATGGGTGGGCGAGGCAAACCGGTCGCCCATGAAGGCGCTGAAATTCTTCGGCGTGTAGTGCGCGTGAACGTCGCAGATCATCGGGCGTTTCCTTCTTGTCTGTAATCCTGTAGGGCGGAAAAGCGCAGCGCCTTCCGCCGAGTTACTGATCGCTCAAATGACGCCTTCTTCGGCGAGGCGCTCGACCTCGCTTGGGGTGCGGCCGAGGAGTTCTGTCAGCACATACATGTTGTCTTCGCCGTAGCATGGTGCGCCGCGGTTGATCGGGCCGCCAATATAGGCCGGGGTCTTGCTGAGCTTCATCGGGATTTCATAGACCGGCCAGGTGCCGATCTTGGTGCCGGTGACCTCGGTCAACCAGTGAAGGTGGCGCAGCTGCGGGTCGTAATCGACCCGGTCTTCGGCGTTCTGGCAGACGCCGGCCGGCACGCCGGCGCGCTGCAATTTCATCATCAGTTCGTACCGGTCTTGTGTGCGGGTCCAGGCCCCGATCGCGGCGTCGAGCGAATCCTGGTGGTGCACGCGGTGCTCCAAAGTGTTGAAGCGCGGGTCTTCGAGCCAGCCTTCGTGCTCGGCAACCTGCGCCAGCGCCTGAAATTCGAGTTCGGTAAAGCAGGCGATCGCGATCCAGCGGTCCTTGCCCGCGCAGCGATAGGCGCCGTGCGGCGCCGCCTGCTTGTACGGCGAGCGGTTGCCGTAGCGCTGGAAGACGCGCTCGTTGGCCGACCAATCGAGGATCGTCGCGCCGGTCAGGAAGATGCCGCTCTCGCATTGCGAGGCGTCGATCCACTGGCCTTCGCCGGTCCGCTCGCGGTGGTAGATCGCACCCAAGAGCGCCAGTGCATAACCGTAGGCGCCCATCCAGTCGAGAAAGGAATAGCCCCAGCTGACCGGCATCGCAGGCTCCGGCAGTCCCGACATCTCGGCCTGCCCGCC
>DATGFP010000111.1:0-1853 GCA_035309005.1 Allostellaceae bacterium | reverse complement strand
CGGCAAGCTGATCCTGGTGACGGCGATGACGCCGACGCCGGCCGGCGAGGGCAAGACGACCACCACGATCGGCCTCGGCGATGCGCTCAACCGGATCGGCAGGCGGACGATGATCTGCCTGCGCGAGCCCTCGCTCGGACCCTGCTTCGGCCAGAAGGGCGGCGCGACGGGCGGCGGCTACGCGCAGGTCGTGCCGATGGAGAACATCAACCTTCATTTCACCGGCGATTTCCACGCGATCGGCGCGGCCAACAACCTGCTCGCCGCGATGGTCGACAACCACATCTACTGGGGCAACGAACTCGGCATCGATCAGCGCCGCGTCACCTGGCGGCGCGGCCTCGACATGAACGACCGGGCGCTGCGCTCGATCGTCTCTTCGCTCGGCGGCATCGCCAACGGCTTCCCGCGCGAGGACGGGTTCGACATCACGGTCGCCTCCGAGGTCATGGCGATCTTTTGCCTCGCCACCGACCTGCACGATCTGAAGCGGCGCCTCGCCAATATCATCGTGGCGCAGACCAGGGGGCGCGAGCCTGTGCGCTCGGGCGAGCTCAAGGCGGCCGGCGCGATGGCGGTGCTGCTGAAGGAGGCGCTGGCGCCCAATTTGGTGCAGACGCTGGAGAACAGCCCGGCCTTTATCCATGGCGGGCCGTTCGCCAACATCGCGCACGGCTGCAATTCAGTGCTGGCGACGACGACGGCGCTGAAGCTCGCCGATTACGTCGTCACCGAAGCCGGGTTCGGGGCCGATCTCGGGGCCGAAAAGTTCTTTGACATCAAGTGCCGCAAGGCCGGGCTGAAACCGGCGGCGGCGGTCGTCGTCGCCACCGTGCGGGCACTCAAGATGCATGGCGGCGTGCCGCGCGACGGGCTGCGGACAGAGAATGTCGCGGCCCTCGAAGCGGGCTTTGCCAATTTGCAGCGCCATCTCGAGAATTTGCGCGGCTTCGGCGTGCCGGCGGTCGTCTCGGTCAACCGCTTCAGCGCCGACACCGAGGCCGAGCTCGGCCGGCTCAAGGAACTGTGTGCCGCCGAAGGCGTCGAAGCAGTGGTCGCCGACCACTGGGCGCGCGGCGGCGAGGGCGCGGCCGACCTCGCCCGCACCGTCGTCGCCGTCGCCGACAGCGGCCAGGCCCAGTTCAAGCTGCTCTATCCCGACGAGATGCCGCTGCGCGACAAGATCAAGACGATCGCGCAGAAAATCTACCGCGCCCGCGACATCGCCTGCGACGGCGCGGTCGAGAGCCGCCTCGCCGAACTGCAGAAGGGCGGCTTCGGCCATTTCCCGGTGTGCATCGCCAAGACCCAGTTCAGCTTCACCACCGACCCCAACGCCAAGGGCGCGCCGGTCGATCATATTCTCAGCGTGCGCGAAATCCGGCTGTCGGCCGGCGCCGAATTCGTCGTCGCGGTGTGCGGTGACATCATGACGATGCCGGGACTGCCGCGGGTGCCGGCCGCCAACACCATCGACCTTGGCGAGGACGGCCGCATCACCGGCCTCTTCTGATGGCGATGGATCCGGCGGCGGTAAAGGCATGGCGGCGCGGCGAGCGCGAGCGGCTGCTGAGCCTGCGCCAGGCGATGCCACCGGAGGAACGCCGCCAGAGCGGCGCGCAAATCGCGGTGGCGCTACGCGAATTGCTTGCCGAGCGGCCCGGAATCCTCGGCGTCTACTGGCCGTTTCGCGGCGAATTCGATCCGCGGCCGGTGATCGACTGGGCGGTCGCTTCCGGCCGCGCCGTCGCGCTGCCGGTCGTGATTGACAAGAAGGGGCCGCTTGAATACCGCGCGTGGCGGACGGGCGAGGCGCTGGTCGACGGGGTGTGGAACATCCCGGTGCCGGAAAA
>DATGFP010000110.1:0-6071 GCA_035309005.1 Allostellaceae bacterium | reverse complement strand
CGGCGCGCTGTGCGGCCGCGGCGCCGTCGATATGAAGGGGGCGATCGCCGCCTTTGTCGCCGCCGCCGAGCGCTTTCTTTCGGCGCATGACGACTTTGCCGGCTCGATCAGCCTCTTGATCACCGGCGACGAGGAGGCGGCGGCGATCAACGGCACACGGAAGGTGCTGGAATGGCTGACGGCGCGGGGCGAGACGCTCGACGCCTGCGTTGTCGGCGAGCCGACCTCGGCCGGCACCCTCGGTGACATGATCAAGATCGGCCGGCGCGGCAGCATGACCGGCCGGCTGACCGTCGAGGGGGTGCAAGGGCATGTCGCCTACCCGCATCTCGTCGACAACGCGGCGCACCGGCTGGTGGCGCTGTTGCACACTCTGACGGCCGCCGCGATCGACGCCGGGACCGAGCATTTCCAGCCGTCGAGCCTGCAGGTCACGACGATCGACATCGGCAACCCGGCGACCAACGTCGCGCCGGGCATCGCGCGGGCCACCTTCAACATCCGCTTCAACGATTTGTGGTCGAGCGCGACGCTGCAGGCCTGGGTCGCGGACAAGCTGGCCGCGGCCGGCGGCAGGTATCGCCTCGCCTGGGAGGTCAGCGGCGAATCCTTTCTGGTGCCGCCAGGCCGGGTCAGCGAGTGCCTCGGCGCGGCGATCGGCGCGGTGACGGGGCGCATCCCCGAACTCAGCACGACCGGCGGCACGTCCGACGCCCGCTTCATCCAGGCCTATTGCCCGGTCGCCGAATTCGGCCTCGTCGGGCTGACCATGCACAAGGCCGACGAGCGCGTCGAGATCGCCGACCTGACCCGGCTGACCGCGATCTACGAAGGCTTTCTCGAGCGGTTTTTTCAGCCGCGGTCGTAGCGCACCGCGACGAGGGCGAGCCCCTCGGCGGGGGCGGTCGGGCCGCCGGCGCGGCGGTCGCGGGCGGCGAGCGCACGGGCGACATCGTTGGGCTGCCAGCGCCCGAGGCCGACCAGCTTCAAGGTCCCCGCCATGTTGCGCACCTGGTGGTGCAGGAACGAGCGCGCCCGCGCCTCGATGTGGAGTTCCTCGCCGACCCGCGAGACCTCGAGCGCATCGAGCGTCTTCAGCGGCGACAATGCCTGGCACAGCGAATCGCGGAAGGTCGAGAAATCGTGGTGGCCGACGAGGTGGCGGGCGCCTTCCTGCATTGCGGCGAGATCGAGCGCCGGCGCGACATGCCACACCCGGCCGCGCTCCAGCGCCGGCGGCGCGCGGCGATTGAGCATGCGGTAGAGGTAATGCCGCCCGGTCGCCGACCGCCGCGCGTCGAATTCCGCCGGCGCCTCCTCGACCGCCAGCATGCTGATCGCGTGCGGCCGCAGGTGGTAGTTGACCGCGTTGCGGATGATGTCCGGCTCGGCGGCGCGCGGCAGGTCGACATGCGCGACCTGGGCCAACGCATGCACGCCGGCGTCGGTCCGGCCGGCGCCGAACACCGTTAGGGGCGCGCCGCAGTACCGCAGGATCGCGGTTTCGAGGGCCTCCTGCACCGAGAGGCCGTTGGCCTGGCGCTGCCAGCCGACCAGGCCGGCGCCGCAATATTCGATCGTCAGCTTGTAGCGGGGCATGGCAGGAGGGTGCCGGGCGGCAGCGCAAAGCCGCGCAGCAACGCCGCCGCGTCGAGCGCCCCGCGCCCCGGGCGCTGCAGCCTGAGCGGCCGCAGCGCGCCTTCGCCGCAAGCGATCGACAGGTTGTCGTCGAGGACCGTGCCGGGCAGCGCCGTGACGGCGCGCGGTAATGCCTCGGCGGCCAGCACTCGCAACCGCTCGCCGTGCGCCCTAAAAAACGCACCGGGCCACGGGTCGAACGCCCGCACTTGGCGTTCGAGCGTGACGGCCGCGCGGCGCCAGTCAAGCTCAGCTTCTTCGCGGCGCAGCTTAGTGGCATAGCTGATGCCCTCTTCCGGCTGCGCCTGCGCCGTCAGCGTGCCGGCCGCGACGCCGGCGAGTGCGTCAAGGATCAGGCCGGCGCCGAGCGCGGCGAGTTGCCCGCTCAATTCGCCGGCGGCGGTTTTGGGCCCGATCGGGAGCGCTTTCTGCAGCAGGATCGGCCCGGTATCGAGCCCCTCGTCCATCTGCATGATCGTGACGCCGGTCTCGCCGTCGCCGGCGAGGATCGCGCGCTGGATCGGCGCCGCGCCGCGCCAGCGCGGCAACAGCGAGGCGTGGACGTTGAGGCAGCCGAGGCGCGGCGCCCCCAAGATCGGCGCCGGCAGGATCAGGCCATAGGACGCCACCACCGCGGCATCGGCCGAGAGCGCAGCGAATTCCTGCTGCACTTCAGGGCTGCGCAGGGTGGCCGGGCAGCGAACCGCGAGGGCCTGTCGCTCGGCCAATTCCTGCACCGGCGAGGGTTGCAGCCGATGGCCGCGCCCCGCAGGCCTCGGCGGCTGGGTGTAGACGGCGCGGATGCGGTGGCCGGCCGCGATCAGCGCCGCGAGGATCGTCGCGGCAAATTCCGGCGTCCCCATGAAGACGAGATCGAGCGGGGCGACCACCGCTTACTGCGCGGCCGCGAGGGCGCGGCTGCGTTTGGTTTTGGCGAGTTTGCGCAGGATGATGCCGCGCTTCAGCGCCGAGATGTGGTCGACGAAGAGAAGGCCGTCGAGGTGGTCGATCTCGTGCTGCACGCAGGTCGCGAGCAGCCCCTTCGCCTCCAATTCGCGGATCTCGTTCTCGTGGTCGAGATAGCGCAGCCGGATCGCGGTCGGGCGCTCGACGTCGGCGTAGTGCTCGGGCAGCGACAGGCACCCCTCGTTCCCGATCATCAGCTCGTCGGAACGCCACAGGATCTCGGGATTGGCGATGCGCATCGGCTGCGGCGGTTCGCCGTCGCGCGCGACATCGACGACGAGCACCCGCTGCGCGACTCCGACCTGCGGCGCGGCGAGCCCGATGCCGATCGAGTGGTACATCGTCTCCAGCATGTCGTCCATCAGCCGGCGCACCTTGGCGTCGACCGCGGCGACCGGCTTCGCCTTTAATTTGAGCCGCGGATCGGGCGCGGTGATGATCGGCAAGAGAGCCATGCGGCCTAGGTAAGCGGCGGCGGCGCGGCCGTCAATAATCCCGCGCTACTGCACCGCGTCGCGCAGCCGCGCGAGGTCGTCGAGCGATTCCGGCTGCGCCATGCATAATACGTCGTCGAAGCCGACCTCCTTGATCCAGCGCAGCTTGTCGCGCGCCGCCGCCTCGCCGCCGGTCAGCATGACCGAGGCGTTGCCGCCGAGCGGCATGTTCTCGGCGTTGCCGTGCAGGTCGATGATGACGTTCGACAAAACGGCACGCTTGCCGCCGGCGTCGCGGTAGAACTTGATGCCGGCTTCGAGCTCGGCGGGCGTCGGATAGAGCCCGGAGGCGATCCAGCCGGCGCATTCTTCCGCGGCGTAGACGATCCAGCGCTTGTTGCGCCAGGCCCCGAGCAATATCGCGGGGCCTCCTTCGGTGCCGGGCCACGGGGTCAGCCGGCCGCCCGGCAATTCGTCACCGCGCCAGCCCCGGCGCATCAGGTCGAGCGCCGGCATCAGCGCCTTGAAGCGGGCGTCGTAATCGCCGCCGATCAGATCGAAATCCGCCTTGGTCGAGCCGCAGCCGAGCCCGAGCTGCAACCGGTCGCCGGCGAGGGCGTGCAGCCCCGCGATGCGGTGCGCCAGCTCGACCGGGTGGCGCACCGGCACCTGCAACACGCAGGTGCCGATCTCGATCCGCCGGGTCAGCGCCGCGATGACGCTCATCAATACCACCGGGTCGAGGGTCGGCCGGCCGCGACCGAACGAATCGGTAACCCAAAGCCCGGCAAAGCCTTTCGCCTCCACCGCCCGGGTGAACTCGGCGAAGCGTTCGAGCGTGCGCCCGGCCATGTCCGGGGTGCCGCGCAACACGTTGACGACATGCACTCGCATCGCGGTCGCTCTTTCCCAAGATGTGGACGGTATTGCCCGATCGCCCCGGCGACGGGGACGGAAACGCCGAAATACCCGAATTTGGCGCTAGGCGACGGAGAACGAATTGCCGCAGCCGCAGGACGAGGCGGCGTTGGGGTTCTTGATCTGGAACGAGGCGCCCAGCAGGTTCTCGACGAAATCGACTTCGGCGCCGTTCAGGAGATCGAGCGAGGTGTCGTCGACGACGACCGCGACGCCGCCGTGCTCGAACACGAAATCATCCGGGTTCTGCTGCTCGTCGAAGCTCAGTCCGTACTGGAAGCCGGAGCACCCGCCGCCCGACACCGCGATGCGCAAAAACGCGCCTTCGGCCGCTTCCTGCTGCTGCAGCGCGGCGATGCGGCGCGCGGCGCTGTCGGTCACGACAATGCGGCGTTCCGCGGTGTCCGGCATCACTTCGCTCATCTGCGCTACGCTCCATCTCGCCCGCTTCAGGCCGAGAGTGTATTTAAGCATTCCCGGCGCGCGATGAAAGCAGGAGAAATGCCGGGGTCGGCCAGGAGGGAGAAGGTCATGCTGCGGGCGCTGCCCGGAGGACGCAGCCGGGAGCTGCAAGCGACGCCGCCCGAGACGCTGGCCTGTCTCGCCGCGCTCGAGCGCAAGGTCTTGTGGCTCTCGACCTGGATGATCCACAACGCCAATCACCTGCGCCCCAGCCGCGACGGGCTCAAGGTCGGCGGCCACCAGGCGTCGAGCGCCTCGGTCGCGACGTTGATGACGGCGCTCTACCTCGATGTCATGCGGCCGCAGGACCGGGTTGCGGTCAAGCCGCACGCCGCCCCGGTATTCCACGCCCTGCAATACCTGCTGGGCCGGCAGAGCCGCGACAAGCTCGAACGCTTCCGCGCGTATGGCGGCGCGCAATCCTATCCGTCGCGTACTAAGGACGGCGACATCGTCGATTTCTCGACGGGCTCGGTCGGGCTCGGCGTTGGCATGACCCTCTTTGCCTCCTTGGTGCAGGACTACCTGCGGCTGCACCGCCTGACCGACGCGCCGCCGGGCCGAATGATCGCGCTCGCCGGCGACGCCGAACTCGACGAAGGCAACATCTTCGAAGCGTTGCTCGAAGGCTGGAAGCACGACGTGCGCAATCTCTGGTGGATCATCGATTACAACCGCCAGAGCCTCGACGCTGTGGTGTCGGACCGCCTGTTCGGGCGCATCGACGCACTCTTCGAGATGTTCGGCTGGCGCGTCGTCACCCTCAAATACGGCCGCCTATTGCAGGCCGCCTTCGCGCGCCCCGACGGCGACCAGTTGCGCGAGTGGATCGATTCCTGCCCCAATTCGCTCTATTCGGCGCTGGTCTACAAGGGCGGCGAGGGCTGGCGCGAGCATCTTCGCCGCGACCTCAACCGCTACCCCGGCATCCGCGCCATCCTCGACGAGCACGACGACACCGAGCTGGCGCGGCTGATGACCAACCTCGCGGGCCACGATATGGGCTCGGTGCGCGACGCCTTTCACGCCGTCACCGACGACCAGCCGACCTGCTTCATCGCCTACACGATCAAGGGCTACGGCCTGCCCTTCGCCGGCCACAAGGACAACCACGCCGGGCTGATGAACCCGCAGCAGATGGCGCTGTTCCAATCGCAGATGGCGGTTCCGGCCGGCGCCGAGTGGGACCCCTATGCCGGCCTCGACCTGCCGCCCGAGCGGCTCGCCGAATTTCTCGCCGCGGTGCCGCTGGCGCGCGCCGAGGAGCGCCGCCACGCGCCGTCGCCGATCGCGGTTCCCGCCGAGTTGCCGGTGCCTCGCGGGGCGCGATTGTCGACCCAGGAGGCGTTCGGCCGCATTCTCGGCGCGCTCGCCAGCGGCGACACCGCGCTTGCCTCGCGCATCGTCACGACCTCGCCCGACGTCACCGTGTCGACCAACCTCGGCGCCTGGGTCAATCGCCGCGGCATCTTCGACCGGGCCGAGCGCAGCGACGCTTTCCGCGAGGAAAAGGTCGTCTCGGCGCAGCGCTGGGCGATGGCGCCGCAGGGCCAGCACATCGAGCTCGGCATCGCCGAGAGCAATCTATTCCTGCAGCTCGCCGCGCTCGGCCTGGCAGGGCCCCTGTTCGGGGCGCGGCTGCTGCCGATCGGC
>DATGFP010000109.1:0-11444 GCA_035309005.1 Allostellaceae bacterium | reverse complement strand
CCACGACCGCCCGGGCATTCCCGACATGGGCGAAATCATAGACCGTGGGCCCGCAGACATACATGCGCACATCGAGCGGATCGAGCGGTTCGAACGCCTCCTTGCGGCGGGTCAGCGAGTTGTAGAGTTGGAGCGGCATAGCCCTACTAGATTGCGCCGCGAGGGGCTATGGCAAGATCGATTGCGGTGCGTCTTTCGAGACGCCCGCCTTGCGGGCTCCTCAGGATGACGATGTTTCTTAATTTATCCAACAGCTTACGTCATCCTGAGGAGGCGCGAAGTGCCGTCTCGAAGGACGCACTATGGTGGGGCTATTCCCCACCGGCCGCCGCGTCGGCGCCTTCGATGCGCTGCGCCAAGGCGGCGGCGAGGAAGCGGTCGAGATCGCCGTCGAGGACGGCGGCGGGATTGCCGGTTTCGACCCCGGTGCGCAGATCCTTCACCATCTGGTAGGGCTGCAGCACATAGGAGCGGATCTGGTGGCCCCAGCCGATATCGGTCTTGGTGGCGTTCATCGCCGCGGTCGCGTCCTCGCGCCGCTGCAGTTCGGCTTCGTAGAGCCGCGCGCGCAGCATCGCGAAGGCGTGCGCCCGGTTCTGGTGCTGCGAGCGCTCGCTCTGGCACTGCACGACGATGCCGCTGGGGTTGTGGGTGATGCGGACCGCGCTGTCGGTCTTGTTGACGTGCTGGCCGCCGGCGCCCGAGGAGCGGTAGGTGTCGATGCGCAGATCCTTGTCGTTGATCTCGATCTCGATCTTGTCGTCGATCACCGGATAGACCCAGGCCGAGGCAAAGCTGGTGTGGCGGCGCGCCGCCGAATCGAACGGCGAGATGCGCACCAGGCGGTGGACGCCGCTTTCGGTTTTCAGCCAGCCATAGGCGTCGGGGCCGTTGATCCGCACGGTCGCCGATTTGAGGCCGGCCTCTTCGCCGGCGCTCTCCTCCAGCCACTCGACCTTGTAGCCGCGCGCTTCGGCCCAGCGCACGTACATGCGCAGCAGCATCTCGGCCCAGTCCTGCGCCTCGGTGCCGCCGGCCCCGGCATGGACTTCGAGATAGCAATCGTTGGCGTCGGCTTCGCCGGACAGCAGGCTCTCGACCTCGCGCCGCTGCGCCTCCTCGCGCAGCGCCTGCAGCGCCGCCTCGGCCTCGGCGACGATCGCGGTGTCGCCTTCGGCCTCGCCGAGCGCGATCAGTTCGGCCGCGTCGGCGACCTCGCGCTCGATGCGGCGATAGCTGTCGATCGCCTTTTCCAGCCGGGTGCGCTCGCGCAACAGCGCCTGCGCCGAAGAGGGATCATCCCACAATTTGGGGTCCTCGGCCCGGGCGTTGAGCTCGGCCAGGCGGCGGTTTGCGACATCCCAGTCAAAGATGCCTCCTCAGCAGGGCCAACGACTTGCGTATGTCGTCGACCACCGCCTGTGCTTCGGCGCCCATGTCGCGTTCCTCGTCCTGTTGCGGTGCTAACGGCTAATAGAGCCCGCCGGTGCCGCTCGCCGGGATGGCGCGGCTCTGCGTCGCGCCGGGCAGCGCCGGCGGCGCGCCATAGGGCGTCGCGCCGTAGGGTGTCGTGCCGTCCGCGGTCGTGCCGTCGGATGTCGTGCCATCGGGGGAGCCCCCGTCCGGCAGCGCGGCTTCGCCGCCGGGCGCCCCCTGCAGCCCGAGGTCGCGGTTGGTCAGGGGGCCGGTGCCGGTCTTGAAGGCCTGCCAGATCGCCGCCTCGCCGGGACCCGGCGGCAGGCCGCTCGTTGGGCTGACGCGAATGAGCTGCACCCCCGGCGGGGTGCGGAATTCGGTCACCGGCTTATCCTTCAGCGCCGCGATCATGAAGTCGCGGAAGATCGGCGCCGCGACGACCGCGGCCTGTTCGCCGCTGCCGAGCGACACCGGCTCGTCGTAGCCGACGAAGACCCCGGCCGCGAGGTCCGGGGTGAAGCCCTCGAACCACGCGTCGGTCCAGTCGCTGCTGGTGCCGGTCTTGCCGGCGATCGGCCGGCCGACCGCGGCGACCTTGGCGCCGGTACCGCGCTGCACGACGCCCTCCATCATCTGGACGACCTGGAAGGCCGCCGCCGGGTCGGCGATCTGCGCGCGCGCATCGGCGACGACCGGCACCGGCTGATGCTGCCAGTCGACGTCGCTGCAGCCCTCGCAGGGCCGGTTGTCGGCGCGGTAGATCGTCTTGCCGTCGCGGTCCTGCACCCGGTCTATCAGGGTCGGGGTAATGCGCTTGCCGCCGTTGACCAGCATCGCGTAGGCCGTCGTCAGGCGCAGGGGCGTCGTCTCGCCGGCGCCCAGCGACATCGAATACTGCCGCGGCATGTGGTCCATGATGCCGAAATCCTCGACCGTCTTGCCGAGCGCGTCGAGCCCGATGATCGAGGCGGTGCGCGCCGCCATGACGTTGATCGAGTGTTCCAGCCCGACCAGCATCGTGGTCGGGCCGTTGTAGCGGTCCTCGTAGTTGTGCGGCTCCCACAGCGGCAGCCCCGGCCCTTGGCTGAGCGCGATCGGCGCGTCGAGGATCAGCGTCGAGGGGGTAAAGCCGTGCTCGAGCGCGGTCAGGTAGACGAACGGCTTGATCGAGGAGCCTTCCTGCCGCTTGGCCTGGGTCGCGCGGTCGAACTGGCTCATCTCGTAGCTGAAGCCGCCGGTGATCGCCAAGACCCGCCCGGTATGCGGGTCGATCGCGACCAGCGCGCCCGATACTTCAGGGATCTGGCAGAGGTTGTAGAGGTTGCCGGGCGCCTCGGCCGGCGCGCCCTTGCGCCCGCCCGAGGGTTTGGCCGCCTCGGCGGCGAGCTTGGCGACCAGCACGAGGTCGCCGGGCTTCACGACATCGGCGGCGCTGCGCGGAAAGGCGCCGAGCGAACTGTCCTGGCGCAGCGGCCGCGCCCAGCGCATCTCGGCGAAGGGGATGAGCCCGGTGCCGCCGCCGGCGAGCCCGATCTCGGCGCCTGCCGCTTCGGTGCGCAGCACCATCGCGAGCCGCCAGCCCTCGGCGTCGCCGCCGGGCGGCATGGGCGCCGCGGCGAGGCGCTGCGGCCAGCCGGCGCCGGGGTCGATATGGCCGACCGCGCCGCGCCAGCCGCCGCGCGCCCGGTCGTAGGCGATCAGCCCGGCGCGCAGCGTCTTGTCGGCCGCCGCCTGCATCGCCGGGTCGAGGCTGGTGCGCACCGAGAGCCCGCCCTGATAGAGCGCCTTGTCGCCGTAGCGCGCGAGCAGTTCGCGGCGCACCTCTTCGGCGAAATAGGGCGCCGCGACGCTCTCGGCCTCCTCGCGGTGGCGCATCGCCAGCGGCTCGGCCTTCGCCGCCTGGACTTCGGCGAGGCTCGCGTGGCCGTCCTCGGCCATGCGGTCGAGCACCCAGTCGCGCCGCCCGGTCGCGGCTTGCGGAAAGCGCGCCGGGTTGTAGTTGTTGGGCGCTTTCGGCAGGCCGGCGAGGAAGGCCGCTTCCCCGAGCGTCAACTCGTCGAGCGGCTTATCGAAATAGGTCTGCGCCGCGGCGGCGACCCCATAGGCGCCGGAGCCGAGGTAGATCTCGTTGAGGTAGAGTTCGAGAATGCGCTCCTTCGGCAGCGCCGCGTCGATCCGGGTGGCGAGCAGCATCTCCTTGATCTTGCGCGCCATCGTCAATTCGTTCGACAGCAGCATGTTTTTCGCGACCTGCTGGGTGATGGTCGAGGCGCCGATCGGCCGGCGGTTGCTGCGCCAGCGCCCGACATCGGTCAGCGCGGCGCGCAGGATCGACAAGGGATCGACCCCGTGATGGCTGTAGAAATTCTTGTCCTCGGCCGAGACGAAAGCCGCGATGACCCGCTTTGGGATCGCCGCGATCGGCACGAAAACCCGCCGCTCGGTGGCGTATTCGGCGAGGAGCCGCCCGTCGCCGGCCTGGACGCGCGTCATGATCGGCGGCTGGTAATGCGCCAGCTGCTGGTAATCCGGCAGGTCGCGCCCGAAATACCAGATCGTCACCCCGGCGAAGACGCCGCCGGCGACGGCGAGCAGCACAATGCAGACAAAGAGCAGACGTACGAGCTTGATCATCGCGCCCGACAGCGCAGGCTCCCTGGTTACCGGCGAAGCGCCGACGCATCCGCCCCGCGCCGCTGGTTGCCGTTATGCGCCAAGGCTGTGGCTATTCCAAGGCGGATGTATGCGGCCGCCCCTTTACCGCTTGGCCGCCCCGGGGCGGCCTGCCGGGAAGCGGTCAAGGAAAACATTGTGGCGGCCCCGATTGGCCGTTACATTGCACGGTGCGAATCCGCCGCACCGGGCGTGTCGTCCGGTGGCGCTGCGACGCCCTTCCGCCGACCCGGCAATTGGTTTGCCGCAGTGCCGGAAGCGCAGCGCCAGGCTGCGCAGATGTATCGAACCCGAAGCCATGCGTGTTTGCTGACGCGACGCTGATGAAAAATTCCCGCGACGCCATGCGCCGACACGCTATCGGCTTCCCTCACCGCTATTTTTCACACAGCACCGCGTCGCCGGCCGCCCGCAAGGCCGCCGCAGCCGCGCGCCTGGGAGTTCCGCCAGAATGGCAAAGCGCATGCTTATCGACGCCGCCCACCCCGAGGAAACCCGGGTAGTTGTCACGGGCGGCCAACACCTCGAAGAATTCGACTTTGAGTCGTCGACAAAAAAACAAGTCAAAGGCAACATCTATCTTGCCAAGATAACGCGGGTCGAGCCGTCGCTGCAGGCCGCCTTTGTCGATTACGGCGGCAATCGCCACGGCTTTCTGGCGTTCACCGAGATCCACCCGGATTATTACCGGATCCCGGTCAGCGACCGCGATCGCGAGCGCGACGGGGGGCCGGGGTTCGCCGGCGAGGCCAACGGCGCGGCCGAGGATCCGTACGACGATGCCGGGGTGCCGCTCGCCGCGGCGCTGCCCGAGCCGGTGGCGGTCGCCGACAGCGCGACGCTCGAGGACGAGGCCCGCGAGGAAGAAGCCCGCGAGGACGAAGCCCGCGACGATGCGGTCTGGGACGAAGCCGCCGAGGATGCCGCCGCCGAGGCGGCGGAGGAGGCTGAGGCGGCGGCCGACGCGGCGGCCGAGGACGGCGTACCGCTCGGCGGCGAGCCCGCCTTCGTTGCCGACCCGTGGGCGCTGTCGCCGGAAGCCGAGCCAGCCGGCACGGTAGCGGGCGAAATGGCGGGCGACGGTGGCGCGTTGGAGATGGCGTTGCGCGCCGCCGCGGATTCGCAGCTGCCGGCGGAGTTCGGCGCCGAATTCGGCGCGGCCGATGAGCCCAATGGCCAACTTAACGGCGAACTCAGTGGCGAGCGTCATGGCGCGCCCAATGGCGGCGCCAATGGCGGGGCGGAATCGGTCGAGACGCTGGGCGGCGACGAAGTCGAGGAGGTCGAGGAGGCCGACGCCGCGCGCCGCCGCTCGCACTCGGCGCGGCACTACAAGATCCAGGAGGTCATCAAGCGCCGCCAGATCATGCTGGTGCAGGTCGGCAAGGAGGAGCGCGGCAACAAGGGCGCGGCGCTGACCACCTATCTGTCGTTGGCCGGGCGCTATTGCGTGCTGATGCCCAACACCAACCGCGGCGGCGGGGTGTCGCGCAAGATCGTTAGCCTGGCCGACCGCCGGCGCCTCAAGGACATCCTGGAAGACCTGGAAATCCCGGAAGGCATGGGCGTCATCGTCCGCACCGCCGGCGCCGAGCGCTCGAAAGCCGAGATCAAGCGCGACTACGAATACCTGTTGCGGCTGTGGAACGAGATCCGCGAGCTGACGCTGAAATCGACCGCGCCGGCGCTGATCTACGAAGAAGGCAACCTGATCAAGCGCTCGATCCGCGACCTCTACGCGCGCGACATCGACGAGGTGCTGGTCGAGGGCGAGGAGGGCTACAAGACCGCCAAAGCCTTCATGCGCACGCTGATGCCGAGCCATGCCAAGCGCGTGCAGCCCTACCGCGATCCGCAGGTGCCGCTGTTTCAGCGCTTCCAGATCGAGAGCCAGATCGACGCGATCCACTCGCCGGTCGCGCAATTGCGCTCGGGCGGCTACGTCGTGATCAACCAGACCGAGGCCTTGGTCTCGATCGACGTCAATTCCGGGCGCTCGACGCGCGAGCGCAACATCGAGGAAACCGCGACCCGCACCAACCTCGAAGCCGCCGACGAGATCGCCCGGCAATTGCGGCTGCGCGACCTCGCAGGGCTGATCGTCATCGACTTCATCGACATGGAGGAGCACCGCAACCAGGTCGCGGTCGAGCGCCGCCTGAAGGAGGCGCTGAAAAACGACCGGGCGCGCATCCAGGTCGGCCGCATCAGCCCGTTCGGGCTATTGGAAATGTCGCGGCAGCGGCTGCGGCCGTCGCTGGCCGAGGCGTCCACCCAGCCTTGCCCGCATTGCGCCGGCACCGGCTTTATCCGCTCGGTCGAATCGACCGCGCTTTACGTGTTGCGCGCGATCGAGGAAGAGGGCATCCGCCGCCGCTCGGCCGAGATCTGCATCTACGTGCCGACCAACGTGGCGCTCTACATCCTCAATCAGAAGCGCGAATCGCTGGCCCAGATCGAGGCGCGCTATGGCGTCCGGGTCACCGTGGCGCGCGACGACGCGCTGATCCCGCCGAATTTCCGCCTCGAGCGGCTGCGCACCTACGGCGTCGGCGAGGCGCCGCCGCTGCCCACGATCCAGGCGCCGAGCGTCATCGAAGAGCGCGAGGACGAGGAGGACGAAGCCGAAACCGAAACCGACGACATCGCAGACGTCGTCGGCGAGGCGGCGGAGGCGCGCGGCGAATCGCGCGGCGAATCGGGGAGCGAGGAAGATCGCGCGCGGCGCCGCCGGCCGCGCCGTCGCCGGCGGGCCAAGGAACCGCGCGAAGCTCGCGCCAAGGAGCCGGGCGAGGCGCGCACCCAGGAGCCGCGCGAGCCGCGCGCGGCGGCGGAAGCTGCGCCGGTGGCGCCAGAAGCCGGCGAGCCGGGCGAGGCGGACGGCGAAGCCGAGGCCGAGCGCCGCCGGCGGCGGCGCGGCCGGCGCGGCGGGCGGGCGCGGCCGCGGCGCGAGGAGGCGGACGCCGCTACGCCGGCGGTCGCCGCCGAGACGATCGAGGCCGTGCCGCTCGCCGCTGGGCCGGCCGAACACGACAGCCAGCCGGCCGAGTTCGCGGGGGCCGAGTTCGCCGCGGTGGAGCTTTCGCTGTGGGCCGGCGATGCCGGCGTCGAAACCGCGAGCCTGGCGCCGCTGGCCGGCGAATCGGGGTCGCTGCACGCCCCGCAGCACGCCGCGCCGCACGCGCATGAAGCCGAGGCCGCGCCGCCGCCGAGCGCCGAGATCGAGGCCGGCGTGCCGTTCGTCAGCGCCGCGGAACGGGTGTTCGAGGAGGCGATGGCGAGCCCGGCGCCGGCGCGGCACGAGGCGCCGGCCCCGGAGCCCGTGCCGGAGGCGGCGCCGGATCCCGGCGAGGACGTCCACGCGGTCGGCGAAAAGCCGGCAAACCCGCGGCGCGGCTGGTGGCAGCGGCTGCTGCAGTAGCGAGCTGCCAGTCAAGGGAGCGGCGTCGCCAGCGGCGCGACGAGCGTGCGCTTGCCGTCTGCTTGCCGTAATTACACGCTATCGCGCGGCCGGGGTGACGGGGGCGCTCGCGCGATGGTTGGGAAACCCTGGGTGAGTGGGGCGCGGCCGGACTGGTCGTCCGGGGACTGGCGGGTCGCGGGCTGGCGGGTCGCGGGCTGCGTCGTCGCCGCCGCGCTCTACGCCGTGCTCTACGCCGCCCCGGCGGTTGCCCATGAGACCGGTGGCGGCGGGACGCCCACCGGGCTGCGCGACACCGAGATCGAAAGCGACATCCGCACCCTGGCGAGCCCGGTGTGGCGCGCCGCCGGGCTCGATCCCGGCGATGTCGCGGTCTATCTGGTCGACGACGAGCGGATCAATTCGTTCGTCGCCGGCGGGCAGGCGATTTTTCTCAATACCGGGCTGATCGAGCGGGCCGAGAACGCCGACGAGCTGATCGGCGTCATCGCGCACGAGACCGGCCACATCGCCGGCGGGCACCTGCTGCGCATGAAGGAGGAGATGCACAACGCCAGCGTCGAGACGATCATCGCGATGGTGCTCGGCGCGGCGGCCGGGGTGATGGGGCACAGCGGCGCGCCGCTGCTCGGCGCGGCCGGCGTCGGCGAGCGCCATTTTCTGCAGTTCTCGATCGCCCAGGAAGCGACGGCCGACCATGCCGCGATGAACTACCTCGACCGCGCCTGCCTGTCGGCGAAGGGGCTCCTCAAGTTTTTCGAGATCCTGCAGGGCAACGAGATGCTGGCCGGCGACCGCGACGCGCCCGGTCAATGGACCCGGACGCACCCGCTGACCCAGCAGCGCATCGAATACCTGCGCGACCATGTCGCGCACGCGCGCTGCTCCAACGCGCCCGACCGGCCCGGCGCCGACGCGCTGCTGCGCCGCATCCAGGCCAAGATTCACGCCTTTCTCGATCCGCCCTCGGCGACCCTCGCCTCCTATCCGGCGAGCGACAATTCCGAGGTGGCGCGCTATGCACGGGCGATCGCCTGGTACCGGCTGCCCGATCTAGCGAAGGCGCTGCCGGCGATCGACGCGCTGATCCACGATTTCCCGAGCGACCCCTATTACCGCGAGCTGAAGGGTCAGATGCTGTTTGAGAACGGCCGGGTGCGCGACGCGATCGGGCCCTATCAGGACGCGGTGCGCCTGATGCCCTCGGCGCCGCTCCTTCGCATCTCGCTGTCGCAGGTCTATATCGAGACCGGCGACCCGGCGCTCAACAAGCGCGCGATCGCCTATCTCGACGACGCCAGCCGCCAGGAAGGGCGCGACAGCCAGGTCTGGCATTTCCTCGCCGTCGCCTACGGGCGCGACGGCCAGATGGGGATGGCGGCGTTGTCTCTGGCCGAGCAGGCGCTCGCCACCGGCAAGAAGAAGGACGCGATGCAGGAAGCCAACCGCGCCGAGCACCTGGTGCGCAGCCCCGGGGCCTACTCGCGCGCGATCGAGATCAACCGCGAGGCCAAGGAGCTCGACGACGATTGAGTCGCGCTCGCGCCCTCGCCGCATTGGGAGTTGTGATGACGATAGCAATGTTCAGCCGCCGTGGCCGCCGGCCAAATTTATCGGCCGCGCCCAGGGCGGCGCGGATGGTGGCGCTGCTGGCTGTGCTGATTCTGGGCGCCTGCCTCCTCGGGGCGCCGCCGGCGCGCGCCGCCGCCGACTTCACCCCCGAGCAGCGCCAGGCGATCGAGGGCATCATCAAGGATTACCTGGCGAAGCACCCCGAAATGGTGCTGGAGACGCTGCAGGCGGCCGAGGACAAGGTGAAGAGCGAGGCGCACGACAAGGCCTCGACGGCGCTCACCGCGCGCCGCAAGGAGGTCTTCAACGACCCCGACGCGCCGGTCGCCGGCAACCCCAAGGGCGATGTGTCGGTGGTCGAGTTCTTCGATTACCGCTGCCCCTACTGCAAGCAGGTCGAGCCGGCGCTGGAAAAGCTGCTCGGGCAGGATAAGGAGCTGCGCTTTGTCTATAAGGAATTCCCGGTGCTGGGGCCCGCTTCGGTGACCGCCTCGCGCGCCGCGCTGGCGGCCCGCGAGCAGGGCAAATACGACGCCTTTCACCGCGCGATGATGGCGCTCAAGGGCCAGATCGACGACGATGCGGTCTATAAGGTCGCGGGTTCCGTCGGGCTCGACGTCGAGCGCCTGAAGCGCGACATGACGGCGCCCCAGATCGACACCGCACTCAAAGCCAATTACCAGCTCGCCGAGGCGCTCGACATCCGCGGCACACCGGGCTTTGTGATCGGCGACCAGATCGTCCCCGGCGCGATCAGCCTCGACGACCTGAAGGGGCTAATCGACAAGGCCCGCAAGAAATAGCGGCGTTCAGCCCCGGTCGGCTCAGCCGAAGGGGGCCTTCTTGAAGTGCTTCGAGAGGGCGAGGCCCTGGCGCTGGTAGGAGGAGCCGATCGCGCCGCCGTAGAGCCGGTCGGGCCGCGCGATCAGCCGCTCATAGACCAGCCGGCCGATGATCTGGCCGTGCTCGATGACAAACGGCACCTCGTGCGAGCGCACTTCGAGGACCGCGCGGCTGCCGCTGCCGCCGGTCTCCGGCATGCCGAAGCCGGGGTCGAAAAACCCGGCGTAATGCACCCGGAACTCGCCGACCAGCGTGTCGTAGGCCAGCATCTCGGCCGCCTGGTCGCTCGGGATCGCGACCGCCTCGCGCGACGCCAGGATATAGAAATCGTCGGGGTCCAGGATGATGCCGTTGCCGCGGCGGGTCAGCACCGGGGCCCAGAATTCGCGGATGTTGTAGTGGTTGACCCGGTCGACATCGATGACCGGGGTGTGCTTCCTTGCCTTGTAGCCGACAAAGCCGTTGCGCCGCGTGCCGATGACGTCGACCGAAACCGCGAGGCCGCCCTCGATCAGCTCCTGGCGGATCGGGTGGCCGGGCGGGACGATCTCGAACCCGACCTCCTCGTGCAGCCGGCGCAGCGCGGCGTTGCTCGAGGTCGGCCGGCCGCGGCGGACCCGCAGCTGCACCAGGCGCGAGCCCTTGCGCACCCGGATGCTGAACGAGCGCGGCGACAGTTCGACGTAGAGCGGCCCGAAATAATTCGCCCGGATCGCGTCGAATTCGGCCCCGTGGTCGGTGATGACGCGGGCGAAGACGTTGAGCCGGCCGGTCGAGCTCTTGGGGTTCGCGGCGCCCGAGGTGCGGTAGCGCAGCGCCAGGTGCTCCAAGAGGGGCACGATATAGACGCAGTCTTTTTCGAGGACCGCGCCGTCGCGCAAGTCGAGCGTGTGCAGCTTCAGGGCCTGCAGCTTCTCGGCGACGGTGTGGTCGGGGCCGGGCAGAAAGCTGGCGCGCACCCGGTGCGCCACGTCGCCGAGGCGCAGGTCGACGCTGGCCGGCTGGATTTGATCTTCGAGGATCGGCTCCAGCGAGCGGATCTCGCGGGTCCGCTCGATCGCGTCGCGCAACAGCTGCGCCGGCAGGATGCCGGTCGCATGTTCGAGTTCGCGCGGCTCGGGCGGCGGAAAGAGCTCCCCCGCCGCACGCTCGCTTTCGGGCATCGGAAACAGCGTGCCCGTGTGCGCCTCGCTCATGCCGGCTGCATCCCTTGCCCACGTCCCTTGGCTGCGATCCCCTCCGTTCTAGAGCGTTACCCGACCAAATTGAATCGTCATTCCCGCGCACGCGGGAATCCAGGGGTTGCCCACCCGTCGCTTGCTCTGGACCCCCGCTTGCGCGGGGGTGACGGGGACGTGTTTCGATCTTATCGGGTCATGCTCTAGGGTCGAAACCCAATCAGACGATTGACGCAAGGAAGGAGGCGTGATTCAAGCTGGAAACTTCGGGAGCTTGGATCATGGCGGGGGAATTCTGGCTCGACGATCGGCAGTGGACGGCGATCGAACCGCTGTTGCCG
>DATGFP010000108.1:0-6678 GCA_035309005.1 Allostellaceae bacterium | reverse complement strand
GGCACGAACGTCGCCCCGCCGGCTTCCGCCAATACCTTGGTGATCGCCGCCGTCAGCGTCGTCTTGCCATGGTCGATATGACCGATCGTCCCGATGTTGCAATGCGGCTTCGTCCGACTGAATCTCGCCTTACCCATCGCTTTTCTCCGGTAACTCGCGTTCGAGCAGCAACGCTCAAGCCATCTTGGCGCGCACTTCGTCCGCGACGGCTTGCGGCACCTGCTCGTAATGGTCGAAATGCATCGTGTACTGCGCGCGGCCCTGGCTCATCGAGCGCAGCGTGTTGACATAGCCGAACATGTTGGCGAGCGGCACCATCGCGTTGATGACGCGCGCGTTGCCGCGGCTGTCCATGCCGGTGACCTGGCCGCGCCGGCTGTTCAAGTCGCCGATCACGTCGCCCATGTAATCTTCCGGGGTCACCACCTCGACCCGCATGATCGGTTCGAGGAGCTTCGGCGCCGCTTTCATGACGCCGTCCTTGAAGGCGGCGCGGGCGGCGATCTCGAAGGCAAGCACGCTCGAATCGACATCGTGGTAGTCGCCGTCGATCAGCTCGGCCTTCAAATCGATCATCGGGAAGCCGGCAAGCACGCCGTTATCGAGCGAGGCCTTCAGCCCCTTCTCGACCCCCGGAACGTATTCCTTCGGCACGTTGCCGCCGACCACCGAGTTCTCGAACTCGAACCCGCTGCCCGGCGGCAGCGGCTCGAAGCGGATTTTGACCCGGGCATACTGCCCGGCGCCGCCGGTCTGCTTCTTGTGGGTGTAGTTGATTTCGGACGGGCGGGTGATGGTCTCGCGGTAGGCGACCTGCGGCGCGCCGACATTGGCGTCGACCTTGAACTCGCGCTTCATGCGGTCGACGATGATTTCGAGGTGGAGTTCGCCCATCCCCTTGATGATCGTCTGGCCGCTCTCGTGGTCGACCGCGACGCGGAAAGAGGGGTCCTCGGTGGCGAGCCGCGCCAGCGCCTGGCCCATCTTTTCCTGGTCACCCTTGGTCTTCGGCTCGACCGCGATCTCGATGACGGGCTCGGGGAATTCCATGCGCTCCAGCACCACCGGGTGAGCCGGGTCGGAGAGCGTCTCGCCGGTCGTCGTGTTTTTCAGCCCGGCGAGCGCGAGAATATCGCCGGCGCGGGCTTCCTTGACGTCCTCGCGGTGGTTGGCGTGCATCAGCAGCATGCGGCCGACCCGCTCGCGGTTGTCCTTGACCGTGTTGAGCACCTGGCTGCCGCTCGACAAGACGCCCGAATAGACCCGCACGAAGGTCAAGGAGCCGACAAACGGGTCCGACATGATCTTGAAGGCGAGACCGGCGAACGGCTCGTCGTCGGCGGCGCGGCGCTCGACGACCTCGTCCGAGCCCATCTTGACGCCCTTGATCGCCGGCACGTCGGTCGGCGCCGGCAGAAAGTCGACGACCGCGTCCAAGAGCGGCTGCACGCCCTTGTTCTTGAAGGCCGAGCCGCACAGCACCGGCACGAACGCGGCGGCGATGGTGCCCTTGCGGATGCAGCGCTTCAGCGTCTCGGCGTCGGGCTCCTCGCCGCCCAAATAGGCTTCGAGCGCGGTGTCGTCCTGCTCGACCGCGAGTTCGACCAGCTCATGGCGGGCGGCGGCGGCGGCGTCGCGCATCTCGGGCGGGATCTCGACGATGTCGAATTCAGCGCCCAAGGTCTCGTCGCGCCATTTCAGCGCCTGCATCGCGACGAGGTCGAGGAGGCCGACAAAATCGCTCTCGACCCCGATCGGCAGCTGGGTGACGATCGGCACGGCGCCGAGCCGCTCCTTGATCTCGCGCACGCAGCGCGGGAAATCGGCGCCGATGCGGTCCATCTTGTTGACGAAGCAGATCCGCGGCACGCCGTATTTGTCGGCCTGGCGCCACACGGTTTCCGATTGCGGCTCGACCCCGGCGACCGAATCGAAGACCGCCACCGCGCCGTCGAGCACCCGCAGCGAGCGCTCGACCTCGATCGTGAAATCGACGTGGCCCGGGGTATCGATGATGTTGATCCGGTGGTCGTTCCAGAAGCAGGTCGTCGCGGCCGAGGTGATCGTGATGCCGCGTTCCTGCTCCTGCTCCATCCAGTCCATCGTGGCGGTGCCTTCGTGCACCTCCCCGATCTTGTAGGAACGGCCGGTGTAATAGAGCACCCGCTCGGTGGTCGTCGTTTTGCCGGCATCGATGTGCGCCATGATGCCGATGTTGCGATACCGCTCGAGCGGCGTTGTGCGTGCCATGACCGATACTCCGGCGGCGCCGGGCGCCGCTTGCAATTCAACTTGTGTTGGCCGGCCGATTTCGCCGGCGGGGTTAGCTAGCGGGGCGCGTTACCAGCGATAGTGCGAGAATGCCTTGTTCGCATCGGCCATCCGATGCGTATCCTCGCGTCTCTTGACGGCGACCCCGCGATTATTGGCGGCGTCGAGCAATTCGCCGGAGAGGCGTTCCTCCATCGTGTTTTCCGAGCGCCCGCGCGAAGACGAGATCAGCCAGCGGATCGCCAGGGCCTGGCTGCGCTCGGTGCGGACCTCGACCGGCACCTGGTAGGTGGCGCCGCCGACCCGGCGCGAGCGGACTTCGACCGCGGGGCGCACGTTGGTCAGCGCATCGTGGAAGACGCGGATCGGGTCCTGGCCGCTGCGCCGCTGGATGCGGTCGAAGGCGCCGTAGACGATCCGCTCGGCGACCGATTTCTTGCCCTCGTGCATCAGGCAGTTCATGAACTTGGTCAAGACGTTGTCGCCGAATTTGGGATCCGGCAGGACTTCGCGTTTGACGGCGGCGCGGCGGCGCGACATGGCTTTTGCTCCTCGCCCTATTTCGGCCGCTTGGCGCCGTATTTCGAGCGGCGCTGGCGCCGGTCCTTGACGCCTTGGGTGTCGTGGGTGCCGCGGATGATGTGATAGCGCACGCCGGGCAGATCCTTAACCCGGCCGCCGCGGATCAACACGACCGAATGCTCCTGCAGGTTATGGCCCTCGCCGGGGATGTAGCTCGTCACCTCGAAGCCGTTGGTGAGGCGGACGCGCGCCACCTTGCGCAACGCGGAATTCGGCTTTTTCGGCGTCGTCGTGTAGACCCGGGTGCACACCCCGCGCTTCTGCGGGCACTGCTCCATCGCCGGCACCTTGTTGCGGGCAACCTGCGGCTTGCGCGGGTTGTTGATCAACTGGTTTATCGTCGGCATCCTCACCAACCTCTGCGAACACGCGCCAAACCGAACAACTGCGCCAACCCGAACACCTCTGCGCCCGCGCTGAGCGCGCGCCGGGCGGGAGTTTATCTCGCTACCCACTGAATGCACGCCCTCTCGCAAGGGCGCTGTGCCACTTAGGGCGAACCGGCTGCGTTTAGGTGGCATCCTACCGCCAGCCGCAAGGCCGCGGAATATAGGGATGGGGCCGTGGCCGGTCAAGCCAAATACCCCCAGCCGCCTGCCGCGGCGCGGCGGCGGCGGACCCGCCGGTGTTCGCCCGGTGGACCCGCCGCCCGCTCCGTGAAGCGGGCCTATTCGGCCGCGCCGACGCTGCGCTGCTCTTCGATCTGCGCGGTCTCGGCGGCGGCGGCTTCGGCCTCGGCGGCGATCGCCGCCAGCTCGCGGTCGCGCTCGGCGGCAACCTCCTTCAACCGCGCGACGACGCTGCCGGTGCCGGCCGGGATCAGGCGCCCGACGATGACATTCTCCTTCAAGCCCTGCAGCGTATCGATCCGGCCCGAGACGGCGGCCTCGGTGAGGACCCGCGTCGTCTCCTGGAACGAGGCCGCCGAGATGAAGGAATTGGTCTGCAGGCTCGCCTTGGTGATGCCCTGCAGCACCGGGTGGGCGACCGCCGGGCGCAGCTCTTCGCCGACCACCTTGGCGTTCTCGTGCTCGAACTCGAGGCGGTCGATCTGCTCGCCGGCGAGGAAGGTCGTGTCGCCGGGCTCCTCGATCTCGACCTTCTGCAGCATCTGGCGGACGATCACCTCGATGTGCTTGTCGTTGATGCGCACGCCCTGCAGCCGGTAGACCTCCTGGATCTCGTTGATCAGGTAGCTCGCCAGCTCCTCGACCCCCAAGATGCGCAGAATGTCGTGCGGCACCCGGTTGCCGTCCATCATCAGGTCGCCCTTCAGCACATAATCGCCCTCCTGGACGCTGATGTGCTTGCCCTTGGGGATCAGGTACTCGACCGGCTCGCGGGCTTCGCCGTCGTCGCTCGGCACCACGACGATGCGGCGCTTGGTCTTGTAGTCCTTGCCGAATTCGACGCGGCCCTCGCTTTCGCTGATGATCGCGAAATCCTTGGGTTTGCGCGCCTCGAACAATTCGGCGACGCGCGGCAGGCCGCCGGTGATGTCGCGGGTTTTCGAGCTTTCCCGCGGGATGCGGGCCAGCACGTCGCCGGCCTTGACCTGGGCGGTGTTCTCGACCGAGAGGATCGCGTCGACCGGCAGGAAGTAGCGCGCCTCCAGCCCGTTGGCCAGCGTCAGCAACTCGCCCTTGTCGTCGCTCAGCGCGATGCGCGGGCGCAGATCGCCGCCGCGCGGCTGCTGCTTCCAGTCGATCACGACCTTGGAGGAGATGCCGGTCGCCTCGTCGAGCACCTCGCGCATCGAGATGCCTTCCGAGAGGTCGAGATAGTGCGCGACGCCGTCCTTCTCGGTGATGATCGGGATCGTGTAGGGGTCCCATTCGGCGAGGCGGTCGCCGCGATGGATTTCGACCCCGTCGTCGGCCAGGAGGCGCGCGCCGTAGGGCACCCGGTGGCGCGCCTTCTCGCGGCCGGCGTCGTCCACCAGCACCATCTCGGTGTTGCGGCCCATCACGACCGGCAGGCCGGAGGAGTTGATGACGACGTTGCGGTTCTTGACCTCGACCTTGGCGTCGAATGCCGCCTCGACCGAGGATTGCTCGGCGCCGCGCTGCGCCGCGCCGCCGATATGGAAGGTCCGCATCGTCAATTGCGTGCCGGGCTCGCCGATCGACTGCGCCGCGATGACGCCGACCGCTTCGCCGATATTGACGACGGTGCCGCGCGCGAGATCGCGGCCGTAGCATTTGCCGCAGACGCCGATGCGCGCTTCGCAGGTCAGGACCGAGCGGATCGAGACCGCGTCGATGCCGGCGCGCTCGATCAAATCGACCGCGTCCTCGTCGATGAGGGCGCCGGCCTCGAGCACGACCCCGCCCGAGAGCGGGTCGAGCACGTCGACCGCGGCGCAGCGCCCGAGGATGCGGTCGGCCAAGGGCGCGATGATGTCGCCGCCCTCGACGACCGCGCGGGTCAGAAGGCCGCGGGTCGTGCCGCAATCGACTTCGGTGATGATCGCGTCCTGCGCGACGTCGACCAGGCGCCGCGTCAGATAGCCGGAATTGGCGGTTTTCAGCGCGGTGTCGGCGAGGCCCTTGCGGGCGCCGTGCGTCGAATTGAAGTATTCGAGGACGGTCAGCCCTTCCTTGAAGTTGGAGATGATCGGGGTCGCGATGATCTCGCCCGAGGGCTTGGTCATCAGCCCGCGCATGCCCGCGAGCTGCTTGATCTGGGCGGCCGAGCCGCGGGCGCCCGAATCCGACATCATCCACACCGAGTTGATCGGCTCGCCCGGTTTCGGCGTGCGGATGACCTTGATCATCTCCTCGGCGACTTTTTCGCTGCAGCTCGTCCAGGCGTCGACCTCCTTGTTGTACTTCTCGCGCTGGGTGATGAGCCCGTCCTGGTATTGCTGCTCGTATTCCTTGACCTTCTCCTGCACCTCGGCGACGAGCGTGTGCTTCGCCTCGGGGATGATGAGGTCGTCCTTGCCGAACGAGATGCCGGCCTTGCACGCCTGGGTGAAGCCGAGCGTCATCAGCCGGTCGCAGAAGATCACCGTCTCCTTCTGACCGCAGAAGCGATAGACGTGGTCGATCAGGTCGCTGATCTGCTTCTTGGTCAGCAACCGGTTGATCAGCTCGAAACCGACCAACGGGCTGCGCGGCAGGATTTCCGACAGCAGCATGCGGCCCGGGGTCGTCTCGACCCGGCGGGTTATCGGCTGGCCGTCATCGTCGACCGTTTCGTAGCGCGACTTGATGCGGGCGTGCAACGTCACCGCCTTGGCGGCAAGGGCCTGCTCGATCTCGCCGACATTGGTGAACACCATGCCTTCGCCCGGCTCGCCGGCGCGCTCGGTGGTGATGTGGTAAAGGCCGAGCACGATGTCCTGCGACGGCACAATGATCGGCTTGCCGTTGGCCGGGCTGAGGATGTTGTTGGTCGACATCATCAGCACGCGCGCTTCGAGCTGCGCTTCCAGCGACAGCGGCACGTGCACCGCCATCTGGTCGCCGTCGAAATCGGCGTTGAAGGCGGTGCAGACCAGCGGATGCAGCTGGATCGCCTTGCCCTCGATGAGGGTCGGCTCGAAGGCCTGGATGCCGAGGCGATGCAGGGTCGGGGCGCGGTTCAGCAGCACCGGATGCTCGCGGATCACCTCTTCGAGGATGTCCCAGACCTCCGGCCGCTCCTTTTCGACCATGCGCTTGGCCGCCTTGATCGTGCTGGCCATGCCGTAGAGTTCGAGCTTCGAATAGATGAAGGGCTTGAACAGCTCGAGCGCCATCTTCTTGGGCAAGCCGCACTGATGCAGCTTGAGATCCGGGCCGACGACGATGACCGAACGGCCCGAATAGTCGACGCGCT
>DATGFP010000107.1:0-1891 GCA_035309005.1 Allostellaceae bacterium | reverse complement strand
GACTGAGCGTGGTCGCGGTGCCGCCGGAACCCGGCAAGCCCACGATGCCCGACAACCCCACGATGATCGTCGTCGGCGGCGACGCGCTGGCGCTCAATGCGGCGCAGGACCTCGCGCTGATCCCCGATCATCGCGTCGTCGTGCTGTGGCCGGCCGACGGCGAATTCGCCGCCGCAGTCGAAGCCTGCGGCGCGGTGTCGGTCGCCGCCCGGCCGGAAAGCCCGGAGGGGCTCGATGCCGCCGGGGTCGCGCACGCCGCCTCGATCCTCGCCTTGGCGCGCGACGAGCAGCTAAACCTGCAGGTGGCGCTGCGCGCCCGCGACGCCAACCCGCATATCCGGATCGTGCTGCGCCAATTCAACCGCACGCTCGCCGCCAAAATCGAACAGAACCTGCCGAACTGCTCGGTGCTGTCGCTCGCCTGGCATTCGGCGGCGACCTACGCGGCGTGCGCGCTCGACCCCTCGTGCTTCCGGGGCCTGCAGTTCCCCGAACGCGACGGCCCGCTGACCGGCCTCGCCAACCGCGTCGCCGAGCGCGGCAGCCTCGCCGGACAGAGCATCGCCGACGCCGAACGAACGCTCGGCGCGCGCATCGTCGCGGTCGACGGCGCGACCGATTGCGCCGCCGACGCGGCGCTCGCGCCGGGCGCGCGGCTGATCGTCTACGGCACCGTCGAGCGGCTGCTGCTGTCGACGCCGCGGCAGCCGGTCGCCGATCGCGGCGCGCCGCTCCCGGTCCGCCTGCACCGGTTCTTGCGTCATGGCGGCTGGCGACCGCGGCGTATCGACTCGTTTGTCGCGCCAATCCTGGCGGCGGCCTTGGCCCTGTTTGCGGTCGGCGCCTGGCATTTCGAGCGATCCTTCGGCAGCGGCTGGCTGGTCGCCGCCTATTTCGTGCTGAGCACGATGACGACCACCGGCTACGGCGACATCACCCCCAACCACAACGATCCCTACGACGTCGTCACGGCGATGGCGCTGATGCTGTTCGGGACGGTGTTTACCGGGATCTTCATCGCCTTTGTCACGGCGCGGCTGACCCGCGGGCAATGGACCCGGATGCAGGGCCTGCGCCCGATCCACCGCCGCGGCCACATCGTGGTGTGCGGCTGCGGCAGCATCGGGACGGGCGTCATCGATCTCTTGCTCGGGTTCAACAAGCCGCTGGTCGTCGTCGAGCGCAATCCCGACGCCGCGCTGGTCGAACACGCGCGCGACCGCGACATCGACCTCCTAACCGGCGACGCCAGCCGCGACGACACGCTCGATTTATGCAATCTCGACGGCGCGCACAGCCTCCTCGCGCTGACCAATGTCGACACGCTCAACCTCGAAATCGCGCTCGGCGCGCGCGCCCGCAATCCCGGCCTGCCGATCGTGCTGCGCATCGCGGAAGCGAATTTCGCCGCCTCGCTGGCGCGGCATTTCCAGTTCGAGACGACATTCTCGGTGGCGGCGCTGGCCGGGCCGGTCTTCGCCGGGCTGGCCCGGCTGCCCGGCGCGCGCGGCCGCATCGCCTTCGGAGGACGGGAATTCGGCATCGCCGAGATCGTGGTCGGCGCGGCGATCGAACGCGACCTGCCGCGCGTCGCGATCCCGCTCGCGGCAGCGGGCGACGACGGCGAATTTGCGCTGATCCGCGATTTCGCGGGGCTGCTGCCCGGGACCCGGGCGCTGATCCTGGTGCCGCTCGACCCGTTCCGCGACGGAAGCGAAAACCTCGACCAGATCGTCGAGCGCACGATCAGCGACTAGGGTCGAAACCCAATCAGACGATTGACGCAAGGAAGGAGGCGTGATTCAAGCTGGAAACTTCGGGAGCTTGGATCATGGCGGGGGAATTCTGGCTCGACGATCGGCAGTGGACGGCGATCGAACCGCTGTTGCCG
>DATGFP010000106.1:0-17037 GCA_035309005.1 Allostellaceae bacterium | reverse complement strand
CGTCTAGGCGGATCGCGAACCGGCTGACCCACCGGTGCATAAGCCTCTGCATGATCAGTGGAAAAACCGGGATAAGTGACGTTTTCGGGGGATAGGTCCGTTATTGCCCATTTCACCCGTTGCACCGAGCGAAAAGTTCCTTAGCCTCGGGGACGGTGCAGGCCCGCATGGACAGGGGGAGACGCGGTGGCCCGCACCGCACAGCGTGATGGGCGGCCTATCAGGGGAGGCCGCCCATTTCGCTTGCCCGCCGGCGCGCCGAACCCCTGGCCAGTGGCGTCCCGGGAGCACCCCCTTGAACTGAAGTAAGTAAGCGCTTACTTTGCCGCCCCATGGCCGTGACCAGGCTCGACAGCGACGAGCGCCGCAAGGCGATCGTCAAGGCGACGGTGCCGCTCTTCGCCCGGAAGGGGTTCGCCGGGACGACGACCCGCGAGCTCGCGGAAGCCGCGGGGATTTCCGAAGCCTTGCTGTTCCGCCATTTTCCTACCAAGCAGCTGCTCTACCGCGAAATCCTGCAGCTCGGCTGCGAGGGCGACCCGGCGCTCGAAGAGCTCGCCGCATTGCCGGCTTCGACCAAGACGCTGGTCTCGATGATCCGCTTCATGGTGCGCCGCTTTCTGCTTGGCGAGGGGGCCGACCACGCCGAACTCGACCTGCGGCTGCGCCTCGCGCTGCACAGCTTCCTTGAAGACGGCGACTATGCCCGCGAGCTGTTCGACACGGTCGGCGAGCGGGTCGTCCCGCTGTTCGACGCCTCGCTCGCCGCCGCGGTGGCGGCAGGCGACGTCGCGCCGAGCGCCGAGACGCCGACCAACCGCTTCTGGTTCGCCCAGCACGTCGCGGCGATGATGGCGTTTGCCGCATTGCCCGGAAAAAATTGCATCCCCTACGAAGGCGGCCTCGATCAGCTGGTCGACGAGGCGAGCAGCTTCATCCTGCGCGGCCTTGGCATGAAGGATGCGGCAATCGCCGCCGGCGCCAAGCCTGCGCTGCACGCGGCCGCAGATTAAGCCGGAGAGGTCATGGACGGCGATCTCAACCCTATCGTTGCTCCCCCGAAGGCAGACGCCGCCGACACAGTCGGACGCGAGCGCCTCGGCGCGCCGCGCCCGGTTGCGGATCGGCCGAAGACGCTGCGCTGGCTATTGATCGTCGGCGCCGTGCTGGTGCTGGTGCTCGGCGGTCTCTACGGCTTCAACCGCTACCGCAGCCAGGCGATTTCTGCCTTCTTCGCACACAACAAGCCGCCGCCCGCCGCGATCTCGGCGGTCACCGCCGTCAGCGCCGCGGTGCCGCATTTCGCGACCGGCATCGGCTCGATCACCGCGGTGCACCAGGTCACCGTCACCCCCGAACTCGGTGGTCGGGTGACCGCGATCATGTTCAAGGCGGGCGCCGAAGTCGCGGCCGGCGATCCCTTGGTCCAGATCAACGACGCGCCGGACCAGGGCGACCTCCTCAATTACCAGGCGCAGGCGCGCTGGGCGGCGGTCTCGCTCGACCGCGCCAAGGCCTTGGCGCAACGCCAGGCCGGGCCGCAGCAGACGGTGGACCAGACCCAGATGCAGCTCGACGAGGCGCGAGCCCAAATCATCAAGACCGAGGCGATCATCGCGCAAAAGCTGATCCGCGCCCCGTTTGCCGGCCGTCTCGGGGTGCGCCAGATCGATCTCGGCCAGTATCTCAACGCCGGGGCGCCGATCGTGACCCTGACCGATTTGAAGCACCTCTTCGTCAATTTCACGCTGCCCTCAACCGAGCGCGGCGAGATCGCGACCGGCCAGAGCGTCAACGTCACCGCCGACGCCTTCCCCGGTCGCACCTTCACCGCTACGATTACGACGATCGACCCGCAGATCCGCGCCGACACCCGCACGCTGACGGTGCAGGCGACGCTGGCCAACCCGGACGAGGCGCTGTTGCCCGGGATGTTCGTCAATGCCGCCGTCGTGCTGCCGGCGCAGCCCGACCAGGTGGTGCTGCCGGCGACCGCGGTCGATTACACGCTCTACGGCGACAGCGTCTACGTGATCCGCAAGGAGGACGCGGCCGCCGGCAAGCCGGTGCTCAAGGCGGTCCGCACGCCGGTCAAGACCGGGGCGCGGTGGGACAACAAGGTGGCCATCCTCTCGGGCGTCAAACCGGGCGAAGAGGTCGTCGCCGCCGGCCAGATCAAATTGCAGGACGGTGCCCAGGTCACCGTCACCGGCAACCCGCCGCCGCAGCCGCCGGCGCATCCGACCCCGCAATAACCAGCTGCGAGTTTCGCCGGCATGCGATTCACCGACCTCTTCATCCGTCGGCCGGTGCTGGCGCTGGTCGTCAGCCTGCTGATCCTCCTGATCGGGCTGAAATGCATGCTGGGTCTGCAGATCCGGCAGTATCCGCAGCTCTACAACACGACGATCACGGTCACCACGGTCTACCCCGGCGCCTCTCCCGACCTGGTCGAGGGCTTCATCACGACGCCGATCGAGCAGGCGGTGGCGACCGCGGAGGGCATCGACTACCTGACCTCGAACTCGATCCAGGGCACCAGCACCGTCACCGCCTATATCCGGCTCAACTACGACCCGAGCAAGGCGTTGACCGACGTCATGGCCAAGGTGCAGCAGGTCAAGTACCTGATGCCGACGGCGGCGCAGGACCCGATCATCATCAAGGCGACCGGGCAGACCACCGCCGTCATGTATATCGGCTTTTCGAGCTCGGAACTGCAGAGCGCGGCGATCTCGGATTACCTGACGCGGGTGGTGCAGCCGCTGATGGCGACCGTCGACGGCGTCGCCTCGGCCGACATCCTGGGCGGCCAGACCTTCGCGATGCGGCTGTGGCTCGACCCGGCGAAAATGGCGGCGCGCGGCATCTCGGCGGCCGATGTCTCGGCGGCGATCCGCGCCAACAACTACCAGTCGGCGCCGGGCCAGGCGAAGGGCTTCTTCACGGTCACCAATATCTCGGCCCAAACCGGGCTCGCCGACGTCAATCAGTTCAAGCGCATGGTGGTGAAATCGGCGGGCGGCGCGCTGGTCCGGCTCGAGGACATCGCGAAAGTCGATCTGGGCGCGCAGAGCTGGACTTCCAGCGTCGCGATGAACGGCCAGCACGCGGTCTTTATCGGCGTCCAGGCGACCCCGACCGGCAACCCGCTGTCCTTGGTTAAGGGCGTGCGCAAATTGCTGCCGGAGATCCAGCGCAACCTGCCGCCGTCCGTCAAGATGCAGGTCGCCTACGATTCGACCAAGTTCATCCAGGCCTCGATCGACGAGGTGCAATTCTCATTGGGCCTGGCGGTCGCGATCGTCGTCGCGGTGATCTTTCTGTTTCTCGGCAGCTTTCGCTCGGTGCTGATCCCGATCGTCACGATCCCGTTGTCGCTGATCGGCGCCGGAATCATTATGACGACCCTCGGCTTCTCGCTCAATCTGTTGACCTTGCTGGCGATGGTGCTGGCGATTGGGCTGGTGGTCGACGACGCGATCGTCGTCCTGGAAAACATCTACCGCCACATCGAGGAGGGGAAAAGCGCGCCGCAGGCGGCCTTGATCGGGGCGCGCGAGATCGCCGGCCCGGTTATCGCGATGACGCTGACGCTGGCGGCGGTCTACGCGCCGATCGGCTTTTTGGGCGGCGTCACCGGTACCCTCTTCCGCGAATTCGCCTTTACGCTGGCGGGCGCCGTCATCATCTCGGGCGTCGTCGCGGTGACGCTGTCGCCGATGATGTGCTCGCTCCTCCTCAGCCGCACCTCGGCGCAAGGCCGCTTTGCGCGGCTGATCGACCGCGTCTTCTCGCGCCTCGCCGAGGCTTACGGCCGGCGCCTCGAGCGCTCGCTCGACTACCGGCCAGTGACCGCGCTGTTTGCGCTCGCGGTCTTCCTCGCGCTCGGCTTCATGTACCTCAACACCAAGAAGGAGCTGGCGCCGGAAGAGGACCAGGGCGTGCTGTTCGCGCTGACCAAGGCGCCGCAATACGCCAACCTCGACTACAGCGATTACTACGGCGCCGAGCTCGACAAGGCGTTCACCTCGATCCCGGAAGCGGATCTGCGGTTTGTCGTCAACGGCCGCTTCGGGCCGACCCAGGGCATTGCCGGGGTCATCCTGAAGCCCTGGGGCGAGCGGGCGCGCACCGCCCAGCAGCTGAAGCTGGTCCTGCAGCAGAAGGTCAACGCGGTCGAGGGCCTGCAGGCCTTCGTCTTCTCGCTGCCGCCGCTGCCGGCTTCGATCGGCGGCTTGCCGGTACAGATGGTGGTCTATTCGACCGGCGATTTCGTTTCGATCTTCAGCGCGATGGAGAAGATCAAGGCGGCCGCGCGCAAGAGCGGCCTCTTCATCGTCGTCGACAGCGACCTCGCCTTCAACCAGCCGACGATCGAAATTGATATCGACCGCAGCAAGGCCAACGACCTCGGCGTCACGATGCAGGCGATCGGCGACACGCTGGCGCTGATGGTCGGCGAGAATTTCGTCAACCGCTTCAATCTCGAGGGCCGCTCCTACGAGGTGATCCCGCAGGTGCCGCGCCTCGATCGGCTGACCCCGGATTCGCTGACGCAGTATTACGTGACCGCGGCGGGCGGCCAGCAGGTGCCGCTGTCCAACCTCGTCACGGTCAAGACGACGACCGCGCCCAACGCGCTGACCCGCTACAACCAGCTCAATTCGGCGACCTTCCAGGCGGTGCCGATGCCCGGCGTGACGATGGGGCAAGCGGTCGATTTCCTCGAAAAGCAGGCGGCGACGCTGCCGACCGGCTTCAGCCACGACTACCTCTCCGACGCGCGGCAATACGTGCAGGAGGGCAACCAGCTGGTCGCCACCTTCGTCTTTGCGCTGATCGTGATTTTCCTCGTGCTGGCGGCGCAGTTCGAAAGCCTGCGCGATCCGCTGGTGATCCTCGTCAGCGTGCCGATGGCGATCTCCGGCGCGCTGCTGCCGCTGTTTTTCGGGCTGGCGACGATCAACATCTATACCCAGGTGGGGCTCGTCACCCTGGTCGGCCTGATCAGCAAGCACGGCATCCTGATGACCGAGTTCGCCAACCAGCTGCAGATTTCCGAAGGGCTCGACCGCCGCCGCGCGATCGAGCGGGCCGCCCGCGTCCGGCTGCGCCCGATCCTGATGACGACGGCGGCGATGGTGGTCGGCTTGGTGCCGCTGGTGACCGCGTCGGGGGCCGGCGCCGCCAGCCGCTTCTCGATCGGCATCGTCGTCGTCGCCGGCATGTCGGTCGGCACGCTGTTCACCCTCTTCGTCCTGCCGGCGGTCTACACCGTGCTCGCGAAAGACCACGCTGCGGCGGCCCACTCGGTGCGGGCCCGCGAACTGGCCGAGGTTTCCTGACGGCGCTGCCGGGGCGCTCGCGCGTCCCGGCGCCGGGTGTCGCCGCGGCTAACCCTCGTTCTTGCTCAGATCGACGCCGAGATACTCGGCGACGCCGTGGCGGTTGAGCAGCAGCAGCGCGCTCTTGCGCGGCGATTTCGCCGCTTCGTCGAGCGCCCGCGCCGCCGCTTCCGGGGTGCGCACCGGCTGCTGATTGATCGACACCACGACGTCGCCCCGCGCAAGGCCGAGCGAGTCGGCGGCGCTGCCGCTGTCGATGCCGGTGATCACGACGCCCTCGACGTCGCGGCCGACCCGCAGTTCCTGGCGCAGCGCCCCGGTCAGCGGCGCGAAATGCATGCCGAGCGCCGCCGCGCGCGCTTCCGGTTGGGGCGCCTCACCGCCGGCGGCGGCGAGCCGCGGGTTCTCCGGCGCCTCGCCGAGCGTCACATGCAGTTCGGTTGCTTGCCCGCCGCGCCAGACCTTGAGCGAGGCGGCGGCGCCCGGCGCGGCCGCCGCGACGAGGCGCGGCAGATCGCGCAGCTCTTTCACCTGATGCCCGTCGAACTCCAGGATCACGTCGCCCTGCTTGATCCCGGCCGCGACGCCCGGGCTGTGCGGCGTCACCGCCGCGACCAGCGCACCCTCGTCGCCCTTCAGGCCGAGGCTGGCGGCGATCGCCGACGTCACCGGCTGGATCTGCACGCCGAGCCAGCCGCGGGTGATCTTGCCGTGCGCCTCGAGGTCGCCGACCACCGTCTTCGCTTCGTTGGCGGGGATCGCGAAGCCGATCCCGACGCTGCCGCCGTTGGGCGAATAGATCGCGGTGTTGATGCCGATCACCTGGCCCGCGAGGTTGAAGGTCGGGCCGCCGGAATTGCCGCGGTTGATCGGCGCGTCGATCTGCAGAAAATCGTCGAACTGCCCGGCGTTGATGTCGCGCCCGCGCGCCGAGATAATCCCGGTGGTGACGCTGCCGCCGAGCCCGAACGGGTTGCCGACCGCGACCACCCAGTCGCCGACCTGCGCCGCGCTGCTGTCGCCGAAACTGACATACGGCAATGGCTTGTCGGCCTTGATCTTCAAGACCGCGAGATCGGTGCGCGGATCGCGGCCGACGATATGCGCGGTGTATTTGCTGTTGTCCTGCATTATCACCTGCACCTTGGCGGCTTCGCCGACGACGTGGTTATTGGTGACGATGTAGCCCGCGGGATCGATGATAAAGCCCGAGCCAAGCGCGATCCGCTTGACACCGCCTTCTTCCCCGGGGTTTTCGGAAAACGGACTTCCGCCGAATTTCCCGCCGCCGCGCTGATCGAAGAAACGATGCAGAAAATCGTCGAACGGCGTGCCGCGGAACTCTTCCGGCAGCTGATCCGACATCTCCTGCGCACCGCTCTTTTCGGTCACCGAAATGTTGACCACGGCCGGCAATATCCGCTTCACCAACGGGGCAAAACTCTGCTGCGGCATGACCGCCGCGCCAGGGGATGATGCGGCGGGCGGCGTGCTCTGCGCCCACACCACCGGTGCCAGCGCGAGGCTGGCCCCGGCGGCGAACCCGATCGCGGCGAGGCCAAACGCCGCGGCGCGTCCCTTCTTGAACCAGGATTGGCGGAGCGGATCCGCGGCGCGGTTCGACATTGAAAGGCTCCTTATCCAGTGAGGCTCTCTACAACATGCCAGCGCAAGCTAACAGGCGGCTTGCGGCCGGATTAATTCGCCGTAACCCGCGCGGCGGCCGCTCGGCTATCATTCGGCTATCATAGCGCGGCACCACGGAGGCACAGGCATGAGCCGATATCGCGAAATCCCGGTCAGCGACATGACCCCGGCGCAAAAGCGCGTCCACGACCAGATCGTCGCCGGCAAGCGCGGCCGTTTCGGCGGGCCGTTCGAGCTCTTGATCCGGGCGCCCGAAATCTGCGGCCACGCGGCGCCATTGGGCGAGGTGCTGCGCTGGGGCACTTCGCTGCCCGACCGGCTGTCGGAGCTGGCGATCATCACCACCGCGCGGTTCTGGCGGGCGCAGTACGAGTGGTACGCGCATGCCCCGCTCGCCGAAAAAGCCGGCGTGCCGGCGGCTGCGGTCGAGGCGATCCGCACCGGCGGCACGCCGCATTTCGCCGCCCCGGACGAAGCGCTCGTCCACCGCACCTGCAGCGAGATTTTCCGCACCCAGCGCCTGTCCGACGCCAGCTTTGCCGAGGCGGTCGCGGCGCTCGGCGAACAGGGCATCGTCGAGATCATCAGCATCATCGGCTACTACACGCTGATCGGAAACACGCTCAACGTGTTCCAGGTCGGCCTGCCGCCGGGCGTCCCGCTGCCGTTCCCCGAATAGGCGGCGCCGCCCCAACCCGGCCAGCTTCAGCCGATCGGACGACGGTCCTCGATGATCTTGCCGTCGTTCGGCAGGCTGCCGGGCGGCGCCTGCGCGACCGCTCCGCGCAGCTTGGTGACGGCCTGCACGGTTGCGGCGATATCCGTGGTCGCCTCGCCCGGCTCGCCCATTTCGACGAGCAGGGTCATTTGGTCGGCGCTCGCCACCCGCTCGATCACCAGCCGCGCCCGGACGATCGATTTGTGGCGCCGGACAATCTCGGCGACCTGCACCGGATGGACGAACATGCCGCGCACCTTGGCGGACTGGTCGGCGCGGCCGAGCCAGCCGCGGATGCGGTGGCCGGTGCGACCGCACGGGCTGGGGCCCGGCAACAGCGCCGACAGATCGCCGGTCGCAAAGCGAATCAGCGGGTATTCCGGGGTCAGCGTGGTGACCACGACCTCGCCGACCTCGCCCGGCGCGACCGGGTCGCCGGTGCCGGGCTGCACCAATTCGACGATCACCCCCTCGTCGAGCACCATACCCTCGCACACCGTCCCGTCGGGCGCGAAGCTCTCGTAGGCGATGAGGCCCAGATCGGCGGTGCCGTAGCATTGCAGCGCGGTGATGCCGCGGCCGCGGAATTCGTCGCGCAGCGCCGCGGGAAACGCCTCGGCGCCGACCAGCGCCTTGTGCAATGAGGCGATGTCGCTGCCGGTCTCGGCGGCGCGGTCGAGCAGGATCTTCAGAAACGACGGGGTGCCGACATAGGCCACCGGCCGCAGGTCGGCGATCGTGCGCAGCTGCTGCTCGGTCTGCCCGGTGCCGGCCGGGATCACCGGGCAACCCAGCGCCTGGGCCGCGCTTTCGAGCATCGCGCCGGCCGGGGTCAGGTGATAGGAGAAGGTGTTGTGCACCAGGTCGCCGGCGCGGAATTGGGCGGCGTGCAGCGCCCGCGCCATGCGAAAGAAATCGGCGCGCCGCGGTTCCAGTTCGTAGATCGGCCCGGGCGAGGCGAAGATCCGCGCGAGCCCGCCTTGCGGCACCGCGGCAAACCCGCCGAACGGCGGGGAGCGGCGCTGCAACTCGATCAATTCGGATTTGCGCGTCACCGGCAGACCCGCCAGGGCGCGGCGGTCGGCGATATCGGCCGGGCGCACTTTCGCGAAGCGCTCGCGATAGGCCGGGGCATGCGCCATCGCGGCCGCGACGACCTGCGGCAGCGCCGCCATCAGCGCGGCTTCGCGCGCCGCCGGGTCGCGCGTTTCCAGCGCGTCATGGAATGCGCCGCTCACTTCGCCTCTCCCGCGCTGCGATTCGGGGCCGCCGCGCCGAGATTGCGCCGCGTTGGTGGCCGACATCAAGAGCCGCGGCGCGGCCCGCTTGCGCCTTCGGGATGTGCCGCGCCGCCGCGATGCCACGCGCGCTTTGCGATATTAACGCGCGGTGCTGCTGCATTCATTGCGCAACAACCACGGGTTAGATACCTTCGAGGCGGAGCAAAGCGGCCGCGTCAGGGGGCGGGGTGTCGGGACTTTCCAAACACAGCCGCCGTACGTCCTGTGGATTGCGCTGGTGTCGCGGCGCGGTGCTGTTCGTCCTCTTCGCGCTTTTGCTTGGCGGGACGGCGGCAGCCGAGGAACTCTCCGGCGCCGACCGCGCCCAGCTGCAGGCGCGCAAGGAAGCCTTGTTTCAGCAGATGCTGCGCGAACCGAAGAACCTCGACATCGCCTTTTCCTATGCCGACATCTCGGCCCGGCTCGGCGACAACGAGGCGGCGGTTTCGGCGCTCGAGCGCATGCTGCTGTTCAACCCGAAGCTGCCGCGGGTGCAGCTCGAGCTCGGCGCGCTCTATTTCCGCATGGGGTCCTATGAAATCTCGAAAACCTATTTCGACAAGGCCCTGGCGGCCAACCCGCCGGCCGATGTGAAAAGCCGCGTCGAGACCTACCTCGCCCAGATCGCGCGCTTCAGCTCGCCGCAGCGGTTTTCCGGCTATGTCTTTTTCGGCGGCCAATACCAGTCCGACGCCAACGTCGCGCCGGGCTCGCCCTTGGTGCATTCGCCGATCGGCGACGTGCTGCTCAACGACCAGTTCGTCAAAAGATCCGACGCCAACATATTCGGCGCCGGCTCGGTGCTTTACAGCTACGATCTGGGAACCCAGGAGCGCGACACTTTCGAAGTCGGCGGCACCGGGTTCGGCAACCACTACAGCAGCGTAACCCGGCTTGATCTCGGCCTGGTCGAAGCGACGGCGGGCCCGCGTTTCAACTTTACCGAGCCCTTGAAGGGGGTCAGCAGCGCCTCGCTCAAGCCCTATCTGATCGCCAACGACGTCAGCCTCGGCGGCGACCAGTATTTCCACACGCTCGGCGTCGGCGGCGAGGCCACCGCGCTGGCCTGGCAAGATGTGCGGCTCAGGTCGATCTTCGAGTACCGCAACAAGAGCTTCAGCGACGCGCCCGACCGCCCGCTGTCGCGCGGCCTCACCGGCAGCGACAAGCTGTTCTCGCTGTTCCTCTCCAAGCCGATCACCGCGGTGCCCGATTCCGAATTGATCCTCGAATTCGATTTCCTCGACCAGGACACCCGCCTCGCCTACTACACCAACAAGACTTACGCCGGCGCGGTGGCCTACCGAATCCGCTACGACGACCCGACGCAGTACCTGCATTTCCCGTGGGAGACGACGGTTTTCCTCGGCCGCAGCTGGGCCGATTACACGGCACCGGACCCGTGCTGCAACACCAGCAACACCCCGGGCTTCTTCTCCACGAGCACACGTCTCGACCGGCACTGGCGCTTTGGCGTCACCCAGAACTTCCAGGTAAGCGACAACATCTCGCTGGTCGTGCAATTGCAGCGCGACATCGTGTCGTCCAACCTGCCGCTCTACCATTACACCAGCGACAGCGTCACCGCCGGCCCGCAGATCAGGTTCTGAGCGCGTTCGCGACCTGCGGCATGACAAGCGGTTGACCGCGGGGTATCCTGCTTGACTTTTCCGTGTACCCGGCTGCGGGAGCTTGCGCCGCCCAGCCGCGCGATGGTTGCTTCAGGAGTGGTCTATGTCCGGTTCCGCTTCGCTTGCGCTGCGCGCCGCCGCGCTCGCCGGCCTGTTGCTCACAATCGGCGCGCGCGGCGTGCCGGCCCAGGAAAAGGTCGGCATCGACAGCGCGGTCAATACCGACGCGACCGGCACGCCGCCCAAGGCGCAGCCGCGCCGGCTGGTGATCGGCGAGGATGTCGTCTTTAACGAGCGCATTACCACCGATACGGGCGGGCAGACCCAGCTGCTCTTTCTCGATGAATCGTCGATGGCGATCGGGCCCAATTCCGACCTGGTGATCGACCAGTTCGTCTACGACCCGAAGAGCAGCACCGGCAAGCTGGCGATGAGCGCGACGCGCGGCCTATTGCGCTATGTCGGCGGCAAGCTGAGCAAGCAGGACGAAGCGGTGACGCTGCGCACCAGCACCGCGACGCTCGCGGTGCGCGGCGGAGCCTTCATGGCCAAGATGAGCCCGAGCGGCGCCACCGACGCGTTCTTCATCTACGGCAAGGGCCTCACCGTAACCGGCGCAGCGGGCGGCGTGCAGATTCTGCTGCGGCCCGGCTATCACGTGACGATCAACCCGGGCGGCCAGCCCTCGCCGCCAGCGCCGGTGCCGCCCGGGGAGTTGACGCAGCTATTGGCGCAGCTTGACGGACGCGACGGGGGCACCGGCGGCGCCTCGGTCATCCCGACCGACGCCACGGTCGCCAATAGCGGCATTGCCGCGACCATTTCCGGAAACCTCGGCGAGAGCCTTCGGCAATCCGACCAGAACGACCCGAACGCCAGCGCCTTTCCGCCGCAGTTGCAGACCTACGCCTCGCCGATCCAGGCGCCGGTGCCGGTCCAGGGCTCGGTGGTCAACAACATCACCGTGTCGCAGACCTCGGCGGCGCTCGGCGCCGGCCAGGTGATCGACTGCATCAGCCAGAATACCTGCAACCCGACGACCACGACGCAAATCGGGACGGTCGCGGGCCAGCCGGTCGGCGGTTCCAACAGCGTCGTCAGCGTCGGCACCACGACCAACGGCTTTACCAACACCACCGCGACGACCGGCGGCGTCCCCAACCCGCCAGCCATAACCTTTAACGGACGCCTCAAGAACACCAACAACCCGGCCCAGGGTTTTGTCGACAACAGCGCCGCGAACGACATCGCCTATGCCGGCGGCCAACTGGTCAACGGCGTCTTCACCGGCAGCTTCGGCAATTTCGGCACGATCACCTTCCCGCTCGCGCCGGGCAGCGCCCCCATCCAGGGCAGCTCGACGAGCCTCGGCACGTTCAGCGGCACCAGCTTCCTGTCGGCCGACAATACGTTCTTTTACGCCACCGTCACGCCGACCAGCCAGCCCGGCCAGCGGCTCTTCATCTTCGGCGGGACACCGGTCAATGCCGCCTTCTACCAGCCGACCGGCACCGCGCGCATCTTCGCCTTTACCGTCCAGCCGGACGGGGCGCTGCAATCCAACATCCCGTTCATCCGCAGCCAGGCCGGCGGCAACCTGCCGAACGCCACGGTGTCGCCGCTCTACGTCGTCGCGCCGGCGTCGACGGCGATCGGCAATGCCGCCTCGGTCCCGGCGGCCCGCGCGCTGCAGGCGAGCCTCGCGATCAACGGCCAGGGACCGAACCAGCAATCGGCGATCGCGGTTACCGCCGGCACGATCGGCACGCTGCAGGCAAGCGGCCAGCCGATCTTTAACGGCCAGCTGCGCGGCTCCTCGCTGCTGTCGGCCGCTGGCACCCCGGTGCGGCTCGGCTCGGCGGTCAGCTCGACGGTCGACGGCGCCGGCAACAGTTTTTACGGCGGCAGCGCGGTTTCCGGCTTTGCCCTCGATCAGACGGCGTATGCGAGCGGCGCCAACGGCACGGTCGGCAGCGCGGTCATCCCGTCGACCGCATCGGAGGTACCGCTTTCGGGAACGGCGACCAGCTACGGCTTCGCCCAGCCGGCGCTGTCGAGCACGGTGCCCGCGGGGGTCGGCGCCAGCCGGACGACGCAGGCGCTCTCGGGCAATTTCGGCGGCCTGATGTACACGAACGCCCAGCCGACGCCCTACATCGCCACCGGCGGCGTCCTCGTCAGCACCGACGCGACGACCAACCGCGTCCAGGCGACGCTCGCCGGCAGCGCGCAATCGCCCTCCGCCGGGGTGAGCGCGCTGACCATGCAGTATGGCGGCCTCTCCGGCCCCGCCGGGGCGCAAGCCTTTGTCGACAACCGCACCTTCGCGGCCGCGGAGAGCCAGGTCGCGCCGCAGCAGATTACCGTCAACGGCGCGCCCGGCCAGCCCGCCGGGCAGCTCTATTTCGTCAGCTCTGGCGCCGCCGGCGCGCCGGCGTCGATCCTGCCGGCCGGCGCCTCCTATTGCCAGTGCCAATACCTGCAATGGGGCTATTGGGGCGGCGATTTGACGAGCGCCACTCCCGCCACCGGGGGGGCGCCGCGCATCGATCGCGGCCACATCAACACCTGGGTCGCCGGGGTGGCAACGCCGCAGACCGACATCAACAACCTGATCGGCCAGTCGGCGACCGCGAGCTATACCGGCCACGCCATCGGCTCGGTCTTCAACAACGGCCAGAGCTACGTCGCCGCCGGCGGTTTCAACGGCACCTACAATTTCGGCACGCAGAGCGGCACGCTGGCGATCAACAACTTCGACGGCCACAGTTTCGCGGCAACCGGGCGGGCTCCACTGAACGGCGCCAATTACAGCTTCGGGGTCACCACGCCGGGCGTCAAGGGCACGCTGAACGGCACCTTCTACGGCCCGGCGGCGGCCGAAACCGGCGGGAATTTCGCGGTCCAGACGACGGTCGGACCGACCTACCTCGCCTCGGGCGTGTTCGCCGGCAAGCAGTAGCGGCGCGAACGGCTGCGCTAAAACTTGAAGCCGAGGCGGGCGCCGGCGCTGGTGATGCCGGCGTTGTGGTTGCCCAAATTGGCGTTCGAGATGTGGTCGAGGAACGCCGACACATCGACCACCGGGTTGATCTGGTAGCCGAGTTCGGCGCTTTCGCGGAACAGGATGCGCGAGCCGAGCCGCTTGCGGTCGGGCGGCGCGCTGTCGATGTAGCCGTCCTGCACAGCGCCGCCGAGGCTGCCGTTGAGGAAGACCCCGTCGCCGGCGCCAAACAGGTTCTGGATCAGCATGATCCCCCAGGTCAGCCCAAAATAGCCGTCGCTGGTGTTGCCGCTGGTGTTGATGTCGGCGCCGATATGCGGCCGCGGCGAGCCGATCGCGCGCAGGATGTCGGGCGGGGTGAACAGCATCTCGATATTGACATCGGCGCCGGTCTCGACGTGATGGCCGAGAAAGCCGACATCATGGGCGAGCCCGCCGATCTTGACTTCGTCGATGAGCTTCGTTTGCGCCGCGGCGCGCGATGGCGCCAGCGCGATCAGACCGGCAAGCGCGACGGCGATGATGGCGGCGGGCCGCGCGGCGATGGTCAACTTGCCTCCTGGGGCGTTCATACGGCGTGCTCAGTTAGCCGAAAAATTACCGCGCCGCGATGGCGCTTGCCAAGACCCTGCGCTCAGGCGAACGGATTGAGCGCCTTCAGCCGCGCCGACCAGGCATGGCGGCCGAGCTCGCGGCGCACGACCCCCGAATCCGTCACCCAGTTGAGCTGCAGCGAGCGGCGCACCCCGCGGTGCGGATGGTGGCCGTGAAACGACGCGGCGCTGCGCCGGAACGCGACCATCGTGCCGGCGGTCGGCGCGACCTCGGCGACGTAGTCTTCCAAATCGTCGGCTCGGCGCAGCAGCCGCAGCCGGCCGGCCGCCTCCTCCCACGCCGGGTTCATGTAGAGCAGCAGGGTGATCAGCTTCGACGCCGAATCGGTGTGGATGCGGCCGTCCTTGCCGTCGCTGCGGCCGCGGATCGTGATCATCGTCGGTCGCCCGGCGAGGTCGATCGCGAATTTCTCCTCGATCTCGCGGCGCAGCGCGTCGCCTTCGAGCTCGCCCGTGAGCCGGTCGAAGGCTTCGCCGCCGTCGAGCGCGCCCAGCGGAAAGCTGCCGTGCCCGCGCACGGGCGGGAAATCGGCGACCAACGCGGGCAGATGCTCCGGCCGGACGAAATCCTCGACGACGACGAAATCGAACGGATCGCGGCACAACGGCGCCGCCCGCAGCCGCGCCAGATCGAGAACCGTCACTCGGCCACCCCGCGCCTTTGAGCCTCTGCCGCAAAACCGGCCAACGCCGCCGCGACGCGCGCGAAGACGCCGTCCCAATCGCCGGCCGTCGTCTGGCGGAACAGACGTGCCGAGGGATACCAGGGCGAATCGTCGAGCAGCAGCATCCAGCGCCAATCGGGGACGTGGCGCAGCGCAACCCATACCGGGCGGCCCAGCGCTCCGGCCAGATGCGCCACCGCCGTGTCGGAGGTGACGACCAGGTCGAGCTTCATCATAACCGCCGCGGTATCGAGAAACAAATCGGGCCCCGCATCAAATTCCGCTCCCAGGGTCGCGACTGTCATGCCGGCGGGCAAACCAGCGAGCTGCTCGAGGCCGGCGCCTTTCTGCAGGCTTATGAGGGCGACCCCGGGAACCCGGCTCAGCGGCGCGAAGGCGCCGAGCGGGATGTGCCTTCCCTGGTCGGGGGCGAGCGGGTTGCCTTGCCAGGCGATGCCGACCCGCACCCCATCTCCCGGCAGCCGGCGCGACCAGTGCGCGACCAGCGCCGGATCAGCGGAAAGGTAGGGCACCCTCGAAGGCGTCCGACCGGGGACAAAGCCCAGAATATTGGGCAGACTCATCAGCGGCGCGTGCAGGTCGAATTCCGGCAGTTTTTCACCCGGTCGCACGATGGCGGCAGCGCAATCGAGGCGAGCGAGGAGCGCGCCGAGACCGGGCGGGACGCCGAAGATCACCTCGGCGCCGAGCTGCTTCACCCAGCCCACGAAACGGGCGAACTGCAGCGTGTCGCCCAGGGCCTGTTCGGCATAGAGGAAGACCCGCTTGCCGGCGATATCCTGCCCGGTCCATTCCGGCAGCGGCGACGTGCGCCGGTTCCAGCCCTGCCGCCGTCGGCGCCACTCGTATTCCGGCCAGCCCTCGGCAAAGCGGCCCAACAACAGCAGCAGATACGCCCGGTTGAAGCGGAGTTCGGCGTGGTCGGGTTCGAGCCGGACCGCCCAATCGAAGCTCTCCATCGCCTCCCCGAAGCGCTGCAGTTCCTGCAGCGCGAGGGCACGATTGTTGAGCGTATCGGCGAGGTCGGAGCGAATCGCCAGGGCGCGGTCGTAGCTCGCGACGGCCTCCTCGAACCGCGCCATCGCCTTCAGCACATTGCCGCGCAGCGCGTGCGCCGCGGCGTGATCGGGGCGGAGTTTGAGAAGCCGGTCCAGCGGCTCCAGCGCGCTGTCGCCGTGCCCCTGCCGCTGCCGCACCACCGCGAGCAGATAGAGCGCCTCGGGGTGGCCCGGCCGCGCCCTGAGGGCCGCTTGGCACAGTTTTTCCGCCTGTGCGGCATCGCCGGCGCGGTGCGCCTCCAGCGCCCGGCCGTAGAGATTTGGCGGGGTCGGTCCAGTTTCGGTCATCGGCGCACGGCGACAGCGGGCGCGGCAGGGTCGCGTGCAACATCCTCGATCGTCAAGCCATGTCGCGCGTCGTGCCGAGAGCGTTATTTATCGCTCGCCGCCGCCGTGACCCTGGGCTAGAGGTAGCCCGCCATCCGCAACCGGCGATTATCAGCAGACGGGGGTCATGGAACAGCGCTGGGGCCTGCCCCTGATCGCCTGGCCGTCGCGGCTGCGTCCCAATGCCTGGGACCTCGTGGCGCTGCCGCTGGTGCTGGGCGTGCTGGCGCTCGTTGCCTGGGGCGGCATGGCGATGGGGGCGCGCTACCACATCGGCGAGGCCCTGCCGCTCAGCCTCGACCCGTGGCGGCTACCGGAATACGCGCTGCGCACGGTGTTGCGCATGGCCGCGGCGCTCGTTGCCTCGCTGGGCTTCAGCCTCGCCTACGCCGCGATCGCGGCGAAGAACCGTCAGGCCGAGAAGATCCTGATCCCGGTCCTCGACATCCTGCAATCGGTGCCGATCCTCGGGTTTCTGTCGATCACGGTGACCGGTTTCATCGCGCTGTTCCCCGGGCGCCTCCTGGGGGTCGAATGCGCCGCGATTTTCGCGATCTTCACGAGCCAAGCGTGGAACATGACGTTCAGCCTGTATCAGTCGCTGCGCACTGTGCCGGGCGAGCTGATCGAGGCGGCGCGGATGTACCACCTGTCGTCCTGGCAGCGCTTCTGGCGGCTGGAAGTGCCGCATGCCGTGCCGGGTCTGGTGTGGAACACGATGATG
>DATGFP010000105.1:0-5994 GCA_035309005.1 Allostellaceae bacterium | reverse complement strand
CGTCTATTGATCGCGCGGCAACAGGAAACGCCATGTCCGAATTCACGCTGCCGAAGAATTCCAGGATCACACAGGGGCAAACCTGGCCGCACGCGCCGAAGGCTGCGTACGAGACCGAATTCCGCATCTACCGCTGGAATCCGGACGACGGCGAAAACCCGCGCATCGACACCTATTACGTCGACCGCGATGACTGCGGACCGATGGTGCTCGACGCGCTGATCTGGATCAAAAACAACGTCGATCCGACACTGACCTTCCGCCGCTCGTGCCGCGAGGGGGTGTGCGGCTCCTGCGCGATGAACATCGATGGCACCAACACGCTCGCGTGCATCAAGGCGATCGACGACATCAAGGGCGACGTAAAGATCTATCCCCTGCCGCACATGCCGGTCATCAAAGACCTCGTGCCGGACCTGACGCACATCTACGCGCAGTACCAGTCGATCGAGCCGTGGCTGCAGACCGAGAGCCCCGCGCCGCCCGACCGCGAGCGGCCGCAATCGGAGGAGGAGCGCGCCCGGCTCGACGGGCTGTGGGAATGCATCCTGTGCTTCTGCTGCTCGACCGCGTGCCCGAGTTATTGGTGGAACGGCGAGCGTTATCTGGGGCCGGCGGTGCTGTTGCAGGCCTATCGCTGGATCGCCGACAGCCGCGACGAGAAAGCCGGCGACCGGCTCGACGCGCTGGAAGACCCGTTCCGCCTCTACCGCTGCCACACGATCATGAACTGCACCAAGACCTGCCCGAAAAACCTCAACCCGGCCAAGGCGATCGCCGAGATCAAGAAGCTGATGGTGATCCGCCGCAGCTGATCGGGCGCCGGCTACTGCGAGCTACGGCGCCGCCGCGAGCTTCTGGCGCAGCTGCGCGATCAGCGCCGCGACGCTGCCGCCGTTGCGCTGGATCACCGAAGCGAACTCGTCGCGCTGCGTCACCTTCATGCTGACGCCGCCGACATAGACGTCAGTGATCTTTAATTGCCCGCCTTCATTGATCAGGTACCAGTCGACCGCGACCCGGCTGCCGTTCGGCCGGATAATCTCGCTCGATACAATCGTTTCGCCGCCATTCGGCCGCGAGCCGGTGACGCGGAACGGCTCGCCGCCATACTGGCCGAGCCGGACGCTGTAGGCACGCACGATATATTCCTGGAAGAGGCCGAGAAACTCCTGCTGCTGCGGCGGCGTTGCGGTGCGCCAATAGCGGCCGAGCACAAAGCGGCCGATCCCCGGCACGTCGAAATCGTTGTGAAACAGCTCGCGGAAGCGCGCCAGCCGGCGATCCGGCGGGACGCTCGGGCCCAGCACCTGGATCGCATCGTTGCCCAGCGCATTGACAAACGCGCGCGCGTCCTGTGCCACCGCCTTGCCCGGCGCCACCGCCAGGACGAGGACCATCAGCATGCCGGCCGCGGCAAGGCGTCGGATCATTTTGCTGGAGCCTCCTTGGACGCGGGCGGCGGCGCGACGCTGTACGACATGACCGGCTCCGGCCCCGAATCGCCGCCCATGACCGGGCTCGGATTCGGCAGGTCCGACTTTTCGTGGCGGATCTGCGCCTGCCGCCGCTGCCGGTAGAGCGAGCGAATCGTCGCATAATAGTCGAGCGAGGTCTTCTCGATGTCGGCGAGCGTTTCGATGTTGCGCGAGCGCTCGTCGACCCCCGAAACGGCGCTGCGCGCCACCGCCGCCCAGAGATAATGATTTTGCCCGGCGACGTAATCGCCCGGGTCGGCGAAGCTGTCGCCGACCATGCCGACCGTGTCGCGCGCGGTCGAGGGGCCGAGCACCGGCAGCATGATATAGGGACCGTCGGCGAAGCCCCAGGTCGCCAGGGTGACGCCGAGATCGTTGGAATGGTACGGAATGCCGACCCGCGTCGCGACGTCGAACATGCCGCCGACGCCGACCGTCGTGTTGACGACGAGCCGCGCCAGGGTGTTGCCGGCAAGCCCGAGCTGCCCCTGCAGCACGTCGTTGACCAGGATCACCGGGCCGTTGAGGTTCTGCATGAAATCGTGCAGCGACTGCCGCATCGGCGGCGGCACCACGGTGCGGTAAGCCTTGGAAACCGGCACCAGCACGTTGCGGTCGACGCCCTGATTGAACTCGAAGATCGAACGGTTGGTGTCTTCGTAGGGATCGATGAAGCCCTCCGAGGCCTGCGCGGTTTGCGGCCCGCCGGAGGCGGCCGGCGCGGCGCACCCGGAAATGGCGAGGCCGGCGACGAGGAGACCGGGTAGAACGAGCGTCAGCCGAGAAACGGGCATCGACGAGCCTCTGGTTGGTTGGCGGCGACAGGGCCGCCGGATAATGACGAAAAACGCGCAGCGACGGCAAGCGATCCGTGCCGAAGCTGCATAGAGTTGAACACAGCGAAGCCGCTGATTGATTAACGGCCCTCTGCGATGGGGCGCTAGCCACCCTATTGACGATATAAAGATATGTTTATATGTTTGATACGTGGAGCCTGATCGCGACGTCGCCGCATCGATGGACGAGCTGCTCGCGGCCTTGCGGGCCGTCGCCGAGCCGAGCCGCTTGCGCCTGCTCGTCCTGCTCGCGCGCGGCGAATTGACCGTCAGCGAGCTGGCCCAGATCCTCGGACAGAGCCAGCCGCGCGTCTCACGCCACCTGAAGCTGTTGTGCGAAGCCGGCCTCATCGATCGCTTTCGCGAGGGGAGCTGGGTGTTTTACCGCCTCGGCGCCGGTCGCGCGGCCGGCGCCTTGAGCCGCCACCTCGTCGCCGCCTGCGGCGAGAGCGACGCGACGCTGACCCTCGATTTGCAGCGCCTCGCCACGATCAAGCGCCAGCGCGCCGAGCATGCCGCGGCGTACTTCAGCGCCAACGCCGTGCAGTGGCACAAGATCCGCTCGCTCTACATCGACGAGCGCGAGGTCGAGGCGGCCCTGAGCGAGATCGTCGCCGCCGCCGCGCCGGACACGCTGCTCGATATCGGCACCGGCACCGGCCGCGTGATCGAAATCCTCGGGCCGCGTGTCGTCCATGCGCTCGGAATCGACCAGTCGCGCGAGATGCTGGCGGTGGCGCGCGTCAATCTCGAGCAAGCGGGGCTCGCCAACAGCATCGTGCGGCTCGGCGACATGTATCAGCTGCCGCTCGCCGATGCCTCGTTCGACGCGGTCGTCATCCATCAGGTCTTGCACTATGCCGACCGGCCGGCCGCCGCGCTGGCCGAGGCGGCGCGGGTGTTGCGCCCGGCCGGCATCCTGGTGGTCGTCGATTTCGCGCCGCACGCGCTCGAATTCCTGCGCGAGGAGCATGCCCACCGCCGGCTCGGCTTCGCCGATTCCGATGTCGAGGAATGGTGCCGCGCCGCCGACCTCGAACCCGCCGCGCCGCAGCGCCTGCCGGGCGACCCGCTGACCGTCGTGATCTGGACCGCGCATCGCCCGCCCGTTTCCGCAGCATCGTCGGCAATATCGGACGCGGACGCCGTTGCTGTGCCGGACGGCGTCGAACGGGTGCTGCAGGAATGAGCGAGACGCCTCCCAATGCCGCTTCGCGCGGGCTGCTCGGCGCCGACCCGGTCAGCGATTTCGACGCAGGCCCGCCGCGCATCTCGTTCGAGTTCTTCCCGCCGAAGACGCCGGAGATGGAGGAGCGGCTGTGGGCCGCGATCAAGCGCCTCGAGCCGCTCAGGCCGCGCTTCGTCTCGGTGACCTACGGCGCCGGGGGCTCGACCCGCGAGCGCACCCATGCGACAGTCCGCCGCATCCGCCAGGAGACGGCGCTCGAACCGGCGGCGCACCTAACCTGCGTCGCCGCGACCCGCGACGAGATCGACGCCGTTGCCCGCGACTATTGGGCGGCCGGCATCCGCCACATCGTCGCGCTGCGCGGCGACCCGGCGAATGGGTCCGGCGCCGCCGCCTATGCGCCGCATCCCGGCGGCTACGCCTACGCCGCCGACCTCGTCGCCGGCCTCCGGCGGGTCGCCGATTTCGAGATCAGCGTCGCCGCCTACCCCGAGACCCACCCGGCCGCCCGCAGCCCCGGCCACGACCTCGACAATTTGAAGCAGAAGCTCGACGCCGGCGCCAGCCGTGCGATCACCCAGTTCTTCTTCGACCCCGCGGTGTTTCTGCGCTTTCGCGACCGGGTGGCGGCGGCCGGCATCGCCGTGCCGCTGGTGCCCGGCATCCTGCCCGTCACCAATTTCGCCCAGCTGAAGCGCATGGCGGCGACCTGCGGCGCCTCGATCCCGGCGTGGATGGGAGCGCATTTCGACGGGCTCGACGACGACCCCGACACCCGCCGCCTGGTCGCCGCCTCATTGGCCGCCGAGCAGTGCCGCCGCCTGCAGGTGAACGGCGTCCCCGAATTCCATTTCTATACCCTCAACCGCGCCGACCTCCTGGTCGCGATCTGTCACCTCCTCGGCGTCCGCGCCCCCAAACCCACGGCGGCGGCGTGATCGCCCTGTCGAAGAAATGGGCTCCAGTGCTCCGGGCTCAGCCTGAAACCGGTATGGGTTATCAGGTTGTTTCGGTAAGTCTTGCAGACGGTCGAAGACTGCACCGCGTCACTATAGTTGGAGGAATCATCACCAAAGTGGGCGACTCGGCGGACATACCTTTTGGTGAAGCGGAAATAGATGAGATCGTGGTCGACCATGGTCGGTAAATGGTGTGCTCCGTTTTACCCCCTCTCCCCCACCGGGGGAGAGGGTTGGGGTGAGGGGGCGACTTCCGGAGCCCCCGCCCAGTTCTCCCTCACCCTCCCATCGCTGCGCGATGGGCCCCTCCCTCTCCCGCAATGCGGGAGAGGGGAAAGCGCGCTTCGATGACGCACCTGCTCGATTACCTCGCCGACCGGGTGCTGTTGTGCGATGGCGCGATGGGGACGCGGGTGCAGGCAGCCAATCTCGATATTGAGCGCGATTTTCATGGCCTGGAAAACTGCACCGAGATCCTCAACCACAGCCGGCCCGACCTGATCCGCGACATCCACCTGAGCTACCTCGCGGCGGGCTCGGATGCGCTGCAGACCAACAGTTTCGGCGGCTCGCCGATCACGCTGGCCGAGTTCGGCATCGCCGACCGCGCGTTCGAGCTCAACAAGCGCGCCGCCGAACTGGCGCACGAGGCGATCGCCGAGTTCGCGCATGACGGCCGGACGCGCTTTGTTTTGGGTTCGCTCGGCCCCGGCACCCGGCTACCCTCGCTCGGCCACATCTCCTATCAGGAGGTCGAGGACGCGCTGGCGCTCCAGAGCGCCGGGCTCCTGGCGGGCGGCATCGATGCGCTCGCCATCGAGACCTGCCAGGACCCGCTGCAGATCAAGGCCGCGGTCAACGGCGCCAAGCGCGCCAGCGCGGAGGCCGGACGGGACATCCCGATCCTCGTCAGCGTCACGGTCGAAACCACCGGTACGCTGCTGGTCGGCAGCGACATCGCGGCCGCCGCGACGATCGTCCACGCGCTCGACGTGCCGATCATCGGCCTCAACTGCGCCACCGGCCCGCGCGAGATGGCCGAGCACCTGAAATGGCTCGGCGACAACTGGCCCGGCGCCATCACCGTGCAGCCCAACGCCGGCCTGCCCGAACTGATCAACGGCCACACGCATTACCCGCTATCCCCGCGCGAACTGGCGCAATGGCTCGAGCGCTTTGTGCTGGAGGACGGCGTCAACATCATCGGCGGCTGCTGCGGCACCGAGGCGGCGCACATCGCCGCGCTCGACCAGATGCTGCGCCGCATCGGCCGCGCCAAGGAAAAAGATGGGCGCCCCCGCCCCTTGCCGAAGCAGCGCGGCGTCGTGTGGGTCCCGTCGGTCGCCTCGCTCTACGGCCAGGTGCCGCTGCGCCAGGAGAATGCGTACCTGTCGATCGGCGAGCGCTGCAACGCCAACGGCTCGCGCGCCTTCCGCCGGCTCCAGGAAGCGGGCGACTGGGACGGCTGCGTCGAGATGGGGCGCGAGCAGGTCAAGGAAGGCTCGCACACGCTCGACGTTTGCACCGCCTTT
>DATGFP010000104.1:0-2441 GCA_035309005.1 Allostellaceae bacterium | reverse complement strand
GCAACAGCGGTTCGATCGCCGTCCACTGCCGATCGTCGAGCCAGAATTCCCCCGCCATGATCCAAGCTCCCGAAGTTTCCAGCTTGAATCACGCCTCCTTCCTTGCGTCAATCGTCTGATTGGGTTTCGACCCTAGCGCTTCGAGTATTGCGGCCGGCGGCGGGCCTTGTGCTTGCCGTATTTCTTGCGCTCGACGACGCGGCTGTCGCGGGTCAGGAAGCCGCCGTGCTTCAGCACCGGCCGCAGCCCCGGCTCGTAATACGTCAAGGCCTTGCTGATGCCGTGCCGCACCGCGCCCGCTTGCCCCGACAAGCCGCCGCCGATCACCGTACACCAGACGTCGAACTGGCCGAGCCGGTCGGTCACGACAAAGGGCTGGTTGAGCAGCATGCGCAGAACCGGCCGCGCGAAATAAACCGGGCTGTCGCGCCCGTTGACCTCGATCTTGCCCTGGCCCGGCTTGATCCACACCCGGGCGACCGCGTTCTTGCGCTTGCCGGTGGCGTACGAGCGGCCGAGTTCATCGCGCTTCGGCTGCACGTCGATCGGCGCGGCCGCCAGCGCGGCGGGCGAAGCCGTCGTCGGCGTCGCGGCGGGCCGCGTCGTCGCCGCCATCGCCTGGCGCAGGCTGCCGAGGCCCTGGAAGGTCTGCGCCCCGCGCGCGCCCCCTGGTTGCGCCCCGGGCTGTCCCGCTTTGTCCGGTGCGTCGTCGTCGGACATGCTCAAGCCCTCACATTCTTGCGGTTCATCGCCGCGATATCGAGCGGCTGCGGGTCCTGCGCCGCGTGCGGGTGCTGCGGCCCGGCATAGACCCGCAGATTGCGCATGACGCGCCGCCCCAGGGGGCCGCGCGGCACCATCCGCTCGACCGCCTTCTCGATCACCCGCTCGGGATGCCGGCCGCCGAGGATCGCGCCCTTGCTGCGCCCCTTGATGCCGCCGGGATAGCCGGTATGCCAGTAGAAGATGTCGGCGGCGGCCTTGTTGCCGGTCAACTGCACCTTTTCGGCATTGACCACGACGACGTGGTCGCCGCAATCCATGTGCGGCGTGTAGCTCGGCTTGTGCTTGCCGCGCAGCCGCATCGCAATCAGCGAAGCCAGCCGGCCGAGCACCAGCCCCTCGGCGTCGATCAAGAGCCATCGCTTGTCGATGTCGCTGGGCTTGGCGGAGAATGTCTTCATCGGATTGCGGCCCGGGTTGCGGGCGCTCCGTTTAGGCGTTTGGGGAGAGCGCGTCAAGCAAAACCCCCTGTCGGACAAGCGGTTTTTGGCTGGGGTATTAGAATACCTCAGCCGCCGAGATGGTTACCGCTTTCGCCGCCGGTGCGCTCTCGCGATATGCTATGAGGGGCGGCGGGATTTGACCGGAGGCGGCGATGCGCGTAGCGGCGGCGGCGGCGACGGATGCGGAGAGCGCTCTCCTCCTCGAAAGCCTCGAGGGTGGAGTGCTGCGCCTGACGCTCAACCGGCCGGCGGCGCGCAACGCGCTGTCGGTCGGGCTGATGGCGGGGCTGCAGCAGGCGCTCGAGCGCGCCGCCGCCGACCAGGCGTGCCGCGTCGTGGTGATCGCCGGCGCCGGGCCGGCCTTCTGCGCCGGGCACGATCTGCGCGAATTGCGCAGCGACCCGAGCCGCGCCGCCTACGAGCGCATTTTCGCCCAGTGCAGCGCGCTGATGCTGCAGATCGTCCGGCTGCCGAAGCCGGTGATCGCCGAGGTGCACGGCGTCGCGACCGCGGCCGGCTGCCAGCTGGTCGCGACCTGCGATTTGGCGGTCGCCGCCGAGGACGCCCGGTTTGCCACGCCCGGGGTCGCCATCGGCCTCTTCTGCTCGACCCCGATGGTGGCGCTGTCGCGCAATCTCGGCCGCAAGGCGGCGATGGAGATGCTGTTGACCGGCGACCTCATCGACGCGGCGAGCGCCCGGGCGCTGGGGCTCGTAAACCGGGTGGTGCCGCGCGCCGAACTTGGCGCGGCGACGCTGGCGCTGGCCCGGCAGATCGCCGGCAAATCGGCGCTGACCCTGGCGATCGGCAAGGAAGCCTTCTACGCCCAGGCCGAACTCCCGCTCGCCGACGCCTACCGCCACGCCGCCGAGGTCATGACGACCAACATGCTGGCGCGCGACGCCGCCGAAGGCATCGACGCCTTCTTAGAGAAGCGCCAGCCGGTCTGGCACGACGCCTAGTGTCCCGATCACAAAGTTCGACGGCCCCTGTTTTCCCCATCTCCGCCATCCCGGCGCAGGCCGGGACCTATCCTTCGACGTCGCGGGCGCGGATCAATAGGTCCCGGCCTTCGCGGGACCTTTGCATAAGTGACGGGTCATGATTCACTTGGCCAGGGGCATGGTTGGGGGTGGTGATGCGGCGCGAGAGCAAGCCGGCGAGTTTTGCCGAAGCATTGGTGGTGGGCGGCGGCAACCGGCGGCTGGAGGCGAT
>DATGFP010000103.1:0-42047 GCA_035309005.1 Allostellaceae bacterium | reverse complement strand
TCGTCGCCCGCAACGCGCGCAACATCGCGCTGTCGACCTCGCTGATCGTCTTCGCTCTGTCGCTCGCACTGTGGATTGAGTTCGACCCCGGCACGCCGGCCTTCCAGTTTGTCGAGCAGGCGCGGTGGATCTCGATCGGCGGCTTCGTGATCAACTATCACATGGGGATCGACGGCATCTCGCTGTTCTTCGTGCTGCTGTCGACGCTTCTGACCGTGCTGTGCATCCTCGCGAGCTGGACTAACGTCCACAGCCAGGTCAAGGAATACATGATCTCGTTCCTCGTCCTCGAGACGATGATGATCGGGATCTTTTCGGCGCTGGACTTCGTGCTGTTCTATGTGTTCTTCGAGGGCGTGTTGGTTCCGATGTTTCTGATCATCGGGGTCTGGGGCGGGCCGCGCCGGATCTATGCCGCGTTCAAGTTCTTCCTGTACACGCTCTTGGGTTCGGTATTGTCGCTGCTGGCGATCCTCGCGGTCTATTTTCAAACAGGGTCGACCGACATCACCGTCGCGCTCGGTCACACCTTTCCGGCCGATCTGCAGAAATGGCTGTGGCTCGCATTCTTCGCTTCGTTTGCGGTCAAGGTGCCGATGTGGCCGGTGCATACCTGGCTGCCCGACGCGCATGTCGAGGCGCCGACCGCCGGCTCGGTGATCCTGGCCGGCGTCCTCTTGAAGATGGGCGGCTACGGCTTCATCCGGTTCTCGTTGCCGATGTTCCCGCTTGCCTCTTCCTACTTCACGCCGCTGATGTTCGCGCTCTCGGCGATCGCGGTCATCTACACCTCGTTTGTCGCGCTCGCCCAGACCGACATGAAAAAGCTGATCGCCTATTCGTCGATCGCCCATATGGGGTTTGTGACGATGGGCCTCTTCGCATTGACCAGCGAGGCGGTGCAGGGCGCCGTCATCCAGATGCTGAGCCACGGCCTCGTCTCGGCCGCGCTGTTCCTGATCGTCGGTGTCGTCTACGACCGGCTGCACACCCGCGACATCGACCGCTACGGCGGCCTGGCTGACCGCATGCCGGCCTACGGTTTTGTTTTCATGTGCATGATGCTGGCGTCGGTCGGGCTGCCCGGCACCAGCGGCTTTGTCGGTGAGTTCCTGGTCCTCCTGGGCACCTTCCGGGTGTCGACGCTCGAATGTTTCCTCGCCGCGACGGCGCTGTTTTTGGGCGCGATGTACATGCTTTATCTCTATCGCCGGGTGGTCTTCGGCACGATCACCCGCGACGATCTGCGCGGCATGTTCGATCTGAACCTGCGTGAGAAGGCGATCTTCGCGCCGCTCCTCATTTTGGTGCTGTGGATGGGCATTTATCCGAACTCGTTCCTCACGCCGATCCGCGCCTCGGTCGAGCACCTGGTGCAGCGAGCCCACGCGGCGCAACAGGCAGCCGCAAACCCGTTCGTCATCCCGGCGAAGGCCGGGATCCATTCCGCCGCGGTGCGAGCGCCGGATGAGTGGGTCCCGGCCTTCGCCGAAATGACGGCGCGGAAGGGCGGCTAGATGCCAGTCGTGCCGTTTCCCGACCTCTCGCCGGCGTTGCCGGAAATTGCGCTGGCCGGCGCCGCGATGGCGCTGCTGCTGATCGGCGTGTTCCGCGGCGAGGGCTCGACCCGCCTGGTTTCCTGGCTCGCCGTCGCGGCCCTGATCGGCACATTTGTGCTGGCGGGGCTCGTCGAGGGCGAGCACCGCGTCATCGGCTTTTATGGGCTGTTCGTGACCGACGCCTTTGCGGTCTTCGTCAAGGCGCTGGTGCTGGTCGGGTCGGCGGTCGCGATCATCCTGGCGCTCAACTACAACGACGAGCATCAGATCGCGCGCTTCGAGTTTCCGGTGCTGGTGCTGCTCGCGACCACCGGCATGATGATCATGGTCTCGGCCAACGATCTGATAACGCTCTATCTCGGCCTCGAAATGCAGAGCCTGGCGCTTTACGTCGTCGCCAGCTTCGATCGCGATTCGGTGCGTTCGACCGAAGCCGGGCTGAAATACTTCGTCCTCGGGGCGCTGGCCTCCGGCATGCTGCTCTACGGCGCGTCGCTGATCTACGGCTTCGCCGGGACGACCAGCTTTACCGGGCTCGCCCGGCTGTTCGGCGCCGCCGCGCCGCCATCGACCGGGCTGATCATCGGGCTCGTTTTCGTCGCGGTCGGGCTCGCCTTCAAGGTGTCGGCGGTGCCGTTCCACATGTGGACGCCCGATGTCTACGAGGGCGCGCCGACCCCGGTCAGCGCGTTCTTCTCGGTGGCGCCGAAGATCGCCGCGATCGCCCTCTTCGTCCGCTTCCTGATCGAGCCGTTCGGCGGGCTCGCCGTCGAATGGCGCCAGATCATCGTGTTTCTGTCGGTCGCCTCGATGATCCTTGGCGCGGTCGCCGCGATCGCCCAGATCAACATCAAGCGACTGATGGCGTATAGTTCGATCGGCCATGTCGGCTACGCGCTGATCGGGTTGGCGGCGGCGACCCCGAACGGCATCCGCGGCGTTCTCGTTTACCTGGCGATCTACCTGTTCATGAACCTCGGCACCTGGACGGTCATCCTGTGCATGCGCCAGAAGGGCCAGATGCTCGAAGGCATCGCCGATCTCTCCGGGCTGGGCCGCACCCAGCCGGGTCTCGCGCTGGCGCTCGGCATCTTCATGTTCGCGTTGGCCGGCATCCCGCCGACCGCCGGGTTTTTCGGCAAGCTCTACATCTTCCTCGCCGCGATCGACGCCCACCTGGTCGGCCTCGCGGTGATCGGCGTCGTCACCAGCGTCGTCGGGGCGTTCTATTATCTGCGCATCGTCAAGGTGATGTATTTCGATGAGCCGCTGGTCGCCTTCGACCGGCCGATCGCCACCGAGCTCAAATGCGTACTGCTCGTCACCGTGCTGCTGACGATGTTCTTCATCTTGCTGCCCGATCCGATCGTCGGCGGCGCCGAAGCGGCGGCGGCATCGCTGTTCCTTCGATGAAGCATGCAGCGCCGGCACTCCCCGAGGGCTATCGCCTGCACCATTTCGCCGCGCTCGGCAGCACCAACGACGAGGCAAAGGCGCTGGCCCATGCCGGCGCTGCGGCGGGCGCCCTGGTCTGGGCCGACGAGCAGATAGCGGGCCGCGGTCGCCGCGGCCGCGCCTGGGCGTCGCCGCCGGGCAATCTCTACCTGTCGCTGGTACAGCGCCCGGGCGGGTCGCCGGCGCGCGCCGCGCAACTCGGTTTTGTCGCGGCCCTCGGCCTGTGCGACGCGCTTTTAAGCCTCGCGGGCGACTTGTTGCAGCCACGCTGCAAATGGCCGAACGACCTCCTGATCAATGGCCGCAAGTTCGCAGGCATCCTGCTGGAATCGGAGATGGCGGCGGGCGAGCGGGTCGATTTCGTGGTGATCGGGATTGGCGTCAACATCCACTCGGCGCCGCGCGATACCGAATATCCCGCCACCTCGCTCGCGGCGGAAGGCGTCGCCGGCGTTGCCCCCGAAGCGCTGCTCGCCGCCTTTACCCGGGATTTCGAGCGCTGGGCGCGGCGCTGGCGCGACGAGGGTTTCGCGCCGGTCCGAGCGGCATGGCTGGCGCGCGCGATGGGGCTTGGCGAAAGCATTCGCGTGCGCCTCGAGCGCAGCACGCTCTGCGGCCGCTTTCTCGATCTCGACGATGACGGTGCTCTGGTGCTCGACGCCGCCGACGGGCGCCGGCGGGTCGCCGCCGGCGAAGTCTTTCCGGCCCTCGCCTGAGGGGCACCGCGATGCTGCTTGCCATCGATTCGGGCAACACCAACGCGGTGTTCGCAGTCTATGAAGGCGATGCGCTGCGCGCCTCCTGGCGCATTTCGACCAATGCGCGGCGCACCGCCGACGAATATGCGATCTGGCTGACCCAACTCTTGTCGCTCGCCAACCTCAAGCCGGCCGATATCGATGCCGCGATCATCGGCAATGTCGTGCCGGAGGCGATGTTCAGCTTGATCCAGCTGTGCCAGCGCTATCTCGGTTGCGAGCCGCTGGTCGTCGGTCGCGACAATTGCCGGGTCGCGATCGGCATCGATGTCGACATGCTGGCGCGCGATGTGGGCGCCGATCGGGTCGCCAATTCGGTAGCCGCCGGCGATCGCCACAAGCCGCCGCTGATGGTGGTCGATTTCGGGACGGCAACCAATTTCGACGTCGTCGACCGGCAGGGAAATTATTGCGGCGGCGTGATCGCGCCGGGACCCAACCTGTCGCTGCAAGCGTTGGAGATGGCGGCGGCACAGCTGCCGCATGTCGCCCTCGTTCGCCCGCCGAAAGTGGTCGGACGCGCCACCGTGCCGGCGATGCAGTCCGGCGTATTCTGGGGCTATGTCGGTCTGGTCGAGGGCATCGTCCGGCGGATCCGCGAGGAAAGAGATGAAGCGATGGAGGTCGTGGCGACCGGCGGTCTCGCGCCGCTTTTCGCCGGCGCGACCGAGATGATCGACAAGGTCGATCCGGACCTGACGCTGTGGGGCCTGCGCCTCATATACCGCCACAACAGCAACCGATGAGCCGCTCCGTCCCGCCGCCGCCCGCGACCGCCGAGCACGATCCCGACGCGCTCTATTTCCTGCCGCTCGGCGGTTCCGGCGAGATCGGGATGAATTTCAACCTCTACGGTTATCGCGGCCAATGGCTGATTGTCGATTGCGGCGTCACCTTCGGCGAGGAGGAGCATCAGCCCGGGGTCGACGTGATCATGGCCGACCCGGCCTTCATCGTCGAACGCCGCGACCGGCTGTTGGGCATCGTCGCGACCCACGCGCATGAGGATCATATCGGCGCGATCCCCTATCTCTGGCCGCAACTCAAATGCCCGGTCTGGGCGACCCCATTCACCGCCTCGCTGCTGCGCGCCAAGCTGATCGAGGCGCACCTTGCCCAGCAGGTCGCGATCAATGTCGTGCCGATGTCCGGCCGCTTCACGATCGGCCCGTTCGACCTCGAGCTGATCACCCTCACCCATTCAATCCCCGAGCCCAACGCGGTGGTAATCCGCACCTCGGCCGGCACCGTCTTGCACACCGGCGATTGGAAGCTCGACCCGGAGCCCCTGATTGGCTCGCCGACCGACGAAGACCGGCTGCGCGCGGTCGGCGACGAGGGTGTGCTGGCGATCGTCTGCGATTCGACAAATGCGCTGAAGGAGGGGCATTCGGGCTCCGAGGGCGAATTGCGGCATTCGCTGACCGAGCTGATCGGGCAATACGACGGCAGGGTCGCGGTCGCCTGCTTTGCCTCCAACGTGGCCCGGCTTTCGACGATCGCGCAGGCGGCGCGCGCCCACGACCGCGACGTCGCGCTGGTCGGCCGCTCGCTGTGGCGGATCGACAAGGCGGCGCGCGAGAATGGCTATCTCGCCGATGTGCCGCGATTCCTCACCGAGGACGAAGCGGGCTACGTGCCGCGCGACAAGATCCTCCTGATTTGCACCGGCAGCCAGGGCGAGCCGCGCGCCGCGCTGGCGCGGATCGCGCGCGAGGACCATCCCAACATCACGCTGGAGGAGGGCGATACCGCGATCTTTTCCTCGCGCATCATTCCGGGCAATGAAAAGGCGATCGGCCGGCTGCACAACGCGCTCATTCGCCTCGGCGTCGACGTCGTTACGGCGGAGGATCATTTCGTCCACGTTTCCGGGCATCCCTACCGCGACGAGCTGGTTCGCATGTATCAGATGGTCCGGCCGCAAATCGCCATTCCGGTGCACGGCGAGGCACGCCATCTCCTCAGCCATGCCGAACTGGCCCGGCAATGCCAGGTGCCGGACGCGCTGGTCATCGAGAACGGCGCCATGGTGCGTCTCGACCGTGCCGGCGCGACGCTGGTCGACGAGGTTCCGGTCGGCCGCATCGGCAGCGACGGCAAGAGCCTGTTGCCGATCGGCGGCGCGGTGTTGCAGCAGCGCCGGCGCGTCGGGAATGACGGCAGCGTCGTCGCCACCCTCGTCGTCGATCGCCGCGGCTGGCTCGCGGCGCCGCCGCAGGTCAGCCTGATCGGCCTCGCGGCGGAGAATAGCGAGCCGGCGGCGGTGCTTTGCGGCGCGCTCTCCGATGCGCTGGAGGTTTTGCCGGCGCAGCTGCGGCATGACGACGCGCAATTGCGCGATGTCGCTCGCCGGGTGCTGCGCCGGGCTGTCAGCGAGCGCTTCGGCAAGCGCTCGCTGATCGAAGTTCAGCTCGTGCGGTTGTGAGCGGCATGATCGGTCGGCTCAACCATGTCGCGATCGTGGTGCCCGATCTCGCGGCCGCCGCTTCGCTCTACCGCAACGCGCTTGGCGCCCGCGTGTCCGAGCCGCAGCCGCTGCCGGCGCATGGCGTCACCGTCGTTTTCGTCGAGCTGCCGAACAGCAGGATCGAGCTCCTGGAGCCGCTCGGCGATGCGTCGCCCGTTCGCGGCTTTCTCGACAAGAACCCGGCCGGCGGCATGCATCATCTGTGCTACGAGGTCGCGGATATCATCGCCGCGCGCGACCGGCTCGTCGCCGCCGGAGCGCGGGTGATCGGAGACGGTGAGCCGCGGCTCGGCGCCCACGACAAGCCGGTGCTGTTTCTTCACCCGAAGGATTTTTGCGGCACCCTGATCGAGCTCGAAGAGGCCTGAAGCCGGCTCGTCACCAGCGCAACGGCTGACGGCACACCGAGTACCACAGCCCGAGATTCTGGTCGCGCCACTTCGGATCGGCGCAATCCTTTTTGAGGAGTTGTTCCGAACCGGCCTGCTGGGCGGTGGCGACCGGCGCATCGCCGGAGCAGCCGCTCACTAGACCCGAGAGGATGGTCAAACCCAGCAGCAAACTCAGCACCTTCACCGAGAATTTCCCCCAATCGCCCGGCCCGCCGGACCCGGCGCCGATAATAGCGCTCGCGGCGCGGCGAGCGCAGTGCAAACCGCGAGCTGTCGAACTCGCATCTACTGGCCGCAGGCAGCAGTCGCGCACCAGCGGGTCAGCTCCACGACCAGCGGCAGGTAATAGACCGAGACCCGCATCGACAGCGGCATCAGGCGCTGATCGTTGGAGAACTTCACCGCGACCGGCCGCGGTGCGTCGTCGGGATCGCCGTCGTCGCTGCTCTCGCCCTTGAAGCCGGCGAGCGGCGCCAGGGTCAGTTCGACATGAATGGCATTGTCGCCGCTGTGCTCCGGCAGCACCCGCGCGCGGACATCGAAGCGGCGAGCACCGTCATAAACCGGGAGCGAAAATGCGCCGCGGTTGCCGCGCCGCAGCTCCAGGCGGATTGCGGTCAGCGCGCTCAGCGGATCGAGCACATTGGTACGAAAGTGCGCTGCCAGCGGCGGCTTGCGGCTGGTGTCGCCGGGGCCGCGCTCGGCGATGACGGCGCCCGCCGCCACGGCAAAGCGCATGCTGAGCTGGCGGTCACGCCGTTTGCGCAGGTCGTACCGCGCGTCGTAATGCAAGGGAGCCGGCAGCGGCGCGGCGGCGATGCGTCCCTCGCTGACCGCGCTGCCACGAAACCGGGTGACGAGGCGGGGCAAGCCTGCGCTGCCTATCGCGATCTCGTCGCGATAGGCGGTGGGGTCATCGCGCAACCGCAGAACAATCTCGCCGGCCGACAGCCCGGCCCAGGAGGCGCGATATTGCGCCGCAAGCTCCGCGCAATTCGCGCCGCGGGGACAAAGCGCCATCGCCATCGCCAAGCCCGCGAGGCGACGCAGGAAAGGACCCGAATCGCGCCTTAGCCGGAGCCGGCGGCCCACGCCGGCGGCACCTGGCCGGAGGGCGCGCCGGCGCGGTATTCCGGCACCAACCGGCGCAGCAGATCGAGCACCCGCGCTTCGTGACCGCTGCGGGCCTGCTCCTCGAGCTCGTCGATCGAGCGCGCCAGCACGGCGTAGTCGGCGGTGCGCGGCGCCGCCAGGCGCAGCGCGGGATGCTTGGTCGGGACCGGCGCCTCGGCCTCGTGAAACAGCGCCTCATGCAATTTTTCGCCAGGCCGCAATCCGGTAAACGTCACCTCGACATCGCGCTCGGGACGCAGACCGGCGAGCCGGATCATCTGCCGCGCCAGCTCGACGATCTTGACCGGCTCGCCCATGTCGAGGACGAAGATCTTGCCGCGCCCCTCGCCGCCGGTCGCCGAGGGCGTGCTTGCCGAGGCTTCGAGCACTAATTCGACCGCCTCACGCACCGTCATGAAATAGCGGGTGACCTCCGGATGGGTCACGGTTAGCGGTCCGCCGGCGGCGAGCTGGCGGGCGAACAGCGGCACCACCGAGCCGGTCGAGCCCAGCACATTGCCGAACCGCACCGTGACAAACCGGGTGCCTGGCGCCGGGCGGCGCCCTTCGTAGAGATCGAGCGCCTGGCAGAAGGATTCGGCGAGGCGCTTGCTGGCGCCCATCACGCTGGCCGGGTCGACCGCTTTGTCGGTTGAGATCATCACTACCAGCGCGGCGCCATTGGCGCGCGCCGCCTCGGCGACGTTGCGGCTGCCGACGATGTTGGTCAGGACCCCCTCGGTCGGGTTGTTCTCAACCATCGGCACGTGCTTCAGCGCCGCGGCGTGAAACACAATCTGCGGCTGCTCGCCGCCGATCACCCAATCGACCCGCCGGCGCTCGCGCACATCGGCGAGCAGCGGCCGGATGGCGAGTTCCGGCCAGCGCTCGCGCACTTCGCCGTCGATCGCGTAGAGCAGGAACTCGCTGTTGTCGACGAGGATCAGCCGGGCGGGCGCCAGCGCGGCGATCTGCCGAGTGAGCTCCGAGCCGATCGTGCCGCCGGCGCCGGTGATCAGGATGCGGCGGCCGCGGATCAGCCGGGCCATCGCCTCGCGGTCGAGGACGGCCTGCGGGCGCCCGAGCAGATCCTCGAGCGCGATTGGCTCGATCGCGCGTGGCGCGTCGGCGCGGGTCTGCTGCACCGCGGTCAGGCGAGGCAGGCGGGCCAACGGGATGGCGAGCGCATCGGCGCGGTCGAGCAATTGGCGGACCTCCGCCCCGCCCATGCCGTGGGTGGTGATCACCAGCTTCTGCGGGCGCCGGCCGCGGCGTTCGAGCGTCGCCACGACGCGTTCAAGCGCGTCAATCGTACCGAGCACCGGCACGCCGTAAATCTGCCGCCCGACCCGCGACGGCGTATCGGACAGCATGCCAATGACCCGGTAGACCGCGTTGCGGTCGCGCACCGTCTCGCGGATGAAGGTGTCGGCGCCATCCTTGGTGCTGATCAGCAGCACTGGCACGCGCGCGCCGCGGCCACCCTCCAGCAGGTGGTCGAGCCCGCGGTCCTTGAACAGGCGGTAGCCGAGCCGCGGCCCGCCCAACAGCGCGATCAGCACCAGCCAATCTATCAACAGAAACGAGCGCGGCAGCGTGTCGAGCCGGGTGAAAAGGAACATGACCGGCAGGAAAATCAGCTCGGTCAACGTTGCGGCGCGGGCGATATTGAACAGGTCCGGCAGCGAGGCATACCGCCAGATGCCACGGTAAAGGCCGGTGACAAGAAAGACCGCCGCTGCCGTCGCGGTGAAGGCGATGCCGTAGAGCAGTATCAGCCGCGGTCCAGCGTTCAGCATGCCGTCGCCGAGCCGCAGATACAGCGCCAGGACGAAAGACAGGCCGGCCATCGCGACGTCGTGCGCGAAGGCGAGCAAAGCGCGGCGGGATTTCGGCAGGACCGGCACGCGGAGGACAATCCCGGGAGTTTCGACGACCAGAGCTTCTATAGCAAAATCGACCCCAGCGGGAAATCGGCGGTAAATCGCCCGCGGCTATTCCGGCCGGCGGCCGAGCCTCTTACAATGGCGCGATGAATCGCCGGCGGCTGTACCTGCTTCTGCGGCCCGAAAGCACCACCTCGGGAGCGCGAATCTTTCGCCTTGTGAACCACCTGATGGTGGCGATCGGCGTCACGATCATGCTGATGACGACGGTGGCCTCGATCGAAGCGGCATACCGTGCGGCTCTCGCCGCTGGCTTTTACATCGTCGCGGCATTCTTTTTTGCCGAGTACGTGCTGCGCCTGATTGCCGCGCCGGAAGCGCCGGGCGGCGTGCATCGCGGGGATTTTCGCGCGCGGCTGGCCTGGGCGGGCTCGCTTGGCGGCCTGTTCGACCTGCTCGCCGGCCTACCCGGAATTTTCGCACTGGCGCACGGCCCGATGGCCAGTCTGTCCGGTTTTATCTGGGCCTTCAAATACATCCGCTATTCGCCGGGCCTGGCGAGCCTGGGGCGGGTCATCAGCAATGCCCGGCAGGCGCTCCTATCGGTGCTGCTCGGCTTTTCGATCGTGCTGTTGACGGCCGCCAGCCTCGCCTACCTGCTGGAGCGGCACGCTCACCCCGATCATCCCGAGGCCTTCGCCTCGATCCCCGCCGCACTGTGGTGGGGGATCGTGACAATCACGACGACGGGTTACGGCGATATCGTGCCGCATACCGTCGCCGGGCGGGCGCTCTCCGGTGTCGTCATGGTCGGCGGCATCCTGATTTTCGCGCTGTGGACCGGCATTCTCGTCAACGGCTACGCCGAGGAATTGCGCCGCCGGGAGTTTCTGCGCACCTGGGAGCTGGTGGCCAAGGTGCCGTTTTTTCACCATATCGGCGCCTCGCTGATCGCCGAGGTCGCGCGGCTGTTGCGGCCGCGCGACTACCCGACGGGGGCCGTCGTGATGCGCCGCGGCGAGCCCGGCGATTGCATGTATTTCGTCGTCGACGGCAAGGTCGAGATCCAGCTGCAGACCGGGCCACTCTACCTCGGGGCCGGGGAGTTCTTCGGGGAACTGGCTCTGTTGACCGGGGACCCGCGCAACGCCACCGTTGTCGCCGCCGACGCCTGCACCCTCCTCGCCCTCGACATCGTCGATTTTCACGAATTGCTCGCCCGCCAGCCCGAACTGGCGAGGGTCATCCGCGACGAGGCGCGCAAGCGGCTGGGCGGCGAACTGGCGCGGCATCGCAGCCATCCGGCGGTCGTGGCCGACGAGTAGCCGCTCGCTCCCCAGCCCGACCGCGAGATTACCCGTCCCAGAATTCAGTCGGCCCCGTCGAGGCTCTTCGCCACCATCTCGTAGGTGTTGGCGCTGAGGCCGGGGGTGGCGAGGATGCGCTCGAGCGCGGCGCGCATCAGTCCCTGGCGGGCGGCGTCGTAGCGCCGCCATTGCCCCAAGGGCTGCACCAGCCGCGCCGCGGTCGTCGGATTGGGCTTGTCGAGCGCCAGCACCTCGTCGGCGAGAAAGGCGTAGCCGTCGCCGCTGGCCGCGTGGAAATGCAGCTGGTTGGCCTGCGAAAAGGCGCCGACCAGCGCGCGCACCCGGTTCGGGTTGGCGCGGCTGAAAGCGGGATGCCGCGCCAGTTCGCGCACCGCCGCGATGGTGCCCGGCAGTGAGGCGCGGGCCTGCAAGGCGAACCATTTGTCGATCACCAGCGGATCGCCTTCCCAGCGCCGGTAGAATGCATCGAGCGCGGCAACCCGCTCCGGGCAGTCGATATCGCTGAGGACGGCGAGCGCCGCCAGCACGTCGGTCATGTTGGCGCCTTGGTCGAACTGCGCCTTGGCGAGGCGGATCCCTTCGGCCCTGTCGGCGGCGGCGAGATAGCCGAGGCAGACATTGCGCAGAGAGCGCCCGCCGATCGCGCGGCCGTCGATCCGGTAGGGGCCGGGGTCGGCGAGACGGCGATAGGTATCGGCGAACGGCTCCGCGAGCGCCTGGGCAAGCGCGGCGCGGGTACTGTCGCGCGCTGCGTGGATCGCCTCGACTGCGACGACCGCCATCTCGTCGGCGAGCGTCGTCTCACCGGGCAGCGCCAGCGCCTCGGCGGCAAAGGCCGGGTCGCGCTCTGCCTCGGCGAGCGCCTGGCGCATCGCCGCGACAATATCCGGATCGAGCGGCGCGGCCGATTGCCCGCGCAGATGGGCTGCGACCCGGTCGAGCAGCATGCGGGTCAGAACCTGTTGGCCGCAATCCCACCGCGCCACCAGATCGCCGTCGTGGATCGCGAGAAACTTGAGGCTTTCGAGCGGCACGCCCTGCAGCTTGACCGGAGCCGAGAAGTCGCGCAGCAGCGAGGGCACCGGCGGCGCCGGCACGTCGACGAAGCGGAAGGTCTCGCGCTCGCGCGCCGCGACCACCGTCCGCGTGCCGGCTTTGGCTTCGCGCTCGCCGTCGAGGCGGGTCGGCAGCTCATCGCCGTTAGGCCCGAGCAGCCCGACTGCCAGAGGCACCGGCATCGGCTGTTTCTCCGGCTGCCCGGGGGTCGGCGGCACGCGCTGGGTGACCTCGAGTTCGTAGCTGCGCGTCGCCGAATCGTAGCGGTCCGCGACCGTGATCTCGGGCGTGCCGGCCTGCTGGTACCACAGCGCGAATTCGCTGAGATCGATGCCGCCGCCTTCCTCCATCGCCGCGACGAAATCGCCGATCGTCGCGGCGTGGTTGTCGTTCTGCGCGATGTAGAGATCCATGCCGCGGCGGAAACCCTGCGGCCCCAAGAGGGTATGCATCATGCGGATCACCTCGGCGCCCTTGTTGTAGACCGTCGCGGTGTAGAAATTGTCGATCCGCAGGTAGCTTTGCGGCTGCACCGGATGGGCCAGCGGGCCGGCATCCTCGGAGAATTGGGCGGCGCGCAGAGCGCGGATGTTGGCGATGCGGCAGACTGCCGGGCTGCCCTGGTCAGCCGAGAACAGCTGGTCGCGGAACACGGTCAGCCCTTCCTTCAGCGACAGTTGGAACCAGTCGCGGCAGGTCACTCGGTTGCCGGTCCAGTTGTGGAAATATTCGTGCGCGATGACTGCCTCGATGGCCTGGTAATCGCTGTCGGTCGCGGTATCGGGCCGCGCCAGCACGTAGCGGGTGTTGAAGATGTTGAGGCCCTTGTTCTCCATTGCCCCCATGTTGAAATCGCTGACCGCGACGATGTTGAAGACGTCGAGGTCGTATTCGAGCCCGAAGGTCTCTTCGTCCCAGCGCATCGCCTTCTTCAGGGAGGCCATTGCGTGAGCACATTTATCCTCATCGCCCCGGCGCACCCAGATCGCCAGCGACACCTCTCGGCCTGAGCGCGTGCGAAAGCGGTCCCTGACCGCGACCAGGTCGCCGGCCACGAGCGCGAAGAGATAGGAAGGCTTGGGGTGTGGATCGACCCAGCGGGCCGAATGCCGGCCGTCGGTGAGATCGCCGGCGCCGGCAGGGTTGCCGTTCGACAGCAGGATCGGAAACCGCGCCTTGTCGGCCCGAAGCGTCACCGCGTAGCGCGCCATCACGTCCGGGCGGTCGAGGAAATAGGTGATGCGGCGGAAGCCTTCGGGCTCGCACTGCGTGCAGAAGTTGCCGCCCGAGACGTAGAGCCCGCTCAGCGCGCTGTTGCGCTCGGGCGCGATCCGCGTCGTGATGTCGAGCGCAAAACGGTCGGGCGCGTCCTCCACCACCAAGGCGCCGTCCGGCTCGATGCGGTAGTCCGCCGCACCGAGCAGCCGCCCGTCGAGCGACAGCGCGACCAGCTCGAGTTCGTCGCCGTCGAGGCGCAGCGGCGCTCCCCCGGCGCCTGCATCAGGGTTGCGGCGTAGCAGGAGATGCGCGACGACCCTGGTATCGAATGGATCGAGATCGAACACGAGGTCGACTTCGTCGATCAGGAACTCCGGCGGCCGGTAGTCGGCCAGCCGCGTCGGCTGGGGCGGCGTATCGAGCGAGGCATCGGGCATGGCGTACACCGTGGAGGCCTGACATCATTCCGGCAAATGCCACTGTGGATGTCCAGCCCGCAAAAGGGGGAGAGCGATCATGAAGCTTTATACCTATTACCGCTCGCAGGCGAGTTTCCGGGTGCGCATTGCCCTCAACCTGAAGGGGCTGACGCGCGAGGATTTGTTTCTTCACCTGGAAAAGGGCGACCAGTTCGCGCCGGATTATCGCGCGCTCAACCCACAGATGGTGGTGCCGACGCTGATCGACGGCGAGACGAAATTATTCCAGTCGCTGGCGATCCTCGAATACCTCGACGAGAAATACCCGCAGCCGCCGCTGCTGCCAGCTGATATCGCGGCGCGCGCCTGGGTGCGCGGGCTGGCGCTGATCAACATCGCCGATTCGCATCCGCTGATCGTGCCGCGCATCCGCCACTACCTGATCGACGAGTTGCGGCTCGGCCAGGAGCAGCTCATGGGCTGGATCTCGCACTGGCTCGGCGCCGGGCTGACGGCGATTGAGGCGCTGCTGGCCGAGCACCCCGAGAGCGGGCGCTTCTGTCATGGCGACGCACCGACCCTCGCCGATATCGGGCTGGTGACCCAGGTGACACCGGCGCGAACCTTTGGCCAGGATCTCGCGCCCTATCCGCGAGTCATGCGAGTATACGAAAGTTGCATGGCGATCGCCGCCTTCGCCGACGCTCAGCCATCGAAACAACCGGACGCCGAGTAACCTAGCCGGAGAACAGCCGGCCGTGGGTCAACCGGTAAGCCAGCGACCCCGGAACCGAGCTGATCCGGACGCCGAACACGATGAACCCGCTGCCCAGCACGATCCCGCTACCCAGCAGGATCATCAGGGCCGTCCCCAGATTTCCCGCATTGCGATCGGGAAAGAGCCAGACCCCGAGGAACCCGGGCAATGACACAAACAGCATGACGCAACCGATCAGGACCGGCAGGAAATCATTGGGATCACGGGTCCTGATCGACCATCGCGGCCACTTCATGCGCAGCGTCCCCACGCAATCGAGCAGCGCGCCGCTGTCAACTCGTGGCCTCGACCGGCAGCGCGACGAAGCGGGTGTTGCCGGCGCGCTCGACCCGCACCAGCACCTTCTTGCGCCCGGCTTTCTTCGCGGCGGCCGCGATCTGCGGCACTTCTTCCGGGCCGGTGACCTTGGCGTGCCCGATCGCGATCAGCAAATCGCCGGGGCGCAAATCCTGCGCGGCCGCGGCGCTATTCGGCGGCACCTCGGTGATGACCGCCCCCCGCGCCCCGTCGGGCAGCGAAAACTGCTTGCTCAGCTCTGGGCTCAGCTTGGCGAGCTTGAGCCCTAGCGCGTCAACCGTGACAGGCGGCTTCGGTTTCTCCGGCGGGCGCGGCGGCGGTGGCGGGCGGTTAGGGTTGAGCGCGGCCGCCTTCAGCTCAAATTCGGTTTCCTTGCCGTCGCGCCAGACCGCCAGCTTCACTTTCTTATCCGGCGGCGTCGCGGCGACCAGCCGCGGCAACTGCCGGCTACGCTCGATCGCGGTGCCGTCATAGCTGAGGATTACATCGCCGGGTTGCAGCTTGGCCTGCGCGGCGGGGCTGTCCTGATCGATGGCGGCGATCATCGCGCCGCGGCTCTTGTCGAGCCCGACACTCTCGGCGATGTCGTCGGTAACCGGCTGAATCCGCGCGCCGATCCAGCCGCGCTCGACCTTGCCGGTCGCCTTCAGCTGCTCGATGATCGGCTCGGCGAGCGCCGAGGGGATCGCAAAACCGATGCCGATCGAGCCGCCGGAGGGCGAATAGATCACGGTGTTGATACCGATCACCGCACCCGATAGATCGAACATCGGGCCGCCCGAGTTCCCGCGGTTGATCGACGCGTCGGTCTGCAGATAGTCGTCGTAGGGGCTGGAATGGATGTCGCGCGCGGTCGCCGAGATGATCCCGGCAGTGACCGTGCCGCCGAGCCCGAACGGGTTGCCGATCGCGAGCACCCAGTCGCCCACCTTGGCCTTGTTGGAATCGCCCCAGGTCGCGGCCGGCAGCGGCGTCTTGGCGTCGACTCGGAGGAGCGCGAGATCGGTCACCGCGTCGCGCCCCACGACATGCGCCTGCAGTTCGGTGTTGTCGGAAAGCGTCACCGTGATCTGCTCGGCATTCGCGATGACGTGGTTGTTGGTGACGATCAATCCCGTCGGGTCAATGATGAATCCCGAGCCGAGCGAGGCAATGGGAGCGCCGGAGCCGCCCGGTGCACCCTTCTCGCCGAAAAAATCGCGGAAAACTTCGTCGAGTGTGGTTCCAGGCGAGTTTTGCGGCACCTCCTGCGCGGTTTTGGCGGTCGGCGGCGCGGCCTCGGTCGAAATATTGACCACCACACCCAGGACTCGGCCGGCCAGTTGCGAGAACAATTCGGCAAAGGGCGACTCTGGCGGCGGCGGCAGCCGCGGCGCCGCGACGCTCTCGGGCGGTTTCGCCGGGGTCGGCGGCACCACGCTCTCGGCTGGCTTGGGCGCGGGCGGCGAGGCGGCGCTCTCGGGGGGCTTGGGAAGGGGTGGCGGCGCCTTGTCCGCGGGCCTGATGGGGGCCGGCGGCGGCGCGTTCTCGGCAGGCTTGACGGTGCTGGGCGGCGCCGAGCTCTCGGCGGGTTTGGCCGGGCTTGGCGCCGCGTTGTCGCGCGGCTGGGCGCCAACCGGCGCATCGAGCATCGCCAACAGCGCCAACGAAGCCGCGATCATGGCGCCTCGTCGGCCAAAAACCCTCACTCGTCTCTCCCTCGCGGCGGCTGTAGAATGGCGGCAGAGAGCACAGCTCACTTCACGCCTCACCCCTCTCCTTCGCGGTGGTGAGACGTGGCGCGGATCTAGCGCTGGCCTTTCCGCTACGGTCGATATGAAATGGCGCCGCGAATGGCAAGCGCCAATCGCGCCGCAGCAATTGACGCACAGGTACCCCGAGCGGTGAACACGCGGCAGCGTGGCGCGACCCAACGATTTCTTCGCGCATTGTTTGACGCGGCCCTCACCGCGGCCGATCCGGCGCGCGCGATCGGCGCGCATCTGCCGCAGGCCGTCGGCGGGCGCACTGTCGTCGTCGGCGCCGGCAAGGCCTCCGCGGCGATGGCGCGCGCGTTCGAACTGGCCTGGCCCGGCCGGCTCGAAGGCCTGGTCGTCACCCGACGCGGCCATGCCGTGCCTTGCGAGCGCATCGAGATTGTCGAGGCGAGCCATCCCGTTCCCGATCCGGCCGGCGAAGCGGCGGCGCGCCGCATCCTCGATCTGGCGCGCGGGCTCGGGCCGGCGGACCAGCTGGTCTGCCTCGCCTCGGGCGGCGGCTCGGCGCTGCTGACGCTGCCGGCTCCGGGGCTGACCCTTGCCGACAAGCAGGCGATGACGCGCGCACTGTTGCGCTGCGGCGCGACGATCGGCGAAATCAATGCGGTCAGGAAGCATTTGTCGGCGATCAAGGGCGGCCGCCTCGCGGCCGCGGCCGCGCCGGCGCTCGTCGTGACCCTGGCGATCTCCGATGTGCCGGGCGACGACCCGGCCGTGATCGCCTCTGGCCCGACCGTTCCCGACCCTACGAGCTTTGCCGATGCGCGGGCGGTGCTCGCCAAATACCGCATTGCCGAACCGGCAGCAATCATCGCCCATCTCGCCGCGGCAGCCGAGGAGACGCCGAAGCCCGGCGATCCGCCCTTCGCCCGCACCCGCTTTGCGCTGATTGCCAGCCCGCAGCAGGCGCTGTCGGCCGCCGCCGATGCCGCGCTTGCGCGCCATGTCACGCCGATCGTGCTGAGCGACCGCATCGAGGGCGAGGCGCGCGATGTTGCCGCGGTGCATGCGGCGATCGCGTTGCAAGTAGCCGCCGGGCAGTTTCGCGTCGGTGAGACCGTCGTGAAGGCCCCCGCGGTTTTGCTGTCGGGCGGCGAAACCACGGTTACGGTGCGCGGCGCCGGCCGCGGCGGCCGCAATAGCGAGTTCCTGCTGGCGCTCGCAGCCGCGCTCGACGGGGCGCCGGGGATCGCGGCGCTGGCTTGCGACACCGACGGAATCGACGGAACCGAGGACAATGCCGGGGCGATCATCTACCCGGATACCATCGCCCGTGCGGCATCGCAGGGAGTCGCGATCGGCGAGGCGATGGCGCAGAATGACGGCTACGGGTTTTTCGCTGCCCTTGGCGACCTCGTCACAACCGGGCCGACCTTGACCAATGTCAACGACTTCCGAGCCATTCTTGTCGGTGCGATCCCCGACGAACGCTGAGCGGGCGCGCGGCCGCAACCGGCACCCAGATGCACCTGCGCTGCGCCGCCGGCGCAGCGCCAAGATCGTCGCGACGCTGGGGCCGGCGAGCGCCGGCTACGAGCGCATCCGCGCGCTGTTCGACGCCGGGGTCGACGTGTTCCGCCTCAACTTCAGCCACGGCACGCATGACCAGCACCGCGCCCGCTTCGCCGAGATCCGCCAGGTCGAGGCCGACACCGGGCGCCCGATCGGCATCCTCGCCGACCTGCAAGGTCCGAAATTGCGGCTCGGGAATTTCGCCGACGGCAGCGCCGAGTTGACGCCCGGCAGCCGCTTCCGCCTCGACCTCGACCCGAGCCCCGGCGATGCCGGCCGCGCGCCGCTGCCGCATCCCGAGGTCTTCGAGGCGCTGACGCGGGGCACCGACCTCCTGCTCGACGACGGCAAGGTACGGCTGCGGGTCGCCGATTGCGGCGCCAGTTTCGCCGATACCGAGGTCATCGTCGGGGGCACGCTGTCGGACCACAAGGGCGTCAACGTGCCGCAAGCGATTCTGCCGATCTCGGCCGTCACCGAGAAGGACCGCGCCGATCTTTCCTTCGCGCTGGAGCAGGGCGCCGACTGGGTCGCGCTGTCGTTTGTCCAGCGCCCGGACGATGTCGCCGAGGGCAGGAAGCTGATCGGCAATGCCGCAGGCCTCCTGGTCAAGCTGGAAAAGCCGGCGGCGATCGGGCGGCTCGGCGAGATCATCGAATTGGCCGACGCGCTGATGGTGGCGCGCGGCGATCTCGGGGTCGAGATGCCGCCCGAGGACGTGCCGAGCGTGCAGAAGCAGATCATTCATTCCTGCCGGGTGGCGGGCAAGCCGGTGATCGTCGCGACGCAGATGCTCGAATCGATGATCGCGGCGCCGACCCCGACGCGGGCCGAGGCCTCGGATGTCGCGACCGCGGTCTACGAGGGTGCCGACGGCGTGATGCTGTCGGCCGAGACCGCGGTTGGCCAATACCCCATCGAGGCGGTCGCGATGATGGACCGCATTGCCCGCCGGGTGCAGGCCGATCCGCTCTATTTCGCGACGCTCGACGCCAGCCGGATGCCGCCCGAGCACACCAATTCCGACGCGATCAGCGCCGCCGCCTGCCAGGTCGCGGCGACGATCGGGGCGGCGGCGATCGTGTCGTTCACCAGCTCCGGCGCGACCGCGTTGCGCGCCGCGCGCGAGCGTCCGGCGGCGCCGATCCTGGTGCTGACCCCGAACCTCGCGACCGCGCGGCGCCTCGCGCTGTTGTGGGGCGCGCATTGCATGCATCAGGCCGACATCAAGAACTTCAACGATATGGTGCAGAAGGCGGTACGCGCGGCGCTGCGCGACGAGATTGCCGGCGCCGGCCAGCGCGTGGTCATCACCGCCGGCGTGCCGTTCGGCACGCCGGGTTCCACCAACGTCTTGCGCATCGCCTGGATCGACCGCTGAGGCGAGCTGTGCCAAACTGCCAGCATGGAGAGCGATAGCGAAATCGCCGCGCTCGCCGGCCTGATCGGGGCGGCGCGGCGCGCGGTGGTGTTTACCGGCGCCGGCATCAGCACCGAGTCCGGCATCCCCGATTTCCGCAGCCCCGGCGGCATCTGGTCGCGCATGGCGCCGATTGATTTCGGCGATTTTCTGGCGTCCGACGAGGCGCGCCGCGAGACGTGGCGGCGCCGCTTCGCGCTCGAGGAGACACTTGTCGCGGCGCGGCCCAATCGTGGCCACCGTGCGGTCGCCGAACTGGTGCGGCGCGGCACGGTTTCCTCGGTCATCACGCAAAATATCGACGGGCTGCACCAGGAATCGGGCGTGCCGGACGAGCGGGTCATCGAACTGCACGGCAACACCACCTACGCCACCTGTCTCGATTGCGGCGCCCGCCACGAGCTCGACGACATCCGCGCCGCCTTTGAGCGCGACGGCGCGGCGCCGCGCTGCCGGCGCTGCCGCGGCTTCGTCAAGACCGCGACGATCTCGTTTGGCCAGGCGATGCCGCAGGCCGAGATGCGCCGCGCCGAAGCGGAGACGCTCGCCGCGGATTTCTTTATCGTGCTCGGCTCGTCGCTGGTGGTCTATCCGGCGGCCGGGTTTCCCGAGCTGGCCAAGCGCAATGGCGCTGCGCTCGTCATCGTCAACCGCGAGCCGACCGGCCTCGACCGCATCGCCGATTTGGTGCTGAACCAGGCGATCGGCGAGGCGCTGGGCGCGGCGGTCGGCGTCGAATAATCTGATCTCCCGGGAGGAACGACCATGGCAAGGCTGCCCTCGATCACCACCAAGGACCAGGTACCGCAGAAGGACCACGCAACGTTCGACAGCATCGTCGCCAGTCGCGGCGCGGTGCAGGGTCCGTTCACGATGTTCCTGCATTCCCCGGAAGTCGCCGAGCGGGTGGCCCATCTCGGCGCCTACGTGCGGTTCGAGGGCTCGCTCGACATGCGGGTGCGGGTGCTGGCGGCGATGACCGTCGCGCGCGAGTTTGAGGCGATGTATGTCTGGGGCGCGCAGACTGGCGGCGCGCGCCGGCATGGCGTCCCCGAGACGACGATCGCGGCGATCCGCGACAACCATTCGCGCGGCCTGCCGCCCGAAGATGCGCAGATCATCGAATTCACCCGGGCGCTATTGCGCAAGCACCGGGTCGACGAGGCGAGCTTCAAGGCGATGCAGAGCCGCTTCGGCAACGACGAACTGATCCAGCTGACGACCGCAATCGGTTACTACAGCCTGTTGTGCATGACGGTGAACCCCTGCGAGCTCGAAGCCGCGCCGGGCGCCGAAGTGCTGAAGGTGTAGCGGGCATGCCGCGGTTCTGCGCCAATCTCGGCTTTCTGTTTCCGGAGGTGCCGTTTCTCGACCGCTTCGCGGCGGCGGCGCGCGCCGGCTTTACCGGCGTCGAGTTCGCCTCGCCCTATGAATACAAGGCGGCGGAGTTGCGCGCGCGGCTCGACGACAACGGGCTCACCCAGGCGTTGATCAACAGCCCGGCCGGCAATCGCGCGGCCGGCGAGCGCGGCTTCGCGTGCCTGCCCGGGCGCGAGGGGGCCTTCCGCGACGGCCTCAACCAGGCGTTCGATTACGCCGCGGCGCTCGATTGCAAGCGGGTGCATGTGATGGCCGGGATGCCGCCACAGGATCTGCCGCTCGACACCGCGCTGGCGCTTTACGCCGCCAACCTCGCGTGGGCCGGCGAGCGGGCGCTGGCGGCCGGGGTCAAGCTCGTCATCGAGCCGTTGAACCCGCGCGACGCGCCGGGCTATCTGCTGCGCACCCAGGAGCAGGGGGCGGCGATCGCCGCGGCGATCGGGCGCGACCGGCTCGGGCTGCAATTCGACATCTATCACTGCCAGATCGCGCAAGGCGATGTGACGACCCGGCTGGCCGCGCTGATCGGCTCGATTGAGCACATGCAATTGGCCGACGTCCCGGGCCGTCACGAGCCGGGCACCGGCGAGATCGGCTGGGACTACGTGTTCCGCCGCATCGACGAATTGGGCTACGCCGGCTGGGTCGGCTGCGAATACCAGCCGCTCGGCGACACGGTGGAGGGTCTCGCCTGGCGGCGCCGCTACGGTGTCTGAGAGATAGCGGCGGCGCTATTCCCGGCGAAACGTAACGACGAGCACATCGCGGTGCCCCGGCCGCGCCGGATCGAGGGGTGTCACCGGGGTGACCCCGTGATAGACGCGGTTGTCGTCGGTGACCGCGGCGTCCAGCGGTGCCGTCAGCGTGAAGCTGCCGAGCGGCGCGCCGGCGAGGTCGCCGATCGTGGTTTCGCCGCTGTCGATGTTGACCCGGTCGACCAGCAGCACGAGCACCCAGTCGACACCGTCCTGGTGCATGCCCTCCGGCGTCGGCCGGCCGGCTTGGCCGGGGCGCGCCTCGATGCGGAACTGGTGGATCTCGATATGCCACGACGCCGGGCGCAGCTCCGGCGGGGTCAGCCGGTCGAACAGGTCGCGGCACGTCGCGAGAATGGCCTGCAGCGCGGGGTGGTCGCCGATCGCGCTGGTGACCGGCTCGAACCAGCGTTGGACGCCGCCGTTGAGCGGGTTGTAGTCGCGGCTCTGGTAGTGCGGCTGATGCGGCTTGCGGGCGATCTCGCCGCCGGCGGCGCGGAAGCAGGCGAAGCGGCGGCGGCGATAGCGGCCGCCATCGGCCATGTACATGTCGACGCCGAGATCGCCCCAGCTCTGTGCAAAGCGACCCCAGTCCCGCAGCCCCGCCTCTTCGAAGGCCACGGCCATCTGTGGCGCGCGCACCAAGGCGAAGCCCTCGCGGGCGACGGCTTCGGCGATAGCGGCAAGCGGCTGTTTCATTTCCGCTATGTCGATCAGGCTCGCTGCGCCGTCAAGCCGTCATCGTGCTGCGGACCCCGCCGGAGACGCGGCCGGCACGGTAATTGGGTTGCACCGGCGGCGGCGCTGTGCGACAGCCTCGCGGCGTAAAACGCTCAATCGCAGAGGAAAGAACATGGCCGGACGGTCGGAAGGACGCGTCGCGCTCGTCACCGGCGGCGCCCGCGGCATCGGCGAGGCGACCGCCGAGCGCCTCGCCGAGGACGGTGCGATGATCGCGATCGGCGATCTCGACGGCGAGGGCGCCGCGGCGACTGCGGCACGCATCGCGGCGCGGCATGGCGTCAAGGCGATCGGCCTCAAGGCGAATGTCGCGCTCGCGGCCGAGGTCGACGCAATGATCGGCGAGATCGCCGAGCGATTGGGCTCGCTCGACATCCTCGTCAACAACGCCGGCATCACCCGCGACAACCTCATTCACAAAATGACCGACGAGGATTGGGACGCGGTCGCGGCGGTGCACCTGAAAGGCGCTTTCCTGTGTTCCCGCGCCGCCCAGCGCGAGATGGTCAAGCGCGGCTGGGGCCGCATCGTCAATCTGTCGTCCGTCTCGGCGCTCGGCAATCGCGGCCAGACCAACTATTCGACCGCGAAAGCCGGGTTGCAGGGCATGGCGAAGACGCTCGCGATCGAGCTCGGCCGCTATGGCATTACCGCCAATGCCGTCGCGCCCGGCTTTATCGACACCGAGATGACGCGCGCCACCGCAATCCGCATGGGCCGCGACCCCGAGGAGTGGAAGGAGGAACGCGCCCGCGAGATCCCGGTGCGCCGCGCCGGGGTGCCGCGCGACATCGCCAACCTGATAGCCTTTTTGTGTAGCGAGGAGGCGTCGTTCATCTCCGGCCAGGTGATCTACGTCGCCGGCGGCCCGCGCGGTTGACTCTCTCGACGAGGTCGCACCGCGCCATGACCGATACCGCATCGGCGATCCCCAGCTACGATTTTCTGACGCTCGGCGAGACGCTGCTGCGGATGTCGCCGCCGGGCATGCAGCGGCTCGACCAGGCACGCGGGTTCGAGGTCGGGGTTGGCGGCAGCGAGCTCAATGTGGCCTGCCTCCTGGCGCGGCTCGGCCGCCGCGCCGCCTGGGTGTCGCGGCTGCCGGAAGGGCCGCTCGGCCGCATTGTCGACGGCGAGGCACGGCGCCACGGCGTGGACACGCAGTTTGTCCGCTGGATCGAGGGCGCGCGGCTGGGGCTGATGTTTTTCGAGGCGGGGCCGGCGCCGCGCAACGCCCGCGTCATTTACGACCGCAAGCAATCCGCCGCGTCCGAGCTTGGCTTCGAGGACGCGCCGTGGGAGGCGCTGATCGCCAACAGCGCGCGGCTCCATTTGTCGGGCATCACGCCGGCGCTCGGTCCTTCCTGCCGGGCGCTGGTCGCGCATGTCGCCGCGCTCGCCGCCGTCGCCGGCAAACCGGTGTCGTACGACCTCAACTACCGCGCGACGCTGACCAGCGCCGCCGAGGCGCGCGCGATGCTCGACACGGTCGCGCCTCATCTCGAGCTCTTCGTCGTCGCCGAGCGCGACGCCCGCGCCGTGCTCGGGTTCGCCGAGGAGGCCGAGCCATTGGCCGAGGCAATCGCCAAACGCTACGGCATGCCGCTGGTCGCGCTGACCCGCTCGCCGGGCTCGGAACCCGGCGATCTGTTATTGGCGCACGGCGAGTTTCGCTATGCGCCGCGCTACCCGGTCGAGATCGTCGACCGCATTGGCGCCGGCGACTCGTTCGTCGGCGGGCTGATCCACGGCCTGCTCGACGGCGATCTCGATCTCGCGATCGGGCTCGCCGCCTATGCCGCAGCGATCGGCTTGGCGACGCCGGGCGACATCAACTACTTCGGCCCGGAAGATCTCGCCGCCTTCCATACCGGCACGACCGGCACATTGCTGCGGTAGCGCACGCGGAACCCTCAAAGCAGCTCCATCGTCACCCGGAGGAGGCTTGCATCGTCGCGATCGGCGGCGACCGCAAAGCCGAGTTCGCGGCACATCGCCAGCATGGGCCCGTTCTCGCGCAGCACCTCGCCGACCAGTTCACCGATGCCGCGCTCACGGGCGACCGCGATCAGCCGGTTCATCAACAGATAGCCGACGCCGCGGCCCTTCCAGTCGCTGCGCACCGCGACGGCGTATTCGGCGCTCAATCGGTCGGGGTCGGCGAAATAGCGTGCGATGCCGAGCACGGTGCCGTGGTGCTGCACCACGAGCGCCATCTCGCGGTCGTAATCGATCTGGGTCAGCCGAGCCGCGAGTTCGTGCGAGATGCCGTGGACAGGCACGAAGAAGCGCAGCCGCAAATCCTCCGGGGTCATATGCCCGGCGAGGTCGTGCACCAGCAGCTCGTCCTCCGGTCGGATCGGCCGCAGCGCGACATCGGTGCCGTCGCGCAGCCGCGCGGCGCTTTCGAGCTCCTTGGGATAGGGCGCGATCGCGAGCCGCGCGGCGCCGACGGTATCGGCCGGCGCGACGCGGATGCGGGCGTCGAGCGCGATCACGCCGGCGGCGTCGGCCAATAGGGGGTTGATGTCGAGCTCGCGGATCTCGGGGTGCTCGGCGGCGAGCTGGCCGAGGGCGATCAAGACGTCGCCGATCGCGTCGATCGCCGCCGCCGGCCTGCCGCGATAGGGCTGCAGCAATCGCCATACCCGAGTCTGGCTCATCTGCGCCCGTGCCAAGAGCGCATTGAGCGGCGGCAGCGCGATGGCGCTGTCGTCGATCACCTCGACCGCCGTGCCGCCCTGGCCGAACAGCACAACCGGCCCAAAGACCGCATCCTCGACGAGGCCGGCCAAGAGTTCGACCGCGCCCGGGCGGCGCACCATCTGCTGCACCAGAAACCCGTCGAGCCGCGCCTCGGGCTTCGCGTTGCCGACCCGCTGGGCGAGCGCGGCCGCGGCGTCGCGCACCGCGGCGGCATCGCCGAGATCGAGCGCGATGCCGCCGACATCGGTTTTGTGGGTGATGTCGGGTGAACGGATTTTGAGCGCCACCGGAAAGCCGATCGCTTGCGCAGCGGCGGCGGCTTCCTGCGGGTCGGCGGCGTGCCGCGCGGCGGGCAACGGAATTCGGTAGGCGCCCAGCACGGCCGCCACCTCGTCGGCATCGAGCCACGCGCGGCCGGCGGCAAGCGCCGCGGCGATCGCGCCGTCGGCACCGGCGGTATCGGGAGCAAACCGGCCGGGGCGCGCCGGCGGAGCCTCCAGCAGCAGCGCCTGGTTGCGCTGGTAGCGCACCCGGTGCAGGAACCCTGTCACAGCCTCGTCGGGTGTGTTGTAGGTCGCGATCTTTGCCGCGTTGAACAGCGTGCGTGCGGGGCCCGCCGATTGCTCGCCGAGCCAGGCGGTGAAGATGTTGCGTCCGTGCCGGTTCGCCGGCGGGATGGCGGCGATCGTATCGATCACCGCGCGCGCCGCGTCCTCGGGCATCGCGAGCGCGGTTGGGCAGTTGAGCACCAGGATCGCGTCAACTCCATCATCGCCGAGCAGCGCTTCGAGCGCGGTGGCGTAGCGCACCCCAGGGGCGTCGCCGATGATGTCGACGGGGTTGCCATGGCTCCAGGTGCGCGGCAGCGCGTGGTCGAGCCGCGCCAGCGTGTCGACCGACAACGCGGCGAGCCGCCCGCCGCGAGCTTGTGCCAAAGGCTGAAGGCCCACACCGGCTTCGAGCGCATCGCTTGCCAAGACCCCGGCGCCGCCGCCGTTGGTCAGGATCGCCAGGCGGTCGCCATCCTGCACGCCGGTCAAGGCCAGGGTTTGCGCCGCGTCGAAGAGTTCTTCCATGGTCTCGACGCGCAAGATGCCGGCCCGCCGGAAGGCGGCGTCATACACCCGGTCGCTGCCCGCCAGCATGCCGGTGTGCGAGGAAGCGGCGCGCGCGCCGGCGCTGGAGCGCCCGGCTTTCAACACCAAAACCGGCTTCAGCCGCGCTGCGGCCCGAGCGGCCGACATGAATTTGCGGCCGTGCGTGACCCCCTCTACGTAAAGCAGAACTGCGCGCGTGTTTCTGTCGGCGGCCAGGTAGTCGAGCATGTCGCCGAAATCGACGTCAGCCATGTCGCCCAGCGAGACGACATGCGAAAAACCGATACCGCGCGGCGCCGCCCAGTCGAGCATCGCGGTGATGATGGCACCCGACTGGCTGACAAAAGCGATCTCGCCGGCCGGGGGCGCGAGATGCGAGAAGCTGGCATCGAGCCCTATTCCAGGCACCATGATCCCGACGCAATTCGGCCCGACCAGGCGCAGCAGGTGCGGGCGCGCGGCGTCGAGAGCGGCACCCTGCAACGCCCGCCCCCGCTCGCCGAGCTCCCCAAACCCGGCGGTGATCACCACCGCGGCGCGGGTTCCGCGCGCTCCGAGCTCGGCGATCAGCTGCGGGATGGTATCGGGCGGCGTCGCGATGACCGCGAGGTCGGGCGAGCGCGGCAGGCTCGCGATGTCGCGGTAGACCGGCATGCCGTCGATGGTTTGATGGTGCGGGTTGACGAGCAGCAGCTCGCCCTTGAAGCCGGCGCGGCGCAAATTGCGGAGGACGACCGCGCCGACCGAGCCAGGCCGCTCGCTTGCGCCGATCAACGCGACGCTGGCGGGCCGAAACAGCTTGTCGAATTTTCGGATGGACATCAGGCGCCACTTTCGATTGGCTCAGCCAGAATCGTCATTACATCCTCAAGGCGCATTATGCGGCTGTACGATGGCGCTGCCGCCGGCCTGGCGCAGGATTAGCCTGCGCCTGCCAGATGAAGGAGAGTGATGATGAACGTGGGCGATGTCATGAGCCAGCCGGCGATCAGCGTTGCACCGGAAGCGACGATCGCGGACGCCGCGCGACAGATGCTCGAAAAACGCATCAGCGGGTTGCCCGTCGTCGATCCGCACGGCGCGGTGGTCGGCATGGTGACCGAGGGAGACCTCCTGCGCCGTGCCGAGACCGGCACCGACCGACAGCATTCGCGCTGGTTCGAGCTCTTGATCTCGCCGGGCCGACTGGCGCGCGATTACGTACACTCGCACGCGCGCAAGGTCGGCGAGGTGATGACCAGCGAGGTTGTATCGGTAATGCCCGGGGATTCACTGGCCACAGTGGTCGAGTTGATGGAAAAGCATCACATCAAGCGCCTGCCGGTTGTCGCGGATGGCCGCCTCGTCGGCATCGTTAGCCGCGCCAATCTGATGCGGGCGCTGCTCGACAAGCTGCCGGCCGCGGCCGCGACGCAGTCGGCGGGCGATACGGAAATCCGCACGCGCATCCTCGCCGAGATCTCCAAACAGCCATGGGGCCCGCGGGCCAGCGTCGACGTGCAGGTCGAGAACGGCGTCGTCGAGCTGCAGGGCAGCATCACCGATGACCGCGAACGGACCGCGCTGCAGGTGCTGGTCGAAAACACGCCGGGCGTCAAGGCGGTTAGGGACCACATCGTGTGGATCGAGCCGGTTTCCGGGTTTGTCATCCCGGCCGACGACCCCGAGCCGCCGGCCGATCGCTGATCGGTGAAGCGATAACGCAAAGCGGCGCCCGAGCGTGCCGGCGATGGTATGCTCGCATGCCGGAGGGATCGCGATGGCTTTCAAGGATATTCTGGTATCGCTCGATACGACCCCGGCTGCCCGCTTGCGTCTCGATCTGGCGGCGGAGCTGGCCCGGCGCTTCGATGCCCATCTCGTCGGGCTGCACACGACGCTTGCCGTGGGCGCGGCGCAGGACCACGGCTATTTCGAGGTCTTCGATCGCTCGATCCTCGAACCGCTCTATCGCGATTTCGGCGGCAGGATGCGGGCGGAGGCCGAACAAACACGCCAGATGTTCGAGGACACGACCAGTCGTCTCGGATTATCCGCCGAATGGCGGGTTGCCTTGGGCTATCCGTCTCAGACCACTGCACTGCACGGTCGTTACGCAGATCTGATCGTACTCGGACAGATCGACCCGGACGATCCCCGTGCGCCGCTCTACCGGCCACTGCCCGAGGAAGTGGCGCTGGCGGTCGGCCGGCCGGTGCTTATCGTCCCTTATGCCGGCCACTGGGACGGTATCGGCCGGCGGGTGCTGGTCGGTTGGGATACCAGCCGCGAGGCGACGCGCGCGATCAACGACGCGATGCCACTGCTGTGCGCGGCCGAAACGGTCACCGTCCTGGCGATCGATCCGGCGACCGTGCCGACGGGTCACGGCGAGATGCCGGGCGCCGACATCGCCCTGCATCTGGCGCGCCACGGCGTCAAGGCGACGATTGAATCGACGGTGTCGGCCGGCATTGGCGTCGGCAACATTCTGCTGTCACGGGCGAGCGACATCGAAGCCGATATGCTGGTAATGGGCGGCTATGGCCATTCGCGGCTGCGCCAGCTGATGCTCGGCGGCGCGACGCGAACCGTCATCGAGAGCATGACCCTGCCTGTCCTGATGTCGCATTGAGGCCGCCATGCCCATTCGCACGATCCTTGTCGCCGCGAGCGGTGGCGGCGCCACTGCTGGCGCCATTGATCTTGGCTGTCAGCTAGCACATCGCTTCGGGGCCCACCTCGAGGGCCTGCACGTAACGCCCGATCCGCGAGCGGTGCTTGCCGCGACCGGTGAGGGCCTCGGCGGGCCGGGCGCGGCCGGGCTGGTCGAAGCGGTGATGGCCGATGCTGCAGCGAAGGCTGCCGCGACGCGGGGCCTGTTCGATGAGATCGTCCGCCGGCATGGCATCGCGCATGGCAACCTGCCGCAACTGCGGGGGCATGGGCCATCGGCGATCTGGCGCGAAGAGATGGGCGCGACCGGAGCGCTGGTCGCCGGTCGCGGCCGATTTTTCGATCTCGTCGTGCTCGGGCGCTCCGACCGCGTCGTGCGAGAGCCCCATACCGACACGATCGAGGAAACGCTGGCGCGGTGCGGGCGGCCGCTGGTGCTGGCCCCGACCGAGCCGCCCTCAGGCATTGGCTATGTCGTCGCCGTGGCGTGGAACGGCTCGCCGCAGGCGGTGCGGGCGCTCGCCGCCGCCCTGCCGTTCCTAGAACAGGCGAATGCGGTGTCGCTGATCACGGTCGGCGACGGCGATGTCGGCGGCGGCTCGGCGGTCGACTACCTCGCCTGGCATGGGGTGAACGCTGCCCTTCGCCAGCTGCCACCGGCCAAGGGCCGGCACCTCGGCCGGATTCTGTTGGAGGCCGCGCGGGAAGTCGGGGCGGACCTCCTGGTGATGGGCGCCTATGGGCGCGCGCCGTGGCGCGAACAGCTATTCGGCGGGGCGACCCGCACCGCCCTCGCGACGGCGCCGCTGCCTCTGTTGCTGATGCATTGACAGATTGGTCGCCCGGGCGCAGCGCTGGCATCCCGGCTGGCGCTGCTAAGAGGGGCGGCTTGGATCAGGAACAGCTGAAGCGCCTGCGGGTTTCGCGGGCACTTGCCGCGGGCATGCTCGCGCTGTCGGGCGCCGTTTTCCTCGGCACTCTGGCGCTCCACCGGCCGGGACCGGCGTTCCTGCTGCTGCGCGCCGTCGCGGAGGCGGCACTGGTTGGCGGGCTGGCCGACTGGTTCGCCGTGACCGCGCTGTTCCGCCGCCCGCTGGGCTTGCCGATCCCGCACACCGCGATCGTACCGGCCAACAAGGACCGGATCGGCGAGGGGCTGGCCGTGTTCCTCGAACGCAACTTCCTGACGCCCGAACTGCTGCTTCCCGAGCTGCGCTCGCTCAGGATCGCCGACCGCACTGCCGGCTGGCTGGCGCAGCGCCGTAACGCGGCGGCGCTCGCTGCCGAGATCGTCAAGGCGCTGCCGTACCTGTTGCGCGCCGTCGATGATCGCCAGGTGACGCGCTTTCTCGGGCGCGCGATCGGCGACCAACTGAATGGTGAGCGGCTGGCCCCGCTGCTCGGCGGCCTGATGCGGGCGGTGAGCGCCGCCGGCTATCACGAGGCGGTGCTCGACAGCGCGCTCGATTATGCCCGCGACTTCCTGGCGCGGAATAAGGATCAGCTGCTTGCCGCGGCCGGCGAGCGGCGGCGACGCTGGATGCCGCGCCCGATCACCCGCGAGATCGCCCGGGCGGTGCTGCGCGGCGTCACCGAGCTAATCGAGGATTTGCGCCAGCCGCAGGGCGCGGCGCGACAAAGCCTGCTGGCGTCGCTCGATGAATTCGCCGACGGGCTGGCGACCTCGCCGGCGCTGCGGCAATTCGGCGGCTCGCCGCGGGCGGTGCTCGGCCGGCCCGAGGTGCGGGCGTGGATCGCCGCGTCCTGGGCGAGTTGCCGCGATCTCGTGCTGCGCGATCTGGCGGCGCCGTCGTCGCAGGTGCGGCGCGCGCTGACCCTGATGATCGCGTCGGCCGGCGACGCGCTCAAAGCCGACGAGACGATGCGCCAGCGGCTCGACATGGCGATCGAAGCGGTGGTCGCGGAGGCGCTGCCGTGGCGCGCCGAGCTGATCCGCTTTATCACCGAGGTGGTCCACCGCTGGGAGCCGCGCAGCTTTTCCGATCGGATCGAGGCCGCGGTCGGCGCCGATCTGCAATATATCCGGATGAACGGGACGATCGTCGGCGGGCTGGTTGGCGGCGCCCTCTACGCCCTCTCGCTGCTGGCGCGATGAGGGTGCGAGCGCCGGCGGCGCTATTCGTTGCGCAGCCAGGCGGCGGGCTTGGCGCCGAGAGCGCGCCATGCGGCGGCAAAGCCGATGGCGAGCGTCGACAGCACCGCGAGCGCGGCGGTTGCCAGCGGCGGCCCGGGCAGGAATACCCAGTCGCTGTTGAGCGGGCCGGTGACGAGGCCCCAGGCGGCGAGCGTGCCGAGCGCGATCGCGACAAGCGCGGTCGCGAGGCCCAGGATTCCCTGCTCGATCACGAACGCTGCGGCGAGCGAGCCGCGCGTCGCCCCCAGCACTTTCAGCACGACCGCGTCGTAAACGCGGCGGCGGTGGCCGGCGGCGACGGCGCCGCCGAGCACCAGCACCCCCGCGGCGACCGTCGCGAGCCCGACGAGGCGGATCGCGCCGCCGATCGTCGCCACCGCCTGCGTCACCGCCGCCAACGCCTCGCGCACCGGTATCGCCGAGACATTCGGGAAGCGCTCGGTCAGTCGCTGCACGAGGCCGTCCTCGGCGTCGCTTGCAACGTAGACCGCCGCCAGATCGGTCTGCGGCGCGGCCTCGAGCGTGCCCGGGGCGAAGACAATCGCGAAGTTGATGCCGAGCTGAGCCCAGTCGATCCGGCGCAGGCTGGCGATCCGCGCCGTGATGTCGCGGCCGAGCAGGTTGACGGTCAAACTGTCGCCGACCTTGAGGCCCATACCCTGCGCGAGCCCGGCGTCGAACGAGACGAGCGGCGGCCCCTTGTAATCGGCCGGCCACCAGCGTCCGGCGACGATGCGCGAGCCCTTCGGTAGGCTCGCCGCGTAAGTCAGCCCGCGCTCGCTGCGCACGGCCCATTGCGCTTGTGGCGCGACCTGCACCTGTTCGACCGGGTTGCCGTTGAGCCGGGTGATGCGGCCGCGCAGCATCGGCACCCGGTCGAAGCTGGCGCCCGGGGTCCCCTGCACGATCGCGGCAAAATCGGCGAGCTGGCCCGGCTGGATGTCGATGAAGAAATCGGCGGGGGCGCGCTCGGCTAGGCGCCCGTCGATTTCGACCGCCAAATTGCCCTCGACCAGCCCGATCGCGATCAGCACGCTGAGGCCGATGCCGAGCGACAGCACCACCCGCGCCGTCGGCGCCCCCGGTCGGTGCAGATTGGCGAGCGCCAGGCGCAGCAGCGGTCGGGACGGGCGCGGCAGCCTTTGCGCCGCCGCGACCACCGCGACGCCCGCCAGCCGCAACAGCAGGAAGGCGGCGAAGGCGCCGCCGACATACCACAGCGCCACCCGGCGATCGGGCGCGCCAAGCACAACCAGCGCGGCGAGACCGAGCGCCGCTGCGCCGCTTGCCGCCGCGGCGAGCGGAACGAGGTGGCGCGGCGCCGGCGCGACCCGCTCGCGGAACAGCGCGCCGGGCGGGATACGGCCGATCGCGGCGAGCGGCCCCAGCGAGAAGAGCAGCGTCGTCAGCAGCCCGCACGATGCGGCCATCAACAACGGCAGCGGATAGAGGCTGAGCCGCAGCGGCACCGGCAGCAGCGGGTCGAGCAGCGGCGCCAGTAGCGCCGGAGCCGCCGCGCCGAGGAGGAGCCCGCCCGCGATGCCGACGAGCGCGAGCGCCAGCACCTGGGCGAAATACGCGGCAAAGATCAGCCGGGTCGAGGCGCCGAGGCATTTCAGCGTGGCAATTGCCGAGGTCTTGCTTGTGACATAGAGGGCAACTGCGTTGCCGATGCCGATCCCGCCGACGAGCAATGCCGTGACAGCCGCGAGGTTCAGGAAGAGACCGATCCGGTCGATCAGGCGCTGCAGCGACGGCGCCGCGTCGGCGCTGCTGCGCAGCTGCCAGCCGGCTTCGGGAAAGGCCTCGCGTGCCCGGCGCAGCCATGCGGCGGCGGTGCTCCCCGGCGGCAGCCGCAGGCGGTAGTCGTAATCGACGAGCGCGCCCGGCTGGGTGAGCCCCGTTACCGGCAGTCCCGCCCGCGCGATCAGGACCCGCGGCCCGAAGGCGAGCCCGTCCAACGCGCTGTCGGGCTGGCTGGCGAGGATCGCGGTGAGGCGCAGCACCGCGTCGCCGACGCGGAACTCGTCGCCGGGCGAGACGCCCAGCCGCTTGGCGACCGCCGCCTCGACGGCCGCCCCGAAGACGCCACCGCTCGGCGCCAGCGCCGCGGCAAGCGGCCGGGCCGGCACGAGCGCCACCGCGCCGTAGAGCGGGTAGCCGGCATCGACCGCTTGCAGTTCGATCAGGCTGTGGCGCGCGCCATCCTCCGAGCGCGCCATCGCGCGCAGCTTGGCGACCTCGGACAGCGAGCCGCTGGCGGCGAGAAACTCTCGCTCGGCGGCGCTCGCCGGACGGTAAGGGAGATGGGCGCTGACATCGCCGCCGAGTAGGCTCGTTGCGTCGGCGCGGATGCCCGCTGTGACGGCCGCACCGAGCGAGCCGATCGCGGCGAGCGCGCCGACCCCGAGCACCAGGCAGGCGACAAAGACGCCAAAGCCGCGGACCCCGCCGCGCAATTCGCGGCCGGCAAGCCGCAGCGCGTAAAGAAACGGGCTCACGACAGGCGCTGCCCGGCGGCGATGCGGCGCCCCTCAGTGCTCTCTTCGGCGACGAGGCGCCCGTCTTCGAGAAACAGCCGGCGCGCGCAGCGCCCGGCGAGCGCTTGGTCGTGGGTAATCAGCAGCAGCGCCGAACCGAGCCGGGCGCGCTCTTCGAATAGGCAGTCGATCACGACCCGCCCGGTAGCGCCGTCGAGATTGCCGGTAGGCTCGTCGGCGAGCACCAGCGCCGGGCCGGCGACCAGCGCGCGGGCGATTGCCACGCGCTGCTGCTCGCCGCCCGACAACTGCGCCGGATAGTGGCCGAGGCGATGGCCGAGCCCCAGGCGCTCCAGCGCTTCCGCGGCGGTCCGCGTCGCATCGCGCTCGCCGGCCAGTTCGCGGGGGATCGCGACATTTTCGAGCGCGGTCATCGTCGGCAGCAGGTGGAACGATTGGAACACGATGCCGACCTGGTGTCGGCGCAATCGCGCCAGGCCGTTTTCGTCGAGCGCCGCAAGATCCTGACCGGCGAGCACGACCCGGCCGGCGCTCGGCCGTTCGAGACCGGCCAGCACCATCATCAGGCTCGACTTGCCCGATCCAGAGGGCCCGATCAAGGCGACCGCTTCGCCCGGCGCGATCGCGAGCGAGATGCCGCACAGAATTTCGACCGGACCGGCGGCGCTCGCCAGGCTCAGCGAAACCTCTTCGAGGAGGACGAGCGGGCTGCCGGGCGGCACCGGGGGCGTCATTCGCACAGCGAGAGCGGTGGGCGGGGTCCCGTCGATATGGCGCGGCGAGCGGTTTTATCAACGCGCCGGCGCCGGGCCGGCGGTTGACGGAGCGCCCACTGCTGCCCAGTGTAACGCGCGGGTCTTGACGGAACACCGCTGTGAGCCGCCGTCGCACATCGTTGAGGCTGTTCGGATCGCTGCTGATGGTGGCCGGGATGCTGCTCGGCAGCGACGCGTCGGCCGCACCCCGAGTGCCGGTGATTGTCGCCTTTGGCGACAGCCTGACCGCCGGGTTCGGGTTGCCGGCCGAGGCGGCCTTTCCCGCCCGGCTTGAGGCGCGGCTCAAGGCCGAAGGCATCGACGCCCATGTCGTCAACGCCGGAAATTCAGGCGACACCACCACCGACGGCCTCGCTCGGGTCGACTGGTCGCTCGCCGACAAGCCCCAGCTGGTGATCCTCGAACTCGGCGCCAACGACATGCTGCGCGGCATCGACCCCAAGCTCGTGCGCGCCAACCTCGACGCGATGATCGCCAAAATCCAAGCAAGCGGCGCCAAGGTGCTGCTGGCCGGAATGCAGGCGCAGGCCAATTGGGGCAAGGACTACCAGCAGAGGTTCGACCGGATCTATCCCGAGCTTGCGCGGGTGCATGCGGTGGCGCTTTATCCATTCTTTCTCGATGGCGTGGCGATGGACCCGCAGCTCAACCAGCCGGACGGCCTGCACCCCAACGCACGCGGCGTCGCGGTGCTGGTCGACCACATCGCGCCCTATGTTGCAAAGCTGATCGGAGGCCGATCATGAGCCCGCCCTTTGCCGCCGCCTTTGCCGAAGGCGATCCCGCCACCATGGTGGAGCGTCTGATGGCGCAGCTGCCGGAGCGCGGCAGTGCGACGCTCGGCGTCCTTTATGTCAGCGAGCCGGCCGGCCGGTTATTGCCGCCCCTGGCCCGGGAGCTGTCCGAGCAACTCGGCATCGAGGCCTGGGTCGGCGGCGTCGGGCTCGGGGTCTGCGCCGGCGGCGAGGAGGTCTACGACACTCCGGCGGCCGCGGTGATGACCGCCGCGTTGCCGCTCGACGGTTTTCGGCTGTTTGGCGCGACCGACGATCCCGCCGCCGAGCTACCGCGGCAGCACGCCGGCTGGATCGACAAGGTGTCGCCGGCGCTGGCCCTCGTGCATGGCGACCCGCGCTGCGAAAACCTGCTGCGGGCGACGACCGACGCCGCCGCGGCGAGCGGCGCGTTCCTGGTTGGCGGCCTCGTCTCGCATCGTTGCGAGCAGCCTCTGCTGGCCGGCGACGCGAGCGCGCTCGGTAAGGCCGGCATCGCGGGGCTGATGCTGGCGCCGGAGATTGCCGTCGCGACCGGCCTGACGCAGGGCTGCGTGCCGATCGGCCCGGTGCGGCGGATCGACGAGGCGCGCGACAACGTGGTGATGGCGATCGACGGCCGCCCGGCGCTGCAAGCCTTCTACGACGATATCGGCCCCGAGCTGGCCAAGGACCCGCGCCGCCTCGGCGGCGTCATCTTCGCCGGGCTGCCGGTTCAGGGCTCCGACACCGGCGATTATCTCGTCCGCAATCTGATGGCGATCGATCCGCGCCAAGGCTGGATCGTGCTCGGCGCCGAGGTCGCGCCGGGCGACCAGATCCTGTTTTGCCGACGCGACCCAGACAGCGCGCGGGCCGATCTCGGCCGCATGCTGCGCCAGCTCGCCGGGCGTCTGCCAGGCCCGCCGAAGGCCGGCATTTACGTCAGCTGCATCGCTCGTGGCGCGGCGCTGTTCGGCGAGCGGGGGATCGAAACCGGGCTGATTCGCGAAACCCTCGGCGATTTCCCGCTCGTCGGGTTTTACGCCAACGGCGAGATCTCGCGCGATCGCCTGTACGGGCATACCGGCGTGCTGACGCTGTTCACGTGAGGCACTCCAGCCCGATGCCGGGAGCGCGAGCGGCATGCTGCGGTTGTTTGTCGGAATCGAGTTTCCGCCGGAGCTGAAGCTGCGACTGTCGCTGCTGTGTAGCGGCATCCCCGGCGCGCGATGGGTGGACGCCGGCAATCTGCACCTGACCCTGCGGTTCATCGGCGAGGTCAGCGAGGACCTCGCCGTCGATGTTGACGAGGCCCTGGCCCGGGTGAAGGGGAGCCGCTTTGCGCTGCAGCTCGCCGGCGCCGGCGTATTTGGCGGATCCCGGCCGCACGCGCTGTGGGTCGGGGTCGAGCGCGATCCCGAACTGGTGCGGTTGCGCGACAAGGTGGAGCAGGCGCTGCTTCGCATCGGGCTCGCGCCGGAGCCGCGCAAATTCGCGCCGCACGTGACGCTGGCCCGGCTGCGCGACCCCGCGCTCGGGACGCTTGCGGGCTTTCTCGCCGCGCATGCGCAATTCCGCGCCGAGCCGCTACCGGTCGACCATTTCAGCCTGATCGCCAGCTTTCCGACCAAGGCGGGTTCGGTGTACGAGGATCAGGCCGACTACGCGCTGACCGGGTAACGCGCAGATCTGAGAGGGAAGGCGATGGCTTATTGGCTTTTGAAGTCGGAGCCGGCGAAGTATTCCTGGGACCAGATGGTCAAGGACGGCCGCACGCATTGGGACGGGGTGCGCAATTTCCAGGCGGCCAACAATCTGCGGGCGATGCAGCACGGTGACCGCGCCTTCTTTTATCATTCGAACGAAGGCAAGGAGATCGTCGGGGTCGTCGAGATCGTACAGCCGTTCTATCCCGATCCGGCTGACCCCGCCGGCAAGTTCGGCATGGTCGATGTCGCTCCGGTGATGCCGGTGAAGCAGCCTGTCAGCCTCGCCGAGATGAAGGGGGTGCCCGACCTCGCCGGCATGGCGCTGCTGCGCCAGTCGCGCCTCTCGGTGTGCCCGGTCAGCGCAGCGGAATGGAAGACCATTTGCCGCATGGCGGGGCTGCCGGCGTGATGGCTAGGTGGCGTCGCACCACGGTTCGGTGTACCTGCCCCGCTCATGCGGTGCCAGTTACATTTGTCGAGGCTGAAGTAACGGCATGAAGAGAACGCTGCGACACTTAGGTCACAGGTTTCTAGGGAGCCTTGTTACACTACTTGGCTTTGCGCTGCTATTTTTTACGTTATTTTCATCATCCGAGTTAGACTGCTTGGTGGTATGCGTTGTGGTGGCGCGCGGGCGCAGTGATCGTTATACGGAGGACGTATTCCGGTCGCTCGGCGAGCGCGCCGCGGCGCTGGTCGACCGGCTGACCTTGCGGTCGCTGGCGCTGCCTGCCAACCGGCAGCTGGTCGATGCGGGCGAGGTCGGCAGCGGGCTGTTCCGCATCGCCGGCGGCTGGGCCTACCGGTTTCGGCGCAATGCCAACGGCTGCCGGCAGATCCTCGATTTTCTGATGCCGGGCGAGATCGTCGGCTTGCAGACCGCGCTGCTCGGCGTCAGCGAACATTCGGTTCGTAGTCTGACGCCGCTGCGCGTCAGCGCGATCGATGCCCGGCTCCTTTCCGAGGCGTTTCGCGGCGAGCCCGATCTCGCGCTGCGTCTCGCCCGGCATGTCGCCGCCGAGGCGTCCCGCGTCGAGGAATTGCTGAGCGTGGTCGGCTGCGGCGACGCCATGCAGCGGCTCGCGTTTCTGATGTTGAGCCTCTACCGGCGGCAGGAGCGCGGCGGCGGGATCGACCCGCTCGACTGCCCCTTCCCGCTGCGCCGGCAGCATATGGCCGACGCGCTGGGGCTGACCGGCGCGCATATCAACCGCACGCTCAACCGCCTGCGGCAGGACGGCATCGCGGCCATCAACAACCAGCGCCTGTCGATCCGCAATCTGCCGCGGCTCGGCGCATTGGCCGAATTCGCCGATCCATAGCGCCGCCGGCTACTGGTCCGGCGCTTCAAAACCGCGGCGGTTCGGCGTAGACTGCCGCAGAGCCGGCTTCAGGAGCAAGGAAATGGCGGATCAGATCGACGTATCTGAAGCTGAGATTGCGGTCCATTGGCAGGAAGAGAAGTATTATCAGCCACCCGCAGCCTTCATCGCCCAGGCCAATCTCGCCGACGCGAGCATCTATGAGCGGTTCCGCCCGGAAAATTTCCCCGCCTGCTTTGACGAATATGCCGATCTGCTGGATTGGTACAAAAGGTGGGAAAAAACCCTCGACACCAGCAACGCCCCGTTCTGGAGGTGGTACGTCGGCGGCCGCCTCAACGCCAGCTACAACTGCGTCGATCGCCACGTGCCTAAGAACAAAAACAAGACCGCGATTCATTTTGTCCCGGAACTGGAAGAAGAGCCGATCCAGCATCTGACCTATCAGGATCTCTTTATCCGGGTGAACGAATTCGCCGCGCTGCTGCGGGATTTCTGCGGCCTCAAGCCCGGCGACCGGGTGACGCTGCACATGCCGATGGTCGCCGAACTGCCGATCACGATGCTGGCCTGCGCCCGCCTCGGCGTTATCCACAGCCAGGTGTTCAGCGGCTTCAGCGGCAAGGCCTGCGCCGATCGCATCGTCGACTCGCAGAGCCGCGTGCTGATCACGATGGATTCCTACTACCGCAGTGGCAATCTGCAGGATCAGAAGGAGAAGGCCGACATCGCCTTCGACGACGCCGCCGCCCAGGGCCACAAGGTCGAGAAGGTGCTGGTTTGGCAGCGCTATCCCGGCAAGTACTCGAGCCCCAGCGCGGTCGTCAGAGGCCGCGACCACATCGTCAACGACCTGCTCAAAAACTATCGCGGCCATCGCGTCGAGCCGGAACAGATGCCGGCCGAGGCGCCCTTGTTCCTGATGTACACCAGCGGCACGACCGGCCGCCCGAAAGGCTGCCAGCACGGCACCGGCGGCTATCTCGCCTATGTCGCCGGCACCTCCAAGTACATCCAGGACATCCATCCGGAAGACGTCTACTGGTGCATGGCCGATATCGGCTGGATCACCGGCCATTCCTACATTGTCTATGGGCCATTGGCGCTCGGCGCCTCGACGGTCGTCTACGAAGGGGTGCCGACCTACCCCGACGCCGGCCGTCCGTGGCGCATCGCCGAGGAACTCGACGTCAACATCTTCCACACGTCGCCGACCGCGATCCGCGCGTTGCGCCGCGCCGGGGCCGACGAGCCCAACAACTACAATTACCATTTCAAGCACATGACGACGGTCGGCGAGCCGATCGAGCCCGAGGTCTGGCGCTGGTATCACAGCGTCGTCGGCAAGGGCGAGGCGGTCATCGTCGATACCTGGTGGCAGACCGAGACCGGCGGCTTTCTGTGCAGCACGGCGCCGGCCTTGGGGCCGATGAAGCCGGGCAGCGCCGGCCCGGCGCTCCCCGGCATCTACCCGGTGATCTACGACGAGGACGGCATCGAGATCCCCAAAGGCGCCGGCAAGGCCGGCAACATCTGCATCGGCAACCCGTGGCCCGGCATCTTCCAGACGATCTGGGGCGATCCCGACCGCTTCGTCGCGCAATACTACGCGCGTTACTGCAAGGACAAGAACAGCACGGATTGGCGCGACTGGCCGTATTTCGCCGGCGATGGGGCGGTGCAGTCGGCCGATGGCTACTACCGCATCCTGGGGCGGATCGACGACGTGATCAACGTCGCCGGCCATCGCCTCGGCACCAAGGAGATCGAGTCGGCGGCGCTGACCGTCTCCGAGGTAGCGGAAGCGGCGGTCGTGCCGGTCGCCGACGCGATCAAGGGGCGCGTCCCCGATCTCTACGTCGCGCTGAAGCCGGGCTGCCACGCGAGCCCGGAACTGCACAAGCGGATCTCCGACGCGGTCGCCACCGAGATCAGCCCGATCGCCCGACCGGCGCATGTCTGGATCGTGCCCGACATGCCGAAGACCCGCTCGGGCAAGATCATGCGGCGGGTCTTGGCGGCGGTCTCCAGCGGCCAGGACCCCGGCGACGTCTCGACCCTCGCCAACCCCGAAATCGTCGAGGAACTGCGCCGCATGGTGACGGTGTAATCTTAGGGAATGGCAGCCAGGAAGTCGTATTCGACGAGGCCCGCAGCGCCGCACGAGCGGACGGGCCTCGTGCAAACCGAACTGCAAGGGCAGGCGCTGTTCGATATGGCCAACCTGCGGCCGGAGCGAACCGGGCTGCCATTCGTCGTCTTCATTTCGCAGAGGGGCGGCTCACGACACGACGTTCGGGTGAAGGTCGCGCGCAGCGCCAAAATCAGGCCTTCGGAGATGGCCACCGTCGCATTGCGCCCGCGGGTTCGCGCCGTCCGAGGGGCGGTCGACCCCGAAGATTTGGCTCGACTGACCGCGTGGATCGAACTGAACCGGGACGTGCTGGTCGGCTACTGGAACGGCGATATCGAATACACCGAGGACGCGATCGCCGCGCTGCGGCCGCTCGCGCCGCCCTGACCGAGATCAGCCGACCGCGTGCAGCACCTTGCCGCCGGCGGTGACCGGTTTGGCGTCGATCAGCACGAAGGCGATGACGCAGGGCTCCTTGCCGCGGTTGATCCAGTTGTGGATCGTGCCACGCTGCACGATGACGTCACCCGCCTGGAGATGCACCTCGGAGCCGTCGAGGTCCATGTCGATCTCGCCCGACATGACGACCGCGTAATCGAGCGAATCGGTGCGGTGGTTGCGCCCCCCGTTGCCCGGCGCGAACTCGATGATCCGGAACACGGTGCCGTTCGGATGCCAGGTGCCGACCTGGCGCCCGGACTCGTCGGCGTCGCCCTCGTTGCTGATCGGGAAGCCCTCGCTCGACCACACGACGCTCGTGGTGACGCCGGGGCGGGCCGATCCGGTTTTCGCCATTTCGTCGATCGTCACGATCGCCTTGCCATTCCTGTCGTGGCCGGTGACGACCCGGCGCAGTTGCAGTGTCATTTGCTTCCTCCCATTGGGTGGTGAGATCCAAGACGCTAGCGCCGCGTCAGCTCGATATAGCCGAAGCAGTCGATGCGGGCGTCGAAGGCGCGGCTGACGACGGTCGAGGTTTCGTCCTCGACGATAACCGCCGGACCGGGGATGACGGCGCCGGGCGCGAGCGCGGCGCGCTTGTAGATCGCGACCTCGGTGAAATCGGCGGCGTCGGGATCGAACACGGCGCGGCGCCGCGCCGGCACCGGGTATGAGGGCGGCGGCAGCTGTGGAGCGGCGGCATCCTCGCGCGGCACCGGCCCGCTCAGCAGCAGCACCCAGCTCAAGACCTCGACCTCGACGCCGGGGATGACGCGGCTGTAGAGCCGGCGATAGGCCGCCTCGAAGGCGGTGAGCAGCGCTGCGGCATCATCGCTGCGATAAGGGCCGGCCGGCAGCGGGACCGCGATCTCGTGGCCCTGGCCGCGATAGCGCATGAAGGCCGAGCGGGTCTCGGTCAGCGCCGCCTGCGGTTCGCCGCGCCGCACGATCGCCTCGGCCTCGGCGCGCATCGCCGCGAAGAGCGCGTTGGCCGCGTCGGCGTCGAACGCGTCGAGCCGCTGCAGTTGCGAGCGCACGATCTCGTAGGAAATCGGCGCGCGCAGAAATCCGACCGCCGAGCCGACCCCGGCATTCGCCGGTACCAGAACCCGGTCGAGACCGAGCTTGTCGGCCATCCGCGCGGCGTGCAGCGGCGCCGCGCCGCCAAACGCCACCAGCGTGCGCCCACGCGCGTCCTTGCCGCTTTCGATTGCGTGAACCCGGGCGGCATTGGCCATGTTTTCGTCGACGATCTCGCTGACCCCCAGCGCCGCCACTTCAAGCGCCAGGTCGAGCTTGTCCCCGACCTCCTTTTTCATCGCCTTCTCGGCGGCGGCGCGGTCCAAGGCCATGCGGCCGCCGGAAAACCCGGTCGGGTCGATCCGCCCGAGCAACAGATCGGCGTCGGTAACGCTCGGCATCGTGCCGCCCTGGCCATAGCAGGCAGGGCCCGGATCGGCGCCGGCGCTGTCTGGCCCGACGATGATGCGCTTCAAGGGATC
>DATGFP010000102.1:0-27579 GCA_035309005.1 Allostellaceae bacterium | reverse complement strand
CGCCAATTTGGCGGTGACGATCGGACCGTACATCGCCGCCGCCCGCTGTCCGCCGCGATCGGAGCCGGCGAATAGCCACGGCTTTCTGCCACGGGCAATTGCGCCCAGCGTTCGCTCCGCTGCATTGTTGCGCTTATTATGACGTATGAAGGCAGCCTGGAGCGGGCCATGAAAGACAACAGCATAAGGCGGGCGGTGCGCGAGGGACGCGCGGCGCTCGGCACCGGGCTCAAGGAGTTCGCCTCGCGCGGCGTTCCGTGGATCATCGAGGCGGCCGGCTTCGATTACTGCGCGATCGACCACGAGCATGGCGCGTTCGACATGCAGACGATCGCGAGCCTGGCGAGCTGGTTTCAGGCGACCAACGTCTCGGCCATCGTGCGGCTCCACAAATCGTTCGCGCATCTGATCCCCGGCATCCTCGATCAGGGCATCATGGGCATCCAGGTGTCGGAGGTGGAAAGCGCCGAGGAGGCGCGCGCCATCGTCCGCCTGGCGAAGTATCCGCCGCTCGGCAACCGCGGCATCTCAGGCCAGGGGCCGCACACCGGATACCGGAGCTACGGACCGCGCCACGCCAGCGAATACGCGCCCTGGGCCAACGAGAACATCATTCTCTTCCCGTCGATCGAATCGCTCGAGGGCCTGGAGAATGTCGAGAGAATCGCGGCGGTCGAAGGGATCGACATGATCGCCTACGGGCATTCGGATCTCAGCGCGCAGCTCGGGGTTCACCTCGACCTCGAACACCCGAAATTCAAGGCGGCGGTGCGGCGCATCGCGGCGGCCTGCAATGCACACGGCAAGCTCGCTCGCGGATCGGCGGAGACCGAGGCGCAGATCGCGGAATATTGGCAGCTCGGGTGCAAGGTGCTGAACCTGCCGGGCAACGACGTCAGCACCTATCTCGACGGGATGAAGGCGCGCGCCGCGCGTGCCCATGCGCGGCTGAAGTCGATCGGGGTGCCGACCCCGTGACGCATGTCCCGTCACCCCCGCGAAAGCGAAAGCGGGGGTCCAGGGGCCATTAGCACGTCGCTTGCGCTGGATTCCCGCTTGCGCGGGAATGACGATAACAACTTAATGCGACCGCTCCAGAGGCGCTGAACCTACGATAGGACGGAGGACTGCACCGATGACCAAATATCTCCACACGATGATCCGCGTCAGTTCGCTGGACGACACCATCGCCTTCTTCGAGGTGCTCGGCCTCAAGGAGATCCGCCGCCGGCCGGACGAAAAAGGCCGCTACACCAACGTCTTCCTCGCCGCCCCCGGCGACGAGGCGGCGGCCGTCGAACTGACCTACAACTGGGATCCCCAGCCCTACCCCGGCGGCCGCAATTTCGGCCATCTCGCCTACGCCGTGGAGAATATCTACGACACCTGCAACGCCCTTATCGCCCACGGCGTGACGATCAACCGCCCGCCGCGCGACGGCCGCATGGCCTTTGTCCGCACGCCGGACAACATCTCGATCGAGCTGTTGCAGGCCGGCGAAGCGCTGCCGCCCGCCGAACCCTGGACCAGCATGGCCAACACCGGCTCCTGGTAGAGCGAGACGCCCCGGGCGGATTGGATCGTGGCGCTGCTGGGGTGAACGAGGCACTCACCAAACGAGATTGTATTTGCCTCGTGTAGGCGGGAGGCAAGCGCCTAATCAGGGTAACAACATAAGTCGCTGGTCGCCTACTCAAGGTATCGCCCGGCGAGCAGCAGCGGCAATACGGCGAATCGCGTAAAAAGAAAGGCGCGAGGCCGAAGCCCCGCGCCGCTAGAGGTTGACGGAAAGGGTGACAGCGGCTTAGCCGCTGGCCCGCCATTACAGGCGCAACCAGTACCTCGCGCGCTTCGCCACCCGGTAGCGCTTCACGCCGTAGAGATGGCGCGCCGGCTTCCGGTAACGCATTTACGTTGTCCGTAAATGACGTTCCCCTTGAAGAATCTGGCGGAATCGCTATACTCGGAGCCGTGGAGGCCCGAGCCAGTTCATCCTGGCCGATCTTCCGGCGCTCGGGGGAACGGACCCCACGCCGAGACCCAGAAGCAGCCCCCGTTGGCGTTTGCCCGCCGCGGGGGTTGCGCTGTTAATGGGCCGTGACGCCAGCATACAGAATTCCGCGTGGCATTCAAGGCCGCCGTCATGTTCTGATGCCCGCGCTTCTGGACAATTCACCAATGATGGGGATATACTGGCACCCATCGGATTAAGGGGTAAGCCAATGACCCATGACCCTATCAAAAATGCTACAGATCGCCTGGACGAAATACGCATGGAGATCGCCACCCTGCAGGCAGAAGCGCGTGAGATCGAGGGGGCGCTAACGGTTATGCGGCGGTTTACGGCTGTGCCAGGCCGCGTGATAGTCGAATCACAACAGCGAACCGTGGAAGAAAATATCGAAAAGGCCATAAAAAACAGCGCTCCCGGATTTCAATTGGGACAAGCCGAGTTCGAGGTGCTGGCGAAGAGAGCGATCGAAGAAGCCGGGCGGCCGATAACTCGCACGCAGATTCTTCGATGGCTTCAAGCGAACGGCACCCCGGTTCCGGGTACTGATCCCAGTAAGACAGCTGGGACGAAATTGTGGCGTGCGCGCGATAAATTCGTGAATATCCGTGGAGCCGGATACTGGTTCCGGGATCAACCATGCCCTGCGGTAGGCTATGTTCCTACTGGCGACGGAGAGAGTATTTTCGAGCGCGAGGAAGACGCTGCGATCTCCGATCCTGATGACGAGGACGAGGCGGCATAATTTGACGAGGGTTTTAGAACCATCGCGTTCGCAATGCGGGCGCACCCTGCTTGCGTTGGCTTACCAGGAGGACGGCCGTGCCGGTCATCGACGTTCAGGTTCATCCCTTCGACCGCAATCATCCCGGCCGGCCGTGGGCCAGTCCCTCGCACGGGCTCCAATCCGCCACAGGCGAAGAGATGGTCGCTGCGATGAATAGTGTCGGCGTCGACGGCGCGATCATGGTCTCGTCGTTCAGCGCCTATGAATACGATCCGAGCTACGCGCTCGAAGTTTACAATACCTATCCGGACAAGTTTCGGGTGGTGACGCCGGTCGACGCGACCGATCCGGCGATTGACGATGTGGTGGCGAAATGGGCGGCGACGCCCGGCGCGCGCGGCATTCGCATCCGGATGCGCGAGGGCCTGCCGATGGCGGCGGACAATCCCGGCTTGAGCCGCGCTTTCGCCGCCGCCGGCAAACACGGTTTGCCGGTCAATCTGCTGTGCTGGGGCATCCTCGACAAAGGGCTGCCGCACATCCAGCGACACCAGGGTACGGTCATCGTCATCGACCATCTCGGCCTGCTGCAACCTGCCCGCCCGCCGGTCCCCGCCGACGTTTGGGCCGATCTTCCGAAGCTCCTCGCCCTGGCGCAATACGCGAACGTCAGGGTGAAGATCAGCGGCGCCTGCACGATGTCGCACAGACCCTTCCCCTACGACGATATCTGGGACCCGGTGCTGCGGGTCATCGATGCGTTCGGGCTGGATCGCTGCATGTGGGGCACCGACTGGACGCGGACGATTGGCATGCTGACCTATGAACAGGGCGTCGCGCCGTTCCGCGACACCAAACGCCTGTCCGAGAACGACAAGGCCGCGCTGATGGGAGGCACGTTGCAGAAAGTCTACAACTGGTAGCGCGTATTCTGCCGCTTCGGCCGCGCCGCTTCAGGCGAGGAAGCGGCGCCTGCGCCAGACGAGCGCGCCGATGACCATCAGGTGCGCGAGATTGAACAGGATGCCGACCGCGAAGGCGGCGGCATAGAAGCCGAGCGCGTCGTAGATCGCGCCGGCGAGCCAGCCGCCGAACGCCATGCCCGAGCCGCTGAACAGGAGGACGCTCGGCACCCGCCACGACGCTTCGCTTGCCGGGAACAATTCGCGCACCGCGAGCACATAAGCCGGGATGATGCCGCTGAACCCCAGTCCGAACCACGCCGAGACGGCGAACAGCCCGGCCTCGTTCTGCGTCAAGAGAAAACCGATCATCGCGGTGATCTGGCACGCCGAGCCGGCCAGGATCGTCCGCAAGCCGCCGATCCGGTCGGCGACATAGCCCCAGAACTGGCGGCTGACGAAGGCGCAGCCGAGCAGCACCGACAGCATCGCCGCGCCCTGCGACGGCGGAATGCCGACATCGCTGCAAAACGCCACGATATGGCCTTGCGGCATCGCCATCGGCACGCAGCACAGAAAGCCCGCCGTGCACAAGCCGGCGAGCACCACCGCCGGCTTCAGCCCCAGCACCGCGGCGCCGGGCCGCGGACCGTGCCGATCGCCTTCCGCGCTGGCGGCCTCCGGCGCCGGCCCGAAGACGAACCACGCCACCGGCAGGATCAGCACGATTTCCACCGCGGCGAAGCCCAGCATCGTATGGCGCCAGCCGATTTGCGCTTCCGCGATGACGAAAATCGGCGCCCAGATCGCGGCGGAAACCGAGGAACCGCTGCCGATCAGCGCCAAGGCGGTGCCGCGGCGCCGATCGAACCAGCGCGACACATAAATGTAGAGCGGCGCATTGATGCCGGAATTGCCAAGCAGCCCGACGAACAGGCCGTAGCCGACAAGCAGCCCAAACCGGCCGCCGCTTTGCGCGATAACCAAACCGACCGCGATCATCGCCGCGCCGAAGATCACGGTGAACCGGATGCCGAAACGTTCGGCTGCCCGGCCCATCGGAATGCCGCCGAAGGACGCGCCGAGCCAGGCGAGCGAATAGGCGAGCGCCGGCACCGAGCGCTCGCCGCCGAGATCGGCGGCGATCGATTTGAGCCCGACCACCGTGATCGCCGGCGCGGCGAACGAGACCGCGGCGATGCCAAGCGCGGTCAGGCAGACAATCCAGGATGCGCGCGTCTCGATCGTCGGACGTAGGGGTGCTGCGGAAACGACCGCCGAGAATATGGTCACGGTCCGGGCGGGTCTCAGGCTTGCGCCTTTGGCCAGTCGTAGATCCGCGAAAGGCTGTCTCCCATAAGCTTGGCGCGGTCCGCAGCGGACAGCCGGTCGGTAACGCGGAATGCCTCGACCCCTTGCCGGTAGGTCAATAGCCCGACCGCTCGGGTCCAGTCCGTCCCCCACATGCAGCGATCGAAGCCGAACGCATCAAAGATTTGGGCGAGCGGGTCCCAGATGTCGTTGTAGGGGAAGGGTTCGCGCGCCAGGGTGCAGGCGCCGCTGATCTTCACCGCGACGTTGTCGTGGCCGGCGAGCGCCAGCAGTTTCGGCAGATCGGCGAAGGGTTGTGCGGGGGGCGGCGGTTCGTGCGGTTGCGGCAACCCAAGGTGGTCGATCACCATTCGCGTGTTCGGGTTGCGCGCCGCCAACTGCCGGGCCTGGTCGAGGCGTCCGGTACAAGCGAGATTGACCGGCAGCGCGTGCGCCGCCGCGGTCGCCAGGACGCGGTTGATGGCGGGGTCGGCCGGGTCGGTCGAAGCGTTGTCGCGCAGGAAGATGCGGATGCCGACCGTGCCGGTGGTGCGGGCCCACTCGGCGATCGTCTCGCTCACCCCGCGATCGGTGGGATCGACCGGCTTCACCAGCCTGAAGCGGGTCGGATGCGCCGCGTAGACCTCGAGGGCATAGCTCGCGTCGTAGCGGTACATGCTGAAGGGCGAAACCAGGATCGCGCCATCGACCCCGACCGCGTCCATCGCCGCGACCATTTGGTTTCCAGTGACCTCGGCGGGTCCGTAGAGGGTACCAACCCACGGGCGACCCGGATGGTTGCGTTCATAGGCGTGTACCTGAGCGTCTAATGTCGGCATGGCCTCTTCCTCAAAAAAATCGCAGCTTATCCCGTCCGGGCACGGTGCGTCCCCTCCCATGCCGACCCCGTTCAAACCGTGCGGTCGAGCGGCCGGCGGAGCTGAAATCGGGCGCGATTGCCCGCCGGTCGGTCACAAGGCGGCGACGCGGCGGCGCTCTTGCCGCGCCATCGCCCAGCCGGCGAGCGCCACCATGGTGAAGACGATCGCGAGGAAAACCGTCGCCAGCGCGTTGATTTCCGGCGTCACCCCGATGCGCACGCTCGAATAAACCGCCATCGGCAGCGTCGTCGCCGAGGGGCCGGAGACAAAGCTCGCGACGACCAAATCGTCGAGCGACATCGTGAACGCCAAGAGCCAGCCCGAAACCAGCGCCGGGCTGATCGCCGGCAGCGTGATGCGCCACAATACGGCAAAGGGCCGCGCGCCGAGATCGAGCGCGGCCTCTTCGAGGCTGCGGTCGAACCCGGCCAGCTGGGCGCGCACCAGCACCGCGACAAAGCACGAGGTGAAGGTCGCATGCGCGATCGTCACCGTGACGACGCCGCGGCTCGCCGGCCAGCCAAGCCAGCGTTGCGCCGCGACAAACAACAACAAGAGCGACAGACCGAGAATGACCTCGGGCACGACCAGCGGCGCCATCAGCATGAAGCCGAAGAGGGCGCGCCCGCGAAACCGCGCGAAGCGGTTCATCGCCAACCCCGCGCAGGTGCCGATGACCAAGGCCGCGCTGGCCGCCATGACGCCGATTTCGAGGCTGGTCAGCGCCGCGTCGCGAAATCCGTCGTCGACAGCGAGCGCGCCGTACCAGCGGGTCGAAAAGCCGCCCCAGATCGTCACCAGCCGCGAGCCGTTGAACGAATAGGCGACCAGGACCGCGATCGGCAGGTAAAGAAAGGCGAAGCCGAGCGCCAGCGCGCTCACGCGAAAGGCGCCGCCGCCCGGCCTACTCACGCCCGCCTACTCACGCCGCCCCCGTCCGCGCCAGGAGCCGCTGCGCCGCAAGGAGCGGCAGGACCACGGCGGCGACCAGCGCCATCGCGACGGCCGAGGCGGCCGGCCAATCGACATTGTCGAAGAACTCCTGCCACAGCAGCTTGCCGATCATCAGCGTATCGGGGCCGCCCAAAAGGTCGGGGATGACGAATTCGCCGACCGCCGGGATGAAGACGAGAAGCGCGCCGGCGGCGATCCCCGGCAGGGTCAGCGGCAGGACGACGCCGAGGAACGCCCGCCACGGCGGCGCCCCGAGATCGGCGGCGGCCTCGACGAGGCTGAGGTCGAGCCGCGCCAGGCTGCCGTAAAGCGGCAGGATCATGAACGGCAGGTAGGAATAGACCAGACCGAGTTCGACCGAAAATCCGTTGTAGAGCAGCGGCAGCGGCGCCCCGATCAGGCCGCTCGCGATCAGCAGCCGGTTGATCAGACCGCTCGGCTGCAACAGCGCGATCCAGGCGTAGACCCGGATCAGGAAGCTGGTCCAGAACGGCAGCATCACCATGAACATGAGCAGGTGCCGCCACACGCCCGGGGCGCGCGCGATCGCCAAGGCGATCGGGTAGCCGATCACCAGGCACAGCAGCGTCGCGAGCGCGGCGTTGCCGAGCGAATTGGCGTAGGCGCACAGGCAGCCTTGCGCCAGCTCGCGGTAGTTCGCCAGCGTGGCGTTGCTCTGCAGCCCGGCCGCCGTCGCGCTGACGAGCGGCTTGAAGGGCGGGATGCTGTCGGCGCTCTCGGCGAAGCTGATCGCCGCGACGAACAGCAGCGGCAGCAGAAAAAATACCGCGAGCCACAGGAACGGCAGCCCGATCAGCGCCCTCCGCCCCCACCGCCCGAGCCCGATCATCGCGTCAGCACCACCGCGTCGTCGGGCGACCAGCTCGCCCATACCGCATCGCCGCGGGCGAGGCCCTGCGCCGCCGCGTTCGCCAGCTGCGCCCGCAGCTTCCGGCCGGCCGGCGTCTGGAGGTGCACGGTCGACTGGCCGCCCTGATAATCGATCGATTGCACCCTCGCGGCGAGCGCCAACCCGGGCGGAGGCTGCCGCGACAGCAGCAATTTCTCCGGTCGCACCGCCAGCGCGACCGGCGCCGGTGCGTTCGCCGCCGGCAGCGGCACCGGCTGCTCGACGCCGGCGACCGCGAGGCATGACGCACCGTCGGCAATCACCGGCTCGCCCTCGAAGAGGTTCACCGCGCCGACGAAATCGGCGACAAAGCGCGAGTTGGGCCGCTCGTAGATGTCGGCCGGCGTGCCGGTCTGAACGAGGGTGCCGCGGTTCATCACCGCGACGCGCGACGCCATGCCGAGGGCCTCCTCCTGGTCGTGGGTGACGACGAGGAAGGTGGTGCCGAGCCGCTCCTGGATGCCTTTAAGCTCGAGCCGGGTCTCCTCGCGCAATTTGCGGTCGAGCGCCGCCAGCGGCTCGTCGAGCAGCAGGAGCTTCGGCATCCTGGCCAGCGCGCGGGCCAGCGCGACGCGCTGCTTCTGCCCGCCCGAGAGTTCGTGCGGCCGGCGGCGCGCGTAGTCGGACATCTGCACCAGCGCCAGCATCTCGGCGACCCGGGCGGCGCGGCGGCGGCGCTCCATCCCCTCCTGCTTCAGCCCGAAGGCGACGTTGCCCGCGACGTCGAGGTGCGGGAAGAGCGCATAGGACTGAAACATCATGTTGACCGGCCGCGCGTAGGGCGGCACCGCGTTGATCTCGACGCCGTCGATCAGGATGCGGCCGCGATCCGGCGTCTCGAACCCGGCAATGAGGCGCAGCAGGGTCGTCTTGCCGCAACCCGAGGGGCCGAGCAGGGCGAAGAATTCGCCCTCCTCGACCGCGAGCGACACCCGATCGACCGCCGCCGTCGCGGCGAAGCCCTTGCTGATGTCGACGATTTCGAGGAGCGCCATCGCCGGCTCAGCAGCCCGACTTCACCCGGTTCCAGGCCCGCATCCGCGCCCGTTCGTAGGCGCGCGGCGCCGGCTCGGGCAGATAAAACAGCCGCCGCACCGCATCCGGCGGATAGATGCCGGGATCGTCGCGAATCGCCGGCTTGACCAGCGCGGTCGCCGCCCGGTTGGGGTTGGGATAGGAGACCGCGTCGGTGATCGCGGCGATGACCTGGGGGCGCAGGATATAATTGATAAAGCGGTGCGCGTTGTCGGGGTGCGGCGCGTCCTTCGGGATGGCGAGCATGTCGATCGACAACTGCGCTCCCTGGCGCGGCACGCCGAAGGCGATATTCGCCGGGCTTTCCGCTTCGCGCGCCCGGTTGCGCGCCTGGATCACGTCGCCCGAATAGCCGAGCGCGACGCAGATGTCTCCGGCCGCCAGATCGTTGATGTATTGCGAGGAATGGAAGCGCCGCACATAGGGCCGCACGCCTTCGAGGAGGGTCGCGGCGCGCGCGAGATCGGCCAGGCTGCGGCTCATCGGGTCGATCCCGAGATAGGCCAGCGCCGCCGGGAAGACCTCCTGCGGCGTGTCGAGCATCTCGATGCCGCACGCCTCGAGCTTTTTGGCGAGCGCCGGGTCGAACAGCAGCGCCAGGCTGTCGCGCGGCACCGCCGGCCCCAAGGCGCGCTGCAATAGCGCAACATTATAGCCGACCCCGGTGACGCTCCACAGATAGGGCACGCCGTGCGCGTTGCCGGGGTCGGCGCTTCCGGCGAGCGCCAGCATGCGCGGGTCGAGGTTCGCGAGATTGGGCAGCTTCGACTTGTCGAGCGCCAAATACGCGCCGGCCGCGATCTGCCGCGCCATGTAGGGGCTCGCCGACGGCACCACGACATCGTAGCCGGAATGGCCGGCGAGCAGCTTGGCTTCGAGCACCTCGTTGCCGTCGTAGACGTCGTAGGTAACGGCGATCCCGGTTTCCTTGGTGAAATCGGCAATCGTCCCGGGCGCGATGTAATCCGACCAGTTGTAGACGTGGAGCAGCTTCTCTTCGCCGCGCGCCGCTGGCGGCAGCATCGCCAGCGCGAGAGCCAGCAGCAATAACCGGCCGAGAAGCGCCAATCGGTGCATCGCCGGCATACAGCAGCCGCGCGCGCGATTGTCAATCCGCCGGTGTCGATGCGCCGGGTCACGCGCCCGGAGGTTTCGGCCGCGGTCGCTTGCGGCTATGGTGCGGCGGCGAAAACCTGGCCCGTGCTGCGAATGAACCGAATGCGTCTGACCCTGACCGCCGCGGCGGCCCTCCTCCTCGCAATCCTCACCGGCTGCGTGGCGCAGCGCGAGGCGGGTCCGGGCCACCCCAATCTGATCATCGTGCGCGAGTTCGCGTTCTCGCCCGGGGCCGTCACCCTCGATCCGAGCTTCGGGTTCTCGCTCAACCGCGGCGCGCCCGGCGTGCCGCTGCGCCAGCGCGCCGACACGGTCGGCCGCGCCGCCGCCTTCAACCTCGCCGACACGGTGGCGCAGCAGCTGGTGAACCTTGGCTACGACGCGGTCCGCTCCGACACCGCGAGCCTGGAGCCGGACGGCCGGGCGCTCGTCGTGACCGGCGCTTTCCGGCGGATCTTCGAAGGGCACCGAAGGCAGAACGCCAGCATCGCGGTCGCGGTCGAGATCGATTCCCAGGCGGCCGGAGGGGGAACGCGGCGCCTGACCGCCTTCAACCTCGATTCGCGCCGGCTGCCCCAGGACCCATCGGGGCGGCACGGCAGCGACGTGAATTTCGCCGCGACGCAAATCGGCGCCACGATCGCGCGCTATGTCGACGATCTGGCGCGGCTCAACAGCTGGCCAAAGATCGCGCGCTGAGCCGGCCGGCCCCCCGGCGCGCCCGCTCGCTAGACCTCGCCCTCGGCCCGCAGCATGCGCACCGTGCCGCGCATCGCCGCGACCGTGTCTTCGAGCTCAGCTTCGCCGTGGGTCGCCGAGATGACGCCGCCCGGATGGCTGCTCAGATCGACCCCGTGGATCATCATGCCGAGGCGAATTTTGTGGCTGAGCCCGGGGTTGCGGTCGCCCTTCAGCGCGGCGAGCGGCAAGGCCAGCGGATCGAACCGGGTCGGCGTCAGCGCGATGCGCTCGGGGTTGGTGAAGAGTTCCAATGACGAGAAGGTGCCATAGGCCGCCCACGGCACAAGCTCCTCCTCGAAGACCTCGTTGAGCCGGCGGCGCAGATCCTCGCCGAAGCGGTTGGCGCGCGCGCAGGCGTCGCTCTCGCGCACGATGCGCAGCGCCGCGATCCCGGCAGACGCCGACAGCGGGTTGGCGTTGAAGGTGCCGGGATGGGCGATCTTTTCCTTGCCGGCGCCCTTGGTGACCTGGAAATCGAGGAGGTCGAGGATGTCCTTCCTCCCGGTGACGGCGCCGCCCGGCAGGCCGCCGGCGAGGATTTTCGCCAGCGTCGTCAGATCGGGGCGGATGCCGTAGGCCTCCTGCGCCCCGCCCGGAGCGACGCGGAAGCCGTTCACCACCTCGTCGAAAATGAGGAGGACGCCGTGCTCGGCGGTGAGCCTGCGCAGCGCGTGCAGGAAAGCGGGATCGATCGGCAATTTGCCGCCATTGGCGCCGGTCGGCTCGATGATCGCGGCGGCGATGTCGTCATGCTGTTCGAGGAGGCGCGCCAGGGCGGCATCATCGTTCTGGTCGCACAGGAGGACATTGCCGGCCACCGCATCGAGGACGCCGGTGGTGGCCGTGCCGTCGAAATGGTTGCTGTGGCCCGACGTCATGTGGTCGTGCCAGCCGTGGAAATGGTGGTTGAAGCGGATCAGCTTGGCCTTCCCCGAAAAGGCCCGCGCGAGGCGCACCGCCATCAGCGTCGCCTCGGTGCCGGACGAGGTAAAGCGCACCCGCTCGGCGCTCGGGATCAGCGCCTTGACGCGCTCGGCCCATTCGATCTCGAGTTCGTGGCTGGCGCCAAAATGCGTGCCGCGGTCGAGTTGCGCATGCACCGCCGCCATCACCTCGGGGTGGCAATGGCCGAGCAGGAGCGCGCCGTGCCCGCCGAAGTAATCGACATACGAGCGCCCGTCGACATCCCATTTGCGCGGCCCCGCGGCGCGGGCGATGTAGAGCCCGTAGGGTTCGATGTAGCGCGAATCGTGGGTGATGCCGCTGGGGAATAGCTCGGCCGCGTGCTGGGCGCGCGAGGCCGAGCCGGGCGTCGCGGCGCGGTAGGCGGCGATGATCGGCGAGTTGGTGGTCAGCGTATCGGGCATTTCCGACTCCTGTCGCATGTTCCCTTGTAGGCCGCACGCTCGGCGCGGCCAAGCGGCGATCAGACTGCCGTCATTGCGAGGAGCGCGGCGACGACGCAATCTCGTGCCGGAGCGCCAAATCGGCGCGGGATTGCTTCGCTGCGCTCGCAATGACGACCGGGAGGGGAATCGCGATGACCGAGCCTTACGAGAGTGAGCTGCGCGCCCGTTTCGGCCTCGATCTGGACCTTCAAGGCGAGGTGCCGGACGATTCGTGGCTGCGCCGGGTGCTGACGCGGCGCACGCAGCGCCGCTACAGCGAGCGCGCGGTGCCCGATGCGCTGGTGCGCCTGCTGCTGGCGGCGGCCTTTTCGGCGTCGTCGAAATCGGATTTTCAGCAGGCGTCGGTGGTTTGGCTGAAGGACCGCGCACGGCGCGCCCGGCTCGCGGCGCTCTTCCCGGACATGCCGTGGATCGCCGCGGCGCCGGTGTTCCTCGTCTTTCTCGGCGACGCGCGCCGCCTCGAACGATTGGGCGAGCTGCGCGGCCACGCGCTCGACAACGGCGCGCTCGAAGGCTTTTTCAACGCGACGGTCGACGCGGCGCTGGCGCTGCAGAGCTGCGTCCTCGCCGCCGAGACGCTGGGGCTCGGCGCCTGCCCGATCAGCGTGCTGCGCAACCGCATCGCCGAAATCGCCGAGATCCTCGGCCTGCCCGACAAGGTGTTCCCGGTCGCCGGCTTATGCCTCGGCTATCCGGCGCAAGAGGGGTTCGCCAGCATGCGCCTGCCGCTGGAGGCCACGGTGCACCTCGACCGCTACGACGAATCGCGCCTCGCCGAGACGGTCGACGCCTACGACCGCCGGCGCGACGCACGCCACTCGATCGCCGACCGGCAGCGCGACCCCGGCCGCTTCGGCAAGGCCGAATTCTACGGCTGGTCGGAGGACAAGGCGCGCCAGGCGGCGAGCGCCGAAGGCGCCGGGTTCGCGACCTGGCTGAAGGCGCACGGCTTCACCTTCGGCGAGCCGTGCTGAATGACAATAATTTAACCGTTCATCTTCGTCGCCCCCGCGCAAGCGCGGGGCCAGGGCAACAGCACATGCGCCGCCCCTGGGTCCCCGCTTTCGCGGGGACGACGGCGCAAACCGAAGCGACCGTGCGCCGGAAATCGAAAGGCCGCCCGGTGAGGGGCGGCCTTTCTAACGCAAACCAGCGGCCTACGCGGCCGCGCCGGCACCTAAATCTCAGGCGCGGATCTCCGCGAGTGCAGGGATCCTGGTCACGGCAGCGGCAGACCGCGGTTGGTGGTTAGACACAGGATCACCTCCTTTCTGGTTGTTGGGCCAAGGCGCTCAATGTATGGCCGCGCCGGCCCGGCGACAAGCGCTCTGCAAAACCCGGCCGGCGGGCCGCAAATCTGCGCCGCAAGCGCATCTCCGAGGGCGCCCCTGGCGCGCGTGACAATGCGTCGCAGCGCGAATCGGCTCGTTGCCGCGCGCCAGGGCGCATATCGCGCGCTCGCTGCTTCATGGCATGATGGGCGCCCAATCAGACAGGATGGCGGCATGCCGAGCGAGCGCGTGACAGTCAACGGGATCGAACTGGAGGTGCTGCGCCACGGTGCCGGCGGCCCCGGCGGCGCGCCACTGGTGCTGCTGCACGGCATGGACACGGTGCCGCCGCGGGCGCCCGTCCTCGACCTCCTCGGCCGCCATGCGCAAATCATCGCGCCGTCCTCGCCCGGCTTTGGCGACAGCAGGCGGCCGGCCGATTTCGATACGGTCTACGACCTCGTCCACCTCTACCTCGCGCTGATCGACGAGCTGCCCTACGACCGGATTACATTGATGGGGCTGTCGTTCGGCGGCTGGCTTGCCGCGGAAGTCGCGGTCGCGTGCAGCCACCGGCTGTCGAAGCTGATCCTGGTCGACCCGGTCGGCGTCAAGCTGGGCGACCGCGAGAGCCGCGACATCCTCGACGTCTTCAACGTCAGCCCGGCCGAGGTGCGGCGTTACAGCTGGCATGATCCGGCGAAGGCGCCCGATTACGATGCGATGAGCGATGAGGAGCTCGTCATCCACGCGCGCAACTGGGAATCGCTCTGCCTCTATGCCTGGCACCCCTACATGTACAACCCGCAATTGAAGCACTGGCTCGGCCGCATCCGGGTGCCGACCCTGATGCTGTGGGGCGTCAGCGACCGGGTGGTCACCCCCGATTACGGCCGCGCCTACAGTGCGCTGATCCCGGGCGCGCGCTTCGAACTGATCGACGAAGCCGGCCACCACCCCGAGATCGAACAACCCGAGCGCTTCGCCGAGCGCGTCGCGGCGTTCCTCCAGGAATAGCGGCCGCGCCGGGCGTCCTTCGAGACGCCCGCGGCGCGGGCTCCTCAGGATGACGTTCTTTCCTATTCGGGATGCAATCAGCAGCTCCCGTCATCCTGAGGAGGCGCGGAGCGCCGTCTCGAAGGACGCAGAGCGATCATCCAGCCCCAGGTTTCTTGACGCCAACGCTCCGCTCGGCCGAAAGTGCGCCTGCGCCCTCGAACCGAGAAGGAACTGGCATCGTGAGCATCGGAACCCTGCCGCTGTCGCGTTTTACCGTGCTCGATCTGACGCATGCCCGCGCCGGCCCGACCGCGGTCCGCCAGCTCGCCGATTGGGGCGCCAACGTCATCAAGATCGAGCCGCCGCAGGATGACGGCCGCGACGTCACCGGCTCGCGCCGCGAGGGCTTCGACTTCCAGAACCTGCACCGCAACAAGCGCAGCATCGGCCTCAACCTGAAGACCAAGGAGGGGCTGGCGATCTTCATGAAGCTGGCCGAGAAAGCCGACGTCATCGTCGAGAATTTCCGCTCGACGGTGAAGCACCGCTTGGGCGTCGATTACGAAGCGGTCAAGAAAATCAACCCGCGCATCGTCTATGGCTCGATCTCCGGGTTCGGCCAGACCGGGCCCTACGCCAAGCGCCCCGGGGTCGACCAGATCGCCCAGGGCATGGGGGGCCTCATGTCGATCACCGGCCTGCCGGGCCAGGGGCCGGTCCGCGTCGGCATCCCGATCGACGATCTTTGCGCCGGTATCCTCCTGGCGCAGGGCATCCTGATGGCGCTCCTCGAACGCGAGCAATCGGGCGAGGGGCAGTGGGTGCATACTTCATTGCTCGAAGCGCAGATCTTCATGCTCGATTTCCAGGCGTCGCGCTGGCTGCAGGCCGGCGAAGTCGCCAAGCAAGCCGGCAACGACCACCCGACCGGCATCCCAACGGGGCTCTTCCCGACCGCCGACGGCCAGATCAACATCGCCGCCTCGGGCGACCAGATGTTCCGCCGCTTCTGCGAGGCGGCCGACGCGCTGCACCTGCTCGACGACCCGGACTACAAGACCGGCCCGGCGCGCTCGAAAAACCGCAAGCGGCTGAACGAGGTGATCGCCGAGATCACCAAGAAGCGGCCCTCCGCCTACTGGGTCGAATTGATGAACGAGGTCGGGGTGCCGTGCGGCCCGCTCTATACGATCGACCAGACCTTCGCCGACCCGCAGGTCGTGCACCTCGAAATGGCGCGGCCGATGGACCACCCCCGGCTGGGTGAGCTCAAGGTCGTCGGCCAGGCGATCAACATGACCCGCACTCCGGAACCGGCGCGGATGCGCTACGCGACCCCCGATCTCGGCCAGCACGGCGAGGAAATCCTGCGCGAACTCGGCTACAACGACGCCGCGATCGCCGATTTGCGCGCCGCGGGCGTGCTGTAAAGGCGCGCCGTCATCATCCAGCCGTCATTGCGAGAAGCGCAGCGACGAAGCAATCTCGTTGAACCGGGTTCTCCGCGGCCCGAGATTGCTTCGCTGCGCTCGCAATGACGGTATAGGCAAAAAGAAGGAACCCAGGAAATGCTCGACCAGCCGATTACCAGCAAGATGATCGCCGAGAAGGACGGTGCGGTCGGCCGCATCATTTTCAACAACCCGGCGCGCCACAACGCCGTCTCCTTGGAGATGTGGCAGGCGGTGGCGCAGATCATGGAGGATTTCGAGCATGACGACGGGGTCCGCGTCATCGTGCTCTCTGGGGCCGGCGGCAAGGCGTTCGTCTCGGGCGCCGACATCTCCGAGTTCAAGGAAAAGCGCAACACCGAGGAAGCCGCCGCCGCCTACAGCAAGATTTCGGAAACCGCCCGCAACCGGCTGAACGAGACGCTGAAGCCGACGATCGCGATGATCCGCGGCTATTGCATCGGCGGCGGGCTGGCAACGGCGCTCGCCTGCGACCTGCGCATCGCCGCGGAGGGTTCGCGCTTCGGCATCCCGGCGGCGAAGCTCGGGCTCGGCTACGCCTATGACGGCATCAAGAAGCTGATCGACACGGTCGGCCCCGCCTATGCGCGCGAAATCTTCTATACCGCGCGCCAGTTCACCGCCGAGGAGGCGCTGGCGATGGGCCTCATCAACCGTCTGGTGCCCGAGGGCGAGCTCGAAGGCTACGTCAAGAACTACTGCGACATGATCGCCGGCAACGCGCCCCTGACGATCCGCGCCGCGAAGCAGATCGCGCGCGAGGCGCTGAAGGACGAATCAGTGCGCGACATGGCGCTGTGCCAGCGCGTCGTCGCCGAATGCTTCGCCAGCGAGGACTACGCCGAGGGCCGCACCGCCTTCATGGAAAAGCGCCGCCCGGTGTTCAAGGGGCGCTAGAGACCGCGCCGGCATGGACGATGCGGATCGCAGCGCGCGGATCGCCGATCCGCAGATCCGGCGCTTTGTCGAATATTGGCGGTCGAAATGCTGCGACGCCAAGTATCCGGCGCGCGCCGCGCTCGATCCGCTCGACTTTCGCTATGTGCTCGGCGACGTCGTGCTGATCGAGGTCAGCAAGGCGGTTGAGGCAAGCCCGCTGCCGTGGAATTTCCGCTATCGGCTGGTTGGCTCGAACGTCGCGGCGCGCGACGGCTACGACCTCACCCATAAGACCCTGGAAGATCTGCCCGAGCCGGAATACCGCGAGCGCGTCCGCGCGACCTGGACCGAGGTCTGCGAGACGGGCGACTGGTCGCACCACATCAGGGAACTCGTGCTCGACCGGCGGCTGCGCTGCTATGAGGTCGTGGTGATGCCGCTGGCCAGCAACGGACAGGATATCGACATGCTGATCTCGGTGCAGCGGGAAACCCCGCCCGATTGGAAGGCCGCACACCCATGAAACTCCCCGCCCACGGCCGCTACGATTACAGCCCGATCACCAAGCGGCCGGTCTACGACTGGCCCGAAGGGAAACGGCTCGCGGTCTTCTTCTGCAACAACATCGAGCATTTTGCGTTCGGCAAGGGGCTCGGCAGCGATTCGACCGGCGCGCCTAGCGAGCAGAACCAGCGCAACTACGCCTGGCGCGATTACGGCAACCGGGTCGGCATCTGGTACTACCTCGATCTCCTCGACGAATTCGGCTTGCCCGGCGCGCACAACGTCAACTCGGCGGTGCTCGAATATTGCCCCGAGATCGTCGAGCGGCTCAACGGAAGGGGCGACGAATATGTCGGGCATGGCCGCACCAATTCGGAGCGCCAGGACATCCTGTGGGAGGAGGACGAGGCCCGCCTCATCGCCGAATCGACCGAGGTGGTGACGCGGCTCTCGGGCCGGAAACCGGAGGGCTGGCTCGGCCCCTATCTGGCGCAGAGCGGCGCGACGCTCGACCTCCTGAAGGAAGCCGGCTACCGCTATGTGATGGATTGGGCGCTCGACGACCAGCCGGTGTGGATGAAGACGCGCGCCGGCCCCATCCTCTCCGTGCCCTACCCGATCGAATGCAACGACTCGCCGGCGCTGGTCTTCCGCCGCCACACCGGAAGGCAATTCGCCGAGATGGTGACCGACCAGTTCGACGAGATGCTCGAACAGTCGAGAAAATACCCGCTGGTGTTCTCGGTGGCGCTGCACCCGTTCATCATCGGCCAGCCGTTCCGCCTGCGCGCCTTTCGCGCTGCTTTGAGGCACATCATGGCGCACAAGGAGGCGCTGTGGATCACCACGCCGGGCGAGATCGCGCGCTATTGCGCTGCCCTGCCGGCGGGCACCGTGCCGGGGTCCTGAGCGCTGGACAGGCCGCCATCGCGCATGCGATCGTCCGGTCCAGAACAAATATGGAACGGACATGGCGGCAAGCTCGAAACTGATGATCGGCGAAGCCGAGCGGCGCTTTCCGGTGCGCATCCGCATCGCGGTGCCGCCGCAGGGGCTCGGCGTCCGGCTCGACGAAATGACGGCCTGGCTCGACGACAATTGCGGCGCCGATTGCTGGGCGATGGCCCCCTCGGGCCTGCGCGGCGTCGTCAACGATGCGGTCGCGGTCTATTTCCGCGACGCGACGCTGGCCGGCGCCTTTGTCGCGCGCTGGTGCCGTGGCCGCGAAGTCGAGGCCGTCCAGGGTGCGTTTCGCGTCCGGGATGACGCGCCGTCGGCGCGCCGCATCGCACCGCCGCACCGCACCCCGGGAAAAGGCGGCGGCGAGCGATGACGATCGCGGTCATGGTTCGAGGCCGGCGGTGACAATACCCGGGCCGAGCGCGTAGCATCGCGCGCGGGCACGACAGGGGAGGCGCGGCATGGCGATCGGCAAGGATCTCGGGGGCAAGGTCGCGGTCGTCACCGGTGCGTCGAGCGGCATCGGGGCGGCCAGCGCGCGGCTCTTCGCCGAAGCCGGGGCGCGCGTCGTCGTCGGCTACAACCGCGGCGTCGAGCGCGCTAATGCCGTCGTCGCGAGCCTCGCCGGCGCAGGCCAAGCCGGCTTCCACCGGGCGATGCGCCTGCCGCTCGAAGATACCGCGCAGATCAGGCAGGTCGCCGCCGCGGTCCGCGAGGAGTTCGGCCGCGCCGACATCCTGGTTAATTCCGCCGGCTTCACCCGCATGGTGGCGCACCACGATTTGGAGGCCCTCGACGACGACTTGATCGACCAGGTCTTGACCGCCAACGTGCGCGGCCCCTTCGCGACGATCCGCGCCTTCGCGCCGCTGCTGAAAGCCTCGGGCGACGGGGTCATCGTCAACATCTCCTCGGGCGCGGCGCAATCGGGCACCGGCTCGTCGATCATCTACGGCGCCTCCAAGGCCGCGCTCAACACGATGAGCATGGCCCTGGCGCGCGTCCTCGGCCCCGAGATCCGCGTCGTCGTCGTGGCGCCCGGCATGGTGCACACCGACTTCGTCCCCGGCCGCACCGAAGAAATGATGGCGAAGGCGGCGCTGGCGACGCCCTTGAAGCGCGCGATCGAGGCCAAGGACGTCGCGCTGGCGGTGCTCTCCTGCGTTACCCATCTGACGCATACCACCGGCTCGATCATCAGCGTCGACGCCGGCCGCCACCTTTGAGGGCCAGGATTTGCGCTGTTTTTCTCTCGTCACCCCCGCGCAAGCGGGGGGCCAGGGCAACCGCCGAAGCGCCGGCCCCTGGATTCCCGCTTGTGCGGGAATGACGGAATAAGCCGATGGCCAACATCCTGCGGCAGCGCGACATCATCGACCGGCGCAAGCTCGCCGAGGAATTGGCGCTGGCGATCGCCGACGCGCCGGCCGCGTCGATCGACCGCCGCGCGCTGCTGCCGCCCTTGAAGGCGGCGCTGGCGCGCGGGCGGGGCGAAATCCGCCGCCGCTTCGAGGCCGATGGGACGGCTGGCCGCGCGGTCCGCGAACAGTGCTTCCTCGTCGACCAGCTGATCCGGGTGCTCTACGACCTCGTCACCGAAAGCGTCTATCCGCTGGCCAACCCGACCGCCGGCGAGAAGATGGCGATCGTCGCGGTCGGCGGCTACGGCCGCGGCGAGATGGCGCCGTTTTCCGACATCGATCTGCTCTTCCTCTTGCCCTACAAGCAGACGCCGCACACCGAGCAGGTGGTCGAGTTTCTGCTTTATCTGCTGTGGGATCTGGGGCTGAAAGTCGGCCACGCGACGCGCTCTGTCGCCGAGTGCGTGCGCTACGCCAAGGCCGATCTGACGATCCGCACCGCGCTATTGGAGGCGCGCTATGTGTGGGGCGAGCAGGCGCTGTTCGACGAACTGAAGCAGCGTTTCGACTCCGAGATCGTGCGCGGCACCGCGGCGCAATTCATCGAAGCCAAGCTCGCCGAGCGCGACGCCCGCCACATCCGGGTCGGCGACAGCCGCTACCAGCTCGAACCCAACGTGAAAGAGGGCAAGGGCGGCCTACGTGACCTGCACACGCTCTACTGGATCGCCAAATACATCTACCACATCGACGACGTCGCCAAACTCGTCGAACTCGGCGTGCTGTCGGCCGAGGAATCGGCGCGGTTCGAGCGCGCCCAGAGCTTTTTGTGGACCGTGCGCTGCCACCTGCACTACCTCGCCGGGCGCGCCGAGGAGCATCTGACGTTCGACCTGCAGGCGCTGATCGGCAGCCGCATGGGCTACACCGACCATGCCGGCTCGCGCGGCGTCGAGCGCTTCATGAAGCACTATTTCCTGGTCGCCAAGGATGTCGGCGACCTGACCCGCATTTTCTGCGCGATCCTCGAGATCGACCAGAAGGGCAAGCGCCGGCTGTCGTGGCTGCGCTGGGGCGAGAAGCGGCGCCGGCTGGAGGGTTTCGGGCTCGACGGCGACCGGCTGACGATCCCGTCCGAGGACCTCTTCAAGAAGGACCCGGTCGCGCTGATCCGGCTCTTTCATGTCGCCCAGGAACACGATCTCGACATTCATCCGCGGGCGCTGCGCGCGGTGACGCAATCCCTGCGCCTCGTCGATGCGCGGCTGCGCGAGGACCCCGAAGCAAACCGCCTCTTCCTCGAAATCCTGACCTCGAAGAAAAGCCCGGAAATCGCGCTGCGGCGGATGAACGAAGCCGGCGTCTTCGGCCGCTTCGTGCCCGATTTCGGCCGGGTCGTCGCGCAGATGCAGTACGACATGTACCACGTCTACACGGTCGACGAGCACACCCTCTTCGCGATCGGCATCCTGCATCACATCGAAACCGGCCAGCTGAAGGACGAGCTGCCGGTCGCCAGCGCGATCATGCCGACGATCGCCTCGCGCCGCGCGCTCTATCTCGCGACCCTGCTGCACGACATCGCCAAGGGCCGCGGCGGCGACCATTCGCAGCTCGGCGAGAAGGTCGCGCTGAAGCTGGGGCCGCGCCTCGGCCTCTCGGACGAGGAGACCGAGACCGTCGCCTGGCTGGTGCGCTGGCACCTCTTGATGAGCAGCACCGCCTTCAAGCGCGACATCAGCGACCCCCAGACGATCCAGGATTTTGTCGAGCGGGTGCAATCGCCCGAGCGTCTCAAGCTGCTGCTGGTGCTGACCGCCGCCGACATCCGCGCGGTCGGGCCGAAGGTGTGGAACGGCTGGAAGGCGGCCTTGCTGCGCGAGCTCTACCATAGCGCGCTCGACGTGATCTCGGGCGGCCTCACGGTCGGGGCGCGCGACGCGCGCATCGCCGCGGCGCAGGCCGAGGCGCGCGCGCTGCTGCCCGATTTCACCGACGACGAGTTCGCTGCCTTCATCGGCCGCGGCTACCCGTTCTACTGGCTGTCGCTCGACGCCGAGACGCATGCCCGCCACGCCCGGCTGATGCGTGAAGCCGATACCAGCGGCGCCCCGCTGACGGTCGAGAAGCGCGTCGACCCGGCGCGCGCGGTGACCGAGATCACCCTCTACACCGCCGACCATCTGGGCCTCTTCTCGCGCATCGCCGGGGCGCTCGCGGTGTCGGGCGCCAACATCGTCGACGCCAAGATCATGACGATGTCGAACGGCATGGCGCTCGACACGCTCTGGGTGCAGGACCACGACGGCGCGCCGTTCGACCGGCCGGACAAGCTGGCGAAGCTCGCCTTCACCTTCGAGAACGTGCTGACCGGCGAACTCAACCCGCATATCGAGCTCGAACGGCGGCCGGCCTTCCCGAGCCGGATGAGCGTCTTCACCGTGCCGCCGCGCGTCCTGATCGACAACCAGGCGAGCCGCTCGCACACCGTGATCGAGGTCAACGGCCGCGACCGGCCGGGCCTCTTGTGGGAGGTAACGCGCGAATTGACCCGGCTCAGCCTGCAGGTCTCGAGCGCCAAGATCTCGACCTACGGCGAGAAGGTCGTCGACGTGTTCTACGTCAAGAACCTGTTCGGCCATAAGATCGAGCACCCGCAAAAACTTGACGAAATCCGCGCCGCGCTTGAAGCGGTGCTCGCCAAAGGCAACCGGCCGTCGCTCGCCGCGACAGCGCCCGCCCGCCGCGCGCGAACCGCCGCGGCGGCGCAGTAGCAGCGGTGGCGGCGACCCCGCGACCGCCACCGTGAGCGATCCGGGCGCCGCTTCCGCCGCCGAAATCGAGCCGCGCCGCCGCTTCCTGATCCCGCTGATCGTCGGCTGCGCCTTCTTCATGGAGGGGCTCGATTCGACGATGATCGCGGTGTCGATCCCGGCGATGGCGCGGAGCCTTGGCGAAAACCCGCTGCGCCTCAACCTCGTCATCACGACCTACCTCCTGAGCCTGGCGGTATTCATCCCGGTCAGCGGCTGGATCGCCGACCGTTTCGGGGCGCGCCGGGTGTTTTGCGCGGCGGTGCTGATCTTCGCCGGCGGTTCGGCGCTGTGCGGCCTGGCAACGAGCCTGCCGATGCTGCTCGCGATGCGCGTCGTGCAGGGCTTTGGCGGCGCGATGATGACGCCGGTCGGGCGCCTGATCCTGTTGCGCAGCTTCCCGCGCGCCGGCCTCGTCTCGGCGATGAACTGGATGACGATCCCGGCGATGATCGGGCCGACGGTCGGGCCGATCGTCGGCGGCTTTCTGACGAGCTACGCGTCGTGGCGCTGGATCTTCTACCTCAACATCCCGATCGGCGTTGTCGGCGGCGCGCTGGCGCTGTGGCTGTTCGAGAATTACCGCGCTCCGGCGCCGGCGCGGTTCGACCTCGTCGGGTTCGCGATCGCCGGGGTCGGGTTGTTTCTGCTGGAATTCGGGATCGAGAATTTGGGCCGCCCGATCATCGCGCCGGCGCTCGGGCTCGCGCTCTTTCCGCTGGCGCTGGTGGCGCTCTGGGGCTACCGCCGGCATGCCCGCACCAGCGCCGCGCCGGTGCTCGACCTGACGCTCCTCAAGATCGCGACCTTTCGCATCGGCACGGTAACCGGCGGCATCTGCCGCATGGGCCTCGACGCGACGCCGTTTCTGCTGCCCTTATTGTTTCAGGTCGGGTTCGGGCTGAGCCCGGTCGCCGCCGGCTTGCTGACCTTCGCTTCCACCCTGGGCGCGATGCTGGTGCGCAGTTTCTCGCGCATCCTGTTGCGCTTTACCGGCTTTCGCCGCACCCTGGTCGGCGGCGCCGTGCTGTCGGCGGCGGTCACCGCGAGCTTCGCCTTGCTCGACGCCGCCACGCCCCATTGGGTCATTGTCATCGCGGTGCTCGCCTCGGGCATGATCCGCAGCATCCAATACCTCGCGCTCAACACGATCAGCTTCGCCGACGTGCCGTCTGCCGCGCTCAGCCGCGCCACCAGCGTCAGTGGCGTCGGGCAGCAGCTGGCGCGCGGCTTCGGCGTCGCGATCGGCGCCGCGCTGCTGGCGCTGGTCGCCGGCCAGGAGCGGGTGACCACCGGCGATTTCCGCATCGTCTTTCTGCTGATCGCGCTGATCCCGCTATTATCGGTTCTCGGGTTTCGCCGGCTGAGCCCGGCCGCCGGGGCGGAAGTCAGCGGCAATCGGCTCTCTGAGCGGGCCATCCAGAAGGCGAACCAGAGGGCGAACCAGAGGGCGAAGGCGGGATAGCGGCGATGGCGCCACCGGGAGCGGCAATGGCGATGAAGATGCGGGCGGCCCATCCGATCAACCGCCTTCTCGATCTCGGCACCGCCGGGTATCCGCTGCGGGTCCGCCGCCGGCTGAAGATCCTCAACGTCGTCGCCGCGCTGATTGTCCTATCCTCGACACTCTACGCGCTCAACTACGCGATGACCGATGCGCGGGCCTATCGCTGGATCATCGTCATCAATTTGGGCCTCGTCGCGGTGGCGCTGTGCGTGCCCATGCTGCACCGGGTCAGCGAGATCTGCGCCGGCCTCGTCATCGCGGTCGCCGAAGCCGCGGCGCTCTTCGGCCTCGCCGCGCTGCTCGGCCGCGACGCCGGCATCCAGCTCAACCTGATCGTCGGCGCCGGCGCCAGCTTCTTCATCCTCGGCACCGAGCGCTGGTGCCTCAGCATGGCGGTCGTCCTGCTGTTTTTCGTGCTGCACCTGGCCGCCTGGCTGCTGTTTCCCCTCCCGATGGTCCCGGTCGATCGCGGCTTTGTCGTCCAGCTCTACCTCTCCTCGGCGCTGACGACCTTCGCGATTATCGTGGCGATCGTCTATTACGCGCTGCGCCTCGCCGAGCGCGCCGAAGCGGAGACCGAGGCGCTGCTGCGCAACATCCTGCCCGGCGAGATCGTCGACCGGCTGCGCAGCAACCCCGGCGAGCCGATCGCCGACGCCTTCGGCGAGGCCTCGATCCTCTTTTCCGACATCCAGAGCTTTGTGCCGCTGTCGCGCCGCCTCGGCGCCGAGCGCACCGTCGCGATGCTCAACGACATGATGAGCCGCTTCGACGCGCTGGCCAGCAAATACGGCGTCGAGAAGATCAAGACGATCGGCGACGCCTACATGGCCGTCGCCGGGCTGCCGCAGCCGGCGCCGGACCATGCCGCCCGCCTCGCCCGCATGGCGCTCGAGATGTTCGCCGAGAAGGAGGCGGTGGCGCGCCAGTTCGGGGTGACGATCCGGATGCGGATCGGGATTGCCTCGGGGCCGGTGATGGCCGGCGTGATCGGCACCCGCAAATTCTCCTATGACGTCTGGGGCGACGCGGTGAACCTCGCGGCGCGGCTCGAATCCTCGGGCGAACCGGAACGCGTGCAGTTGTCGGCCGAAGCCTTCGCGGCGCTGGCGCCGTACTTTCATTGCGAGCGGCGCGGCGAAATCGAAATCAAGGGCGTCGGTCCGCAGGAGACCTGGTTCCTCGTAGCGCACCGCGCCCAACGTGCCGCATAGCGCCGCAGTCGCCGTCGCGAGCGCTAAATTTGCCGCAATGTCGTGCTAGCCTTGGCACAGTCCGGATCGAAGCGCGCGAGCGCGCCGCAACTTTAAGGTGAGGCTGGCTGTAAATCCGCTGCAGGTTCAGCAAACGACCTATGGTCAGCACAACCGGGGGTAGTATCGGCGCCGCGGTGGCGTCGGCGATCTGGGACGTTGACGGGCGGCCGGGCAGGCTTCACGCTGCGCCGGCCGGGTATTTGAACGCCGTTCCGAGGGCAGCGCCATGAAGCTGATGTGGTTCCATCTGATGCCGTATACCGAGCTTCCCGACGATTTTCGCGAGAAGCACCCCTCGGTGTGGGTCGACATCCACTCGACCTTGTTCGACCCCCGGCGGGCCCATCACATGTACAACGACTTCATGGATGAGCTCGAATACGCGTCCGAATGCGGCTTCGACGCGGTATGCGTCAACGAGCACCATTCGAACGGCTATGGGCTAATGCCGTCGCCCAATCTGATTGCTTCGTCCCTGGCGCGCCGCACGACAAACACCGCGCTGTGCGTCATGGGCAATTCCTTGGCGCTCTACAACCCGCCGACCCGGGTGGCCGAAGAATTCGCGATGATCGATGTGATCTCCGGCGGGCGGCTGATCGCCGGCTTCCCGGTCGGGACCCCGATGGATACCTGCTTCGCCTACGGCCAGAACCCCTCGATGCTGCGCGAGCGCTATCTCGAGGCCCACGATTTGGTGATGCGCGCCTGGCAGGCGCCCGACACCTTCGCCTTCAACGGCCGCTTCAACCAGCAGCGCTACGTCAACATCTGGCCGCGCCCGGTACAGAAGCCGCACCCGCCGGTGTGGATCCCGGGCGGCGGCTCGGTCGAGACCTGGCAGTGGTGCGCCAAGATGGACTACGTCTACGCCTATCTCTCCTATTTCGGCTTCAAGGAGGGGCAGGCGACGATGTCCGGCTTCTGGGACGAGATGAAGCGGCTCGGCAAGGATTTGAACCCCTACCGCGCCGGCTTCCTGCAGTTCGTCGGGGTCGCAGAGAGCCGCGAGCAGGCGATGGAGCTCTACCGCGAGCCGGCCGAATATTTCTATGGCCGCTGCCTGCGCGTCGACCCGAAATGGGCGATGCCGCCGGGCTACATCACCGAGGCGACGCAGCGCGCCGGCATCCAGGGCCAAATCGGCCGCGCCGCCAGCCTCGACGCGCGGCAGAAGGCGCGCGCGACGACCCAGATGGAGGACATCGTCGAGCGCGGCTACGTCATCATCGGCTCGCCCGACGAAGTCGTCGAGCAATTGACCACGGTCGCCAAAGACCTCAATGTCGGCCATCTGATGCTGCTCTTGCAGTTCGGCAGCATGGGCAAAGACTTGGCCAAGTACAACACCAAGCTCTTCGCCGACGCGGTACTGCCGCGGCTGCGCGGCATCTTCTCCGAATGGGAAGATAAATGGTGGCCCGCCCCGATGACCGAAGCCGAACGCGCCGCCCCGGCCCCGTTCCAGGCCGGCGCCATCGCGGCGGAGTAGTCTCAAAACCCCCTCTCCCCCATCGGGGGAGAGGGCTGGGGTGAGGGGCAAACAACGATCGGCCTCGGTCACCCTCACCCGGCCGTCGCTGCCGCGCCGGCCACCCTCTCCCGCAATGCGGGAGAGGGGCAATCAGCGCGGCGCGTTATGCGGCGCCGGGTCGTATTCGCGGTCCTTGCTGGGGATCAGATCGTAGGGCAGCGCGAAGCCGGGCATTGCCTTGAGGCGGCCGGCCCAGGCCTGGAGGTGCGGCCAATTGGAAATCTCGAAGCCGCCCTCGTGCATGAACACCATGCGGCCCCAGCAGCCGATATCGGCGATCGTGCAATAGTCGCCGACCAGGAACGGCCGCTCGCTCAGGGTCTTGTCGACGAACGACAGGGCGGCCTCGGCGCGCGGACGGAATTCGGCGATGACCTCGTCGTGCATCTTGCGGAAGCGGGCCGAGTGGCGCACCCGGGCGACCGCGGTGATGTGGTCGGCCTCCCACGACAGCCATTCGCGCGCCTGCCAGCGCTCCTGCTCGGCCTTGCCCTCGAACTGGCCGGTGGTGCGCGCGAGGTAATCGAGGATCACGTTCGACTGCAGGATCGTGAGGCCGCGATGGCGCAGCGACGGCACGACGCCCCAGCGGTTGACCGCGAGGTATTCGGGCGTGTTCTGCACCCCGGTTTTCAAATTCACCGTGCGGAACGAAAACGGCAGCCCGCTGAGCGCCAGATACAGCATCGGCTTGTAGCTCGAACTCGAGGTGAAGCTGCCGTAAAGCGTCAGCCGGTGGTCGCCGAGCGGGGCGCCGATCATCCGCCGAACCTTACTCGACGTCGCCGAAGCCGAGGCGGTCGGTCAGTTGGTACTGTTCGGCGAGGTCGCGCAGTTTGTACCAGGTCGAATCCTCGACCTCGATGCCGTTGGCGCGGCGGTCAAGTTCGCGGCGGTGCTCGATCTCGCCGGGGTAGAGGACGCCCGAGGAGCCTTCTGAGGGCGGCGTCTCCTTGAGGTAGCGGGCGAATTCGCCGACCTCCTTCTTGAATTCGGCCAAGGGGCGGAACGCGTCGACCTTGAAGA
>DATGFP010000101.1:0-12179 GCA_035309005.1 Allostellaceae bacterium | reverse complement strand
TAGTCGGCCGGGTTGCCGCGCATGTAGACCATGCCGTTGATCGAGCTGGTGCCGCCCAGCACCTTGCCGCGCGGCTGGTACATCGAGCGGCCTTCGAGTTCGGGCTCGGGCTCGCTCTCGAACATCCAGTTGATCCGCGGGTTGGCGAAGAGCCGGCTGTAGCCGATCGGCACGTGGATCCACCAGTAGCGGTCGTCGGGGCCGGCTTCGAGCAGCAGCACCCGGTGGCGGCCGTTTTCGCTGAGGCGCGCCGCCATGCAGCAGCCGGCCGAGCCGGCGCCCGTCACGATGTAATCGAAGGTGCCGGCGTCGACCGGCGCATTTGCGTTCATCGCTCAGCCGCCGAGCGCGCCGCGCAGATCGGCGAGCACCTGGTCGCGCGAGCGGGTCTGCCAACGCCGCCGTTGGCCGATCGGCTGGTTCTCGATTTCGGGGTAGACCTTGAGCCAGACGAAGACCGGGCCGGGGCGCCCGAGGATCGCCGGCAATTCGCGCGCGAGGTCGCCGACCTCCTCGAAGGCATGCGCGCGCGGGTAGCCGGCGGCGAGCGCCAGCTTGTCGTAGGCGACGATCTTGGCGTTCGGCACCGGCTGGCCGCCGGTCGTCGCGTAAACTTCGTTATCCAAGAGGAAGTGGTAGAAATTAGCCGGCGCCTGCTCGGCGATCGTCGCCAGCATGCCGAGGCTCATCAGGATGTCGCCCTCGCTGTCGAACAGCACCACCTTGCGCTCGGGCCGCGCCAGCGCGAGGCCGAGGCCGAAACCGGCGTGCCCGCCCATCGCCGGGTCGCCCATCGGCGCGTCGAGGCTCTCCTTGTCGGTGAGACCGGTCCAGTAGCGGCCGCCCCGCCCGGGCACCACGATCGCGTCGCCGCGGTGCGGGCGAAAGGCTTCGAGCGCTTCGACAATGCGCATCATCGCCAATTCCTCCCTTGTGTTTCACACCTGCGCGAAGGCCATCGAGCTTTTGGCGTCGAAGGCCGGCATGATTTCTTCGGCGAAGGTGCGCAAGCCGGCGACCGAGGCGCCGGGCGCGGCGAAGAGGATGTTCTCGATCCCGCCGGCCTCCAATCGCTTCAGCCGCGCGATGATCTCCTCCGGCGTTCCGAGCAGCGGCGCGTCGTCGAGCTCGAACGTATCGGGGTCGTCCTTGATGTTGTGGTAGCGCTCGGCGCCCGGGCCGCGCGCCAGGTCGCCGATGTTTTTCAGGACCTCGCGGCGGGTGAGAATGGCGCGCTTGCGCTCCTCCTCGTTGTGCACGATCTGCAAACCGCGAGTCACCCCGACCATCATCGGGTCGTAGGCCCGGCCCGCCGCCTTGCATTCCTCGCGGAAAACCCGCACCCGGTCGATGATGACGTCGATCGGGGCGATCTGGTCGAGCAGCAGATTATAGCCCTCGCGCGCCGCGCGGCGGATCGAATCGGGGCTGCCGGCGCCCATCCACAAGGGCGGGTGCGGCTGCTGGATCGGCGCCGGCTCGACAACGATGTTGTCGTAGTGCCACCAGCGGCCGCTATGGGAAAACCGGCCCTTGGTAGTCCACGCCTTGCGGATCACCGCGATCGCCTCGTCGAACCGCGCGCTCGCCTCGTCCTGCGGCACGCAAAAGCCAGAGAATTCATAGGGGCGATAGCCCTTGCCGACGCCGAAATCGAGCCGCCCATTGGACAGCAGGTCGAGCGTTGCCGCCTCTTCGGCGACCAGCGCCGGGTTGTGCCACGGCAGCACGACGACCGCGGTGCCGAGGCGGATTTTTTCGGTCCGCGCCGCGAGGTAGGACAGGAGATTGAGCGAGGCCGACACCTGACCGAACCCGGTGAAATGGTGCTCGACCAGAAAGACGCTGGAAAACCCGAGTTCCTCGGCCGCCACGACGTATTTGATGAAGTCGTGGTAGCCCTCGCTGTCGCCGGCCGGCCCGCCGCGCGCCCGCGCCCCGCCAAACAATCCGAATTTCATGGGTCTACTCCATAATCAGCAAAGCCGGTTAGGGCGCGACGCCGCCAATCCGGGGCAAATGTCTGCGTCAATATATTCGCCGGATCGCGCCGGGTCGAGGCATCGGGCCACTCGCCGGGATCAGGGTCCGCCGATCGGCAAGCCCCGGACTCGGATGCGTGTGTCCTCCAGTACGACGACGGACCCGCGCTGCAACGCGCCTTCAACCGCCGCCAGATTGGCGAGCAGCAGTGCCGCCTGCCGCTCGGGCAGCCTGTCGCGTTGTTGCCGGAAGAGAACCACCGACGGCTGGTGCGCTTGTGGCAGCGCCAGCAGAGTGCCGAAATCGGTATCCGCCGATACAATCACGCGATTTTCCGCACGAGCGCGTTCAAAAATCTCTTCATCGGACGCCGCCTGCATGCCGTAATCACGCACGTGTGCCGCGTTGTGACCCGCTTGGCGCAATCTTTCCGCGACAATCGGCGAAAGCGCGTTATCGACCAAAAAATTCACGGCATGGTGAGCGGCAACATGCGTTCGCGAACTGCAGCGGCCGCATAGCGCAAGGCTTCGGCGATATCCTCACGTTCGAGATCTGGGTAGGCTGCAAGGATCTCGGCGTCGCGCATCCCGTCGGCGACCATCCCGACAACGGTCGCCACAGGGATGCGAAGCCCGCGAATGCAAGGCACTCCCCCCATCTGGTCCGGGTCTGCGGTGATCCGAGCGAATCCCATCGCGGCCGCCAAATGCCGTCAGGGCCGGGCGGCGGCGAGGATCGCGACCGGGTAGGCGTATTCGATCGCTTCGCCGGAGCGCTTGACCGGGATGCCGAGGCGGTCGTCGGCGAGCGAGGCGGCGAAGAGGTCGGTGATCTTCCGGTCGTCGCCGGGGTTGGGGAACGAGCGCGCCAGGAGGTTCGTCACCGTGTCGCGCAGCTCGGTAAAGCTTGTCCGCGGCTCGCCGAGGCCGGCGGCGCGGAAGAGGCCCTGCAATTCGGTGAGCGCCAGGCAGCGCGCGTGTGACGGGTCGCGCAGCTTTTCCAATCGGTTGAACTCGGCGGCCTTCGCGCGGTCGGGCGAGGCGCAGGTGTCGACGACGACGATGCGGCCGCCCGGCGCGCACACCCGCACCATCTCGCGCATCACCGCCGGCGGGTCGGGGAAGTGGTGCACCGCAAAGCGCGTCACGACGATCGTGAAGGCGCCGTCCGGGTAGGGCAGGCGCGTCACGTCGCCCTCGCGCCAGCTGACGTTGGCGATGCCTTTCTCGGCGGCCAGCGCGCGGGCCCGCTGGAGCATCGCCGGCGTCATGTCGATGCCGGTCGCGTGGCTGACGTGCGGTGCGAAAGCGCACACCACGATGCCGCCGCCGCACGCGACGTCGAGCACCCGGTCGTCCGGGCCCGCCTCGGCGGCCTCGACGATCAGCCGCAGCGCTTCCTCGTTGGCGATCGGCGCGGCGGTGCTGAACGGCACCGCCTGGCGGGTGAACTGGTCGCGGATCAGTTCGCTGTTGTCGCTCATCGCGGCGCCCCTCACCGGTTGAAGCCGTGATATTCGTCGCCGACCAGCACGACGACCGGGCGCTTGGTGCGCGCCGCCTCCTCGAAGGCCGCGGTGATGCGCGGCGCGTCGGCGTCATTTTCGACGAGGTAATATTCGAGGCCGAACGCCATCAGGAAGCGCTCGGTATAGGTAGCGGCGGTGTCGGTGGTGACGCCGTGCCGCGTCCAGCCGCGATAGCCGACCATCAGCACCACCGGCACGTTGAGCCCCAAGAGCCAGCCGCGGATCGAATCGCCGGATTCCATCATGCCGGTGTTCTGGATCAGGATTAAGGGCTTCTTGCCGCCGGCGTAGAGCCCGGCGGCGATTGAGCAGGCGTGCCCCTCGCGGCTGACCCCGACGAGGCGCAGCGACGGCTCGGCCTGCATCAGGAGGTAGAGCCAGTTGGTTTCGCTGTCGGGCAGCCACACGATATCGGTGACGCCGTTCGCTTTCATCTGCGCCAGCACGGTCTCCGGGCTCAGCGCGACCGTCGATGCTTCACTCATGGTTCTCTCCGCGAGGGCTGACTATCGTACGACCCGGGCGAAGGGCTAGGCAATCGGCGTCGCGGCTTGTGCGTCGCGCGTCGAGGGGCCACGATCCCGCTCTGTCCGAGTTCCGGGGAGACAGCGACATGGCGGAGAAGCTTCGGCTGGGCCTGATCGGCGCCAGCGTCAAGGGCACCTGGTCGGCGCGCTCGCACCTGCCGGCGCTGCGCGCCAGCGGCGATGTCGAATTGACCGCGGTCAGCACGACCCGCGCCGACAGCGCCGAAGCGGCGCGCCAGACCTGGGGTGCCCGGCTGGCCTTCGACGACTATCGCCGGATGATCGCCTCGCCCGAGATCGACGCGGTCGCGGTCGTGGTGCGCGTGCCGTCGCACTACGCGCCGACCAAGGCGGCGCTCGAAGCCGGCAAGCACGTCTACTGCGAATGGCCGCTCGGGCGCACGACCGCGGAAGCGGTCGAGCTGGCGGCGCTGGCTGAGGCCAAGGGGCTCGTTACCGCGGTCGGGCTGCAGGCCCGCGTCAACCCTAGCGTCATGTATATGCGGGAGCTGGTGCAGGGGGGCTATGTCGGCGAGGTCATGGCGGTGCAGGTCTGCCTGATGCGCGAGGGCGTCCTCAGGCGCCCCTCCAACCGCATTTGGCAGCGCGACGCCGAGCTCGGCGCCAACACGCTGACCATCGCCAACGGCCACACGATCGACGCGATGCGTTTTGTCGCCGGCGATTTCGCCCGGCTCAGCGCTGTGGTCGCGACGCAGGCGAAGCAGTGGCTCGACACCGGCAGCAACATTTGGCTCGACGTCACCTCGCCCGACAACGTGCTGATCAGCGGCCGGCTGGCAAACGGCGCCGTCGCCTCGGCGCATATCGGGGCGATCCCGTTCGCCGGCAGCGGCTACCGCATGGAGATCTACGGGCGCGAGGGGACGCTCGTTGCGATGGGTGAGGATTCGCCGCAGCTGGGCGAGGTTTCGCTGCACGCCGCCCAGGGCGGCAACACGCTGGCGCCGCTGCCGGTGCCGCAGCGCTTCCAATTCGCCACGCCGGGGACGCCCGCCGGCGAACCGGCCAATGTCGGCCAGATGTACCGGCTCTTTGCGCAGGCCATCCGTGGCGGCGGCGACAGCCGCCCGCCTGATTTCGCGACCGCGGTCGAATTGCACCGCCTGGTCGATGCGATCAAGGGTGCTTCGGACAGCGGCCGCGAGGCCGCGCTGGCCTAGCCGTTTCAACCGGAACAGGAGAACACGTAATGGCGCTGCTGCTCATGAACCTCGACCAGATCGGCGGCGCCGCGTCCTGGCGCGAGGCGTTCGCGCGGCTGCTTCCCGATCTCGAAATCCGCGTCTGGCCGCAACCCGGCGCGCCCGGCGACATCGAATACCTCGCGTTCATGCGCCCCGATTTCGATGTCCTCCCCGATTTGCCGCGGCTGAAGGCGATGTTCAGCCGCTCGGCCGGGGTCGAGGCCTTCATCGACCATCCGCGCCTGCCCAGGGTGCCGCTCGGCAAGATCGAGCCGTCGGGCGGCGATCCGATGATGACCGAATACGTCGTGATGCACGTTCTGCGCTTCCATCGCGACATGCCCGGCTACGCGGCGGCGCAGGCCAATCGCGAGTGGCGCCGCACCCGGATCGTGCGGCCCGAGGAGCGCCGCGTCGGCTTTCTCGGGTTTGGGCTGATGGCGAAGGCGCCGGCGTTGGTGCTGCAGTCCTTGGGGTTCGCGGTCTCCGCCTGGGTGCGCTCGCCGCGGGAGGCGGCCGAGGTGAAGCTGTTTCACGGCCCGGACCAGCTCGAACCCTTCCTCAACCAGACCGACATCGCGGTCTGCCTGTTGCCGCTGACCCGCGAGACCGAGGGCATCTTCTGTGCCCGCACCTTCGCGATGATGCCCAAAGGGGCGATGCTGGTGAATGTCGGGCGCGGCAAGCACGTGGTCGCGACCGACCTGATCCAAGCGCTCGATGCGGGGCAGCTGTCCTACGCCGCCTTGGACGCGCTGTGGCCCGAGCCGCTGCCGCCCGACAGCCCGCTCTGGTCGCACCCCAAAATCACCGTGATGCCGCATGTCGCGCGCCGCCCGACCGTCGCCCAGCTGGCGGGCGAGATCGCCGCCAACATCCGCAGTATCGCGGCGGGCGGCCGCCTATTGCAGGAAATCGACCCCGACCTGCAATATTGACCGCCGTGCCTTATTGTCCCGCCCGCTGAGCCTCAGGTCGGCACCGCCAGGAAGCCGTGCTGCGTCACCGGGAAATAGCCGCCGACGACATCGCCCGAATTGTTGATGGCATAGGCCGCGGTGCCGAGGCTGCCGGCCGGGTCGTTGAGCGTCGTATAGCTGCCGGTGGTGCCGTTGTAGAAGAAGCCGAGCTGGCCGGCGTTGCCGTAATAGGTGCCGACCACATCGCCGTTGTTGTCGAAACCCGAGGCGACGGCCCCCGAATTCGCCGACAACCCGTCGAGGGTGGTGAATTTGCCGGCCTGGTAGATGAAGATGTTCTGGTTGCCGGCGTTGTCGCCGTCATAGCCGAGCACCGCGCCGCTGTTGTTGACCGCGACGGCGTGGGTCCAGCTGGCGCTCGGCGCATCGAAGCTGGTGTAGGCGTTGTTCTGGTAGATGAAGGCATGCTGGCCGCCGCTGTTGTCGCCGTAATACCCAACGGCGGTGCCGCTGTCGTTGACCCCGGTCGCATAGTCCCAGGGAGAGCCCGCCGGGCCATTGAGCGGGGTGAAGGTTTGCGTGCTGCTGTTGTAGAGAAAGCCGTGCGTGCCGCTGTCGTCGTCGTAAAACCCGGCGACCTCGCCGGTCGCATTGATCGCCGCGGCGTAGCTGTCGCTGGCCCCCGATGTCGGGGTGAGGGTGGTGAAGCCGCCGGCGCTATAGAGGAAGGCGTGCGTCCCGCTGTTGTCGTCGTAGTCCCCGACCACCTGGCCCGCATTGTTGATCGCGACGGGGTTGGTGTCGTAGGCGCCGGCCACCGCGTCGAGCGTCGTATAGGCGGCGCTGGCGATATTGTAGACAAAGCCGTGCGAGCCGGAATTGTCGCTAAAAGCGCCGGCGATCGTGCCGGTGTCGTTGACCGCGGTGGCGTAGGCGGAGAGCGCCCCCGCAGGAGCCGCGAGCGCGGTGTAGCTGGCGCCGCCGGTGTTGTAGAGAAAACTCACTTCGGACGGAGTATCGACATTGGCGGCGAGGGTGCCGCTGTCGTTGATTCCGGTCGGGCTGACGTAATAGGCGCCTGAGGGACCGTCGACCGGCGTGTAGTTGCCGCCGCTATAGACAAAGCCATGCGCGACGTTGGCGCTGTCGTAATAATACCCAGCGATGGCGCCGGTGTTGTTGATCGCGCTGGCGAAGGTCGCGGTGGCGCCTTCCGGGCCGTAGAGCGTGGTGTATTGGCCGGTGCTGCCGTTGTAGAAAAAGCCGTAATCCTTGAGGGTCGTGCTGTCCTGGTAGTATCCGACGACATCGCCGGCATCGTCGGCGCCGGTGACCATCGTGTAGTCGGAGCCGCTCGGGTCGAGCGTCGTGTAGGTGCCGTTGCTGTAGACGAAGCCGTGCGAGATGCCGACGCTGTCGTTGTAGTAACCGGCCGCCTTGCCCGCGCTGTTGACCGCGACGACGAAGGTTGCGCCGGCATCTTGCGGGTCGTTGAGCGGCGTGTAGACGCCGCTGCCGCTATCGTAGAGGAAGCCGTGTTCGCCGGTGCTGTCGTAGTAATACCCGCCGACTTCGCCGGTCGCGTTGATTGCGGTTGCGGCGGTATAGTAGGAACCGAAATATGGCGTCGCCGATGCGTTGAGCAGGTGCATGCCGCCGGCATCATAGAGAAAGCCGTGATAGCCGCTGGCGTCGCCGTAGGAGCCGACGACGTCGCCGGACGCGTTGATCGCGGTGACCTCGGTCCCTTGTGCCCCGGCCACCGGATTGAGGGTGACAAAGCCGCTGCCGTTATAGAGAAAACCGTGCTGGCCGGCGCCGTCATCGTAGTACCCGGCGACTTCTCCGCCGTCATTGATCGCGGTCGTGAACGTGCTGTAGGCGCCCGGCACATCGAGCAGTGACCCGCGGTAACCCGGATCCGACGTCACCGGCGTCGGGGTTACCGTGAGGTCGATCGCGGTGCTGGCGCTCGCGGTTGCGATATCGGCGGGGTTGCCGGGGTTGGTTTCGGTGTTGGTCACCGTCACCGAGAGCTCGATGTCGCCGGAGAAATTGGCGCCCGGCGAGAGCGTCAGGTCGCCCAGCGCGGCCGCGGAAACCGTCCATTGCTGCGTCGCGCTATTGTAGCTGACGCCGCCCGGGTCTGTGGCTGACGCGAGCGTCGCACCGGCGGGCGCGCCGCCGATCGCGTAGCTCAGCGAGGCATTGTCGTCGTTGTCGCTGGCGGCGATGACCAGACCGACCGAACTCCCCTGCGCGATGCTCGACAGGGCCGCCGAGGCGCTGACCACCGGGGTGTTGATGTTGCCCTTCACCGTCTCGGAGAACGACTTTGTCGTGCCGTTCGCGGTGGTGATGGTAAACTGCTCCTGCTGCGATTCGCCGTAGCCGAGATGGGTTGCCAGCACCGCCGCGTTCGATACCGAATAGGTGAACGTGCCGCTGCCGCCGGCGAAGGTGTAAAAGCCGCCGGTGCCGAGCGTCGCGCCGTTGAGTGTAATCGTGCCGAGCGTCGCGCCGCTTGCTGCCGCGATCTTGAACCCGGTCGCATCGCCGCTCGCCGCCTTGACTGACAGGCTTTCGCTGTCGGTCAAATTGCCGCTGACATTGACATTCTTGTTTTCGACGACGCTGCCCGGCGTCACCACGATCTGCGCCGCGGCGCCGCCGAGGGTTATCGTCACCTCGTTCCAGCTGATCGAGCCGGCGCCGACCTGGATCGCGTAGTAGAAGCTGTCGGTCATCGTCTGGCCGGCGCCGAGGTTGTCGATCGCCAGCCGGGTGGCGGCCGACATCGCGGTCATGTCGTAACCGACGAGGCCGCTGCTGGTGATGAAGATGCTGGCGCCGAGCGCGCTGCGATAGCTGCCGTCGTCAACGCCGTAGGCGGTGTCCTGGGTCAACAGTTCGGTTGGGCCGCCGCCGTTTCCGTTTCCGTTTCCGTTGCTTTTGCCGTTTCCGTTGCCATTGCCGTTGCCGTTTCCGTTGCTTTGGGCGGTCCAGCCGGCGGCGCCGATCGCGGTCGTGCCGAGCGACCACAGGCTCGTGTTGTGGCCACCGCCGGCCTGCGCCAGCACGTCGAAGTACTGCACGCCGGCGAGGCCCGCATCGCCGACGCTGTAGGTTTCCGCCACCGCCGCCGGCGCGTTGGAGAAATTGGCCTGGTTGCCGTTGCCGTTACCGTTCTTGCTCGCCATTTGCTCGCTCTCCCGGGTCGCCGCTTAGCTCGCTGCCGCGAAGGCCCGATAAATAACCATCAAAAGCCAGACAAACACAGTCTAGTTCAAGTTCCTCATCTGGCGTGTTAGTAACGCCCAACAATTAATAGGATAGCGAGACCAAATCTCGCTTCAAGTTATTTACCACGAATTTACCCATTTTGCCCCGGGTTTGAATATACTGTGGCGCCTAAAGCCGTTCCCGTTACACAATGCTGCCGTTTTGGAGCGGGGGTGAGGTTTTGAGGGGGCGTTGCGGAGCGCCACCATGCCCGGCGCGCGCCGCCAAGCACCGCATTGCCGAGTCGGCTCGGCAGCGCCCGTGGATGCCCGAAGCGCGGCTTTGCCCCGGGGGGTGACCCGGCGCTCTCTCGAGGGCGTTGCTGCTCCGCGGCGCCAAAGAAAGCGCGGAGGAGATCGTCAAGGCGCCGGGGAGGCGGGCGACACGCTCAGGGGCAGGCGGCGGCCTTGATCACCCGCGATGCGACACCGCGATCAACTACTACCAGCGTCCATTCAGGACGGCGAGATCGGCCGCAATTTTGGTGAATGCGCTCTCTTAGCCAGCCAGTCCCCTGGCCGGGCGCGGCGCAGAGAGCTCAGTAGCCCTCGCGCTCCATGCGCTTGCGCAGGAGCTTGCGGTAGCGGCGCACCGCTTCGGCCTTTTCGCGGGCGCGCCGCTCCGAGGGTTTTTCGTAGTTGCGCCGCAATTTCATCTCCCGGAAGACCCCTTCGCGCTGCATCTTTTTTTTCAGGGCCCGCAGGGCCTGGTCGACGTTGTTGTCGCGAACGAGGACTTGCACGGGCGGTTCTCTCCATCAAACGCCAGGGCCACGCGAGGCCGCACCGCGCAACCTCAGCATCGCTTTATTTACCACCTGAGGGTGCGCCTGTGAAGTCGGGCCGGCCGGCGTGATGGCCGCCGCGATGGACCGTGCGCGACGCGGCTTTACCGCCGCCTCGCGGCACCACATATTCCGGGCCATGGCTCTGTTGAAGATCGCCCGCATGGGCAACCCGATACTGCGCGCGCCGGCTGCCGCGATCGCCGACCCGGCCGCACCCTGGGTGCGCCAGCTGGTCGACGACATGCTGGAGACGATGGAGGATGCCGGCGGCACCGGGCTCGCGGCGCCGCAGGTCCACATGCCGCTGCGGCTCGTCATCTTCCGCGTCGGGCCCGAGCGGCTGACCGGTCTGCCGGGGGACACCGAAGCGGATTTGACCGTGCTGATCAACCCGGTCGTCGAACTCATCGGCGACGAGCGGGCATTCGGCTGGGAGGGCTGCCTGTCGGTTCCCGGGCTGCGCGGGGTGGTGCCGCGCCACCTGCGCATCCGCTATCGTGGGGTGGGGCTCGACGGCGCCGCGATCGCGCGCGAGGCGGCCGGCTTCCACGCCCGTGTCGTGCAGCACGAATGCGACCATCTCGACGGCGTCCTCTACCCGCAGCGGATGACCGATTTGCGCCACCTGGTCTTTGTCGAGGAATGGCAGCGCCATCCGATGGATCTGGCGGCCTTCCTCGGCAGTGAGGCGTCCGGGTGAAGAGCCCGTTCGCCGACGCCGAGCGCGAGCGGCTGGTCGCCGCGCTGCTGCCCGACGTCGCGTTCGACGGCTGGACGCGGCGTGCCCAGCGCCGCGCGGCGCAGCGCCTCGACATGCCGGAGGGCGAAGCCGCGGCGCTCTTCCCGCGCGGCGCGCCCGACATGATCGCCGCCTTCAGCCACTGGGCCGACCGGGAGATGCTGCAGCGCCTCGCGGCCGCCGATCTCGCGGAGCTCAGCCTGTCGCGTCGCGTCGCGCTGGCGCTGCGGTTGCGCTGCGAAATCATGCTGCCGTGGCGCGAGGCGGCGCGCCGCGGCCTTTCGGTGCTGGCGCTGCCGCACAACGCGCCGCTCGCGCTGCGCCTCCTCTATGACAGCGTCGATGCGATGTGGCGCGGCGTCGGCGACCGCGCCACCGATTTCAGCTTTTATACCAAGCGCGTCAGCCTCGCCGGGATCCACGCCGCCGCGACGCTCTATTGGCTCGACGACAATTCGCCGGGTTGCGCCGACACCGAGGAATTCATCGGCCGCCGCCTCGCCGGCCTGCACCGCCTGACCGGCCTGCGCCAGCGCCTCGCCGCCGCCGGCGACAGCCTGCCCAACCCGCTGCGCCTCCTGCGTCCGTCACGCTGAGGCGTCTCAGGTGCGCGGCAAGAGGCGGGTGATGTGGCCCATCTTGCGGCCCGGCCGGATCTTGCTCTTGCCGTAGAGGTGGAGCCGGGCGCGCGGATCATCGAGCACGGCGCGCCAGCCCTCGACCTCGCGGCCGATCAGGTTGGTCATCACCGCATCCGAATGGTGCTCGGTCGCGCCCAGCGGCAGGCCGCAGATCGCCCGCACCAGCTGCTCGAACTGGCTGGTCATGCAGGCGTCGATCGTCCAGTGCCCGGAATTGTGCGGGCGCGGCGCCAGCTCGTTGACCAGCAGCCTGCCGTCGCGGGTGACGAACATCTCGACCGCGAGCACCCCGACAAGCCCGAGCCGCTCGGCGATGCCGCGCGCCAACCGGTCGGCGTCGCCGGCGAGCTCGGGCGCGAGCGCGGCCGGGGCGATCGTCGTGTCGAGGATGTGGTTGACGTGGCGGTTCTCGACCGGCGGGTAGGCGGCCATCGCCCCGTCGGCGCCGCGCGCGACGACCACCGAGATTTCGCAGGCGAAATCGACGAAGGCTTCGAGAATGGCGAGGTCGCCGCCGAGCTGGCGCCAGGCGGCAGCCGGGTCGCTCGCGGGCGAGACCAT
>DATGFP010000100.1:0-7823 GCA_035309005.1 Allostellaceae bacterium | reverse complement strand
TCCCCCCGGTCAGCGCACCGATCAAGCGAGACTAGCGGGCGGCGGCGCACCGTGACAATCGCGGTGGAACAGGCGATCCTGTCAGCCGATGCGCCATAGCGAGGCTCCCCCGATGTCCCAGCCTGTCGATCCCGTCGTCGTCTCGGTCGTGCAGCACCGCCTCCTGGCGATCGTCGAGGAGATGGGCGAGGCGATGCTGCGCACCTCGTATTCGCAGATCCTCAATTCGAGCCGCGATTTTTCCACCGCGATCTGCGACCTCGATGGCCGCCTGATCGCCCAGGCCGAGCATGTGCCGATCCATGTCGGCGCGTTGCCGTTTGCGGCGCGCGCGGTCAGCGAATTCTTCAGGGGCGACATCCACCTGGGCGATGTGTTCCTGCTCAACGACCCCTACCACGGCGGCAACCATCTGCCCGACTTGACCGCCTTTGTGCCGATCTTCGAGGGGACCGAGCCGCGCTTCTGGTCGATCAACCGGGCGCATCAGAGCGACATCGGCGGCGCGACGCACGGCGCCTACAACGCCAGCGCCACCGACATCTGGCAGGAAGGCATCCGCATCACGCCCTTGCGCCTCTATGACCGGGGCGCGGTGCGCCGGGATCTCCTCGAGATGATCGCGACCAACGTCCGCCACCCGCGCGATTTCCGCGGCGATCTGGCGGCGATGATCGGCTCGGCGCATGCCGGCGAGCGGCGCTTTCTGGCGCTGGCGGCGGAATTCGGCTGGGCGGTGACGCACGCCGCGATCGAAGCCGTGCTCGACGGCGCCGAGCGCCAGACCCGCGCGATCATCGCCCAGTGGCCGGACGGGGTCTACCGGGGCGAAGCGCTGCTTGACGACGACGGGCGCGGCAATAACGACATCCACATCCGCGCCACGGTCACCAAGGCGGGCAGCGACCTCAGGATCGACCTGACGGACTCGCACGCGCAGGTCGGGAGCTTCATCAATTCCTCCTACGCCAATACCTATTCGGCCGTCGTCGTCGCGCTGTCGTTCCTGATCGATCCCGACACGCCGAAAAACGACGGCACCTTCCGCCCGATCGAGCTCATTGTGAAACCCGGCACCGTGGTCTGGGCCGACGAGGGCCTGCCGGTGACGCTGTGCACCTCGCATTGCGGCCAGGAGATCATCGAGGCGATCGTCAAGGCGCTGGCGCCGGCCTGTCCCGAGCGTGCGATGGCCGGCTGGGGGCGCCGCTTCCGCATCGCGATCCAGGGCCGCGATCCGCGTAACCAGCGGCCGTTTCTCTGGCATTTCTTCCAGGGGAGGCCGGGCGGCGGCGCCTCCGCGCAGGGCGACGGCTGGCCCGGCGCCGGCGAATGGCATTCGGCCGGCGGCATCAAGTTCGGCAGCCTCGAAGTCACCGAGGCGCGCTTTCCGTTGTTCTTCAAGACCCACGAATTCCGCGCCGATTCGGGGGGCGCCGGCGAATATCGCGGCGGCCCGGGCGGCATCGTCGAAATGGTGGTCGAGACCGCCGAGCCGGCGCTAGGCAACACGGCGGGCGAGGGGGTGCGGCACGGCGCCTGCGGCCTCCTCGGCGGCGCCGACGGCAGGACGCACTGCTACACCCTCCACTCCGGCAACGAGGAGCCGCGCGCCATCCGCACCAAGGAAACCAGCATCCTGGTCCGTCCCGGCGACCGCCTGGTGCTGGAATCGGGCGGCGGCGGCGGCTGGGGCGACCCGGTAAAGCGCGCCCCAGGGGCGGTGGCGCGCGACGTCGAAAACGGTTTTGTGACCAACCCCCACCCCAACCCTCCCGCGCTTGCGGGGGAGGGGGCTGACAGAGATTACGTCGCGGCCTCGTCCCCTCCCGAGCAGGCGGAGGAGGGAGCTCAGCCCGCCACCCGCGCAGCCTCGTCCCCTCCCCCGCAGGCGGGGGAGGGTTAGGGTGGGAGTGATGCGCCCCGACCGGGAAGACATGCGGGGCGGCGCCGCAATGAAGCAGCGTGCGCGCCGGTTGCGCGGCAATCTGACCGACGCCGAAGCGCTGCTGTGGCAGGAACTGCGGCGGCACCGGCTCGGCGGCCGGTTTCGCCGGCAATTCCCGATCCCGCCTTACGTCGTCGATTTCGCCTGCATCGAAGCGCGGCTGATCGTCGAGGCCGACGGCGGCCAGCACGCGCGCCCGGGCGACCACGACCGGCGGGACCGCGAGTTGCAGCGACAAGGATGGCGCATCGTGCGGTTCTGGAACAACGAGATCCTCGGTAACCGCGCCGGCGTGCTGCAAGTCGTCGCCGAGGCGCTCGGAGAAACGTGCGGCCGCGGCCCCCACCCCAGCCCTCCGCCGCTTGCGGGGGAGGGGGTTCAGCCGGCGCAACCGGAGTCCCCTCCCCCGCAGGCGGCGGAGGGTTAGGGTGGGGGTCGCGGTGTACCGCATCGGGATCGATGTCGGGGGGACGTTTACCGATCTGGTGGCGATCGACGCGGGCGGCGCGCCGACGCTGGCCAAGGTGCCCTCGACGCCCGGGGACCCTTCGCTCGGCGTCGTCGCGGGGCTGGAGCTGCTGGCAACCCGGCTGGGGCTCGAGCCCGCGGCGCTCCTGGCGCAGACCGAGCGCATCGTGCACGGCACCACGGTCGCGACCAACGCGCTCCTGGAAAAGAAGGGCGCCCGGCTCGGCCTCCTGACCACCGAAGGCCACCGCGACGTCGTCGAGATGCGCGAGGGGCTCAAGGATGAGCGCTACAATTTGCGCCTGCCGCCGCCCGAGCAATTGGTGCCCCGCCATCTGCGCCTCGGGGTGCGCGAACGCATGCGCGCCGACGGCCGCGTCGAAATTCCGCTCGATCCGGCGTCGCTCGATGCGGCGATCGCGGGGCTGCGCGAGGCCGGGGTCGAGGCGGTCGCGGTCTGCTACCTGCACGCCTGGCGCGACGCCGCCCACGAGACGGCGACCCGCGAAACCGTGGAACGCGCGCTGCCCGGGGTCTATGTCTCGCTGTCGTCCGAGGTGCTGCCGCAGATCAAGGAGTTCGAGCGGGTCTCGACGACGATTGTCAACGCATATGTCGGCCCGGTGCTGGCGCGCTACCTGGCGCGGCTGGAAGCGCGGCTCGCCGACGCCGGCTATCGCGGCCCGACGCTGATCATCCAGTCGCATGGCGGGGTCGCGCCGATCGCCGAAGCGGGGCGCCTCGCCGCCGGCGCGGTGTTGTCGGGGCCGGCCGGCGGGGTCGCCGGCAGCGTCTACGCGGCGCGCCTGCTGGGCGAACCCAACCTGATCCCGTTCGACATGGGCGGCACCAGCAGCGACATCAGCCTGGTCACCGACGGCGCCGCGACGCTGGCCGCCGATCGGCGCGTCGGGGGGCACCGCATCGCATTGAATTCGCTCGACATCGCCTCGATCGGCGCCGGCGGCGGCTCGATCGCGCGGGTCGATCCGGGCGGCATCCTGCATGTCGGTCCGCAGAGCGCCGGGGCGCTGCCGGGCCCCGCGTGCTACGGCCTGGGCGGCGCGGACGCGACGGTGACCGACGCCAACCTCGTCCTCGGCTATCTCGACCCGGAGAATTTTCTGGGCGGCGAACGGCGGCTCGACCCGGCGGCCGCCGAGGCTGCGGTCGACCGGCTCGCCGCCGCGCTCGGGACCCGACGCCTGCAGGCGGCGCGCGGCATCCACCGCGTCGTCAACACCACGATGGCCGAGGGGGTGCGGCTCGTTTCGGTCAGGCGCGGCGTCGATCCGCGGCGCTTCGCGCTCTTCGCGTTCGGCGGCGCGGCGGGCCTGCACGCGACCGACATCGCGCGCCAGCTCGGCCTTGGCCGGGTCATCGTGCCGCGCCTCGCGGCGGTGCTGTCGGCCTGGGGGATGCTGGCGACCGATCTCCGATTCGAGGTCGCGCGCAGCCATATCGGCGACGCGCGGGCGCTCGACGGGGCCGCGGTCAAGCACCTCTTCGACGCGATCGAGGCCGAGGCGATGCGGCGGCTGCGCGGGTCCCCCGGATCGGGGTCCGGGGCAGGCTTTGCCGGGCCGGCGCGGGCTCTTCGCTCGGTCGACATGCGCTACGGCGAGCAGGTCTTCGAGATCGCGGTGCCACTCGACGATGTCGACTGGCGCGCGGCGGACCCGCTGCCGCAGATCGTCGAGCGCTTTCACCGCCGCCATGAGGCGCTCTACACCTATTCGATGCCCGACCAGGAGGCGGTGCTGGTCAACGCCCGGGTCACCGTCTCCGGGCTCCTCGATGAATTGCCGCGCGAGCCGATCCTGCCGCCGGCGCCGCCCGCCCGGCCGCGAGGGGTGCGGCGCATCTATCTAGACGATTGGCTGGCGGCGCCGGTCTACGCGTTCGACGCGCTGGCGCCGGCGCAGCTGGTCGCCGGGCCGGCGCTGGTCGAGGCGGCGACGACAACGGTGCTGCTGCGGCCGGGCGACGCGGCAACGGTGACGCCGCAGGGCTGGCTCGACATCGCGGTCGGCCCGGGTTGAGGCGCGGCCTCTTCGCAGACGCGATATTGCATTGCAAAATCGGAACGGCGTTTGATAATCGCGCCCCCGCGGCCTATTCTTGGTCGAGGCCCGGCAACCGCCTGCGGGCGCTAGGACGAGGTGCATCCATGGACGGCAACACCACCAATGTCGGCGCGGTCAACGGCTCGATGACGTTGACCGACGACGCCACCGGCAAGTCGGTCAAGTTGCCGGTGATCGAAGGCTCGATCGGGCCGAAGGTCATCGACGTTCGCAAGCTCTATGCCGATACCGGTTACTTCACCTACGACCCCGGCTTCATGGCGACCGCGGCCTGTCGTTCCAGCATCACCTATATCGACGGCGACGAGGGCGTGCTGCTCTACCGCGGCTATCCGATCGAGGAGTTGGCCGCCAAGAGCGACTTCATGGAAGTTTCCTACCTATTGCTGTTCGGCGAATTGCCGACCGCCAAGGAGAAGGTGCAGTTTGTCTACGACATCACCCACCACACGATGGTGCATGAGCAGTTGAGCTCGTTTTTCCACGGGTTCCGCCGCGACGCGCACCCGATGGCGATCATGTGCGGGGTGGTCGGCGCGCTGTCGGCGTTCTATCACGACTCGACCGACATCCATGACCCGCACCAGCGGATGGTCGCCTCCTATCGCCTGATTGCCAAGATGCCGACGATCGCCGCCATGGCGTTCAAATATTCGCAGGGGCAGCCCTTCATGTATCCCAAGAATTCGCTGGGATACGCCGAGAATTTCCTGCATATGGCCTTTGCCGTGCCGTGCGAGGAGATGAATGTCAGCCCGACCCTGGCGCGGGCGATGGACCGCATCTTCATCCTGCACGCCGACCACGAGCAGAACGCCTCGACCGCGACGGTCCGCAACGCCGGTTCCTCGGGCGCCAACCCGTTTGCCTGCATCGCGGCCGGCATCGCGTCGCTGTGGGGGCCGGCGCATGGCGGCGCCAACGAGGCGGTGTTGAAGATGCTGGTGCGGATCGGCGACAAGTCGAAGATTCCGGAGTTCATCAAGCACGTCAAGAACAAGAATGAACACGAGATCCAGTTTGGCTTCGGCCATCGCGTCTACAAGAATTACGATCCTCGTGCCCGCGTGCTGCGTGACAGCTGCCACGAGGTACTCGACGAGCTCGGCATCAAGAACGAGCCGCTGCTCGACCTGGCGATGGAACTGGAAAAGATTTCGCTCAACGACGATTATTTTATCAGCCGCAAGCTGTACCCGAACGTCGATTTCTATTCCGGGATCATCCTGAAGGCGATGGGGTTCCCGACCTCGATGTTCACCGTCTTGTTTGCGATCGCGCGCACGGTCGGCTGGGTGGCGCAGTGGACCGAGATGATCGAGGACCCCGACATGAAGATCGGCCGGCCGCGCCAGCTCTTCACCGGCGCCACCGAGCGCCACTACACCGCGATCGAACAGCGCCGCTGACGGTTCACTTCTGCTTCCCGAGTTCCTCGTCGAGCTCGGGGAGCACCTTGAAAAGGTCGCCGACCAGGCCGTAATCGGCGATCTGGAAGATCGGCGCCTCCTCGTCCTTGTTGATCGCGACGATGACCTTGGAATCCTTCATCCCCGCCAGGTGCTGGATGGCGCCCGAGATGCCGACCGCGATGTAGAGCTCGGGCGCGACGATCTTGCCGGTCTGGCCGACCTGGTAGTCGTTGGGCACAAATCCGGCGTCGACCGCGGCGCGCGAGGCGCCGACCGCGGCGCCGAGCTTGTCGGCGACCTTTTCCAGAAGCGGGAAATTGTCGCCCGACTGCATGCCGCGCCCACCCGAGACGATGACCCGGGCGCTGGTCAATTCGGGCCGCTCGGATTTCGACAGTTCAGCGCCCTTGAATTCACTCATCCCGGCGGAACCTGTGCCGGCGATCGCCTCAATCGGCGCCGCGCCGCCGGTCGCCGCGGCCGGCGCGAAGGCGGTGCCGCGCACCGTGATGATTTTGATCGCGTCCTTCGATTGCACGGTCGCCAGCGCGTTGCCGGCGTAGATCGGCCGCACGAAGGTGTCGGCCGAAACGACGGCGCTGATGTCGGAAATCTGCATCACGTCGAGGAGGGCGGCGACGCGCGGCATTAGATTCTTGCCGAACGTCGTCGTCGCCGCCAGCAGGTGGCTGTAGCCCCCGGCGCCACTCGCCAGCTTGACCAGGAGCGGCGCCCAGTTCTCGGCGAGGCCGTGGTCGTAGGCGGCATCTTCGGCGAGCAGCACCTTGGTGACGCCGGCGACCTGGGCCGCCGCCTCGGCGGCGGGGCGGCACTCGGTGCCGGCGACCAGCATGTGCACTTCGCTCTGGGCCGCCGCGGCGACCTCGCTCGCCGCGGTGACGGCGTGCAGCGTCGCGGGCTTCAGCGCGCGGTTGTCGTGTTCGGCGACGACGAGGACGGCCATTCAGATCACCCGCGCTTCGTTCTTCAGCTTGTCGACCAGCTCGGCGACCGAGCCGACCTTGACGCCGCCCTGGCGCTTTTGCGGCTCCTCGACCTTCAGCGTCACCAGGCGCGGCGTCACGTCGACCCCCAATTCCTCTGGCGTCATCGTCACGATCGGCTTTTTCTTCGCCTTCATGATGTTGGGGAGCGAGGCATAGCGCGGCTCGTTGAGCCTGAGATCGGTGGTGACGACGATCGGCAGCTTGAACGCGATCGTTTCCAGCCCGCCATCGACCTCGCGGGTCACCTCGGCATGGCCATCGCCGATGACGACCTTAGAGGCGAAGGTCGCCTGCGGCCAACCGAGGAGCGCCGCCAGCATCTGCCCGGTCTGGTTGCAATCGTCGTCGATCGCCTGCTTGCCAATGATGACGATCTCGGGGCCTTCCTTCTCGATCACGGCTTTCAGTAATTTGGCGACCGCGAGCGGCTGCAACTCTACGTCGGTCAGCGCCAGGACGCCGCGGTCGGCGCCCATCGCCAGTGCGGTGCGGATCGTCTCCTGGCATTGCTGCACCCCGGCCGAGAACGCGATGACCTCCTCGACGAGGCCCGCTTCGCGCAGGCGCAGCGCCTCCTCGACCGCGATCTCGTCGAACGGGTTCATCGACATCTTCACATTGGCGGTCTCGACCCCGGTATGGTCCGCCTTGACGCGGACCTTCACGTTGTAGTCGACCACCCGCTTTACCGCGACTAGCGCCTTCATCTCGGCCTTAGTCCCTTTTGCTTACGAATTGGGGCGCGAATTGTGCACGCGCGCATGAGGATGGCAAGTTTCACGGCTGCAGGGCGAAGTTACGTCCTTCGAGACGGCCGCTGCGCGGCCTCCTCAGGATGACGGAGGTTTTCGATGGCACCACGAAAGCCGTCATCCTGAGGAGCACCGATTAGGCGCTGCAC
>DATGFP010000099.1:0-9995 GCA_035309005.1 Allostellaceae bacterium | reverse complement strand
CACCCAGTTCCGCCACATGGTCACCAACATCGCCGCCGAAGTCGATCCCGCGGGCAACCGGGCCCGGGCGAGCGCCTACCTGCTGGTGCTGATCACCGAGGAGGGCACCAGCCGCCGGCTGCCGCCCGGCCGCTACGAATGCGAGGCGGTGAAGGAAGCGGGCACCTGGCGTTTCAGCCGCCGCGCTGTCTTCCACGACCACGACTACACGCTCGACGGCATCTAAGCGCCATTCGCAACCCACTCGCATCATCCCGGCGAAGGCCGGAACCCATCCGGCCACCGCACGAGCAGCTCACGGGTGGGTCTCGGCTGCGCCGGGAGGGCGGTTGGGGGCGGTGGGTGGCTAGGGAAGGTGCGGCAGGATCTGCTCGGTCAGGAGGGTGAAGGTTTCGTGGCTGAGCGGCGCGCACAGGAGGTAGTCGAGGCCGATCTCCTCGCGCAGCCGCATGATCTGGTCGAGCACCGCCTCGGGGGTGCCGTGCAGGATGACTTCGTCGAGGTAGCGCCGCACCGGATCGACGCCGGGCGCGTTCGGGTCGCTGACGCCGACCGGGCGGTGGGCCACGCCGAAATAGGAATCGACGATCCACTGCGCGCCGCGCCGCGCCACCTCGGCGGCCTTGGCGGCGGTATCGCCGAGCGCCACGAGCCGCGCCACCGGCAGGTCGCGTCCGGCGAGCGAATGCCCGGCGGCTTCCAGGCGGCCGACGTAATAGCGGCGCTTACGCCCGATCTCGGCGTGCGCCGCGTGCGGGTCCATCAAGATCGAAAAGCCGCGCCCGGCCGCCCAGTCGATCGCGGATTCCGAGGTCGCCGCCATCCACACCGGCGGATGCGGGCGCTGCACCGGCTTCGGCAGCACTTCGACATCCTCGAAATGGAAATGCTCGCCCGCGAAGGTCAGCCGCTCGTCGGTCCAGGCGCTCAGCACGATCTCGACCGCCTCGCGAAAGCGCGACGTGCTTTCCTCGGGCGGCACCCCGAAATTCTCGAACTCGACGCGGGCGAAGCCGCGCCCGGCGCCCCAGTTGACGCGCCCGCCGGACAGGACATCAAGGAGCGCCACCTCCTCGGCAAGGCGCAGCGGGTGGTAGAACGGCGCCAGCGACACGCCGGTGCCGATCCGCAGCCTCGATGTGCGGGCAGCCGCCAGCACCCCCATCATGTGCACCGACGGGCAGACGCTGAAGCTCGAAAAATGATGCTCGGCGAGCCACACCGCGTCATAGCCGGTCTGGTCCATGATCTCGATGCGCTGCAGCGCGCGGGCATAGACCGCGGCAAGCTCGACCCGGCGCTCCGGCCAGCTGAAGAATTGCAGGACGCCCAACTTCATGCCCGCCTCCGCCGCTGACGCCGACAGCAGCGCGCGCTATATTCGAATTGTCAAAGGGGATTTGCCGGCGTCGACCGCGCGCCGGGGACGACAGGAGGACGCCGGATGATGACCCCGCGCCAGACGGCCTTCCGCGCCGATTACCGCGCCCGCATCTCGCCGTGGTACAGCGGGCTCGGCCATGTGCTGGCGATCGCCGCGATCGGCGTCGCGACGATCTGGTATTGCGCCCGCAACATAGAGCGGCCGAGCCTCCTCGAATGGCTCGTCGTGCCGGCCGCATTCGTCGCCTGCAACATCTTCGAGTGGGCGATGCACCGCTTTATCATGCACCGCCCGGTCAAGGGCTTCATGGGTATCTACAAGCGCCACACGCTGGCGCACCACCAGTTCTTCACCGACCACGAGCCGACGATCGACACCGCGCGCGACTTTCGCATCACGTTCTTTCCGCCCTACGCGCTGACCACCTTTATCTGCATGTCCGCGGCGGGCGGCTTGGTGCTTGGCGCGCTGTGGTCGGCCAATGCCGGCTGGCTCTTGGTCGCGACGACGACCGGCGTCTACCTCAATTACGAGCTCTTCCACTGGGGCTGCCACGTCAAGGACGACCGTATCGTCCGCCACGTCCCGTTCATGAACACGATCCGGCGCCACCACATCGCGCACCACGACCAGGCGATCATGATGGGCACCAATATGAACCTGACCTATCCGTTCGCCGACTGGCTGTTCGGCACCAGCGACCTGGAGCGCGGCCTCCTCGGCCATTTGTTCAACGGCTACGACACGCGCTTCCGCAAGCCCAACCTGAAAAAGGCGCGCGCCACCGCGGCGGATTCGCGCCTGCAGGCGGCGAAGGCCTGACCAGATGGCCGAGGCTCACGTCAAGCGGGCGTTGCCGTCGCTGATCGGCGGCATCTTCACCGGGGTCGTCGTCTTCGTGCTGTGGCTCCTGCTGTTCGGTGGCGCCAGCGTCCCGATGGTCATGCTCGGCGCGATCGTCGCGGCGGCGCTCGGCGCCTGGATCCGCCTCGCCGATCTGTGAGCCTCACGCCAGCCAGCGCTTGCGGCGGCGATAGAATTTGGTGTCACGATAGCTTTTGCGGCCGGTGCCGGAGATGCAAACCTTGGGCGGCAGGGCGCCGCGATCGCGAACCGCCGGTGACTGGCTCCTGCTGGCTCAGCGTTCCGAGCGCGAGGGCGGCCTCTTCCAGGCCTACGACATCGCGATGCAGGGGCTGGCGAAGCATCCGCACGATTTGCGGCTGAAGCACCGCGCGGTCTTGTGCCTCGCCTCGACACATGCGACCGCCCAGGCGATCCGCCTCTTCGAGCGGCTGGGGCTCGACCTCGGGCAAGCCGAGATCGCCCAACTGCCGCCGGCCGTGCGCATGGATATCGCGTGCCTGAAGGCGCGCTTGCGCAAGGACGCCGCGCTCGAGGCCCCCGGCGCCGCCGGCCGCGGCGACCTGCGGGAAGCGGCCGAGCTTTATGAGCGCTGCTTCCACCGAGAGGTGGCGGCAAGCAATCCCGATTCCTACTACCCGGGGGTCAATGCCGCGACGCTGTGGCTGCTAGCGGGCGACCGCGAGGCGGCCACCCGGCTGGCGCGCGACGTGTTGGCCCGGCTCGACACAATTGGGGCAGCGCCCAGCTATTACGAGCTGGTCAGCGCCGCCGAAGCCCACCTAATCCTCGGCGAGGTCGACGCGGCGCGCGCCCTGATGCTGCGCGCCCGTGCCCAGGTGACCGGCAGCGCCGAGGCTGATTACCGCGGGCTCGCCAGCACGATCTCCCAATTGCGCCTGGTGGTCGAAGCCAACGGGATCGACGGCTCGGTATTGGCGACCCTCGCGCCGCCGCTTGTGGTGCACTATTGCGGCCACATCATCGCCGCGCCGGGGCAGAGCGGCCGCTTCCCGGCCGCGGCGGAGCAGCGGGTTCGCGACGAGATCGAGCGCCGGCTCGCCGCGATGGATATCGGCTTCGCTTATGGCTCGCTTGCCGCCGGCGCCGACATCATCGTCGCCGAGGCGGTGCTGGCCCGCGGCGCCAGCCTGCACGTGGTGCTGCCGTTCGATCGGCGCGAGTTTGTCGCCCAGTCGGTGCGCCCGTCGGGAGCGGGATGGACCGGGCGCTTCGAGCGCTGTCTCGCCGCGGCGACGAGCGTGCGCTATGCGACGCGCGACCGCTACCTCGGCGACGACCAGCTCTTCGCCTATTGTAGCCAACTGGCGATGGGGCTGGCCCTCTTGCGTGCGCGCTTCCTCGCGACCGCGGCCGAGCAACTGGCGGTGTGGGACGGCGAAGCGCCGGCCGGGCCGGCGGGGACCGCGGTCGATGTCGCGAATTGGCGCTTGGGCGGGCATCCTTCGACCCGGATCGATCCCGGCAGCACGCTGCCCCGCCCAGCTGCTCCCCGCCCGGCTGCCGCCAGCGCCGGGCGGCGGACCCGCGCCATGCTGTTCGGCGACATCCGCGGCTTCAGCAAATTGACCGACAGCCAATTGCCCCCCTTCGTCGCCAGCGTGCTCGGCGCCTCGGCCGCGATCGTCGCGCGCTACCGCGCAGACATTCTGCTCGCCAACACCTGGGGCGACGGCCTCTTTCTGGTGTTCGACGACGCCGGGCAGGCGGCCAATTGCGCGCTCGACCTGCAGGATGCGATCGCCGGCGTCGATCTCGCGGCCGCCGGCCTGCCAGCCGACCTGGCGCTGCGGCTTGGCGGCCACCTGGGTCCGGTCTATACCGCCCGCGACCCGATCATCGAGCGCGACAATTTCTTCGGCGCCCATGTCAGCCGCGCCGCGCGGATCGAGCCGGTGACACCCGAGCGCTGCATTTATGTCACCGAGACGCTTGCCGCGGTGCTCGCGCTGCACAACGCCGACGCCTTCGTCTGCGATTACGTCGGCATGACCGCGGCCGCCAAGCACTTCGGCAAGATGCGCATGTTCCTGCTGCGCCGCCGCTGGCCGGCTACCCGATCTTGCGCTGTTGCCTCGCGTCCCGACATCGGGGACGCTGTGGCAACCGTCACCCGCCAACCCGCCTCCAACCCGCCTGAGGTAACGCCATGAAAATCACCGCAGCCCGCACCCAGATCGTCGAGCTGCCGGCCGACGAGCCCTTGGCCGGCGCCGCCGAGAACCCCAATGGCAAGCGCCCGATCGTCACGCTGCGGGTCGCGACCGACGCTGGCCTCGAGGGCATCGGGGTTGCCTATTTCGGTGGCGCTCTGACCCGCAGCCTGGCGCACGCGATCGACGAGCTTGGCGCGCTGTGCGTCGGCGAGGACCCGGTGCTGGTCGAGGCGGTGCAGCAGAAATTGAAAAACGCCGCCGGCGGTTCGGCCGGACCGGGCGGCATCTACCATCTCGCCTTGTCGGCGCTCGACATCGCGCTGTGGGACATCCGCGCCAAATCAATGAACCTGCCGCTGTGGAAGCTCCTCGGCGGGGCGCGCGCGCGGGTCCCGACCTACGCCAGCGGCGCCTTGATGCGCGGGCTTTCGCTCGACCGGGTGGTACGGGCCGCCGCCACCTTGAAGGACAAGGGCTGGCGCGAGATGAAAACGCAGATGGCGCTGCCCGGCGAGACGACCCCGGCCAAGGAAGTCGAGCGCATGGTCAAGATCCGCGAGGCGATCGGCCCCGACATCAAGCTGATGTGCGACATCAACCAGCGCTGGCGGCCGGAGCAGGCGATCGACATTGGCCGCCGGGTCGAAGACGCCGGGGTCGGGTTATTTTGGCTGGAGGACGTGACGACGGCCGACGATTATCCCGGGCTCGCGCGGGTCGCCGCAGCGCTCTCGACGCCGGTGACGGGAGGCGAATACGTCTGGGGCATCGTGCCGTTCCGCCACATGATGGAGGCCCGCTCGGTTGATGTACCGATGATCGACCTGGTGCGGGTCGGCGGCATCACGCAATGGCTCAAGGTCGCCGGCATGGCCGAAGCCTTCAACCTGCCGGTCGTCAGCCACCTCATTCCCGAGGTGCATGTCCACCTGATCGGCGCGGTGCCGAACGGGCTGACGGTCGAATACATGCCCTGGCTGATGCCGCTCTTCAAAGAGGTGCCGCTGCAGCAGGGCGGCGAACTGGCGATGCCGGTCTCGCCGGGCCTCGGCCTCGAATTCGACCAGGCGACGCTCGACCGCTACAAGGCGTGACCCGGGGGTTGACCAGGGGCGCCGGCGGGGATTTCAGCGGGTGAGCGACTGGACCGAGGGCTACGTCGCCGAGATCCCGTACACATTCGGCTATTACAGCGAACTGAACCCGCTGCGCCTGGCCGCGCCGTTTCTCAATGTTGCGCTGGCGCCGCCGGCGATCGCCACCGCTTGCGAACTTGGCTTCGGCCAGGGCATATCGGCCAACATCCACGCCGCCGCGACCGACACACGCTGGTACGGCACCGACTTCAACCCGGCTCACGCCGCCTTCGCGCAGTCGCTGGCCGCCGCGTCGGGGGCGCACGCACGGCTCTTCGATCAATCGTTCGGCGAATTCTGCGGCCGCGCCGAGCTTCCCGATTTCGACTTCATCGGGCTGCACGGCATCTGGAGCTGGGTGTCGGAGCAAAACCAGAATGTCATCGTCGACTTCGTCCGGCGCAAGCTGAAGCCGGGCGGCGTCCTCTACATCAGCTACAACACGCAGCCGGGCCACGCCGCGATGGTACCGCTGCGCCATCTGCTGGCGACCCATGCCGAGATCATGGCGCCACCCGGCAACAGCATGGTCGCCAAGATCGACGCCGCGATCGAGTTCACCGAACGGCTGCTCGCGCTCAATCCGCTGTTCGCCCTCGCCCACCCCAGCCTCGGCGAGCGCTTCGCCGCCCTCAAAGGCCACGATCGGCACTATCTGGCCCACGAATATTTCAACCATGACTGGCGCGCCGTGCCGTTTGCCGAGATGGCGCAGCGGCTGGCGCCGGCGAAATTAACCTTCGCCTGCTCGGCCCATTACCCCGACCACATCGACGCCTTGAACCTGAGCCCCGAGCAGCAGCGCTTCGTGGCCGAGATCCCCGATCCGGTGTTCCGCCAGGAACTGCGCGATTTCATCATCAATCAGCAGTTTCGCCGCGACTATTGGGTCAAGGGCGGCATCCGCCTGTCGCCTTTCGAACAGGCCGAGGCGGTGCGGCGGCTCAAGTTGATGCTGCTGTCCGATCCGCGCGATGTCGAGTTCACCGTCCAGGGAGCGGCCGGCCAGCGCGAACTCAATACCGGTGTCTACCGGCCGATCCTCGATGTGCTCGCCGATCGCCGGGCGAAGACGATCGGCGAGATCGAGGCGGCGGTGAAGGGGCCCGACCCGCAACTCGGCACGATTTTCGAGGCGGTCATGGTGCTGATCGGTAAGGGCGATTTGGCGCCGGTGCAGGATGACGACGAGCAGGCGCGGGCGAAGCCGCACACCGACAAATTCAACCTGCTGATGCAGGAGAAGGCGCGCGGCAGCGGCGATCTGCCCCATCTCGCGACGCCGGTGACGGGCGGCGGGGTCGCGGTGACGCGCTTCCTCTTGCTGTTCCTGCTGGCCCGCCGGCAGGGAAGCGAGACACCGGAGGAGCTGGCGCGCGTTGCCTGGGACATCCTCGGGCCGCAGGGGCACCGCCTCGTCAAGGACGGCGAGCGGCTCGAAAGCGCCGAAGCCAATCTCGCCGAACTAGTGACGCAGGCGACGGATTTCATCGACAAGCGGCTGCCGGTGTTACAGGCGCTGCAGGTCGCCTGAGGATCGAACCCATAGTGAGGAGCGCACCATGAAAATCGCCTCGCTTGAGACCGGCATCGTGCTGTTGCCGAACGACGAGCCGCTCGCCGGCTTCTCGGAAAACCCCAACGCGAAAAACCCGATCGTCACGCTGCGGCTGCGCACCGACGACGGGATCGAGGGGCTGGGCGTGTGCTATTTCGGTGGCGCGCTCACCCGCAGCCTGCGCCACGCGGTCGACGAACTGGGGGCGCTGACGATCGGCGAAGACCCGCTGCGCGTCGAGGGAATCGCGAAGAAACTGCGCGACGCCGCCGGCGCATCGGGTCCGGCCGGTATCCTGACGCTGGCGATGTCGGCGATCGACGTCGCGCTGTGGGACATCAAGGGCAAGGCATTAGGGCTGCCGCTGTGGAAGCTCCTGGGCGGCGGGCGCGACCGCATCCGCACCTATGCGAGCGGCGCGCTGCGGCGCGGCCTCAAGCTCGAAGAAGCGGTGACCGCGGCCGGACGGCTGCGCGCCAAAGGCTACCGCCAGGCCAAGATGCAGCTCGGGCTGCCCGGAATTACCTCGCCGGCGCGCGAAGTCGAGCAGGCGCGCCTGATCCGCGAGGCGGTCGGGCCCGACATGGATTTGATGTGCGACATCAACCAGCGCTGGCGCCCCGAGCAGGCGATCGACATCGGCCGCCGGGTCGAAGAGGCCGGGGCGGGGCTCTTCTGGTTGGAGGACGTCACGACGGCCGACGATTACGCCGGCCTCGCGCGGGTCGCGGCGGCGCTGGCGACGCCGGTGGCGGGCGGCGAATACCTTTACGGCATCGTGCCGTTCCGCCACATGCTGGAGGCCCGCTCGGTCGACATCGTGATGATCGACCAGGTGCGCTCTGGCGGGATCACGCCGTGGCTCAAGATCGCCGGCATGGCCGAAGCCTTCAATCTGCCGATTGTTAGTCACGGTGTGCCGGAGATCCACGTGCACCTGGTCGGCGCCGTACCGAACGGACTGACCGTCGAATACATGCCGCGGCTCTTCCCGCTGTGGCGGGCCGTGCCGCAGCCGGTCGACGGCGACCTCTTGATGCCGCAAGCGCCCGGTCTCGGCCTCGAATTCGATGCCGCCGCGATCGCCAAGTATCGCGCTTGAGGGCCGTCTCGGGCCTTGCGTCCAGACGATTGACGCAGGTGGAAGGCTTCGTTACGGTTTGATCGATCAAATTACGACGATAGGTTGATATCGGTGTGTGCAGGTGCCGCTGCTCCGGTAAGTGATTGAAGGAATTCACGATGAGTTCGTTCGAGTGGATGGAGCTGCAGACCCTTACCGCCGAAATCGCCACCGCGCGTTCGCGCCTGACGGCCGCCAGATCCACCAAGGACCAAGGCCGCGTCCGCGCGTTGGAGGACGAGATCAGGGCGGCCGAAGGACGCCGCGATCGGCTCCTCGCGCACATTTCGACCAATCTCGCCAGCGACGCCGAGGCCAGCGCCAAGGCCCAGGCGACGGGCGCCACGTATCCGCCGGCGGCGGCGCCGCTCGACGAGCCTGCGCCCGAGGAAGCCGGCGGCAAGAAGCGCTCCGCCAAACAGGCCGCGGCCGACGCCGCAGCGGCGGAAGTGGAGAGCCTGCCACCGCCGGTTGTGGAACCGGCGGAAGCGGCAGCAGAGGAAGTACCCGAAGAAGCACCCCCAGAAGCACCAACAGAGATCATCGTCGCAACTATCGCTGCTCCGCCCGCCCCCGCTCCAAAGGCCGACAGCGTCGAAGGAGGTAGCATGGCGTGGGATCAAGTGACACCGGGCGATCTCGATCGCGCGAAGCATGAACTGGGCCTGCGGCGGGCGGAAATCCTGGCCCGGCACGCCGCGGAGCTGCAGGAGCTGGAGGCCGATCAGGCGCAGCTCCAGGTGCTGGAAGAGGCGATCGACGCCTTTTCCAAGAAATTCGCCAAGGCGGCAATCGTCAAGCTCGACGCCGAGCGCGGCCTGCGGCAGCAGGGCGGCAACTAGCCGCCGCTGCCCGCCACCGGAGCGGCACGACGCGGCCTATTCGGCCGCGGCGCTTGCCGCCTCCGGCAGCATGCCGAGCGCGCGCTTATAGATGTCGAGCAGCGTCTCCTGCTCGTCGAGGTCGTCCTTGTCCATGCGCCGCAGGCGGATCAGCTGGCGCATGATCTTTGTGTCGAAGCCGGTGCCCTTCGCTTCGGCATAGACCTCCTTGATGTCGGCGGCCAACGTGCGCCGCTCCTCCTCGAGCCGCTCGATCCGCTCGATCAATGAGCGCAGCCGCTCGCCGGCAATCCCCCCAACGTCGGGCATCGATCCCCCTACCTAAATGCGTGCGTGCTTCGGCTGCGAGGCGGCGAAGGCGGCCTTCTGCTCCGGCGTCGCCTCCTTCTGGTGCTGCTTGCGCCACTCGTCATACGGCATGCCGTAGACGATCTCGCGCGCCTCGGGGTCGCTCAGCGCGACGCCCTTTTCACCGGCCGCCTCGCGATACCACCGCGACAGGCAGTTGCGGCAGAAGCCGGCGAGGTTCATCAGGTCGATGTTCTGCACGTCGGTGCGCTCGCGCAGATGCGCGACCAGCGCGCGGAACGTCGCCGCCTCGAGTTCGGTCCGGGTCTTGTCGTCCATCTCTGCCCTCCTCTTCCCTCGCCCTATGTAGCACCGCCGGCGGCGATCTTGAACGCTTCGCGCCAGTCGGCCCGCGAGGCTAAGATCGCGCCAGCATATTCCTGCCCAGGGACCGGATTGCCATGCGTCGATTTGTGGTCGGACTGCTCGCAGCGATCGGGCTCTTCTGGGTATTGGCGGTAATCGGAGTCGGCGTTGCGGTGTGGCGCCTGGCGCCCGGCCATCCGGCCCTGCCGGCGGCAATCGTGCTCGACATCGATCTCGGCAGCAACCTTGCTTCGGGG
>DATGFP010000098.1:0-12720 GCA_035309005.1 Allostellaceae bacterium | reverse complement strand
GGCCCCGGCTTGCGCCGGGGATGCGGCTTGAGGGGGTGACGATCGAAGCTCGGCGGACCACGCTCTACCGCCCGACCGCGTAGGTCTGCATGCCGCGCGGGTTGGCGGCCGCCTTCAGCACGACCCCCTCCGGCGTCTCTTCGCGGGCGCAGGCGGTCAGCCGGCCGCCCGACCAGGGGTCGCCGCGTTTTACCTTGTGGCCGCGCGCGGCCAGCGCGCGCACAGTCGCTTCCGGGAAGCGGCCTTCGAGGGTCAGCGCACCCGGCTCGGCGGCGCGCGGGTAGAACGACGACGGCGCGTGCGCGTTGTTGAATTCCGGGCAGTCGATCGCCTCCTGCAAATTCATGCCGTGATGCACGTGGTGCAGCAAAAGCTGCGCCGACCACTGGTCCTGCCCGTCGCCGCCCGGGGTGCCAAAGGCCATCCATGGTTCGCCGTCCTTCAGCGCCAGGGTCGGCGATAATGTGCTGCGCGGCCGCTTGCCCGGCTGCAATGACGAGGGCGAGCGCTCGTCGAGCCACGAGATCTGCAGTCTGGTGCCGAGGCAAAACCCGAGTTCGGGGATGACCGGCGAACTCTGCAGCCAGCCACCGGAGGGCGTCGCCGACACCATGTTGCCCCAGCGGTCGATGATGTCGAGATGGCAGGTATCGCCGGCGACGACGCCCAATTCGCTGGTGGTCGGTTCGCCGATACCGGCCAGAGCCCCGACCGTCGGCTCGCCGATCCCGGCCGGCGCGGCGACCGCCATCCCGCCGACCAGCACGTAGGGTTCGCGCCCATCCGGGCTGCCCGGGCGCAATTCGAGCGAGGCGCGCTCGCCGACGAGCTTGCGGCGCGCGTCGTTGTAGGCGGGCGACAGCAGGGTCGCCATCGGCACGTCGACGAAATCGGGGTCGCCATACCACGCCTCGCGGTCGGCATAGGCGAGCTTGGCGCATTCGGTGACGAGGTGGACGAACTCCGGGCCTACGGGATCGAGACCCTCGAGGTCGAAGCCGGCGAGCAGCGCCAGTTGCTGCAACAGCACCGGCCCCTGGCTCCACGCCCCGCCCTTGACGACGGTATAGCCGCGATAATCGTAGCTGACCGGCGCTTCGACCGGCGCCTGCCAGCGCGCCATGTCGTCGGCGGTGAGGACGCCGTTATGCCGGCGGCCCGAGGAATCGAACACCTTCTGGGTGCGGCAGAAGCGGTCGATCAGCTCGGCGACGAAGCCCTTGTACCAGGCGTCGCGGGCGCGCTCGATCTGGCGGACGCGATCGCCGCCGCCGGCCGCCGCCTCGGCCAGCACGCGACGGTAGGTTGCCGCCAAGGCCGGGTTGCGGAACAGCCGGCCGGCCGGGGGCGGGTTGCCGCCGGGCAGGTAGACCGCCGCCGAGGTCGGCCATTCGCTGCGGAAAAGTTCGGCGACGGTGCCGATCGTCTCGCGGATGCGGCCCACCAGCGGGTAGCCATTCTCGGCATAGCCCAACGCCGGCTCCATCAGCTCCGGCAGCGGCAGCGTGCCCCAGTCGCGCGCGAGGCGTGCCCAGGCGTCGAAGGCGCCGGGCACCGTCGCCGCGAGGAGCCCGGTGCCCGGGATCAGGTCGAGGCCGAGCCCCTTGTAGCGGGCAATCGTCGCGGCTTGCGGCGCGACCCCCTGACCGCAGATCATGCGGCAGGCCCGCTCCCGGGCGCTGTAGAGGAGGATCGGCGCCTCCCCGAGCGGGCCGTTCAGATGCGGCTCGACGACCTGCAGCGTAAAGCCGGCCGCGACCGCGGCGTCGAACGCATTGCCGCCCTTTTCGAGGACGCTCATCGCGACCGACGACGCGAGCCAGTGCGTCGCCGCGACGACCCCGAAGGTGCCGCGGATCTCGGGCCGCGTGGTAAAGCCGGGCATGAGGATCTCCCTGTGGCGGCCGGCCTACGCCAGCCCGAGGAACACGGTAAGCGCGCGGTTGACGGCGCGCAGCGTGGCATCGTCAGCATGGCCGATCACGGCGCCGAAACGTTGGATGCGCGATGTCTGGGCCTTGTCGATTTGGATTTGCGATGGCCGCTCGAGGCCGGCCTCAGGGCCAATCCCGATCCGAATTAGCGGTGCATCGACGAGGTGGCTTGTGATCGGCAGTACCGTCAGCGACTCGTCACTTTCAAAGATGTCCGATTGAACCACCAGAGCAGGCCGCGGCTTTCCGTAATCGCCCGGCAGCGAGGCAATGACAATGTCACCTCTTCTCATCCGCGATTGCCTCCGCTGAGGCAGCCTCCCAGGCGGCGTCCTCAGCATCGCTCTCGTCCGTTCTGCTGTCTCGGATCAGCCGGAGTTGCCGCCGGCATTCCTCCTGGAATTGCGGGTTGCGGGTATCCGGCAACCATAGCTGGACCGGGCGCAATCCAGCCGCCCGCAGCTTTTCGCGGCGACGTGCAACCCGCTCCGCTCGTGACTTCGGCTCCGCCATTCACCGTCCTCCGCGTTACATGTAGCGGCCGAGGCGGATCGCTGCAAGCGGCATTCGGATGACGAGCGCGACGCTTGTCATATCCGCTCGAAGGCGATCGCTTGGGCGCCTTGCCACAGGGTCAGCTCGCCGAGCGGGCGCAGCTGGTCGAGCCCTTCGACGATCGTCAGGAAATGGTTGCCGGCGAGCTGCCCCGCTTTGCTGGCGAAGCGCGTGGCGCCGTAGGCGAGGAGGATCTCGGTTTCGCTGACGCCGCCCGGGTACAGCAGCATCTGCCCCGGCGCCGGGTAGCTCGTCGCGTTTTCGTGGCCGAGGCCGAGATCGAGCGCCCCCAGCGGGATCCAGCAGGCTTCGCCGCTCCACCGCACGTGGATGAGGCGCTCGCGGTAGGGCAGCATCGCGCAAAAGCGTTCGCAGGTCGCCGGCGCCAGCGCGCGCTCGAGCCGCGCCAGGAAGGCGAACGGGCCGGCGGTGATGCGCAGATCGGCCATGCGCCGCTAGAAGTCGCGATCGAGGATTTCGACGCGGCCGGCCGCCGGGTTGATGCGCAGCCGGTCGCCCGAACGGAAGAGCTCGGTGACATCGCCGTCGAAGCGGTCGACCAGCGCCACCCCGCCGAAGGCGGCGCCTTGCGCCAGGATCGGGTTGACCCGGTTGAAAACGAGCCCCAGCGGCACGATGCCGCGCTCCTTCATCTCGCGCAGCATCCACGCCGTGGCGACGCCGCCCTTGGCTTCGTTGAGCACCAGGATGCGGCCGGCATAGCTCTGCCCGGCGAGCACATGGCTCGGACGGGAAAACACCCCGGCCTTGCGGTCGAGGTCGTAGCGGGCGCTGAAATTGTCGCGGGCGACCAGCGCCTCGCCGCTGACCGCCGGGCCGATGCCGGGATGGCAGCGCAGCACTATCGGCATCGGCGCGCCATCAGACGATCCGTCCGACAACCGCCGAGGCGACGCAGCGTTCGAGGTTGGCGAGCGTCGGGCGGTAGCCGTAGCCGCCGATGATGTTGACGAGCTTCGCCGAGTTGGTCAGCAGCCGTCGCCAGCCATTGGCCTCGGCCATTTCGCCGGCATAGCTCTGATAGAAGCAGATGCCGGCGGCGACCACCGCGCCGGTCGCCTCGATGCGCGACGTCAGGCCCATGCGGTCGGCGGCGTGCTTTACTTCCGGCGAGGTCGCGACGATCAGCGTCGTCGCGGCGTGCACCCGGCGACCGTCAAGTGCGTCCGCGACCTCGGCCAGCTCGACGAGCGAGAGCTGCGGCGCGGCGAAGACGACGACGTCGACCTTGTCGCCAGTCGCCCCATAGGATGCGACAAAGGCCTCGATCTCGGCGCGCCCGACCGTTTCCGATTGCAGGCCTGCGGCCCGCAATGCCCCCTCCCTCCCCCGCAAGCGGGGGAGGGAGGGGTGGGGGTCCTCGGCGGTCACCCCGGGCATATGGAACAGCGCCACCGAGCCGTAGCTCGCCATCGCGGTGCCGAGATGCTTCAGCGCGTCGGAGCCGGGCACGGCATCGACGCCTTCGATCAGCGGCACCTCCCAATACGACCCGCAGGCGCGCCCGACGATGCCGCCGAGCGCGCCCCATTCGCTGAGGTCGCGGGGTGCCGTCGCGAGCCGGAAACGCCGTGTGGCGCGGCGGCATTCGTCGAGGTGATAGCCGTAGCGCGGCGTGCGCCCCGTTAGCGCCGCCGCGAGGGCCGACGGCCCGCCCTCGAAATTGCTGCGGGCGCCGAAGACGCTGTTCGAATAGATCACGACGCCGGTGTCGCCCATCGCGAGGTGCTCGCCGCGGACGGGCGGCATGATCGTCTGGTAGTTGATGCAGGTGTCGGTCATCAGGACGCCGAAGGCGCGCAGTGCCGCGATCGCGCGCGCCTCCAAGGCGCGCATCGCCTCGCTCTGTCCCAGCCGCTTGTAGACCGCGACATCGAGGCCGCGCGGGTCGGTCAGGGTCGGAACCCGAACCCGCCGCTCGGCCGCGGGCGCCGCCGCCAGGCTTTCGAGAAAACGCACTCCAGATTCGCCGAGCGACTCGGTGTCGGCCATGATGTGGGCCTGCGCCACCGGCACGAGATCGGCGGCGTCGAAGAATTCGCCGACCGCGATCTGATGCTCGATCGCCCAGCGCCGCGGCTCGCCGAAGGCCCCGGCGCGCATCGCCTCTTCCTCGTCGGTGAGCCGCATCAGCGCGGCCGCGCGGCGCCCGACCGGGCGGTCAGCCGGGCCGGGCCGGGGTGGCGCCGGCCAGCCCGGTGCGCACCGGCGGCGGCTTCGGCTTTGCGCCGTCGATCTCGATGTTGATTTCCAACAGCGAGGTCTCGCCGGATTTGCCGAGATTGACGCGGATCATGTCGTCGCGGATCTGGACGTAGCGACCGACCACCTCGATCAGCTCGTTCTGCAGCTTGGGCAGGAAATCGGGCGCGTTGCGCCCGGCCCGCTCGTGCGCCAGCACGATCTTCAGCCGCTCCTTGGCGATCGCGGCGCTCTGCCGGTGCGGCGAGAACAGTAGATTGAACAACCCCATTACGCCCTACCGAACAAGGCACGAAACAGATTGCGGCGCTCGGGTTTGACAAAACGCATCTCGCGCTGCTCGCCGAGAAACCGCGCGACCGCGTCGAGATAGGCGCGACCGGCCGGGCTGTCCTCGTCGAAGGCGACCGGCGTCCCGGTGTTGGACGCGCGCAACACCGATTCGGATTCGGGGATCACCCCCAATAGCGGGATCGAGAGGATCTCCCCGACGTCCTCGACCGTCAGCATCTCGCCCTTGGCGACGCGCGCCGGGTCGTAGCGGGTCAACAGCAGATTGACCTCGACCGGCGACTCGTTGCGCTCGGCGCGGCGCGAGCGCGACGCCAGGATGCCGATGATGCGGTCGCTGTCGCGCACCGAGGAAACTTCCGGGTTGGTCACGATGATCGCGCTGTCGGCAAAGTAAAGCGCCGTGATCGCACCGTGCTCGATCCCAGCCGGGCTGTCGCAGATTATGTAATCGAATTGCTGCTTCAGCTCTTCAATCACGCGCTCGACGCCTTCGCGCTTCAGCGCATTCTTGTCACGCGTTTGCGAAGTCGGAAAAATGAAGAGAGAGTCGTTGCGCTTGTCTTTAATCAGCGCCTGATTGAGGTTGGCGTCGCCGTTGATGACATTGATGAAATCGAACACGACGCGGCGCTCGCAGCCCATGATCAGGTCGAGGTTGCGCAAGCCGACATCGAAATCGATGACCACGGTCTTGTGCCCCCGCATCGCCAGGCCGGCGGCGAAAGCCGCGGCGGTGGTCGTCTTGCCCACCCCACCCTTGCCCGACGTGATGACCACTACCTTCGCCAAAACTCCTCCTTCGCACGCCCCCTCGCGTCCGCGCGCCTATTTTCCGGCGCGAGACACCCGATTCGCAACCCTTATCGCCGGGATGAGGCGTCAATTTCGGCTGATGGTCAATCGATCATCGGCGAGCGCGATCTGCACCGCCGATCCATGGTGCTCCGGCGGCAGCTGTTCGCTGACCAGGTAGCGGCCGGCGATGCTGACGAGTTCGGCTTCGAGGCGCGAACAGAAAATGCGCGCGGCGGTGTCGCCGCCGGCGCCGGCGATGGCGCGGCCGCGCAGCGCGCCGTAAACATGGATGTTGCCGTCGGCGACCAGTTCGGCGCCGGCGCTAACCGCGGCGGTGACGACGAGATCGGTGCCGCGGGCATAAATCTGGGTGCCCGAGCGCACCGGCTGGGTGATTAGGCGGGCGGTGGCGCGCGGCGGGCCCGATGGCGACACCGACGGCGCCGGTGCGGCCGCTGGCGCAGCGGCTGCGGCCACGGCCGGCATCGCGGCGCGCCGGCTCGGCTGGGCGGCGGTCGGGGCGAAGCTCGCCAGCCCGGCCTCGGCCGCGGCCGCGAGCTGCCCCGGCTCGGCGTTCTGCACGCCGACCAGCGCCAGCGTATAGTCATGCAACAGCTGCCGGGCGCCGGCAAATTCCGCTTCCGTCGTAAAACCGTCGGCGCCTTTCAGGTCGAGCACCACCGGAGCGCTCTGAAAGAACCGTGGGCTGCGCTCGACCTGCGTCGCCAATTCCTGGGCGAAGGCGGGGTCGCGCAGCATCCCGGCGCGAACCACCATCACGGTAAAGAGCGTGCCTTGAACGAGGTTGCCCGCCGCCATTGGATACCGGCGTCCCGAAGCCCTAGCCGAGCGCTACCCGTTAGCGCCAAATCGGCGCTGCCGCAACGCCTTTCCCGGCGCCGGCCGGAGCGGGGAAGGCTGGCGCGTCGGGCGTTTCCCGCCAAGCGCGGCCTTGATTTTCGCAGGCTCCGGCACGACTTCGTGTTCGACTGGCCAACCCAAGCCGCCCCGCGCACGCAATTCGGCAAGCGGAACGAGGCGGAGTTTGCTAAGTTAGCCGAGCATTCGGTTTTCCGGGGTCGTCTAATGGGTTCTCTGAGCATTTGGCACTGGCTGCTCGTCATCGGCGTCGGCGTGCTGTTGTTTGGCGGCAAGGGCAAGGTGTCCAGCGTGATGGGCGACTTTGCCAAGGGCATCAAGGCGTTCAAGGCCGGCATGAAGGAGCCCGACGAGGACGCCGCGGCGCCGGCCGTCCAGGTGCCGCCGCCTGGGGCATCGACCGCGGCAGGCACCAGCGCTGCGGTCGGGGTCGGCGATCGTCCGCGCGACCACGCCTGAGCCTCGTCCCGGCTGAAGGGTCGCCGGCGTGGCCCTTTCCGCGGTGCGCCGCGAGCGCACCCACGGCAGGTTGCGGCCGGTCCCCAACGACAATCTCGAGATCCGCAGCGATCCTGCGAAAGGCCGCGGCGTTTTCGCGATCGCGCCGATCGCCGCCGGCGCGCTGATCGAGGCGGCGCCGGTCATTGTCGTGCCGCCGGCCGAGCGGTTGCTCCTCGATAAGACGGTTCTGCACAATTATTATTTCGATTGGGAGGGCGGCGCCGAGGGCGGCGGCGCGGTCGCGCTCGGCCTCGTCGCGCTGTGCAACCATGCGCGCCGGCCGCGCGCCCGGGTGAGGCGCAATTTCGCGCAAGGCACGCTCGACCTCGTGGCGCTGGTGCCGATCGCGGCGGGCGACGAGGTGACGATCGATTACAATTGCCCGCTATGGTTTGCGGCGCAGGATTAGTGCCGCGGGTTTATCGCATCATCCTTCACGGCAACGGACAGCACCGGCAATGCAACGTTTCGAGGGCACCGAGAGCTATGTGGCGACGCAGGATCTGCGGGTCGCCGTCAACGCCGCGATCGCCTTGGAGCGGCCGCTCCTGATCAAGGGCGAGCCGGGGACCGGCAAGACGATCCTCGCGCATGAGGTTGCCAAGGCGCTGGGCCTCAATCTCATCACCTGGCACATCAAGTCGACCACCAAGGCATTGCAGGGGCTTTATGAATACGATGCGGTGTCGCGCCTGCGCGACGGGCAATTGGGTGACGAGCGGGTGCATGACATCGCCAACTACATCAAGCCCGGCAAATTGTGGGACGCCTTCGAGGCCGACGCGGCGCCGGTCCTCCTGATCGACGAGATCGACAAGGCGGACATCGAATTCCCCAACGACCTGCTGCTCGAACTCGACCGCATGGAGTTCTTCGTCTACGAGCTGCGGAAAACCATCGTTGCCCGCCAGCGGCCGATCGTGATGATCACCTCGAACAACGAAAAGGAATTGCCCGACGCCTTCCTGCGCCGCTGCTTTTTCCACTACATCCGGTTTCCCGACCGCGAGACGATGGGGCGGATCATCGAGGTGCATTTCCCCGGGCTGAAGCCCGATCTGGTGCACGAGGCGCTGACCATCTTTTTCGACATCCGCGAGGTGCCGGGCCTGAAGAAAAAGCCCTCGACCTCGGAACTCCTCGACTGGCTGAAGCTGCTCCTGGTCGAGGACGTCACCCCCGAGGTGCTGCGCACCCGCGACCCGAAAAAGCTCATTCCCCCACTGCACGGCGCGCTCCTCAAGAACGAGCAGGACGTCCACCTGTTCGAACGCCTCGCGTTCCTCAACCGAAGGGAACGGGGCTAACCTCCGAAAAATGACTGTTTCACTGGTCGACGACTATAAGGCTGGGTTCGTAGCCGCGATGGGTGACCCGCTAGGCGAGCAGTTTCATGCGCTCTGGCTGGACGTTACTTGGCTCACTATAAAGTGGTCTCAATTCGTCGAAATTTTTGGCACAGCTGCTGAACGAATAAGCTTACTCAATAAAGCAGCGCCATCGTTTTTTCTTATGGTCGAGAACGCCTTTTGGCAGGATACCCTCTTGCACCTTACGAGATTGACGGATGCGCCCCAGTCGGTCGGAAAAGACAACCTGACGATCGCAAATCTGCCCGATTTGATCGCCTGTGCTGAAACGAGCAAGGCCGTGCGCGAACTGGTGAATATCGCCAAGAAAAGTACCGAGTTCTGCCGTGATTGGCGAAATCGTCACATTGCCCACCAAGATCTGAAGCTCGCGCTCGGAGACGACGCAATCCCTTTAGCGGAGGGAAGCAGGGATCACGTCACAAAAGCGCTAGATGCTATCTATGAGGTATTGTACGAGGTCCGAAGAGCTTACCTGGGCTCTTCACCACCGTTTCAAGCCGGACACACGATCGGTGGCGCCACGGCTCTTTTGCGCGTTCTAGAGGGCGGCGTTAGCGGCAAAGCATCGAAGGAATGACACATAGCCATGTTCATCTCCTTCTTCCTCGAATTGCGCGCGGCCAAGGTGCCGGCCAGCTTGCGCGAGTTTTTGACGCTGCTGGAGGCGATGCGGCAGGGGGTGGCGCGGTTCGACATCGAGGAATTCTACTTTTTGGCGCGCGCGGCGCTGGTCAAGGACGAGCGCCATCTCGACCGGTTCGACCGGGTGTTCGGGCATTGCTTCAACGGCATCGAAACGCCCGCCGATCCGCAGACCGAATTGCCCGAGGAGTGGCTGCGGAAACTCGGCGAGCGCCACCTGAGCGAGGAGGAGAAGAAGGAGATCGAGGCGCTCGGCGGCTGGGAAAAGCTGATGGAGACGCTGCGCCAGCGCCTCGCCGAGCAGCAGAAGCGCCACCGGGGCGGCAGCAAGTGGATCGGCACCGGCGGGACCTCGCCCTTCGGCAATAGCGGCTACAACCCGGAGGGCGTGCGCATCGGTGCGAAATCGCAGGGCAACCGCAGCGCGGTCAAGATCTGGGACAAGCGCGAGTTCAGGAACCTCGACGACACGATCGAACTCGGCACGCGCAACATCAAGCTGGCGCTGCGCCGGCTGCGCCGCTTCGCCCGCGAGGGCGCCGAACTGGAGCTCGACCTCCCCGGCACGATCCGCTCGACCGCGCACAACGCCGGCTGGCTCGACCTGAAGCTTGTGCCGGAGCGGCACAACGCGGTGAAGCTATTGTTGTTCCTCGATGTCGGCGGCTCGATGGACGACCACATCCGGGTCTGCGAGGAATTGTTCTCGGCGGCGCGCGGCGAGTTCAAGCACCTCGTGCATTTCTATTTCCACAACTGCCTTTACGACACGGTGTGGAAGGACGCGCGGCGCCGCCATGTCGAAGAGACCCCGGTCATCGAGATCCTGCGCACCTACGATCCCGGCCACAAGATCGTGCTGGTCGGCGACGCCAGCATGAGCCCCTACGAGATCGACAAAGAGGGCGGCAGCGTCGAGCGCTGGAACGACGAGCCCGGACGGGCGTGGGTGCAGCGCCTCCTCGACGCCTATCCGAAGGCGGTGTGGCTCAACCCGGTGCCCGAGAAATACTGGGACGGCACCACCAGCATCGGCATGATCCGGGCATTGATGGAAGACCGCATGTTCCCCCTGACCTTGGGCGGCATCGACCGCGCGATGCGCGCCCTGACCCGCTAGCGAGGCTCACGACCCGCTCAATGCGCGCCCGGGCAGGGCTGGACCTCGATCGTGACATGTGAGAGGCCGACGATGTCGGCGAGCCGCGCCTTGTAGGCGGCGGGCGCTTGCGGCCGGTCGCAGACGATCGAGACGACCGCGGCGTGATGGCCCGGGCCGACTCGCCATAAATGCAAATCGGCGATGCGGTCGCCGCCCGTTGCTTCGAGACGCTCGGCGATCGCGCGGGCGATGCCTTCGGGGCGCATGTCGAGCAGCACCGACCCGGCGGCGCGGGTCAGGCTCCACGACCAATTGAGAATGACCAGCATGCCGATAATGCCCATTACCGGGTCGATCCACACCCAGCCGAGCGCCCGCGCCGTGACGAGCCCGACCAATGCCAGCACCGATACCGCCGCGTCGGCGATGACGTGGACATAGGCGGCGCGCAAATTGTTGTCGGCGTGGTGGTGGTGATGGCCGTGGCTATGGTCGTGACCATGGCCATGGTGGTGATGCCGCTCGGCCGGCGCAGCGGCCTGGCTGTGGCCGCTTCGGTCCTGCAATAGCCAGGCGCTGACGAGATTGACGGCGAGGCCGAGCGCGGCCAGCGGGATCGCCTGGTCGAACGCGATGGCGACCGGATGGAACAGTCGGTCGAAGCTCTCGTAGCCAATCAAGAGCGCGATCATCGCCAGCACGATCGCGCTAGCAAACGCGGCGAGGTCGCCGAGCTTGCCGGTGCCGAACGCAAAGCGCTCGTCGCGCGCGTGGCGCCGTGCGTAGGCATAGGCCAGCGCGGCGATGACCAGCGCCCCGGCATGGGTCGACATGTGCAGCCCGTCGGCCACCACCGCCATCGAGCCCCACAGCCAGCCGCCGGCGATCTCGGCCAGCATCATCGCGCTGCACAGCACGACGACGGCCCAGCTGCGCCGCTCGTTGCGGGCGTGCTGCGACCCGAGAAAGACGTGCTCGTGGCGCCAGGAATCGAGCGAGTCGGCGTGCATCGGCGGCCTCCGCAATCGGGCCTTTAATATAGGCGCGATTTTTCGGCAGCGAGCACGCCGGGGTTGCCCGGCTATTTGAAAAACGTCGCGTCGATATGGCGGACCCCGACCAGGGTCAATGTCGTGCCGTCGGGGAAGCTGACGATGGTGTGCGTGGCGGTCGATTTGGCGGTGGCGACGACGTGGTTGATCAGCGCCGTCGTTTCGCCGGCAAAGCTGATGCGGTCGCCGCCGATTTGGTCGAAGCCGGTCACCGTGGCGCTGCTCTTGATGCCTTTATCGACCACGTAGTCGGCGCCCGAACCGAGATTGATCGTCGACGGCCCACCCCCGAGCTCGATCGTGGGGTCGCCCGAGGTGCCGAAAACCGTGTCGTGCTGCGCCGCGACGATCGTGCTTTGTCCGCTGCCGGCGGTGATTTGCTCGTGACCCGCGCTGCCGTCGACCGACAACGTGCCGCTGCCGCCCGCGATCGTGTCGTACTTGCCGCCAACGATCGTCGCCGGGCCGGTGCCGCCGCCGACGCTCTCGTGCGCGCCGGCGTAAATCACATCGGCGCCCGAGCCGCCAGCGATCAGCCGGGTGGCTTTGCCGCCGTAGATCGTGTCGTTGCCGCTGCCCGCGATGATCGTGTCGGCGCCGCCGCCGGGGCCGGTATCCCGCGCGCCGTAATTGCCGCTCGCCAGAACCAGCGTCTTGCCGTCGGGCGACATCAGGGCAACGCCTTGATATCCGGTTGGGACGACGGTCGGGCCGCTCAGCGAGGTTACCAGCTCCAGGTTGAAGGACGCTGGATTTGGCTGTGGCAGGTGCCTGCCGTCTGGGGTGACGACGACATTGACCGCTGCACCTTGGGAAAAAAATGCGTAGTGGGCGCCCCCTGTCGACGCCATAACCAAGCCTCCCATGTTAACTAATATGATTTATGTTAATTTGATGTGCATGAAAAAGTACAACACATTCTGCTAAATTTTCGCGGGTGCTGCAGACGGTTTTCTATCATACGTTGTGCACTCATTGGCGGCCTGAGCGCCTTTGGGCTCGATGCGCCTAGGCCCGCTCGCCGGCCGTGTGCTAAATATCCTGCGCAGAGCAGCGGATCTTGCGACGCAAGATGGATTTTTCGAACGCGACGATCCTGTGTTTCGGCGACGTGATGCTTGACCGCTTCGCCTATTGCGACAGCGAGCGCATCTCGCCGGAAGCGCCGGTGCCTGTGCTCCTGCTGCGCCGCACGCAAAGCATGCTCGGCGGCGCGGGCAATGTCGCGCGCAACATTGCCTCGCTGGGTGGCCGCGCCATCCTCGTCGGCCTCATTGGCGAGGATATGGCCGGCAGGGAGCTTCGCGAGCTGGTCATCCAGACTGGCGGTATCGACGGTCGTCTGGTGACAAGCTCGATCCGGCCGACTA
>DATGFP010000097.1:0-20171 GCA_035309005.1 Allostellaceae bacterium | reverse complement strand
CGACGTTTCGTGCCGAACCGACGTTCGCCGGGCCGATTTGAGACTGCTTCGGCCGTTGTCACTCAGCCGAGGCATCTTAGCAGTGCATCGAATGACGACAAAGGGGCGCATGTGCCTTGACCCAAGGGCGGCGGCGCAGGAAACTTGGTTAAGAGGGCGCCGCCAGATCGGCTGATTTGAGGGAGGTTTGCGATGCAGAAGACGGTGAGCCTCACCGTGAACGGCAAGCCGGCATCCGCGACGGTCGAGGGGCGCACGCTCCTTGTGCAGCTCTTGCGCGAGATGCTCGGCCTCACCGGGACCCATGTCGGCTGCGACACTTCGCAGTGCGGCGCCTGCGTCGTCCATGTCGATGGCGAGGCGGTCAAAGCCTGCACGCTCCTGGCGGTGCAGGCCGAGGGCCGCAATGTCCTCACCATCGAGGGCGTCGCCGATGGCGACACGCTGCACCCGATGCAGGAAGCCTTCCGCGACAACCACGCGCTGCAATGCGGCTTCTGCACCCCCGGCATGGTGATGAGCGCGCTCGATCTCGTAAAGAACAACGCGAACCCGACCGACCGCGAAGTGCGCGAATATCTCGAGGGCAACCTCTGCCGCTGCACCGGCTATCACAACATCGTCCTGGCGATCATCGCCGGCGCGGCGGCGATGCGCGGCGAGACGCCGCCTGTCGCCGCGCATGGAGCGGCGGCGGAATAGGGCGATGAGCGCGATCGGCACGGCCGTCCGGCGGCGCGAGGACTACCGGTTCCTGACCGGACAGGGGACCTATACCGACGACATCAACCGCCCCGGCCAGCTCCACGCGTTTATTCTCAGGAGCCCGCACGCCAACGCCCGCATCGAGCGCATCGATACGGGCGCCGCGAAGTCGGCGCCGGGCGTCGCCGCGATCTACACCGGCGCCGACCTGGCGGCCGACGGGATCGGCGGCCTGCCGTGCGGCTGGCTGATCAATTCGAAGGACGGCTCGCCGATGAAGGAGCCGCCGCACCCGGTGCTGGCCGACGGGCGGGTGCGCCATGTCGGCGATCCCGTGGCGGTCGTCATCGCCGACACGCTCGGCCAGGCGCGCGACGCCGCCGAGCTGATCGCGGTCGACTACGCGGTCGAGCCGGCCGTCGTCGATGTCGCGGCGGCGCTGCGGCCCGGCGCGCCGCTGGTATGGCCCGAGGCGGCGCCAGGCAATGTCTGCTACGATTGGCATTTGGGCGACCTCGCGGCGACCGACGCGGCGATCGCCAAGGCGGCGCGGGTCGTCAAGCTCGACCTCGTCAACAACCGCCTTGTCCCCAACGCGATGGAGCCGCGCGCCGCGATCGGCGAATACGACCGCGCCACCGGCGAGCACACGCTCTACACGACGAGCCAGAACCCGCACGTGATCCGCCTGCTGATGGGCGCTTTTGTGCTGCACCTGCCGGAAGCGCGGCTGCGCGTCGTCGCGCCCGATGTCGGCGGCGGCTTCGGCTCCAAGATCTACCATTACGCCGAGGAGGCGATCGTCACCTGGGCCGCCGCGAAGGTCAGAAAGCCGGTGAAGTGGACGGCCGAGCGCTCGGAAAGCTTCATGTCGGACGCGCATGGCCGCGACCACGTGACCCATGTCGAACTGGCGCTCGACGCGGACGCCAGGTTCCTCGGCCTCAAGGTCTCGACGCTGGCCAACATGGGCGCCTATCTCTCGACCTTCTCGACCTGCATCCCGACCTATCTCTACGGGACGCTGCTCGCCGGCACCTATACGACGCCGGCGATCTACGTCGAGACCAAGGCCGTCTTCACCAACACCGTGCCGGTCGACGCCTATCGCGGCGCCGGGCGGCCGGAGGCGACGTTTCTCTTGGAGCGCATCGTCGATCTCGCGGCCGATGAATTGGGAATGGACCCGGGCGAACTGCGCCGGCGCAATTTCATCGCGGCCAATGCCTTCCCCTACCAGACGCCGGTCGCGCTGCAATACGACAGCGGCGACTACCAGACGACCCTGCGGATGGCGCAGCAGGCCGCCGGCTACGACGGTTTCGAGGCGCGGCGGCAGGAGGCGGCGCGGCGCGGCAAACTGCGCGGCATCGGCATCGCGACCTATATCGAAGCGTGCGGCATCGCGCCCTCGGCCGTGGTCGGCTCGCTGGGGGCGCGCGCCGGATTGTTCGAGAGCGCCGCGGTGCGGGTGCACCCCACCGGCAGCGTCACGGTCTTGACCGGCAGCCACGCGCACGGCCAGGGCCACGAGACGACGTTCGCGCAGGTCGTCGCCGACGGGCTCGGCATCCCGATCGAGCAGATCGAGATCGTCCACGGCGACACCGCGAAAATCCCCTACGGCATGGGGACCTACGGCTCGCGCTCGATCGCGGTCGGCGGCAGCGCGATCATCAAGGCGATGGACAAGGTCGTCACCAAAGGCAAGAAGATCGCCGCCCATCTGCTCGAGGCCTCGGAAGCCGACATCGAATTCAAGGACGGCGTCTTCTCGGTCGCCGGCACCGACCGCTCGAAAACCCTGGGCGAGGTCGCGCTGACCGCCTACGTGCCGCACAATTTCCCGCACGACGAACTGGAGCCGGGGCTCGACGAGACCGCCTTCTACGACCCGAAGAACTTCACATTTCCCTCCGGCGCACATATCGCCGAAGTCGAGATCGACCCGGACACCGGCCATCTCACCGTCTGCAACTTTACCGCGTCCGACGATTTCGGCCGCATCATCAACCCGATGATCGTGGCGGGCCAGGTGCATGGCGGCCTGGCGCAGGGCATCGGCCAGGCGCTGCTCGAAGGCTGCGTCTACGACAAGGAAACCGGGCAGCTCCTCACCGGCTCCTACAACGACTATGCGATGCCGCGCGCGGCCGATTTGCCGAATTTCGCGCTGTCGACGCATGTGACGCTGTGCACCCACAACCCGCTCGGGGTCAAAGGCTGCGGCGAAGCAGGCGCGATCGGCGCCCCGGCGGCGATCGCCAACGCGATTGTCGACGCGCTGAAGGGCTTGGGCGTGCGCCACGTCGAGATGCCGGCGACCCCGGAAAAGCTGTGGCGCACGATCCAACAGCACCGGCCGCGCGCGGCCGCGGAGTAGGATAGGGAGAGGCCCGATGTACGAATTCGACTACACCCGCCCGGCGAGCCTCGCCGACGCCGCGAGCCGGCTCGGCGACGAGGACGCCAAGCTGGTCGCCGGCGGCATGACGCTGATCCCGACCCTGAAGTTGCGCCTCGCCAAGCCGTCGCAACTGATCGACCTCGGCGCGGTGCCCGGCCTCACCGGCATCACCGAGGACGGCGACGCGGTGGTGATCGGGGCGATGACCCGGCATGCCGACGTCAACCGCTCGGCGGTCGTCAAGCGCGGGGTCCCAGCGCTCGCGGCGCTGGCCGGCATGATCGGCGACCCGGCGGTCAGGAACCGCGGCACGATCGGCGGCTCGATTTCCAACAACGACCCGGCGGCGGACTATCCGGCGGCGGTCGTCGCGCTCAACGCGACAATTCGCACCAACCAGCGCGAGATCGCCGCCGACCAGTTCTTCACCGGCCTCTTCGAGACGGCGCTGCAGCCGGGTGAGATCGTCACCGCGGTGCGTTTCCCGAAGGTCGCGCAGGCCAATTACCAGAAATTCCGCAACCCGGCGTCGCGCTATGCGATCGTCGGCGTCTTCGTCGCGAAGACCCCGGCCGGCGTGCGGGTCGCAGTGACCGGCGCGGGCCCTTGCGTCTTCCGGGTGCCGGCGATGGAAGCCGCCCTCGCCCGCTCGTTCACCGCCGACGCGATCAAGGACATCGCGATCCCCGATACCGACCTCAATTCCGACATCCACGCCAGCGCCGAATACCGCGCCCATCTGGTGGGTGTGATGGCGCGCCGCGCGGTCGCGGCCTGCGCCTGAGGTTTATTCGAGGATTTGGCGATGGCTCGCGGGCGGATCGAGATCAACCCGAAGGTCATGGGCGGCAAGCCGGTGATCCGCGGGACCCGCATTCCGGTGGAATTGGTGCTGCGAAAGCTGGGTGCCGGCGTCGGTGCGGAGGCGATCCTGGCGGATCATCCCAGGCTCACCCTCGACGACATCAGAGCCGCCCAGGCGTTCGCGGCCGATTACCTCGCCGACGAGGAGGTGATTTACCGATAGTGGCCCGCAATGCGCTGGCTCGCCGACGAATGCGTCGATGCCGGCCTGGTCGCGGCATTGCGCGGCGCCGCCATGATGTGGTCTACGTGGCTGAGATTGCGTCAGGCATCGATGACACCGAGGTGCTGCGGCAGGCGCAGGCAGAAGGCCGGTTGCTCCTCACCGAGGACAAAGGCTTCAGTGATCTCGTTTTCCGCTCCGAGATGGCGGTCCCTGGCATTGTGCTGCTGCGGATCAGTCCGGTGAGGCAAGTCCTCAAGTGGACGCGGCTGGAAGCGGCTGTCGGGCAGTTCGGCGAGAGATTGCTTGGCCGCTACCTCGTGATCGAAGAAGCCCGGCTTCGCTCGCGACCGCTATTGCGGTCGCTGCGGGCTTAACGGCATGCCTACGGCAGCCGTGGGAGCGACAATGGCGGTTGGGCGGCGGCGCATCGGGGTCTTGGGCGGGTCGTTCAACCCGGCGCATGGCGGGCATATGCATATCAGCCGGGAAGCGCTGAGGCGGCTCGACCTCGACGAGGTGTGGTGGCTGGTGTCGCCGCAGAACCCGCTGAAGCCCGAGACCGGCATGGCGCCCTTCGCGGTGCGGCTCGCGGAGGCCGCCGCGATCGCCGCCGCCGACCGCCGCGTCCGGGTCAGCGACATCGAGGCGCGGCTCGGCACGCGTTACACCGCCGACACGCTGCAGGCGCTGCGCCGGCGCTTCCCGGGCGCCCGCTTCGTCTGGCTGATGGGTGGCGACAACCTGGCGCAGTTCCCATATTGGCGGCGGTGGCAGGAGATCTTCCGCAGCGTCCCGATCGCCGTCTTCGACCGGCCCGGCAGCGCGTCGCGCGCGCTCGCGGGGGTCGCGGCACAGCGCTTTGCCCGGGCGCGCGTGCCGCTGCGGGCGGCGCGCCGGCTGGCGTCGCTGGCGCCGCCGGCCTGGGCGTTTTTCCACACAAGGCTCGACCCGCGCTCGGCCACCCGCATCCGCGCCCTACGCTCGCGGCAACCCCCTAGGGAGAATAAACCGCACGTGACTTCTCTTGATGCGACGATGGTCAAGGCGCGGGCGCCGCGCCGCCGGCAACGGATCCCCGCGGCCGATTTGCTGCGCCAGATTATCGACACCCTCGAAGACGGCAAGGCCGAGGCGGTCGTGACGATCGAGCTCGCCGGCAAGACGACGATCGCCGACTACATGGTGGTCGCCTCGGGCCGCTCGGCGCGGCAGGTGGCGGCGCTGACCGACCATCTCGAGCAGATCCTGCCGCGGCGGGTCGCGGTCGAGGGCAAGAGCCAAGGCGACTGGGTGTTGATCGACGCCGGCGATGTCATCGTCCACCTGTTCCGGCCGGAGATCCGCACCTATTACAACCTCGAAAAAATGTGGGGCGAGGCGCTGCCCGACGCCGAGAGCGAGCCCCAAGCGGCGCTGCAATAGGCGTCCCCGGAGGGACGCACCACAAGAGGCCGACCGCGATCCGCCTGCATCTCCTCGCCATCGGCCGGCTGCGGCGCGGGCCGCTTTATGACCTGCAGCAACTCTTTGCGGCACGCCTCGTGCCGCCCATCGCGATTGTCGAACTCGAGGAAAAGCGCCGCCTGCCGCCGGCCGCGCTGAAAGAGCGTGAAGGGGAATTGATCCTCGCCGCGCTGCCGGCCGCCGCCCGGCTGGTGGCGCTCGACGAAGCAGGCCAGGCGTGGACCAGCCCCGAATTTGCGGCGCGGCTCGCAGGGTGGCGCGACGGCGGCACCGGCGCGCTGGCGTTTGCGATCGGCGGCGCCGAGGGGCTCGGGCAGCGGGTCATCGAGCGGGCCGATGCCGTCCTCTCGCTGGGCGCGATGACCTGGCCGCATCTCCTGGCGCGCGGCATGCTCCTGGAGCAGCTCTACCGGGCGCAGCAGATCCTCGCCGGCCACCCCTATCACCGCGATTAGCTAGCGTCCCGATCGCGAAGTTTTCACGGACCAGTTTTCGCCAATATTTGTCCATCCCGGCGCAGGCCGGGACCCATGCATCAACCATCGCGACGGCGGAGCGATAGGTCCCGGCCTGCGCCGGGATGGACGAAATGGGGCCCGCAGCTGGCGGCAAGCGGGGACTACCGCGCGGGCGGAGCGTTCGCGTATCATCGGCTGTCCGCTGTACGTTGAGGTTTCGCGATCATGACCTCCCGCCCGCGTCCGCTCGTTCTGTGCATCCTCGATGGCTGGGGCGAGCGCCCGCCGAAGGACGCCGAGGCCGCCGACAACGCGATCGAGCGCGCGACGACGCCGGTGTGGCATGAGTTGCTGCGGCGCTGGCCGCACGCCCATCTCGACGCCAGCGAGCATTATGTCGGCCTGCCCGACGGGCAGATGGGCAATTCCGAGGTCGGCCACACCAATCTCGGGGCTGGCCGCGTCGTCCTGCAGGAATTGCCGCGCATCGACGCGGCGATCGCCGACGGCAGCCTCGCCCGCCTCGGGGCGCTGCAGGATTTCATCGCGAAGTTGAAGGCGAGCGGCGGCACCGCGCATGTGCTGGGCCTTATGTCCCCGGGCGGGGTGCATTCGCACCAGCACCAGATCGCCGCCTTTGCCGCGATCCTAGGCGATTCCGGCCTGCCGGTCGCGGTGCACGCCTTTCTCGACGGCCGCGACACGCCGCCCAAATCCGCGCTCGGCTATCTGCGGCAATTCGAAGCCGCTGTTGCCGGGCACGGCGCGGTGCGCATCGCCAGCGTGTGCGGGCGCTATTACGCGATGGACCGCGACCAGCGCTGGGAGCGGGTCGAGAAGGCCTACGGCATGCTGACCGAGGCGGTCGGCGCGCACGCCGAGGACGCGACGCGGGCGGTCGAGGCGGCCTACGCGCGCGGGGAAACCGACGAATTCGTGCTGCCGACCGCGATCGCCGACTATCGCGGCATGCAGGACGGCGACGGCGTGCTGTTCGCCAATTTCCGCGCCGACCGCATCCGCGAGATCGCCGGCGCGCTGCTCGATCCCGGCTTCGCCGGCTTCGCGCGCCAGCGGCGCATCGCGGTCGCGGCGGCGCTGGGGCTCGTCGAATATTCCGAGGCGCTCAACCCGTTTGTCGCGACGCTGTTTCCGCCCGAGGATCTGGCCGACACCTTCGGCGAGATCATCGCGAACGCCGGCATGACGCAATTACGCATCGCCGAGACCGAGAAATACGCGCACGTGACGTTTTTCTTCAATGGCGGCAGGGAGAGCGTGTTTCCCGGCGAAGAACGCATCCTGGTGCCCTCGCCCAAGGTCGCGACCTACGACAAAAAGCCCGAAATGTCAGCCGCCGAGGTCACCGACAAGGTTGTCGCGGCGATCGCCTCCGGCCGCTTCGACGTCGTCGTCCTGAACTACGCCAACACCGACATGGTCGGGCACACCGGCGACCTCGCCGCCGCGATCAAGGCGGTGGAGGCGGTCGATGTTTGCCTCGGCCGGCTGAGCGAAGCCGTCGAGGCGGCCGGCGGCACGCTGGTCATCACCGCCGACCACGGCAACGCCGAGATGATGCGCGATCCCGAAACCGGCGAGCCGCACACCGCGCACACGCTGAACCCGGTGCCGTTCGTCATCGTCAACCCGCCGGGCGCGGTTGCGCGGGTCGAAAGCGGCCGCCTCGCCGATGTCGCGCCGACCCTGCTGGCGATCCTCGGCCTGCCGAAGCCGGCGGCGATGACCGGCCACTCGCTGATCCTGTCGGATGCGAGGCGTGCGGCCGAGTAGGGCCCGATTGCGGCGAGCGGCGGCGGCAGCGGCACTGGCGGTGCTCGCGGCCGGGCCGGCAGCGGCCGATCCGCCGGGCGCGGGCCCCACTCCGGCCGCCACGCCGACTCCAGCCCCGGCCAGCGCGCTCGCCGGGTTGCGCCGCGAGTGCGTCGCCGGGGCGCAGGCGGCCGGGCGGCGCGAGGCGGCGGTCGCGGCGATCGAGCATGTGATCTATCTGCTCGGCCGCGACGCCGAGGGCCGCCAGCGCGATCTCGACGACAGCCGCGCCGAACAGGCCCGCCTCCTCGGGACGATCGAGCTGTTGCAGCGCAACGCGGCGGGCCGGCTGGCGCTGTACCGCGCCCAGCCGCTCGACCGCGTCCGCAGCGCGGCGCTCTACGCCGGCACGCTGCCGCCGCTGCGCGCCGAAGCGCGCGCGCTGGCCGCCGAATACGAGCTGATCGCCAAGCTGCACCGCGAGGTTGCCGCAGAGCAAGGGGAACTGGCGACGGCGCATGCCGCCCTCGCGGCAGACCGCGTCCGCCTCGCCGGGCTGATCGCGCGCCGGCAGGCGATGACCCGCGCCGTCGTCGCGGAGCCGGCGGGCGAAGCGGCGCGGCTCGCCGCGCTCGGGCGCGAGGCAAGCGATATCGGCGATCTGATCAAGCGCGCCGACGCTGCGGCCATCCGCCGCGACAAGGCGCTCGCCGAGCGCGCCGGCGGCGGATCGCCCGCCGGCAAGACGAACGAGCCGCCGCGCGACAGCGCGGACGAGGGCCGGCCGGGCGATCTGCGCGCCTTCGATCCGCCGCAATCGCGATTGACCGTGCCGGTTTCCGCCGTTGTCGCGCGCGGTTTCGGCGCCGCCGAGGGGGCCGACGCGCCGCGCCAGGGCATCAGCTTTGCGCCGGCGCCGGGTCTCCTCGTCGTCGCGCCGTTCGATGGCAGGGTCACTTTTGCCGGGGCTTTTCGCGATCTTGGGGTCGTCTTGATTATCCGGCACGGCGGCTTGTATCATTCGGTGCTGGCCAGGCTCGGCCGGGCCGATGTCGTGCCTGGCGAATGGGTGTTGGCCGGCGAGCCGGTGGGCGCCATGCCGGAGGCGGCGAATAATGCTCCCGGCGCGGCACTTTATTTCGAGCTGCGCCGCGACAGCCGCCCGGTTGATCCCCAACCGTGGCTGGCCCCTCGCGAGGAGGGGCGCGACGCGCAAAACGGGGACCAAAGGGTGCGTGAATGAAGCGATTGGGGCTGATCGCGGCGACCGCCGGAGTGCTCTTCCTGTTTGGCTTGCACCAGGATGTCGGCGCCGCCGCGCCCGATGCGGCGGCGAACACGCCGGACACCTATAAGGAGCTGGGCCTCTTCGGCGACGTCTTCGAGCTGGTGCGCGCCGATTATGTCGACAATGTCACCGACGACACGCTGATCGAAGGCGCGATCAACGGCATGCTGACCTCGCTCGACCCCCACTCCAACTATCTCAACGCCAAGAATTTCAATGATATGAAGGTACAGACCCGGGGCGAATTCGGCGGGCTCGGCATTGAAGTCTCGATGGAGAACGGGCTGGTCAAGGTGGTTTCCCCGATCGACGACACGCCGGCCGCCCATGCCGGCCTCAAGCCCGGCGACCTGATCACCCATCTGGACGGCGCCGCGGTGCAGGGCATGACGCTGCCCGAGGCGGTGGAAAAGATGCGCGGCCCGGTCAACAGCGACATCACGCTGACGATCCGCCGCGAAGGGCGCGACCCGTTCGATGTCAAGCTGACCCGCGCAGTCATCAAGATCAAGTCGGTGCGCTCGCATCTCGAGGGCGGCAATATCGCCTATATCCGGCTTACCTCGTTCACCGAGCAGACCGATAGCGGCCTCGACGCGGCGATGAAGGGCCTGAAGAAGGAAGCCAACGACAAGCTGATCGGTGTCGTGCTCGACCTGCGCAACAACCCGGGCGGGCTGCTCGACCAGGCGGTCGCGGTGGCCGGCGACTTTATCGACAAGGGCGAGATCGTCTCGACCCGCGGCCGCCGCGCCGACGATGCGCAGCGCTACAACGCCCACTCGAGCGACATCACCAACGGCTTGCCGCTGGCGGTGCTGATCAACGGCGGCTCGGCCTCCGCCTCGGAGATCGTCGCCGGCGCGCTGCAGGACCATCACCGCGGCGTCCTGATCGGCAGCCGCTCGTTCGGCAAAGGCTCGGTGCAGACGATCATTCCCCTGGCCGGGCACGGCGCGATGCGGCTGACGACGGCGCGCTACTACACGCCGTCGGGCCGCTCGATCCAGGCGCTCGGCATCGAGCCCGACATCCTGGTCGACGCCGCCAAGATTGAGCATGCGGCGAAGAAAGACGACAAGAGCGCCAGCGCCGGCGACAAAAAGGACACCAAAACCAAGGACAGCGACATCGCCGCCGAGCAGGAATCGATCGACCCCGCGCTGATGGGGACCGCGGACGACTACCAGCTCGCCCGCGCCATCGACATGCTGCGCGGCATCGCGCTGTTCAACGGCCGCGTCGTCAACTGAGCCGTCCCGATGGGGCTGCCCGCAGAGGAGCTGGCGCATTACCGGCCGGGGGTCGGCATCATGCTGTTCGACCGGGCGCAAAGGGTCTTCGTCGGCCGCCGCATCAACATGCCGGCAGGGCTTGCCGCCTGGCAAATGCCGCAGGGCGGGATCGACCCCGGCGAGACGCCGCGCCAAGCGGCGCTGCGCGAACTCGCCGAAGAGATCGGCACCGATAGGGCCGAAATCCTCGCCGAAAGCCGCGACTGGCTGCATTACGACATCCCCGACGGGCTGGCGGCCGGCATGTGGGGCGGGCGCTATCGCGGCCAGCGCCAGAAATGGTTTGCGATGCGCTTCACCGGCGCCGATGCCGACATCGACCCGGCCGCCACCGAGCACCCGGAATTCGACGCCTGGGAATGGGTCGCGCCGGCGCGCCTGCCCGATCTCATCGTGCCGTTCAAGCGCCGGCTCTATCTCGACGTCCTCGCCGAATTCGCCGCCTATTGCTCGCCCAAAGGCGGCGCCTCCGGCTAGCCCGGCCCGGGTAAGGGGTCGGCGAGCGGTGCGTCAGGCCCGATCGCGGAGGACGCCGCCTCCAGCGTATCGAGGCGGCGGCCGCGGGTTTCCGGCAACAGCATCAGCATGACGATCATCAGCCCGGCAGCCGTCGCGCTGAAGATCGCGATCGTCGTGCCCAAGGGCAGGCTCTGGCTGACATACCCGACCGCGGCAGGAAACACCGCGCCGAGCGCCCGCCCGGAATTGTAGCAGAAGCCCTGGGCGTTGCCGCGCAGTTCGGTCGGGAACAGCTCGGTCATGAAGGGGCCCATCGGCGGAAACTTCATCAGGAGCGCGATATTCAATGGAATGCCGGCAACGAGCAGCGCCGCATTGCCCATCGGCACGAACATGTAGAGCAGGATGAAGACGAACGACAGTATAGCCGACCACAGAAAGGTCGCGCGCCGGCCGATCGCGTCGCTGAGGTAGGAGCCCAACAGGAAGCCGAACAGCGCGCCGAGGATCTGCACCAAGAGAAAGCCGCCGGTGCTGGTCGCCGACAGGTGGCGCACCGTGCGCAGATAGGTTGGCATCCAGATGCCGATCGCATAGCCGCCGCCCTGGGCGCCGGCGACCATCAGCGACACCTTGACCGTGGTCCACAGATGCGGCGGGCGGAAGGCCGAAAACAGGTGCGACAGGCCGACCGGCGGGCGCTCGGCGCGGGTTGCGTGAAAGATCGCCGGCTCCTCGATGTGGCGGCGGATCCAGAACACGAAGACCGCCGGAAAGAGCCCGATCCCAAACAAGACGCGCCAGGCGAGCGTCTCGGGCAGGAGCCAGTAGACTGCGGTGTAGACCAAGGCCGAGGCGCCCCAGCCGACCGCCCAGCCGGTCTGCACGATGCCGACGCCGCGGCCGCGGTATTTGTCGCGGATGACCTCGCCCATCAACACCGCACCGGCGGCCCATTCGCCGCCGAAGCCGAAGCCATGCAGCGCGCGCAGGATGAAGAGCTGCTCAAAATTCTGCGCGAAGGCACAGAGAAACGTGAAGAGCGAATACCACAGGATCGTGATCTGCAGCATCTTCACCCGGCCGAAGCGATCGGCCAGCGTGCCGCTGAACCAGCCGCCGAGCGAGGAGACCAACAGGGTGACGGTGCCGATCAGGCCGGCTTCGCCGCGTGACAGCCCCCAGATCCCGATCACCGTCGGGATCACAAAGCTGTACATCTGCACGTCGAACGCATCGAGCGACCAGCCGCCGAAGCAGGCGAGCATCGTGCTGCGCTCTTTCGCGGTCAGGTCCTTGTACCAGGCGGCCATGGCGCTTCCCCCGTGGATTTCTCTTGTTGGCCGATCGTCGCCCGCCGGCCGGGCGCCTGGCAATCGGGAATTCTCGCTGGCCGGCGTTGCGCTGCATGCGGATCGGCCGCGCGCGCCAAACGGTGTTCGCCGGTGGGTTCGCCGGTGGGTTCGCCGGTGGGTTCGCCGGTGGTGCGCCGATCCACCTCTCGGCTATATGGGAGCGCCCCATCCGGCGGCAGAAACCCGCAGCCTCGCATGACGCAACATTAAGAGCGCGCCTATTTACCGCCTGGCCATTTTTCGCGTGATCGCCGTCATGGGGCCCGGCCTCCTGGTGATGCTCGCCGACACCGACGCCGGCAATGTCGTGACGGCGGCGCAGGCCGGCGCGCGCTGGGGCTACCGGCTGCTGCCGCTGCTGCTGGTGCTGATCCCGGTGCTGTACGGGATGCAGGAACTGACGGTGCGGCTCGCGATCCACACCGGGCGCGGCCATGGCGAACTGATCCGCGAGCGCTTCGGACGGGGCTGGGCATGGCTGGCGGCGGCGGCCCTGGCGGTCGCGACGCTCGGCTCGTTGGTCACCGAATTCACCGGTGTCGCCGGCATCGGCGAATTGTTCGGGGTGGCCCGCGGCCTCACCCTGCCGCTCGCCGCGGCTGCCTTGCTGGCGGTGGTGGCGACCGGCTCCTATCGGCGGGTGGAACGGACCGCGCTGGCGATTGCGGTGTTCGAGCTGGCGTTTTTCATCGTCGCCTGGGTCGCCCACCCGGATTTGCGAAATCTGGCGCACGACGCCGTCGACCTGCCGCTCGGCAACCGCGACTTTCTCTATCTGATGGCTGCGGTGATCGGCATGGTGTTCAACCCGTGGATGGTCTTCTATCAGCAATCCGCGACGGTCGAGAAACGGCTGCAGCCGCGCGACGGCGCGATGGCGCGTCTCGATACGGCGCTCGGCGCCGTCATCACCCAGCTGTTGAGCGCTGCGGTGCTGGTCGCGGCGGCGGCGACGCTGGCCTCAGCGAGCCCCGCCGCGAGCCTCGCCAGCGTCGGCGAGATCAGCGCCGCGCTGTCGCCGCTCTTGGGGCCGGCGGCCGGACGCGTGATCTTTGGCGTCGGGGTGCTCGGGGCCTCGATGGTGGCGGCGATCGTCTCGTCGCTGGCGCTGGCCTGGGGGGGCGGCGAGGTCGCCGGCTACCGCCGCGCGCTCGAACACCGGCCGTTCGACGCAGGCTGGTTTTACGCGGTTTATGCCGGCTGCGTCGCTGCCGCCGCGCTGCTGGTCTGGGCGGTGCCCGATCTGGTGCGGCTCAACATCGCGGCGCAGGTGCTCAACGCCTTCCTGCTGCCGCTGGTGGTCGGCTTCCTGGTGGCGCTGGCGGCGACCGCGCTGCCCGAGACGCTGCGGCTGCGCGGCTGGCGCCTCGTGCTGACCGCCGGAACCGGCGCGTTGGTCGCCGCGCTTGGGGTCGTCGCCGGGATCGCCGGATTGCTCTGAGCTACTGCTGCGCTTCCTGGCTGGAGGGGCCGCGCTCGCCGATGCGGACCGGCATGCCGGTGCGCTCCTGCGCCGCCCGGTCGACCGCGTCCCAATCGACCGATTGGGCGCCGGCGCCGGCCGCCGCGGTCACCAGCTCCCTGACGCCCTCGGCCGGGTCGGGCGTCACCGGGCGTTCGGTGTCGATTTCCTCGGTCTGCGACTGGCTCGGGTAGATTTCGACGTAGAGCCCGTCGCCGATCCAGCCGACCGTGACCGGCTGGTTGACGACCCGCACCGGTGTGCCGACCGGCGCCAGCGAAAACAGCTCGGCGATGTCCTCGGGGTAGAGATGGATGCAGCCGTGGCTGACGTTGCGCCCGACGCCGTCGGGCTTGTTGGTGCCGTGGATCAGGTATTTCGGCCAGCCGAGATAGAGCGCGAACGCGCCGAGCGGATTGTCCGGGCCGGCCGGGACGACCGCCGGCAAGTCGGGGTTTTGTGCCCGAATCGACGGCGGCGGATACCACGCCGGGTCCGCCTGCTTGCGGACGATGCGGGTCGTGCCGAACGGGGTCTTCCAGCCGATGACCCCGATGCCGATCGGGTAGGTCAGCACGCGGTCGCCGCCGGGGGGAAAGTAGTACAGCCGGTATTGCCCGAGGTTGATCACGATCCCCTGGTGCGGCCCGTCGGGCAGCATGTAGAGCGCCGGGATCTCCAACCGCTGCCCGGTCTCGGGCACCCACGGGTCGACCCCGGGGTTCGCCGCGACCAGCGCGGTGTAGCCGACATCGAAATGCCGCGCGATGTCGGCCAGCACATCGCCGCGCTTGATGACGTAGCGGTCAAGGTCACCCAGCGCCTGCTGCGGCCCCGGCGCGATGGCGAGTTGGGCGGCCGCCGCCGGCACCGCGGCCAGCACCGCAACGACAAGTGCGACGACTGGCGCCACGGCAGCCGCCCGGCGCCGCGCCTCGCGAAAGAGCGGCCACATCATCGGCGCTCCCCAAGCCGCGACGCGACAAGCCACAGGTCCCCGCGCGCCGTCACGCGCGGGAGAGTGGGGCTGCGCGTCGCCGGCAGGCTACTTGCGCAGGCTGCGCTGGTACATCTCGGAGGAGGCGGAGCGCGACGCGCTGGCGGCGGCGAGCGCCTGCTGCGCGACCGTCAGCGCCTGATTGGCGGTCGCCTGCGCCTGCTGCGCGACGGCGCAGGCATCGCACGGCGGCGGCACCGGAGCGCAGGCGCCGAGCAACAGCACCGGGCCCCCGAGCGCCAGCACGAGCCCCAGCTTGCCGAGCCATTTCCCCGTGATCCTGGTCATTCTTTGCGTCCTTCCTTGCAACGCCGAGCCGTCCACGCCGATCGGTCGAGCGAGCCGCACCGGCGGAACGCGCGGGTTTTTGCACCGATCCTGCGTTGCCATCAACTTGCCTGCGCCGTGAAAGTTCCAGTTCCACGCCCCAAAAGCGAAAATCCGGGAACCGGTTGGTGAGCGCCGACCGGGTCACGGCACGGGCCGCCGCAGCCGCAGCCCGCCGATCAGATTACGGCGGCGCCACCCCGGGCGCTTGGCGTAAACCTGCAGCCGGTAATACGGCAATAAGCCACTCTCGCCGACCGGAAACGCCAGGTCGGCGGCGAGCCACGCGCCGGCAGCGGCGAAGAGCCGCGGATAATCGTGGAAATAGGAAAACGGATAAGCCTCGCCCAGCGCCCCCGCAGCGTCCGCCATCCGGGTCACCCGGCCGGCGACTTCGTGCATGATCTCATAGATCACGACGAGTTCGCCCGCGCCCGCCACCAGTGCCGCGATCGCGGCCTCGGGCAGCGGGATATGATCGATCACCGATACGGTATAGATGATGTCGAAGGCATCCTCGCCCTGGCGCCGCAACCATGCTTCGTCGCCGACCTGCAGGTCGAGCCCGAAATTCTCCCGCCCCCAGGCGATCGCGGTCGGGTTGATGTCGACGCCGGCCAGACGCGCCGCCGTCAGGTCGCGCAACACCGCGAGGTTGCGGCCGGAGCCGCAGCCGAATTCAAGCACCGAGGCGGGACCGAAGCTCGCCACCGTCTCGGCCACCAGCGTCGCATAGGGCTCCGGCCCGGAATCGTAGCGGAACGGCTGGACCGTGCTGCCGACGTAGAAACCCCGCACCCCGGCCGCATCGCCGGGGTCGATCACCGGCCCGACTTCGACCGCCGGCAGCCCGTCCGCCGCCGTATCGGCAGGCTTCGCGGCGTCGCTCATTCCTCGGCCCGCAGCTTGACATAGGAGCCGGGGGCGTCCTCCAGCGGCTTGAGCTTGCCGTCGCCGGGCTGGCGCGCCGCGACCTCGCCGCCGCCGTAGCGGGCGACCCAGCTCTGCCACGCCGGCCACCACGAGCCGGTGTGCTCGGTCGCTCCGGCGAGCCATTCCTCCGGGGTCGGCGGGTTGCTGTCGTTTTCGTAGTGGCCATATTTGCCGCCCGGCGGATTGACCACCCCGGCGATGTGGCCCGAGGCCGACAGCACGAACTTTACCGGGCCGGCGTAAAGCTGCGTCGCGGCGTAGGTCGAGCGCCACGGCGCGATATGGTCCTCGCGGGTCGACAACAGGAAGGCTGGCGTCTTGATCTTGCGCAAATCGATCGCCACCCCGCCCAGCGTGATGCCGCCCGGCCGCACCAAGAGGTTCTCCTGGTACATCTTGCGCAGGTAAAAGCTGTGCATCGCCGCCGGCATGCGCGTCGAATCGGAATTCCAGTACAGCAGGTCGAACGGAAAGGGCTGCTTGCCCAACAGGTAGTTGTTGACGACGAAGGACCAGATCAGGTCGTTGGCGCGCAGCATGTTGAAGGTGGTGTGCATGTCGCGGGCTTCGAGATAGCCCTTCTTCTGCATGCGCTGTTCGAGCGCCTGCAGCTGCTCCTCGTCGATAAAGACGCTGAGTTCGCCGGCTTCGGTGAAATCGACCATCGTGACGAAATAGGTCGCGCTCTTGACCCGGTTGTCGCGCTTGGCGGTCATGTAGGCGAGCGTGGCGGCCAACAGCGTGCCGCCGAGGCAATAGCCGATGACGTTGGCCTCGCGCTCGCCGGTCGCCGCCGCCATCGCGTCGAGCGCGGCGAGGGGCCCCTCCTTCATGTAATCCTCGAAGCTCTTGGCGGCGAGATGCTCGTCGGGGTTGACCCAGGAGATCACGAATACCGTGTGCCCCTCGGCCACCGCCCAGCGGATGAACGAGTTCCGCGGCCGCAGGTCGAGGATGTAGAACTTGTTGATCCACGGCGGAATGATCAACAGCGGCCGGCGCAGCACCTTGGCGGTGCTCGGGGCATACTGGATCAGCTGCATCAGGTCGTTCTGGAAAACCACCTTGCCGGGGGTCGTCGCGACGTTCTCGCCGATCTTGAACGCCGTCATGTCGGTCATGCTGATCGCCAGCTGCCCTTTGCCGCGATCCAGATCGTCGAGCAGGTTTTTGAGGCCGGCGAGCAGGTTCTCGCCGCGGCTCTCGATCGTCGCGCGCAGCACCTCGGGGTTGGTCATCACGAAGTTCGACGGCGCCATCGCGTCGACGAACTGCCGTGTATAGAAATCGACCTTGCGCGCGGTGCGCTCGTCGAGCCCCTCGACGTCGCTGACCGCCCCCTGCAGCCAGCGCGCGCTCAACAGATAGCTCTGCTTGATGTAGTCGAAGAGCGCGTTGTCGCTCCACGCCTGGTCGCGAAAGCGGCGGTCCTCGGCCGGCGCCTCGATGACCGGCTCGGCGGCGTTGCCGAGGAGGCGCTGCGCGGTGCTCTGCCACAGCAGCAGGTAGTCGTTCCACAGCGAAACCTGCGCCTCGGCGAGCCGCGCCGGGTCCGCCATCATGCGCTGGGTCATCTCCAGAAACGCGGCGCCGATCGCCATCGGGCTCGCCATGCCGACGCCGCCCTCGGCGCTCGCGGCGCTGCCCGCGCCGGTCTGCCGCGCCAAAAAATCGGCGACAAGGCGCTGGCTCCGCTCGGCGATCTCAGTCATCCGGCGCGACATCTCGGCCGCATCGGGCGGACCAGCCGCCGGCGGCACCGCGTCCTCCGGGGGCTTCTCTACCTTGGCGCGCGCGCCGCGCTGCCTCTCGCTCATGCTCTTATCCTTCGCCCGTCGCGGCGGATCAAATGTAGTGACGCGCCGGGCCGGATCTAATACACAGCGGTGCATTGTGCCACGGCGCGCCGCCAGGCGGCGACGGGTAGGATATCGCGGATGGCGTTGCGCACAGCCCGGTTTCGGCCCGGCGGCCGGGGCTTCCGTCAGCGGCGGGGGGTGGCGGGCGTGGTCCCGGCAATGGCGCTGATGGCGCTGGCGCTGGCGCTCGACCTGGCGCCCACCGCCTGCAGCCCGATCGAGACCTGGCGCTCGATGAGCGGCATCGCCAAGAACGATCCCGACCCGGCGACCGCGCCGTTCACCAAAAACCTGGCCGCTGGTGAAGCCGAGCCCTATCCCAACCTCGCCAGCGTGCCGCCGCCGCCGACCCGCGAGACCAGCACGGCGGAACGCCAGAAGCTGACGCAGAGCCTGATCGCCGACCGCGCCCAGACGCAGGCGCTGGGCGGGGCGGTCGCTTCCGCCGCGGCGGGCGCAGCGCCATCGGCGCACGGTGCAGGTCCCGGGGCAGCTCCCGGCCGAGCGGCTCTCGGCGCTGCGGTTCCCGGCGCTACGGCGCCGGCCGCCCCCGCGGCGCTGCCCGGTGCCGCGCCGACGACGAGCGCCGCGCCGCCGCGGCTCGCCGCGGCAGCGCCGACTTCGGGCATTGCGGCAGCCAATTCGGGGCGGCGGCAAGCCGACGAGCCGCCGGTGCCGCAGCCGCTCGAATCGAGCCTGCAAACGCCGCAGATCCCGTCGGTCCCCGAGCCCGAGGCGACGCGGCCCGCGCCACCGCCGCCGGTGTTGCCTGCCCTTGCGCGGCCCGCCCCGACGGCGGTCGAGCTGCCGCCCGGCGCGGTGGCGAGCGCGATGCCCGAGCCCGCGCCGCCGGTGCCGGTGCTGGCGCCGAGCGCGCCGCCGCCGGCGCCGCCCAAGGAGGCCGCCGGCAAGGCGCCAAAACCGGTGCCGACGGCGACAACGGTCGCGACGCTCGACCTGTCGGGAACGCAGCCCGAGGGCGAGCGCGCCGAAATCGCCCGGGTCAGCGCGCTCTACAGGGCGCAGCCCCGCGGCGTCATGGTCACCGCCTACGCCGCGGCGCCGGCGGCCGGCGCTGATCCGCTCAGCGCCTACCGCGCCGCGCTCGACCGCGCGCAGGCGGTCGCCAAGGAGCTCACCGCCGCCGGCATTCCGGCCGGCCGAATCCAAACCCAGGCGGCACCGGTTGCCGGTGCGACCGCCGCGGGCCGGGTCGACATCCAGCTCGCCCAATAACTCCTGCCCGGAGCGCCGGACCCAAACATGAAATCAGCCCTCAGAATTGCCGTTGCCGGGCTTGGCACGGTCGGCGGCGGAACCTTGCAGCTGTTGGAGCGCCAGGCCGAGCTGGTCGCGACGCGGGCCGGGCGGCGCCTCATCGTGGCGGCCGTCTCGGCGCGCGACCGGCGGCGCGACCGCGGCGTCGATCTGTCGGCGGTGCGCTGGTACGAGGACGCGGTGGCGATGGCCGCCGACCCCGAGATCGATGTCGTCGTCGAGCTGATCGGCGGCGCCGAGGGCGTCGCGTTGGCGGTCATCGAGACCGCGCTTGCGGGCGGTAAGCATGTCGTCACCGCCAACAAGGCGCTGATGGCCGAGCACGGCACCCGCCTCGCGGCGCAGGCTGAGGCGGCCGGGGTCGCGCTGGCCTTCGAGGCTGCGGTCGCCGGCGGCATCCCGGTCATCAAGACGCTGCGCGAGAGCCTCGCCGGCAACCGGCTGTCGCGGGTCTACGGCATCCTCAACGGCACCTGCAACTATATCCTGACGACGATGCGCGAGAGCGGGCGCGAGTTTTCCGAGGTGCTGGGCGAGGCGCAGAAGCTAGGCTACGCCGAAGCCGACCCGAGCTTCGACATCGACGGGGTCGACGCGGCGCACAAGCTGGCGATCCTGGCGTCGGTCGCGTTCGGCCGGCCGGTCGATCTCGCCGGCGTCTACAAGGAGGGCATCCGCCACGTCTCGCGGCTCGACATCGATTTCGCCGAGGAGCTCGGCTTCCGCATCAAGCTCCTCGGCATCGCGCGGCTGACCGAGGACGGGCTCGAACAGCGCGTCCACCCCTGCATGGTGCGGCGCGGCACGCCGATCGCCGCGGTCGAGGGGGTGTTCAACGCGGTCGTCGCCGAAGGTGATTTCGTCGGTCGGGTGGTGCTGGAGGGGCGCGGCGCCGGGGCCTTCCCGACCGCCTCCGCGGTCGCCGCCGATCTCATCGACATCGCCGCCGGGCGCGCGGTGATGCCGTTCGGAGTGCCGGCCGCCTCGCTCACCGCTCTGCCCGGCGCGCCGATGGAGCGCCACCAGGGGGCCTATTTCATCCGTCTGATGGTGGTCGACCAGCCCGGCGTCATCGCCGATG
>DATGFP010000096.1:0-10538 GCA_035309005.1 Allostellaceae bacterium | reverse complement strand
GGGCAAGGTGAATTTGAGGCGGCGCTTGGTGTGGCGGCGCGCGATCGTCGCTTCGGTCGCATGCACCGGCCGTTGGCGCCGCAGCCTCCCGGTGACGGTCGGGACCAGGGCCTGATAACGGTTGTTGCGGATCCCCATCGTTACGCGGCGCTCGAAATCGATGCCGTCGATCGCCTCGAGAAACCCGTGGACGAAATGCTGGCGCGACTGCTCCCCGTCGGTGACGATGTCGATGCCGGCATCCTCCTGCAGTTGCAGCGCCAAGAGGGTCGCGTCGCGCTTGCCCTCGGCCAACATCTCGCCGTCGAGCCGCCACGGCGCCCACAATTTGCGCGGCTCGGCGAGCCACGAGGGTTTCGGCAGGCTGCCGGCGATCGTCGTCTCGAGCATGCTCACAGCTCCAAGCCGGCGAGCAGCGCGTCGCGTTGGGCATTGCCGCCCGCCGCTCGCTTGCAGGCGACCGCGGCGAGCTCCGAATTGGCGCGCCGCCGCATGATGATCTCGGCGAACGGCGCCTCGCGCAGCTTTTGCAACAGCAAGGTCGGCGTGAAGCCGCATTTGTGCGCCATGCTCGAGCGGCCCTGCGACAGATACGGGCCGAAGCCGAAGATCATGTCGTGGGCAGTGACCGGGCCGGCCGGAGATTCGTAGACCGTCTCATGCAGCCGGTCGGCGGCAAGGTATTCGGCGATCGCCTGCAGATCAGGCACGATGACGCAGAGGAAGCCGTCATCGACCAGAATGCGGTAGGCCTCGCCGATCGCCTTGCCGACCTGATGGAGATAAACGTGCTCAAGGCAGTGCGACGACCATACCGCATCGACCGAGCCGCTTTCGATCGACGACAGATCGGTGGTGTCGGCGAGGATGTCGGGGGCGACCCGTGGGTCGACATCGATGCGCAATTCGCGCCACGCCGCGAAGATCGCCGGCAGCCGTGCGCTGCCCTTCACGCCGCTCCCCAGATTGACCAGCAATTTGCCTCGGCTCCGCTGTTCGCTCGCGGCGACATCATCCATCGCGCAGATCGGTCCCTGTGAATTGCACGCCGAGAGATAGCGGGTTTCGCGAACCGAATCAGCCCCATTCGTTGGAGCTGCGGGCCATTTGCGCCGCACGGTCTCTTCACAGAACGCGGCGGCGCCATTAGGTTAGGGTTTTCCCATCCGGATAGCGTCATGCCATTTCTCGCCGACCGTCTCGCCCGGGTAAAGCCCTCGCCAACCATGGCGATCACCGCGCTGGCCACCGAACTCAAGGCGGCCGGGCGTGACATCATCAGCCTGTCGGTGGGCGAACCCGATTTCGACACGCCGCCCAACGTCATCGAAGCCGCGATCGCGGCGATGCGCGCCGGCGAGACGCGCTATACCGTGTTCGACGGACGGATCGAGCTGAAGCGCGCGGTGTGCGAGAAATTCAAGCGCGAGAACGGCCTCGACTACCAAACCTCGCAGGTGACGATCTCCAGCGGCGGCAAGCAGGTGCTCTACAACGCCTTCGTAGCCACGTTGAGCCCGGGCGACGAAGTGGTGATCCCGGCGCCCTATTGGGTGTCCTACCCCGAGATGGTGCTGTTGTGCGACGGCGAGCCGGTGCCGGTCGCCTGCCCGCAGAACAATGGCTTCAAGATGCGGCCGGAGGATCTCGAGGCGGCGATCACGCCGCGAACCAAGTGGCTGATCCTCAATTCGCCATCGAACCCGACAGGCGCCGCCTATACCGAAGCCGATCTGCGCGCCGTCGCCGACGTGCTGTTGAAGCACCCGCACGTCTGGGTGATGACCGACGACATGTATGAGCACCTCGTCTACGACGATTTCGAGTATCGCACGATCGCCCAGGTCGAGCCGCTTCTCTATGAGCGCACCCTGACCGTCAATGGCGTCTCGAAGGCCTATTGCATGACCGGCTGGCGGATCGGCTACGGCGCCGGCCCGGAGAAGCTGATCAAGGCGATGGGGGCGATTCAGTCGAACTCGACCGCCAACCCGTGCTCGATCAGCCAGGCGGCGGCGATCGCGGCGTTGAACGGGCCGCAGGATTTCATCCCGGTGCACAATCGCAGCTTCAAGGAGCGCCGCGATCTCGTCGTCGACAGCCTGAACCGGGTGCCCGGCCTCTTCTGTCCGCGCCCCGAAGGCGCCTTCTACGTCTACCCGTCCTGCGCCGGGGTCATCGGCAAGCGCACGCCCTCGGGCGAGACGATCGGCAACGACGAGGATTTCGTCAAATACCTGCTCGCGGCCGAGGGGGTCGCGGTGGTGCACGGCGCGGCCTTCGGGCTGTCGCCGCATTTCCGCGTCTCCTACGCGACCTCGAACGAAATCCTGCGCGAGGCCTGCGCCCGCATCGACCGCGCCTGCCGCGCCCTGCGGTAAGCGCACCCTCTCCCCGCACGCGGCGCACGCGGGGAGAGGGTCGGGGTGAGGGGCTGGCCCGCAGAATGGGCGCTGCGCCAGATTCCGATTGCCTCGGTGGGGGTCGCGCGCCACGATCCTGTCATATAACGCCGCCGGAGCCGCGCGGCGGCTGCGGTCAAATGCATGTGGAGGATGTCGATGCCTAGTGCCCCCCGCACCGTCGCCCTGGTTGGCCCCTATCTGTCCGGCAAGACGACGCTGCTCGAAGCCATGCTGTTCGCCAGCGGCACCACCGGCCGGCGCGGCAGCGTGCGCGACGGCAACTCGGTTGGCGACCATGTCGCCGAGGCGCGGGCGCGCCAGATGTCGACCGAGACCAACGTCGCCAACGCCACCTACCTTGGCGACCCGTGGACGATCCTCGACTGCCCCGGCTCGGTCGAGCTCCTCTATGAAGCGCAGCAGGCGATGCTGGTCGCGGATGTCGTCGTCGTCGTTTGCGAGCCCGAGGTCGAGCGCGCGATCACGGTCAGCGCGCTCTTGCACTTCCTCGGCCGCCACAACATCCCGCACATGCTGTTCATCAACAAGCTCGACACCGCGAGCGCCCGGGTGCGCGACGTGCTGGCGGCGCTGCAGTCGGTGTCGGAGCGGCCGCTGGTGCTGCGGCAAGTACCGCTGCGCGGCGCCGAAGCCGAGATCACCGGCTATGTCGATCTGGTCAGCGAGCGCGCCTATCGCTACCGCCCGGGCCAGCCCTCCGACCTCGTCCCGCTGCCCGAGGATTTCTGGGACCGCGAGGCCGAGACCCGCACCAGCCTCCTCGAAAAGCTCGCCGATTTCGACGACGCGCTGCTGGAACAGCTGCTTGAGGACGTGAAGCCCTCGAAGGAAGAGATCTACAAGCACCTGACGCAGGATTTTCAGAAAAACCTGATCGTCCCGGTGTTTGTCGGCGCCGCGGCGCCCGATCATGGGGTGCGCCGGCTGTGGAAGGCGCTGCGCCACGAGACGCCGACCCCGCGCGAGACGATGGCACGCCTTGGCATCGCGGCCGAGGGCGAGCCGCTTGCCCAGGTCTTCAAAACTTATCACTTGCCGCACACCGGCAAGTTGTCGCTGGCGCGGGTGTGGCGCGGCCCGATCTCCGAAGGCAATGTATTGAACGGGGTGCGGGTTGCCGGCGTCGTGCATCTGCTCGGCGCGCAGCACGAGAAGGTCAATGCCGCCCAATCCGGCGAAATCGTCGGGCTGACCCGCATGGAGGAGATCGCGACCGGGGCGGCGCTGACGCCGTCGGGCAAGGCCGCCGCGCTGCCGCAGCCCGAGAAGCTGCCGCCGGTCTACGGGCTGGCGATCCACGCCGAGAAGCGCGGCGACGACGTCAAGCTCAGCGGCTCGATCGCCAAGCTGATCGACGAAGACCCGACCCTCGAACTCGAACAGAACGCCGAATTGCGCGAGATGGTGCTGTGGGGCCAGGGCGACGTGCATTTGCAGATCGCGATCGACCGGCTGCGCAACCGGCACAATCTCGCCGTCGTCGGCCACCATGCGGCGGTGCCCTACAAAGAGACCATTCGCCGCGGCACGCAGCAGCATTCGCGCTTCAAGCGGCAATCGGGCGGGCACGGCCAGTTCGCCGACTGCACGATCGACGTAAAGCCGTTGCCGCGCGGCTCGGGCTTCACCTTCGCCGACAAGGTGGTCGGCGGAGCGATCCCGCGCAACTACATCCCGGCGGTCGAGGAAGGGGTCGTCGAGGCGTTGGTGCACGGGCCATTGGGCTTCCCGGTGGTCGATCTCGCGGTCGACCTATTGACCGGGCAGTTTCATGCGGTCGACAGCTCGGACATGGCGTTCAAGACCGCCGGACGGCAGGCGATCCAGGAAGCGCTGCCGAAATGCGAGCCGATCCTCTTGGAGCCGATCGACGCCGTCGACATCTCGGTGCCGAACGCCTTCACCGCCCGGGCGCAGCGCCTCATTTCAGGACGGCGCGGCCAGATCCTCGGCTACGACGCCAAGCCCGATTGGGCCGGCTGGGACATCGTCCGAGCGCAGATCCCGCGCAACGAACTGCACGATCTGATCGTCGAATTGCGGTCCCTGACCCTCGGGGTCGGCAGCTTTGCCCGCCGCTTCGATCACATGGCCGAGCTGAGCGGCCGCCCGGCCGAGAAGGTCATCCAGAGCCGCGCGCAGGAAGCGGCGCAGTAGCCAGTCCGGTAGCCGGGGGGATCGCGAAAGCGTGACTTGCCGGTCCTTGGCGGCGCGCTCACATCGTGGTCGGCTAGGCAAAGGAGGCGGCACATGCTGATCCGGCGGAAGCACGGTTGGGAGCTCCCGGAGAGCGCGGCGACCGACGAGGCGGTGTTCCGCGACCGCCGCCGGCTTCTCAAGGCTCTGGCGGCCGGCCCCGTGCTCGCCGGCCTGCCCGCCGCCGCGCTGGCGGCCGACGCGGCACCGCCGGCCGGGCTCTACCCGGCGACGCGCGACGCCAAATACAAGCTCGACCGGCCGATCACCGACGCCAAGTATTCGACGACCTACAACAATTTTTACGAATTCGGCATGGACAAGTCGATCTGGCAGGAGGCGCAGGCGCTCAAGATCGAGCCGTGGACCATCAAGATCGACGGCATGGTCGAGAAGCCGTTGACGATCGGCTTCGACGATCTCGTCAAGCAAATGGGCCTCGAGGAGCGGCTCTACCGGCATCGCTGCGTCGAGGCGTGGTCGATGGCGGTGCCGTGGACCGGCTTCGCGCTGGCGAAGCTGGTCGATCTCGCCCGGCCGCTCGGCTCGGCCAAATACCTGCAGATGACGACCTTCATGGACCCGGGGACCGCGCCCGGGCAGCGCGCCTTTTTCTACCCCTGGCCCTACGTCGAAGGACTGACGATGGCCGAGGCGAGGAACGAACTCGCCTTTCTCGTTACCGGCATGTACGGCAAGCCGGTGCCGAAGCAGGACGGCGCGCCGTTGCGGCTCGCGGTGCCGTGGAAATACGGCTTCAAATCGGTCAAATCGATCGTCCATTTCGAATTCACCGACAAGCGGCCGGTATCGTTCTGGGAACATCTGCAATCGGCCGAATACGGCTTCTGGGCCAACGTCAACCCCGCGGTGCCGCATCCGCGCTGGAGCCAGGCCACCGAGCGCGTCATTGGCACCGACGAGCGCGTCCCGACCCTCATCTGGAACGGTTACGGCGAATTCGTCGCCGATATGTACAAGGGTCTCGAAAAAGAGCGCCTCTTCGTCTGATCCGGCCCATCGGTCAAATCCTGTAGCGAAGCCTCCGAGTAGCGCAGTAGGGTACGGACAGAGACCCCACCCTGGCGGAGGCGGAGATGCAGTTCGGGTTTGGCGCGCCGGTCAGCGGTCCCCTGTCGGGGCCGCGCGATCTCGCCCGCATTACGGGCGAGGGCGAGACGATGGGCTATGACTACTGCACGATATCGGACCATATCGCGATCCCGCGCGACATGGAGGCGAAGTACCCCTATTCCGACACCGGCGAGTTTCCCGGACGGGCCGGCGGCGACCGCCATGAGCAGCTGACCTGCGTCGCCTTCGTCGCCGCCAAGACCTCGAAGCTGCGGCTCGTCACCTCGGTGACGGTGGTGCCGCACCGGCCGCCGATGCTGACCGCGAAAATCCTGTCGACGATCGATGTGCTGTCGGAGGGCCGCTTTACCTGGGGGATCGGCGTCGGCTGGTGCGAGGAGGAGTTCGAGGCGATCGGCACCGAGCCGTTCGCCGAGCGCGGCGCCGTCACCGACGAGACGATCGCGGTCTGCCGCGAGCTGTGGTCGAACGACAACCCGAGCTTCAGCGGCAAGTACGCGCAGTTCTCCAACATCTTCTTCCAGCCGCGCCCGGTGCAGCGGCGGGTCCCGGTGTGGGTCGGCGGCGAGAGCGGGCCGGCGATGCGGCGCACCGCCAAGATCGGCGACGCGTGGTATCCGATCGGCACCAATCCGCGCAACCGGCTCGACACGCTGGCGCGCTTCGCGGCCAACATCGAACGCCTGCGCAAGATGACCCGCGAGGCCGGACGCGACCCGAGCGAGGTCGGGCTCGCCTACCGCTTCTCGCAGTTCGGCCCGCAGATCCCCGAACGCGCCGACAATGGCGAGCGCCGGCTCGGCTCGGGGAATAACGCGGCGATCGCAGGCGATCTCAAGGCGTTGCGCGAGCTCGGCGTCATCGCGGTCGATTTCAGCTTCGGCGGCGACACGGCGGACGCGGTGCTCGCCAACATGCGGCGCTTCCGCGAGGACGTGCTGGCCAAGGTTTGACCCATATTGTCCCTCGTCATGCCCGCGGAAGCGGGCATCCAGGGCAAGCGACGAGCCCGTGGCCCTGGATTCCCGCTTTCGCGGGAATGACGTCTGAAGGAAGGAGCGAGAGGTGCTGAAACTCGGATACAAGGCCTCGGCCGAGCAATTCGGCCCCACGGCCCTCCTAGACTTTTCCTGTCTGGCCGAAGAGGTCGGCTTCGACTCGGTGTTCGTCAGCGACCACTTCCAGCCGTGGAAGCACACCGATGGACATGCGCCCTCCGCGCTCGCCTGGCTCGGCGCGCTTGGCGCCCGCACCCGGCGGGCGGTCATCGGCACCAGCGTCTTAACCCCGACCTTCCGCTACCATCCCTCGGTCGTCGCGCAGGTTTTCGGCACGCTGGGCGTGATGTTTCCCGGGCGCGTCGTGCTCGGCGTCGGCACCGGCGAATCCTTGAACGAGGTGCCGTCGAGCGGCATCACCTGGCCCGGCGCCAAGGAGCGCCGCGACCGGCTGCGCGAGGCGATCAACCTGATCAACAAATTGTGGACCGAGGACCGGGTCAGCTTCGAGGGCCAGTTTTACCGCACCGAAAGCGCGACGATCTACGACAAGCCGAAGGACCCAAAGGACAAGGTGCCGATCTGGGTCGCCGCCTCCGGCCCGCTCGCGGCGTCGATGGCGGGCTATCTCGCCGAGGGGTTCATCTGCACAAGCGGCAAGAACCCGCAGCTCTATATCGACCTGACCGGCAAGGTCGAGGAAGGCGCCGCCCGGGCGCAGCGCAACTCGGCCGACGTCGAGCGCATGATCGAGGTCAAGGTGTCGTTCGACAGCGACGCGCGGGAGGCCAAGGAATTGACCCGGCATTGGGCGGCGCTGGCCCTGTCGCCCGAAGAGAAAACGGGAATCGAGGACCCGATCGAGATGGAGCGGCTGGCAGATGCGCTGCCGCTCGAGCGCGCCGCCAGCCGCTGGATCGTTTCGAGCGACCCCGACGAGCAGGTCGAGAAAATCCGCCCCTATGTCGAATTGGGCTTCCGCCACCTGGTCTTCCACGCCCCCGGCCCCAACCAGCCGCGCTTCCTCAAGCTCTACGCCGCCGAGGTCCTCCCCCGCCTGCGCAAAGCCTTCGGATAGCCGGTGTTTCGGTCTCGGACGATCCCCCCAACAGTCATCCCGGCGAAGGCCGGGACCCACCCCAGCCGTGGATATCGGCCTTCGCCGGTATGACGAAGAGGGGCGGTAGTGGATGACCACGCAGCTGACGATCACCGGCCTTCGCGGCGTGCCGATGGTGCAGGCTGGCGACGATCTCGCGGCGATCGCGCTTGCCGCCTATGGAGCGAGCAGGCTCGCGCCGGCGGATGGCGATGTGCTGGTGGTCGCGCAGAAGATCGTTTCGAAGTCCGAGGGCCGGATGGTCGACGTATCGACCGTCGAGCCGTCGCCGCAGGCCGTCGCGCTTGCCGCCGAAGTTGAGAAGGACCCGCGGCTGGTCGAGGTGATCCTCTCGGAATCGCGGCGCGTCGTGCGGCATCGCCCGAACCTGATGATCGTCGAACACCGGCTCGGCTATGTCATGGCGAATGCCGGGATCGACCATTCGAACGTCGCGCCGGCGGACGGCGTCGAACGGGTGCTGCTGCTGCCGGTCGACCCCGACGGTTCGGCCGAGGCGCTGCGCCAGCGGCTCGGCGATGCCACCGGCAAGAGCATCGCGGTCATCGTCAGCGACAGCTTCGGACGGCCGTTCCGCCGCGGCACGGTCGGCATCGCGCTGGGCGCCGCCGGGCTGCCGGCGGTGATCGACTGGCGCGGCCACCCCGATCTGTTCGGCCGCATCCTCGAAGTCACCGAGACCGGCTTCGCCGATGAGATCGCCGCCGCCGCCTCGCTTGTGCAAGGACAGGCCGACGAGGCGACGCCGATCGTGCTGGTGCGCGGCCTTGTCTGGTCGGCGCCGGATGCGCCCGGCGCCGCGCTGGTGCGCCCGCCGGAGCACGATCTCTTCCGATGAGCGCTGGCGGCACTGTGCTGGCGCTGTCGGGCGGGGTCGGCGGCGCCAAGCTGGCGCTCGGCCTCTACCGCATCCTGCCGCCCGACACCCTGACGATCGTCGCCAACACCGGCGACGATTTCGAGCATCTGGGCCTCAAGATCTCGCCCGACCTCGACACGCTGCTCTATACGCTCTCCGGGCAGGACAACCCCGATCTCGGCTGGGGCAGGCGCGGCGAAACCTGGACTTTCATGGCCGCGCTCGAAACCCTCGGCGGCGAGACGTGGTTCCGCCTCGGCGACGGCGACCTCGCGACCCACATCGAACGCACCCGCCGCCGCAAGGCCGGTGAGAGCCTTTCCGCGGTCATCGACGATTTCCGCCGCCGCCTCGGGATCGCCGCGCGCCTGTTGCCGATGTCGGACGATAAGGTGCGCACCCGGCTGCGCACCGCGGAGGGCTGGCTCGATTTCCAGGATTATTTCGTGCGGCTGCGTTGTGCGCCGGTGATCTCCGAGCTGGCCTTCGCCGGCAGCGAAACGGCGCGGCCGCACCCCAATTTCCTTGCTGCGCTCGGCGATCCGGAGTTGGGGGCGGTGGTGGTCTGCCCGTCGAACCCGTTCATCAGCATCGACCCGGTCCTTGCCGTGCCGGGGGCGCGCGCCGCGTTGCGGGCGTGCCGGGCGCCGGTCGTCGCGGTGTCGCCGATCATCGGCGGCCAGGCCGTGAAGGGCCCGACCGCCAAGATGATGGCCGAGCTCGGCCTGCCGGTCGACGCCGCCACCGTGGCGCAGCATTACCGCGATTTCCTCGACCTCTACGTCGCCGACGAGGAAGACGCGGCCGCGGTCGCCGGGCTCGACCTGCCGGTGGTGCTGACCCGTACGCTGATGCAAAGCCTCGCCGACCGCGAGGCCCTGGCCCGCGCCGTGCTCGGCGCCGCGAAGCGCGTGCGGAAATGAGCTGGATGGCTGCCCTGCGTCCTTCGAGACGCGCCCCTACGGGGCGCTCCTCAGGATGACGAATTGCTCAGTGCGCCATTCTCAGGCTGTCGTCATCCTGAGGCGCCTTGCGCAGCAAGGCCTCGAAGGACGCAGGCTGTTGTTCAGGCTGTCGTTACAGTGCAAGTAACCCCCAGCAAGGGTGTCTGGGCAGTAGTTCCGGTCAAGGACACCGCCGGCGCAAAGCAGCGGCTCGCCCCGGCGCTGCCGCCATCCTTGCGTCAGGCGCTGGCGCTGGCGATGCTCGAAGACGTGCTGGCGGCGCTCGCGGAAGTCCGAAATTTCGCCGGCCGGGTGCTCGTCACCACCGATGCCGGCGCGCGGCGGCTCGCCGCCCGCTATGGGGCGGAGTGCTGGGAAGAGGGCACCGGCGACGGCCATACCGGCGCCGTCACCGCCGCGGCGCGGCGGCTCGCGCGCGACGGCCGGGCGGCCATGCTGACCCTGCCCGGCGACATCCCGCTCGTCACCGCACAGGAGATCGAGCGGCTGATCGGAGCGCACCTTCCGGCGCCGTCCTTCACGATCGCGCCGTCGCATGACGAGAAGGGCTCCAATGCGATATTGATGTCGCCGCCGGACGCGGTGAAGCTGCGCTTCGGCGACGACAGCTTCTGGCCGCATCTCGCCGCCGCCCGGGCGCGCGGCATTGCGCCCACGGTATTGCACCTGCCCGGAATCGCCTTGGATATCGACAATCCGGGCGATCTCGCGCATTTTGCCGGCCTCGGATCGCGCACGCGAGCGGGCCTATGGCTCGCGGACAATCAACGCCGCACTCTCGGTGCGGGATAAGAAACCGCCGGCGTGACGCGATGCCCCCGCACGCGGGAGGACATCCTGTAGCAACGCGGCCGCACCAGCGGCCTCGGAGGGGCACGG
>DATGFP010000095.1:0-14233 GCA_035309005.1 Allostellaceae bacterium | reverse complement strand
CCATTCCACTGACGCGAAACCCGCTCGGCCCGTAGCGCTCGATGATTTGACGCCCGGGGAGCTGATGCCCGGGTTGGACCAGCGGGGTCAGTTCCATCGGCCGCTTTCCTTGTGGCTCAACGCGATGCGCGTTCCGCGCCGGTGGCGGTGGTTTCCGCACCCTTGGCGATCGTGCGCCGGTTCGGCTGGACGTAATAGAGCAGCGGAGCGGCGATGAAGAGCGAGGAATAGGTCCCGATCACGATCCCCCACAGCATCGCGATCGAGAACCCCTTCAAGACTTCGCCGCCGAAGATCAACAGGGACAATACCGCGAGCGCGACCGTGCTGACGGTCAGGATCGTGCGCGACAGGGTCTCGTTGAGCGCCAGGTTGATCAATTCGCGGAACGGCATCGTGCGGTGCTTGCGCATCGATTCGCGCACCCGATCGTAGATCACCACCGTGTCGTTGATCGAATAGCCGGCGATCGTCAAGATCGCGGCCAATGTCGTCAGGTTGAACTCGAGCTGGAAGATCGCGAAGAGGCCGACCGTGGTTATGACGTCGTGCAGCGTCGCGATCGTCGCGCCGACGCCGAACTGCCATTCGAAGCGGAACCACACGTAGATCAGGATCGCGCCCAGGGCGAGCACGGTCGCCAGCACGCCGGCGCGGATCAGTTCGCTGCCGACTGTCGGCCCCACCACCTCGATCCGGCGGTACTGGATATTGGGCCCCAGCGCCGCCTGGGCCCGCTTCACCGCGCCCATCTGCGCGGTGTCGCCGCCGGGCTGCTGGGGCAGGCGGATCAGGACGTCGTCGGGGCTGCCGAACTGCTGCAGCGAGGCGTCCCCCAGATGCAGCGAATCGAGCGTCGCGCGCATCGCGCCGAGATCGGCGGGCCCGCTCGTCTTCGCCTCGATCAGCGTGCCGCCGACGAAATCGATGCCGTAATTGAGCCCGACCGTAAGCAGCATGCCGATCGTCAGCGCGGTCAGCGCCAGCGAGAACGCGAAGCCGAGCACGTGCCAGCGCATGAAATCTATCTTCGGCACGCGCCGGATGACGATCAGCGGTCTCATAAGAAGTCGTATCTCATGGCGGCGGCGTTACTCATTCCAACGGGATCAGTTTCGGCTTGGTGCGGCGAAACCACGTGACGATCTGCAGCCGTGTTACCAGGATCGCCGAAAACAGCGAAGTGAGGACGCCGATGCTCAGCGTCACGGCAAACCCCTTCACCGGCCCCGAACCCAGCCAATAAAGGAGGATGCCGGCGATCAGCGTCGTCACGTGGCTGTCGACGATCGTCCCGAAGGCGCGGGTGAAGCCGGCTTCGAGCGAGGAGAGGATCGAGCGCCCGCCGCGCACCTCCTCCTTGATGCGCTCGTATATCAGCACGTTGGCGTCGACCGCCATGCCCATCGTCAGCGCGATCCCGGCGATGCCCGGCAAGGTCAGGGTCGCGCCGAGCAGCGACAGCGCCCCCAGCATCAGGCACAGGTTGAAAAACAGCGCGACATCGGCGAAGACCCCGAAAAGCCCGTAAAACAGCACCATGAAGACCGCCACCAGCGCCACCCCGACGATGCTGGCGAGCGCGCCGGCATGGATCGAATCGGCGCCGAGCTGCGCCCCGACCGTGCGCTCTTCGAGGATGTTGATCGGCGCCGGCAGCGCGCCGGCGCGTAGCAAGAGGGCGAGGTCGCTCGCCGACTGCACCGTGAAGCTGCCCGAGATGATGCCGCTGCCGCCGAGGATCGCTTCCTTGATGACCGGCGCGCTGATCACCTTGTTGTCGAGCACGATCGCGAACGGCTTGCCGACGTTGTCGCGCGTCGCGTCGCCGAAGCGGCGCGCCCCGGCAGCGTCGAACTTGAAGCTGACGACCGGCTGGTTGTCCTGGAAGGTCGCCTGCGCGTCGGTCAGCATGTCGCCGCCGACCATGACGCGACGACGCACCAGGTAGGCCGCCGGGCCGTGCTGCGTGCCGCCGCCTTCCTGCGCGTCGAGGATCTCGTCGCCGGGCGGCATGCGGCCGCGGCGCGCTTCGTCGGGGGTGGTGCTGGTGTCGACCAGCTGGAAGGTCAGCTTGGCGGTGCGCCCGATCAGTTCCTTGACGTGCTCGGGATTGTCGATGCCGGGCAGTTCGATCAGGATGCGGTTCGCCCCCTGGCGCTGGATCGTCGGTTCCTTGGTGCCGGTTTCGTCGATGCGCCGGCGGATGATCTCGATCGATTGCTCGACCGCCTGGCGGCGCTGGCTCTCGGTCGCGACGGTGCCGAAGGTGATCGTGCCGGCCCCCTCGCCGGTGATCGCGACGGCGAGATCGGGGTCGATCTTGGCAACCGCACGCCGCGCGTCTTCGATCCGGCCGGCGTCGCGCACCGTGAAGCGGATCGCGTCGCCCTGCACGTCGAGCCCGGTATAGCCGATCTTTGCGTCGCGCAGCGCGTTGCGCACGCTTTCGATGATCGTGTTAAGGCGGTCCTTCTGCGCCGCCGCGACATCAACCTCGAGCAGGAGGTAGGAGCCGCCGCGCAGATCGAGGCCGAGCGCCACCTGCTTGTGCGGGATCCACTCCGGCAGGTGCGCCAGTTGGCCCGCGCCGAACAGGTTGGGTAGGCTGATGATCACGCCGAGCGCGCACAGCCCGGCGATCAGCAGCACCTTCCATTGGGCGAAATAAAGCATCCGCTATGCTGTCCCGAGGCTGGCGCGTCGCCGCATCACACCTTGTCGGCCTCGCCGCGGACGGTTTCCTTGGGCTTGTCGCGTGCCGCGTCCTTGTCCTTGGCAGCCTCGCGCGCCGCCGCCGGGTCGGGTTTGGCGAGCACGCTGGTGATCGTGCTGCGCACGATCCGCACGCGCACCCCGGCGGCGATGTCGACTTCGACTTCTTCCGGGCTCACCACCCGCGACACCGTGCCGACGATGCCGCCGCCCGTGACGATCCGGTCGCCGCGGCGCAGCGCGTCGAGCATCACCCGGTGCTGCTTTTGCTTGCTCTGCTGCGGCCTGATCAGCAGAAAGTAGAAGACCACAAAGATCAGGACCAGCGGCAGGAACTGCACCAGCGCGTTCTGATCCAGCAGCCCCGTGAGGCCCGTCGCTTGGGCATAGGCCGGCGATATCAGCATCGACATTGACCTCGAAGTGGGGCGTCGCGGCATTGGTACGCGATGCCCCCGAAAAGGGCAATCCCAGGGGGTACTATAGGGCGCCGCCCTTGTGATAGCGTCCGCGCCCCGCCCGTTGCCGCGACCGTATGATGACCCAGGCCGATCTTCTCCCGCTGCTGCAGCGCATCGCCGACGCGCTCGAACGCCTCGCCCCGCAGGGCGCCGCCGACAACGACCTCACCGCCGCCGACGCCTTTGTCTGGCATGCCGAGCGCGAGCGACTGGAGCCGGTCGCGAGCGTCAACCGCGTGCCGCTCGCGCTGCTGCGCGGCATCGACCGGGTGCGCGACATCCTCTACGAGAATACCGAGCGCTTCGCCCGCGGGCTGCCGGCCAACAACGTGCTGCTGTGGGGCGCCCGCGGCACCGGCAAGAGCGCGCTGATCAAGGCGATCCACGCGGCGGTCAACGAGGCGCAGCCCAGCGGCGCTCCAGGGGCCCTGGCGCTGATCGAGATCCACCGCGAGGACATCCCGAGCCTGCCGCGCCTGCTCGCGCTGGTGCGCGGCAGCGTGCGGCGCTGCCTCCTCTTCTGCGACGACCTGTCGTTCGACCACGACGACGCCAGCTATAAATCGCTGAAGGCGGTGCTCGAGGGCGGCATCGAGGGGCGCCCGGCCAACGTCGTCCTCTACGCGACCTCGAACCGGCGCCACCTGATGCCGCGCGACATGATCGAGAACGAGCGCTCGACTGCGATCAACCCGGCCGAGGCGGTCGAGGAAAAGGTCTCGCTGTCCGACCGCTTCGGGCTATGGCTCGGCTTCCACAACGTCGACCAGGAGACCTATCAGGCGATCGTCGCCGGCTACGCTCGGCATTACGGCCTCGACCTGCCGGCCGACCGGCTCAAGGCCGAGGCCGGCGAATGGTCGATCACCCGCGGCGCGCGCTCGGGCCGCGTCGCCTGGCAATTCATCCAGGATCTCGCCGGCCGACTGGGCAAGCCGCTGTCGTAGGGACACCCTCCCCGCCGCTGCCCCCTCCCTAACCCTCCCCCGCCTGCGGGGGAGGGAATCTCGGTTGTTGCGGAGGCGCTCAGATAGCCCCCTCCCCCGCAGGCGGGGGAGGGCAGGGGTGGGGGTTGCTCCCGCTGGTGGGGGTTGCTCCCGCCGGTGGGGGCCGATTAGCCGGCGCGCGGGGTTTTATCGCTGTCGGCGCTCGGCGCCGGGGCGAGGAACTCGCGCGGGTCGACCGCCTTCTTGCCGCGGCGCAACTCGAAATGCAGCTGCGGCTCCTTGACCCCGCCGGTCTCGCCGACCTTGGCGATCACCTGGCCGCGGCTCACTGTCTCGCCGCGCTTGACGAGTAGGTCCTCGCAATGCGCGTAGGCCGAAATCCACCCGCCCTCGTGCTTGATCAGCACGAGGTTGCCGTAGCCGCGCAATTCGTTGCCGGCATAGGCGACGGTGCCGCCGTCGATCGCCTTGACCGGTGCGCCGCGCGGCGCCGCGATGTTGATGCCGTCATTGTGCGCGCCGCCGGCCGCGACGCCGTAGCCTTCGAGGACGCGGCCGCGCACCGGCCACGCAAAGTGCCCGCCATGCGGCGCCGGCGCGGCGCTTGCCTCGGGCGCCGGCTGGGGCGCCGCCTCGGGCGCCGATCGGGGCGCGGCCTGGGCGCGCTCTGCCGGGTGCGGTGGCGGCGCCGGGCCGTCGAGCGGGATGATGTCGGGGGTGCGCTCGGCAGCGGGGTGCAGCGACGGTGGCGGGGCCGGAGGCGGTGAGAGTGGCGGGGTCGGCTCGCTTGCCAGTGCCAGCGGGTGCTCGCCGCCGCCCGGGATGAGGAGGGTCTGGCCGATTTCGATCTTGTAGGGCGGCTGCAGATGGTTGGCCGCGACGATCGCGTGTTCGGAGACCCGGTAGGCCTGCGCGATGCCGCCGAGCGATTGACCGGGCCGCACCACGATGCGGCGGCCGTCGCCACGCAAGGCGGGCCCCGGCATCGGTCCCGGGCCCGACATGGTTCTTGGCAGCGGCCGCGCCAGCGGCGGCATGCGATAGGCGAGGGGGCCGTCGGGCGAGATCCCGGCATCGGCGCCCTTGAGGATCACCGGCGCCGGGTTTGTCGGGTCCGAGGAGCAGCCCGCGACGAGGCTGGCGAGCGCCACCGCCGCCGCGGCGCAGGCAAGACCATGCCGGCGCATCCCTGGTTTCTCCATGTCCCCCTCCCTGTCCAACCCCCGACGGACAGCACGCCGCAACCCGGGTCGAGTTTAAGGGCGCGTCGCCCGCAGGCAAAAGGCGCCGCGAAGCGGCGGCATAGCGGCCGAGAGATCACTCCTGGTCAGCGCGGCGGCGGGGAAATGCGCGCGAATCGGTCGCCCGCCCGGTGCCGCGCGCGGGCGCTCAGCCGGTGGCGCCGATTACCGTCTGGCCGCCCATATAAGGCTGCAGCGCCGCCGGGATCGCCACCGTGCCGTCGCCCTGCTGGTAGTTTTCGAGGATCGCGATCAGCGTCCGCCCGACCGCGAGCGCCGAGCCGTTGAGGGTATGGACCGGCTGGTTGCCCTTCGACGCCGCCGGGCGATAGCGCGCCCGCATGCGCTGCGCCTGGAAGGGCCCGCAATTGGAACAGCTGGAAATCTCGCGATAGGCGTTCTGGCCGGGCAGCCAGACTTCGAGGTCGTAGGTCTTGCGCGCGGCAAACCCCATGTCGCCGCTCGCCAGCAGCATGACCCGGTAGGCGAGCCCCAGGCGCTGCAGCACCGCTTCGGCGCACCCCGTCATCCGCTCGTGCTCGGCCTCGCTCTCCTCGGGGCGGGCGATCGACACCAATTCGACCTTGTTGAACTGGTGCACGCGGATCATGCCGCGGGTGTCGCGCCCGGCGGCGCCGGCTTCGGAGCGGAAGCACGGCGTCCACGCGGTGAATCGCAGCGGCAGCGCGGTTTCGTCGAGGATCTCGCCGGCGACCAGGTTGGTCAGCGGCATCTCGGCGGTCGGGATCAGCCACAGCCCCTCGCGGGTCTGGAACATGTCCTCGGCCGCCTTCGGCAGATTGCCGGTGCCGAACGCCACCTCGTCCTTCACCAGATAGGGCGGCGCCACCTCGGTGTAGCCGAATTCCCTTGTGTGGAGATCGAGCATGAACTGCGCCAGCGCCCGCTCGAGCCGCGCCAGCGCGCCCTTCAGCACGACAAAGCGCGACCCCGACAATTTCGCCGCGCTGGCGAAATCCATCAGCCCGAGCTGTTCGCCGATCGCCTCGTGCGGCCGGGCTGCGAAGTTGAAGCGCGGCGGCTCGCCGACCCGGCGCAATTCGCGGTTGGCGCTCTCGTCGGGGCCGTCCGGCACGTCCGCCGCCGGCAAATTGGGCAGGCTCGCCAAGAGATCGTCGAGGTACTGGCGCAACTCGGCCGCCCGGGTCGCGGCGCCCGCCTCGATCGCCTCGCGGCGAGCGATCTGGATCAGCAATTCGTCGATCGCCTCGCCGCGCTTCTTCGCGGCGCCGACCTCGCGCGACAGGCGGTTGCGCGTCGCCTGCGATTCCTGCGCCGCGGTTTCGAGCGCCCGCCACTCGCGGTCGAGCGCCAGCACCTCGGCGGCGCGCGGCGCGAGGAAGCGGCGGGCGAGGCCGCGGTCGAATTGCTCCGGGTTCTCCCGGATCCATCGCAGATCGTGCATCGCGTCCTCTATTCGCCGGCGGCCGGCCGGCCGCCGCCAGCCAGCCCGGCTTCTTCCTCGGCTTCGCGCTTGGCGCGCGCCTTCTCGACCATGCGGCACGAGATGATCGAGACCTCGTAGAGCAACACCAGCGGCACCGCGAGGCAGGTCTGGCTGACGATGTCGGGCGGCGTCAGCACCGCGGCGATCGCAAACATCCCGACGATCGCGTAGCGCCGCTTGGAAGCGAGCTGCGCGGCGGTCAGGAGCCCGGCGCGCGCCATCAGCGTCAGCAACACCGGCAGCTGAAAGGCGACCCCGAAGGCGAACAAGAGGGTCATCACCAGCGAGAGATATTCGTTGACCTTGGGCTCCGAGACGATCGGCAGCGTGCCGGGGCCGCCGGGGCTCTCGAAGCTGAGAAAAAAGCGGAAGGCGAACGGGATCACGACAAAATAGGCGAGCGAGGCGCCCATCAGGAATAAGACCGGCGTCGCGAAGAGATAGGGCAGAAAGGCGCCGCGCTCGTTCTTGTAAAGGCCGGGGGCGACGAATTTCCACACCTGGATCGCGATAATCGGAAACGACAGGCAGATCGCCGCCCAGAACGACACCTTGACGTAGGTGAAGAAGGCTTCGGTGAGGCCGGTAAAGATCATCTTGCGCCCGGGCTCGTTCGCCAGGATCACGAACAGCGGGTGGGCGAGGAAATCGTAGATCGTCTGCTTGAACTGATAGCTGACGAGAAACGCGATCAGGATCGCGACGATCGACCACAGCAGCCGGTTGCGCAGCTCGACCAAATGTTCGAGGAGCGGCATCCGGCCGGCTTCGAGTTCGTCTTCTTTGTCGCCCTCGGCCATCGCCCGGACCGTTACGGCTGCGGCGGCGCGGCTTGGCCGGCCGGCTGGTGTGGCTGCGGCGCCGGCGCGCTGTCGGCGACCGGCGCCGCTTCGCCGAAGAACGGCAGCTCCGGCTGGTCGGCCGCCACCTCAGGCGTCGCCGGCTCCGCGGCGGTCGGCGCCGGGTCGAAATAATCGGGCAGCTCGGGCGGCTTGATGCTCTCGAACAGCTCGCCCTGCGGATCGACGGTCTTGTGGAACTCGCTTTCGAGGTCGAATTCGGTGACCTTGCGCAAATCCTCGCGCACCTCGTCGAGCTCGGCTTCGCGGATCATCTGGTCGATGCTGCTCTGGAACTCGCGCGACATCGTGCGCGCCTTGCGCATCCAATAGCCGGCGAGCCGCATCGCGCGCGGCAGATCCTTCGGCCCGATCACGACCAGCGCGACGACCCCGATCAGCATGAGTTCGGGCCAGCCGATGTCAAACAGCATCGGCGGTGCGGCGACGTGGTGAGGGCATCCGACAGCTCTGCAACGCGTAAGGATTTCGGCCCAGAAAGGCGGGTTATCTCAGAAAGGCGGGGCAGCGGCAATCGCGGCCGCCGCCGCGCCGCCGCGGCACCGGCGCCTCACTCGGTAAATTCGCCCGCCTCGGCTTCCGGCCGAGTGGGCTCGGGCTCGGCCGCCTCGGCAATGACCGCCGGGCCGATATCGAGGAGGCCGGCGGCGCGCAATTCGTCGATGCCGGGCAGTTCGTTCAATCCGGTGAGCCCGAAATGCGCGAGAAACGCCGGCGTCGTGACCCAGTTGAGCGGCCGGCCCGGCGTCTCGCGGCGGCCGCGCGGCCGCACCCAGCCGGCTTCCAGGAGCCGGTCGAGCGTGCCGCGGGCCAGCGCGACGCCGCGGATCGCCTCGATCTCGGCGCGGGTCACCGGCTGGTGGTAGGCGACGATCGCCAGCGTCTCGACCGCGGCCCGCGACAGGCGGCGCGCCACCGCCCGCTCGCTGCGCAATTCGGGCGCCAGGTCGGGCGCGGTGCGAAAGCTCCAGCCGCCGGCGAGCCGCACCAGGTTGACGCCGCGCTCGGCGTAATCTCCGGCGAGCTGGGCGACGAGCGCCGAGACATTGGCGCCTTCGCCGAGCCGGCGCGCCAGTTCGTCGTCGCCGAGCGGCTCGGGCGCGGCGAACAGCAGCGCCTCGATCAGCCGCAATTGCCGCCGGTGCTCGCTCACCGGCTCGTTCACGCCGGCTCGCCGCGGCGCGCCGCCGGGCTGCGCAGGTAGATGGGGCCGAAGGCGCGGTCCTGGCGCAATTCGATGCGCCCGGCGCGGGCCAATTCCAAACTCGCCGCGAAGGTCGCGGCGAGCGCCGAGCGGCGCACCACCGCGCCGCTCAGATCGGCGGGCAAGAAGGCAATCAGCTCGCGCCATTCGGGGACCTGCCCGATCAGCCCGGCGAGGCGGCGCAACGCGTCGTCGAGCGAGTGGAAGGCGGTCGGCTCGATCGTCAGCACCTGGGTGTGCTGCCGGCGGTGCCCCTCGCCGTAGGCGGCGAGCAGCTCGTAGAGGCTGAGCTCGTAGAAGGGCCGCGCGACATCGGCCAGCCCCTCCGGCCGGCCGCGCGCGAAGACGTCGCGGCCCAAAAGCGGGCGCGCCAGCAGCGCCGCGCCGGCGCGCTGCATCGCCGCCAGCAGTTGCAAGCGGTGGGCGAGCGCCGCCGCCAGCTCCGCGCCGCTCGGGCCGTCCTCCCCGGCAGGCGGCTCGGGCAGCAGGAGGCGCGATTTGAGATAGGCCAGCCAGGCCGCCATGACGAGGTAATCGGCGGCGATCTCGAGGCGCAGCCGGCGCTGCGCCGCGATGAACGCGAGATACTGGTCGGCCAGCGCCAGGATCGACAATTTCGCGAGGTCGACCTTCTGCTCGCGGGCGAGCGCCAGGAGCAGGTCGATCGGCCCCTCGTAGCCGTCGAGATCGAGGATCAGCGCCGGCTCGTCGCCCGGCCGCGCCGCGCCGCGCCGGTCCTCGGGGCTCACCCGCCTTGCCCCGTCAGGCGCAATACCAGATCGATCAGCGCAGCGGTCGGCCCGCCGATCAGCCAGCCGAGCAGGCTGAAATGCAAGCCGCTGCGCACGCTGGCGAAGGACAGGAAGAAAATCAGCATCAGGATCATCATGCCGTAAGGCTCGACCCGCGCCAGCGGGCGGGCGAGAAACGCCGGCAGGAGGCCGACCGCGACCCGGCCGCCGTCGAGCGGCGGCAGCGGCAGCATGTTGAAGACGCACAGCACCGCGTTGAGCTGGATCGAATGGCCCAAATTATCTAGCGCCCAGCGTGAGGTGTTCGCTGGCATCCACTCGACCCCATAGAGCAAGAGCGCCGAGATAATCGCCAGGAGGACGTTCATCCCGGGCCCCGCCGCCGCGACCAGCACGGTATCCCAGCGCGGGTGGCGCAGCCGGCCGAAATTGACCGGCACGGGCTTCGCATACCCGAACAGGAAGCCCGCCCCCGACAACAGCAGCATCGCCGGCAGCAGCACGGTGCCGAACGGATCGACATGGCGCAGCGGGTTGAGGGTAAGGCGCCCGGCGCGCGCCGCGGTGTCGTCGCCGAAATGGTAGGCGACGAGCCCGTGCGCCGCCTCGTGAAAGGTAACCGCGAAGATGACCGGCAGAATCCAGGTCGTCGCGCTCTGCAGCTGGGCCGCCAGATGCGGGTTCATGCGCGCGCTTGGGCGTGGCCGGGTGCGATCAGCGCGTCGAAGCGCCGCTCGGCGGCGGCGCGCTCGAAGGGCTCCGGCGCGCCGCGCCGCAGCGCTTCGCCGGCCGCGATGCGGGCCGCGGCCTCTTGCGAGAGCGGCAGGGCGGCGTCGGCGATTTCAGCCATCTCGGCGAGCACTCCGGTGCAATGCAGGACGAGATCGCAGCCGGCCTCCAGCGCGCGAGTGGTGCGCTCGCCGAGGCTGCCCAGAAGGGCGCCCATCGCGATGTCGTCGGACACGAGGACGCCGGCAAACCCGATCTCGCCCCGTATAATGGTGTCGATCACCCGCCGCGAAAAGGTGACCGGCGCCGAATCGTCGAGCGCCGCGAAGACGATATGCGCGGTCATCGCCCATGGCATAGCGTCCGGCGTACCGGAGAGTGCGCGGAATGGCGCGAAATCGCTCGCCGACAACGTGGCGTGGCCGGCCGTGACGACCGGGCAGGAGCGGTGGCTGTCGACTTGCGCGCGGCCGTGCCCGGGGATGTGCTTCGCGATCGGCAGCACGCCGCCGGCAAGGAGGCCGGCGCAGAAGGCGCGGCCGAGCGCGGCGACGCGCGCCGGGTCGCTGCCGAAGGCGCGGTCGCCGATCACCGGGTCGGCGCCGGGCGTCGGCAAATCGAGCACCGGCGCGGCGTCGGCGGTGATGCCGATGTCGGCGAGATCGTCGGCAATGAGGCGCGCGGCGAGCCAGGCCGCTTCCGCCGCCACCGGGTCGGGCAAGGCGCCGAGCCGCGCCGCCGCCGGGTAGGCGCGCCACTCGGGGGGCCGCAACCGCGCGACGCGGCCGCCCTCCTGGTCGATCAACACCGGCGCATCCTCCCGCCCGACCGCGCCGCGCAACTCGGCGACCAGCGCGCGCACCTGCTCGCGGCTGCGGCAATTGCGCCGGAAGAGGACAAAGCCGCAGGGATCGCTTGCGGCGAAAAAGCGCCGCTCGTCGGCGCTCAGCCGCTCGCCGGCGCACCCGAGCACGAGGGCGAGCGGCCGGCTCGCAGCGTCATCGGGGACATCATCGGGCAAGGATGCACCCGAGCTGGCGCCGCTTCAGCTCGCCGCACAGCCGCTCGGCCGCGCCCGCGTCGCTGAACGCCCCGGCCTCGACCCGGTAGTAGATACCCTTGTCGCCGAGGTCGGTGCGTATCGCGACCGCGGTGAGCTTGCCGAGGAGGTCGGCATTGTCGCGCTTCAGGCGGGCCCATTCGTCGCGCGCCGCTTCGGCGCTGCGCAGCGAAGCAAGGCGCAGGCGGATCGGTCCCCCGGCGGCCCCTTTGGCGACATGGTCCGGCGGCGCCTCCCGGGCGGCCGGCTTCGCGGCGGGCTGAGCCGCTGCCGGCGGCGCCTCGATCGCGGCGACCGCAGGCTGCGGCGGCGCGGCGGCGGGCGCGGCTGCCGGCGGCGCGGGCGCGGCAGCGGCCGGCGGCGGGCTCTCGGCGGCGGGGGCCGGGCGCGGCAGCGGCTGCTCCGGCGCCGGCAGCAGGCTCTCGACCGGCGGGCCGCCCGGCTTCTCGTTGTAGACCGAGACGTTCTGGTCGGGGATCTTCATGCCGCCCGGCTGGTCCGGCTTGACCTTGGTCGGGCCGCCATCGGCGCGGATCAGCGGCACTCCGTCGCCACCACTGGCGCCGGGGGCACCGCTCGTCGCGGCCGCATGGCGCGTCCCCTGGACGTAGGCGAACCACAGGCCGCCGGCGAAAATGGCCATCGCCGCGACCGCGAAGAGGATCGCCGGCAGCCGCCGGGCGGGCCGGGCGTACTCTTCGGCGCGCTCTTCGCCCATCAGCCCGTAGCCGTCGTCGCGCTCGTCGAACTCGCTGAGCGTCTGCTGCATCCTCACATCTCCTCCACCGGCGCGACCCCGAAGACCGCCAGCCCCGAGGCGACGACCAGCGCCACCGCGCGCACCAGCGCGAGCCGCGCGCAGGTCAGCTCCGGATCCGCCGCGACGAGAAAGCGCAGCGTCGCCTCGTCCCTTCCCTTGGTCCACAGCAGGTGGAACTGCGCCGCCACCTCCTGCAGGAAAAACGCGATGCGGTGCGGCTCGTGCGCCTCGGCGGCGCCCTCGACGAGGCGCGGCCAGCTCGCCAGGAGGCGGATCAGCGCCAGTTCCGCGGGGTCGGCGAGACGGTCGAGCGGCGCCGCCGCCAGCGCCGCGTCGCTGAGGCTCGCGGCCGGCAATTGCTCGGCGGCGTGGCGCATCACCGAGGCGGCGCGGGCATGCGCGTACTGGACGTAGAAGACCGGGTTGTCCTTCGACTGCTCGGTGACGCGGGCGAAATCGAAATCGAGCGGCTGGTCGTTGCGGCGGGTCAGCATGATGAAGCGGAAGGCGTCGCGGCCGACCTCGTCGACCACCTCGCGCAGCGTGACGAACGTGCCGGCGCGCTTCGACATCTTCACCGGCTCGCCCTTGTCGAACAGGTTGACCAGCTGGGTCAGCTTGACGTCGAGGGCCGCCGCGCCGTCCGAGAGCGCCTTCACCGCCGCCTGCATGCGCTTCACATAGCCGCCGTGGTCGGCCCCCCAGACATCGATCAGATTGGCGAAGCCGCGGCGGAACTTGTCGTGGTGGTAGGCGATGTCGGCGGCGAAATAAGTCCACGAGCCGTCCGATTTCTTCAGCGGCCGGTCGACTTCGTCGCCGAATTGCGTGGCGCGGAAGAGGGTCTGCGGCCGCGGCTCCCAATCGTCGGGTAATTTGCCCTTGGGCGGCTCGAGCACGCCCTCGTAGATCAGGCCGCGGGTGTCGAGGGCGGCCAGCGCGGCATCGACCGCGCCCTTCGCGACCAGCTCGCGCTCCGAGGCGAACGCGTCGAAGCCGACGCCGAGCGCCGCCAGGTCGGCGCGGATCAGCGCCATCATCTCGGCGATCGCGAATTCCCGCAGCGGGCCGAGCCAGACCGACGGGGGCTTGTCGAGCCATTTGTCGCCGTCGCGCTCGAACAGCTTGCGGCCGGTCTCTTTCAGGTATTCGCCGGGATAGAAGCCCTCGGGTGCGACCCGCGGCGACCCCAGCACCATCGCGCTGTGCAGAAGGCGGCTGTCGGGCTCGGCGTCGATTGCCTGCTGGTAGCGGAAATAGACCGAGCGGGCGAGCGCGTCGACCTGGGCGCCGGCGTCGTTGATGTAATATTCGCGGTGCACCGCGAAGCCGGCCTTGGCGAGGAGCGCCGCCAGCGCATCGCCGACCACCGCGCCGCGGCCGTGGCCGACATGCATCGGTCCCGTCGGGTTGGCCGAGACGAACTCGATGTTGACCTTTTCGCCGCCGCCGATAGTCGAATCGCCATAGGCCGTGCCGGCTTGCAGCATTGCGCGCAGTTGCGCGTGCCATACCTGCGGCTCCAGCCGGATGTTCACAAAGCCCGGTCGCGCCGCGACGGCATCGGCAATATGGCCGCGATAATCACCCGTAATAAGCTCGCGACCACCAAGTGCAGCGGCTAGGCGCTCGGCTAGAACCATCGGAGGTGGGGGCGGCGACTGCCCAAAAGCGTAAGTACCAAACGGCGACGTATTCAGCAGTGCCGACGGTCTACCGGCCAGCACCATCGCGGCGTTGGTCGCGAGATCGCCATGCGCCGGGTCTCGGGGCGGCTCGACAGTGATGCGGCCGAAATCGTGCCCGGCCGGCAAGAATTTTTCCGCCACCAGATCATCGAGCGCAGCGAGAACGGCCCGGCGCACATCGCCGAAGATGTTGGTCATCAGGATTCTGTCATACCGCTGCGTAGGTATCGAACAAGCGGCGATGCTCGTCGAGCGCAAATCGGTCGGTCATGCCGGCGAGGTAATCGGCGACGATCCGCGCGGTCTCGGCGTCGCCGGCGCCGGTCAGCGCGCGCCACTCGCCGGGCA
>DATGFP010000094.1:0-26465 GCA_035309005.1 Allostellaceae bacterium | reverse complement strand
GGCGATCTCGCCGATCGGCCGCATCGCCGCCGCCTGTGCGATTTCGATATCGGACTTCGGGTTGCGATGCTGCTCGTCTCCGCGCGCCACGGCCGTTCTCCTCGGCTGGAATGATTGCAGGGTCTTAGCCCCTCGGGCCGCGTGCTGCAACCGCCGCGGGCGGCGAGCGGGCTCGCGGCGAGCCCGTTGCGGCTCGGTCCAGGCCCGCTTGGCCGGGGGCGGGGATGGCGGGCTTTGCTCGCGCCCTATAGACCGGTTGCACCGGACCCGTTGCAGCGGGTCGGAATTCGCCGAGGGGTTGCGCATGGCTGGACTGACCGAGGGGACCCGTTCGTCGCGCCTGGCAGTCGCCCTGCTTGCCGCGGCGCTCGCGTTGGGCGCCGGGCTCGCGGCGCCGGCGCCGGCGGGCGCCTTCGTCATCGGGTTCGGCTTTCCGTTCCCCGGCTTCTACGCCGCCCCCTGGCCCTATTACCCGCCGCCGCCCTACTATCCGCCACCCGCCTACTACCCGCCGCCGGGTTCCGCCTATTATCCGCCGAGCGAGGCTGCTCCTGGCGCCCCCAGTGCAGCTTCGGGCGCGGCGCCGACCGCGCCGGGGCTCGCGGCCCAGATCACCTATACCAGCCGGCCGGCCTTCCACAACGCGGCGGGCCAGACCTGCCGCGAATACCAGGTTGCCAGTGGCGCGCGCGGCACCGCCTGCCAAGATGCCGGCGGCCAGTGGCGGGTCGCGAACTGAGCCGAAGCCGCCCATTGCGCCGCGCGCGGCGAGGACGCAATCTCCCGCCCCGTTCGTGACGGGCAGGGGGATTGCAGAAATGGCGCGGCCGATCGTCTATGGCCCGGCGGGCAGTACGTACGTGTGGAGCGCGCGCCTCGCGCTCGCCGAAAAGGGTGTCGCGCACGAGCTTGTCGAAATTGGCTTCGGCGCGCATCAGCAGGAGCCGCACCTCTCGCGCCATCCGTTCGCCAAGGTGCCGGCCTTCGAGCATGACGGCTTCGCGCTTTACGAAACCCAGGCGATCCTGCGCTATATCGACGAGGGTTTCCCGTCGGCGCCGCTGCAGCCGACCGACCTGCACCAGTTCGCCCGGATGAACCAGATCATCGGCATCGTCGACGCCTATGCCTGGCGCGCGATTGCCGCCGGAATCATCTTCAACCGCGTGCTGGCGCCGCGCCTCGGGCTGCCGGCGGACGAGAAGGCGGTCGAGCGGGCGCTGCCGCAGGCCCGCCTCTGCCTCTCCGAGATCGCCCGGCTCCAGGGCGAGCAGCCGTTTCTCGCCGGCGAGCGCATCAGCCTCGCCGACCTGATGGTGGTGCCGCTGCTCTATTATTTCGCCCGCCAGCCGGAGGGCGCGGCGGCACTGGCCGAGCACTCGTCGCTGCGGGCGTGGCTGGCGCGCATGGAGGAGCGGCAGAGCTTTCAGGTGACGAAGCCGCCGGGCCTCTGAGCGGCGAGCAAGGCCCAAAACCGCGTGACATCGGTGCTCGTTCGCGCGAGGCTCGGCGGCGCAATTTTCGCCCCAGGGAGGACCCCCGCGATGCTCGAAAAGGACGTCGTCGTCACCACCAAATACGGCAGGATGCCGACCTTCGCGGTCTGCCCGGACGCGCCCGGCCAGTACCCTGGCATCATCTTCTACATGGACGCGCCGGGGATCCGCGAGGAACTGCGCAACATGGCGCGGCGCATCGCGCGGGCGGGCTACTTCTGCCTGTTGCCCGACATGTATTACCGCCTCGGCACGCTGCGCTTCGATGTGCATCGCCGCGACGACTCGATGATGGCGCCGATCCTCGCCTCGATGAACAGCCTGACCAACGCCAAGGTGATGGATGACACCGGCGGCCTCCTCGGCTTCCTCGATGCGCAGGACAAGGCGAAGCCCGGCCCGGTGGGCTGCGTCGGCTATTGCATGAGCGGCCAGCACATCACCAACGCGGCGGCGTTCTATCCGCACCGGATCGCCTCGGCGGCCTCGCTCTACGGCGTCGGCATCATCACCGACAAAGAGGATTCGCCGCACAAATTCCTCGACCGCATCAAGGGCGAACTCTATTACGCGTTCGCCGAGACCGACCGCAGCGTGCCGCCGCACATCCCGGGTGAATTGCAGGGCCTCCTCGAAAAGCACCACATCAAGCACGAGGTGAAGACCTTCCCCGGCACCGAGCACGGCTTCGCGTTCCCCGAGCGGGCGATCTACAACACGCTGGCGGCCGAGGAAACCTGGGCCAAGATGTTCGCGATGTGGGAGCGCACGCTGAAATAGCGCGCCCCTCCTCGCGTTCCGGCAACGCCGGGACATGCGGGTCTTGCACGCGATCGCCGGGGCTGCGGTGGGCGGCGCCGAGACGTTCTGCCTCGACATGATCGCCGCGCTGGCCGAACAGGGGATCGACCAGCAGGTGCTGTGCCGCCCGCATCCGCGAACCGTGGCGCGGCTGGGCGAATTGGCGGTGCCGTACGAGCCGTGCTCATTCACGCCGGCCGGTCGGCTGCTCGGCGGCCCCGGGTCGATCCGCCGCGCCGCGGCGCGCTGCAACGCCGATCTGGTGCATGCCTGGATGAGCCGGGCCGCTTCGTTCGTCCCGGCCGACATGCCGTGTCCGGTCGTCGGCTGGCTCGGCGGCTATTACGATCTGAAGTATTTCAAGACGTCGGACTACCTCGTCGGGGTTACCCACCGCATCCGCCAACATATCGTCGAGCACGGCGTCGCAGCGGAGCGGGCGTTTGTCTGCCACACCTTCGGCACCTTGCCGGATTGCCCGCCGATCGGGCGCGCCGCGCTCGGCGTGCCGGTGGGCGCGCTGCTGCTGCTGGTCCTCTCGCGGCTGCATTGGAAGAAGGGCATCGACACCGCGATCCGCGCCCTCGCCGAGCTGCCCGGCGCCCATCTTTGCCTCGCCGGCGAGGGACCAGCTCGACGCGAGTACGAGCGGCTGGCGGCGGCACTGGGCCTGGCGCAGCGGGTACATTTCCTCGGCTGGCGGGCCGACCGCAAGGCGCTCCTCGCGGCGTGCGACATTTGCCTCCTGCCGAGCCGCTACGAGCCCTTCGGCACGGTCATCGCGGAAGCATGGTCGATGCGGCGCCCGCTCGTTGCGTCGTTGGCCGATGGCGCGCGGCAATACGTCCGCGACAACGAGAACGGCGCGGTGTTCGCGATCGACGACGCCGCGGCGCTGGCGCGCCGGGTCAGGCAGATCGCGGCCGACCCGGCATTCGCCGCCCGGCTCGTCGAGGCCGGCGATCTCGACTATCGGGCGCAATTTTCGCGCGAGGTCGCGACCGCCGCGCTGCTGGCGGTCTACCGGAAGGCCGTCGCCGGCGGGCGGCGGATTTAGGCGGGCTGGGCCGCCGCGGGATTGGCGACGGCTTCCCACGCCGCGATCAGGCGGGCAGCCTCCAGCGTGCGCAGTTCATCTGTCTGAAGGATCTCGACGTGGCGACCGCGCGGCGCGATGCGGCACGGGTCGGAGGCGGCGGAAAACAACACCAGCGACGGGCAGCCGACCGCCGCGGCGAGGTGCATTGGGCCGGTGTCGTTGCCGATGGCGCCGACCGCGTGGCGGGCGAGTTCGGCGATGTCGCCGAACGAGGTGCGCTCGCTGAGGTCGATCGCATCGGGGCAGCCCGCGAGAATAGTGTCGATCTGCTGACGCTCGCTTGCGGTGCCGAGCAGCACCGGGGCAACCCCTTGCCCCTTCAGATGGCGAGCGAGCGCGGCAAAGCATTCAGCCGGGGCGCGCTTTTCCGGCCGGTGCGGCGCGCCGCCCGGGACCAGCAGCGCATAGGGCTGTGGCAACGCAAAACCGGTGAGGTCTGCGGTCAGCCAGGCGAGATCGGCGGGCAGCATCTGCGGGATGCCGGCGATTGCCAGCTGCTCGGCGAGCCGGTCGACGATGTGGCGCCGGTCGTCCGGGTCGTCGGCGACGAAATGCGAGGAGCCCGGGATCACGCCCGACCACTCGAGCCGCCGGCCGGCGCCGAGCGCCCGATAGAGGATGGTAGTGCGGGTGTTGCGCTGCAAATCGTAGACGCGCGAAAAGCGGCGCCGGCGCAACTGGCGCACCAGGCCGATCCAGCCGGAAAACTTGCGCCGCCGGTCGGTCACGATCTCGTCGAAATAGCCGCTTTGCTCCAGGAGGTCGCGAAATCGCGGCGTGGTCAGCGCGGCGATACGCGTGGCCTGGTGATGCGCCCGGATCGTGCGGAACGCCGCCATGCTCAGGACGATGTCGCCGAAGCCGCCGTAGCGGATCACCAGGATCGGTTGCATCGCGCGACAATCGCCGGGCTGGCGGTCACACCAGCGCCTCGAACCGCGCCGCCACCTCGCCCCACGAGAGGCCGCGCTGCGTCGCCAGCGCGGCGCGGTGCCAGCGCCGCCACAATTCGTCGTCGCGCAAGGCCGCGATCGCCGCCTCGGCGAACTCGCCGTCGCTGACCGCGATGCGGCCGGTCTGCCCGTCGACGACGCGTTCGGCGACGCTGCCCAACGGCTGCACCACCGCCGGCACGCCCATCGCCTGCGCCTCGGCGAGCGCCAGACAGAAGGTTTCGCCCGGATCGCCGCGATAGAGCATGACGCGGGCCCCCGGCAGAATCAGCGCGAGCGCCTCGCGGCCGACCGGGGTATGCCGACGCACGCCCACTTCGTGCAGCGTCGTGGCGCGGGCGAGGATCGCTTCAATCTGCGCCGAGTTTTTGGCCGCGCCGCCGCGATAGACCGCCGCGCCGGCGAAGATATGCAGCTCGGCCTGCGGCACCGCCGGGTGAATGCGCGATCCCCACAGATCGAGCAGCCAGTCGAGGCCGCGCAGCGGGTTCGACGTGAAGACCGCGCGCGGCGGCGGCGGATCACGCAGTTCGGCATGGCGAAAGGGCTCGAGAACGCCGTAGGGGATGATCTTGAGCCCGCCGCGCGGCACCCAATCGGGGACGGTCGCGGCATGGTATTGCCCGCTCACCACGAGGGTTGGGCGATAACGCGCCAGCGGCCACAACATGCGCGGCTTCCTCAGGTAGCGCGCCGGGTTGTGCAGCCAGAAGAGGCGCTGCCCGGCGCGCCGGGCCAGCCCGATCACCCGATGGCCGCGATTGCCGATGTAAAGATCGCAGGAACCGGGCACGCCGTCGCCGAGCGGCGCCCAGTCGACGCCGTTGTGATTGAGCGACGCACGGCAATTGCTGCGCGCGGCGACCCGGTGGCCGCGCGCCGCGAAAGCCTCGGCGAGCGCGACAAACGCCGTTTCGGCGCCGCCGAGCGGCCCGGCGGCGGCGCTCTTGCCGTCGAACGCGACGCCGTCGTCGGCCATCACGATGCTGCGCATTATCGGGGAGCCATCACTCGCTTTCCAGCCGCGCCTTCAGATAGGAGAGGATCGGGTAGAGCCCGGCGCACAGCGCGATCAGAAAGCCCCATTGCCCTTCGCGATAGCCGCGGCGGCCGACATAGCACTTCCAGAAGCGCGAGGCGATGCGCCGCAGATTGTGCGCGAAGCTGCCGATATCGCCGCTGTCGCGCAGATCCTGCGCCCGCAGGCTGGTGTAGCGGTCGAGGCGGCGCAGCATGTCGGAGATGTTGCGGTCGACGTGGTGCGCGAGGCGCGCGCCGAGGGTCGCTCCCTGCGCACCCGACAGGGTGACCGCCGGATGCACCCGCTGGTCGCCCCAGCTTTTGGCACCGCGGCGGAAGAGGCCGGCATGGGCCGAGCGGCCGAACGAGGCGCCCCAGCCCCAGCGCACGAGACGTTCGCCGATGTAGTTGTCAACCGGCACCAGGTGCCAATTGGCCGGCGAGCTGGCGATAACGGCGCGGATCTCGGCGGCGAGCCCGGCATCGACCCGCTCGTCGGCGTCGACTTCGAGGATCCACTCGCCGCGGCAGGCGGCAATCCCGGCGTTGCGGCGCGGCCCCTCGCGCTCCCAGCCGCCTTCGACGATGCGGTCGGTGAACTGGCCGGCGACCGCGGCCGAAGCGTCCTCGCAGCGGTCGAGCACGACGACGATCTCGTCGGCGAAACCGAGGCGCGACAGGCATTCGGCAAGCTGCGCCGCCTCGTTGCGCGCGACGACGAGCGCCGACAGGCGCGGCGCGGCGGCGAGCGGCGCCGCCGAAACCGCCGGGGCCAATGGCGGCTCGCTCGCCGCAATCGTCACTGCGCGGCCTCGCCGAGGGCGGCGCCGGCCGTCATGGCGCGATCCCAGAGGCGGCGAGCCGCCGCCTCGGCCATCTCGACGCTCAGCGAATCCATCAGCGTATCGGTGGTGCGGTGATCGAAGCCCGGCCCAAACATCTTTCCACGCGGCACTGCGGTACATACCACAGCGGTACGGCGCCCCCACGGCGCGTATTGCTCGGTGGGGCTCGGGCCGAACAGCCCGAGTGTCGGCGCGCCCGATGCGGCTGCGATATGCATCAGCCCGGTGTCGTTGCCAATGAACAAGGCGCAGCGTCGCAGCACCGCCGCCGCAGTCAATAAATCGGTCTTGCCGACCAGATCGATCAGCCGCGCCGGCGGCAACGCGGCGAGCAACGGCGCCGCCTGGGCGCGCTCGTGCGCCGCCGCCATCACCGCTATGCGGGCGCCCGGCAGGAGGCCGCCGGTGGCGGTCAGCCGCCGCGCCAGCTCGGCGAAGCGCTCGGCCCGCCACTCCTTGCCGCGCCAGTTGGCGGCCGGGCCGATCGCCAGCACCGGCGGACCCGGCGGCAGCAGCGCCGCGGCGCTGCGTTCGTGGCGCGGCAGGGTCCACAGCACCGGGTTCGGCGGCGGATCGAGCGCGAACAGGCGGGCGAGCTGGCGCACCCGGTGCTCGCTGGCATCGCCCTTGGCCATCACCCGGCGCTCGCCGGCGCGCAACAGCCAGGCGAGCGCCGAGCCGCGCAAATCGACGACGAGGTCCCAGCGATGCCGCACAGTGCGGGCGTAAAGCGCCAGCCAGTGCAACGCGGCGCGCTGTTTGCGCATCACCAGCAGCCGCTCGAGCCCGGGCACCGCCTCGAACAGCGGCGCCGCGACCGGCCCCGCCGCGATCGAGAGCCGGGCGCCGGGATAGCGCCCGACGACATGGGATAATAGACCGGTCGACAGCACGGCATCGCCGATCCGGGTGGCGGTGACAAACAGGATGCGCATGTCCAGGGCCCCGGCACCTTAATAGCCGTCGCGGCGCGCCTTGCCAAGCCAGCCGCCGGCCTCCACCTCTAGCGGGGTGCCGCCGGGTTGGACGCGATGGCGATGGCGCAGGGAAAATTCACGATCCTCGAAGGCCGCGCCGTTCTCGCGGTGTCGGGCCCGGACCGCAGCCTCTTTCTCCAGGGGCTGGTCTCGAACGATGTTGCAAAGGTTGCGCCGGACCGAGCGGTTTATGCCGCGCTGCTTACCGCCCAGGGGAAATACCTGCACGATTTCATCATGGTCGAGGCGGGCGACGAAATCTGGCTTGACGCCGAGGCAGCGCGGCTCGGTGACCTGAAGCGGCGTCTTTCGATCTACCGTCTGCGCGCCAAGGTCGCGCTAACCGAGCGGCCGGAGCTGGCGGTCGCGGCAGCCTTCGGCGATGGCGTCCTCGCCACGCTTGGCCTCGGGGGCGAGGCCGGGACGGCACGGCGGCAGGGGGCGGGCATGGTACTTGCCGACCCGCGGCTGGCGGCGCTTGGCGCGCGTGCGATTCTGCCGCGCGACGAACTGCGCCCGGCGCTCACCGCCGCGGGACTGGCCGAAACCGATTTCGCCGCCTACGACCGGCATCGCCTTGGCTTCGGCGTTCCCGATGGCAGCCGCGACCTGGTGCCCGAGAAATCGATCCTGCTCGAAGCGGGGTTCGACGAACTCAATGGCGTCGATTGGCAGAAGGGCTGTTACATCGGCCAGGAATTGACCGCGCGCACCAAATACCGTGGGCTCATCAAGAAGCGGCTGTTCCCGGTGCGGATCGACGGCGCGCCACCGGCCCCCGGCACGATGGTAACGCTCGCTGGCAAGGACGCCGGCGAGATGCGCTCGTCGCTCGACAAGGTGGGCCTCGCCCTCCTGCGCCTCGATGCGGTGGCGGAGCAACGACCTCTGAAAGCCGACGAGGTGCTGCTCTTCGCATCGCAGCCCGACTGGATGAACCTCGCCGGGGATCGCCGCTAACCCCAGACGAAACTGAGAAGTCGGGAGTAAAGGCCCGTTCCGCCGGGAGCGCTGATTATGGGTTACTTCACGCAGTTCGCCGATGCCGCCTTCAAATCCGGTCCAGACGGCGAACGCCTGTTTTATCTCTATGGTCCGTGGTCTCGCCCCTACATGCTCTCGGATGAAGAAACCGAACGCCGACTGTATCGTAGATTGCTGTGGTACTATCGTATTTCAATCACATTCGTGATTTTGGCGATATCGTCGTTTCAATACGCTGCCCCAAAGATCTTCGCATCTGTTTATATAAATATACTTATCGTCATAGTGCCAATAGTGGGTATTTTGAGTTTACGGTTGACGTTCCGGTCAGAGGTTTGGTATTTAAGTCGAGCACCTAGCAGATCACTAGGCGCCTTTTACGATAATATCGCCGACAAAAGTAGCTATTTAATCTTGAGCCTGCGCCTGGCAATATGCCTATTAGCCGTCGGCACAGGAATAGTGATGATTGTCCGCGGTCATGCGATACTCACCATGGGTATTTCAATTGCAGTATTTTCTATTTTTGCCGTTTTGGTGGGTTTTGTAATGCTACGCAAACGCGTAAGATCGACCTGATATGAGGGACCGGGTTGCGCGCGACTACGCGGTGCTGCCGTCCGCCCCGCCCGCCAGCTCGGCCTGGGCGGCGGCGAGGCGGGCGATCGGCACGCGGTAGGGCGAGCACGACACGTAATCGAGGCCCAGCTCGCGGCAGAAATGTATCGAGGCGGGGTCTCCGCCGTGCTCGCCGCAGATGCCGAGCTTTATGTCGGGCCGCGTCGCGCGGCCGCGCTCGACGGCGAGGCGGACCATTTCGCCGACGCCCTCGATGTCGAGCGTCACGAACGGGTCGTGCTCGATGACCCCGAGCTTCTGATAGACGCCGATAAAGCTCGCCGCGTCGTCGCGCGAGATGCCGTAGACGGTCTGCGTCAAATCGTTGGTGCCGAAGCTGAAGAATTCGGCGCTCTTGGCGATCTCCCCGGCGAGCAGAGCCGCACGCGGGAGCTCGATCATCGTGCCCACCATGTAGGGCACTTTCACCCCGGCCTTTTGCATGACATCGCCGGCGGCACGGTCGACGATTTCCTTCAAGATGTCGAATTCGCGCCGCATCGCGATTAACGGCAGCATGATCTCGGGCGCGACCGCCTCGCCGGTTTCGCGCATCACCGCGACCGCCGCCTCGAAGATCGCCACCGCTTGCGTTTCGTAGATCTCGGGATAGGTGATGCCGAGCCGGCAGCCGCGATGCCCGAGCATCGGGTTGGTTTCATAGAGCGCATGGGTGCGCTGGCGGATCTCGGCGACGCTTTTCTCGGTGAGGTGCGCCAGTTCGTCGAACTCGGCGTCGGTCTTCGGCAGGAATTCGTGCAGCGGCGGGTCGAGGAGGCGGATCGTCACCGGCAGCCCGCGCATGATGCGAAAGATCTCGGTGAAGTCGGCGCGCTGCATCGGCAGCAGCTTGGCGAGCGCGGCGCGGCGGCCGCGCTCGTCCTCGGCCATGATCATCTCGCGCATCGGGCCGATCCGGTCGGCCTCGAAAAACATGTGCTCGGTGCGCGACAGGCCGATTCCCTCGGCGCCGAAATCGCGCGCGGTCTGGGCATCGAGCGGGGTTTCCGCGTTGGCCCGCACCCGCATCTTGCGCAGCCCGTCGGCCCAGCCCATCAGCGTCGCGAAATCGCCCGACAGAACCGGCTGGATCGTCGGCACCTCGCCGAGCATGACCTCGCCGGTCGAGCCGTTGAGGGTGATGAGGTCTCCGGCGTGGACGAGATGGTTGCGCGCCGTCAGCGTGCGGTTCGCGTAATCGATGCGCAGGTCGCCGGCTCCGGCGACGCACGGCCGCCCCATGCCGCGCGCGACGACGGCGGCGTGGCTGGTCATGCCGCCGCGGGTTGTCAGAATGCCGCGGGCGGCGTGCATGCCGTGAATGTCCTCGGGACTGGTTTCGGCGCGCACCAGGATCACCGCCTCGCCGCGGTTCGCCGCCGCCTCGGCTTCGTCGGCGGAAAACACCACCTTGCCGGCGGCGGCGCCGGGCGAAGCGGGCAGCCCGCGCGCCAGCACCGTCGTCTTGGCGGTGGGATCGAGCATCGGGTGCAGCAGCTGGTCCAACGAATCCGGCTCGATCCGCTGGATCGCCTCCTCGCGGCTGATCCGCCCCTCCTCGACCAGCGACACCGCTATCTTGAGCGCCGCCGGCGCGGTGCGCTTGCCGGTGCGGGTTTGCAGCATCCACAATTTGCCGCGCTCGACGGTGAACTCGATGTCCTGCATGTCGCGGTACTGGTCTTCGAGGACGCCGCGCACTCGGCAGAGTTCGGCGAATACCGCCGGCATCACCTCTTCCATCGCCGGCAGCGCCGAGTTGTTGGCCTTTTTGCCGGCGAGCGTCAGGGATTGCGGCGTGCGGATGCCGGCGACGACGTCTTCGCCCTGCGCGTTGACGAGGTATTCGCCGTAGAATTCGTTGGCCCCGGTTGACGGGTTGCGGGTGAAGGCGACGCCGGTGGCGCAATCCTCGCCCCTATTGCCAAATACCATCGCCTGGACATTGACCGCGGTGCCCCACTCGGCCGGGATGTTGTGCAGCCGCCGGTAGGTCACGGCGCGGGCGTTCATCCACGAGCCGAACACCGCGGCGATCGCGCCCCACAGCTGCTCCTGGGGGTCCTGCGGGAAGGGTTTCCCGGTTTCGCCCGCGACGATGTCCTTGAAGGCGGCGACGATCTCCCGCCAATCCGCGGCGCCCAGTTCGGTGTCGAGCACCGCGCCGGCCTCGAGTTTGTGGTCTTCCAGCACCTGCTCGAAATTATGGTGCTCGATGCCGAGCACGACCTGGCCGTACATCTGCAGAAAGCGGCGGTAGCTGTCATAGGCGAAGCGCTCGTCGCCGCTCTGGCGCGCGAGGCCGGCGACCGTGTCGTCGTTGAGCCCAAGATTGAGGACGGTGTCCATCATGCCCGGCATCGACGCGCGCGCCCCCGACCGCACCGACACCAGCAGCGGCTGCCGCGCGTCGCCGAAGCGGGCGCCGAGCACCTCCTCGACCGCGCCGAGCGCGGCCGCCACTTCGTCCTTTAATTCGGCCGGATAGGTCTTGCCGTTGGCGTAAAAATGCGTGCAGACCTCGGTGGTGATGGTGAAGCCGGGCGGCACCGGCAGCCCGAGACTGCTCATCTCGGCGAGCCCCGCGCCCTTGCCGCCCAACAATTCGCGCATAGCGCCGCGCCCCTCGGCCGCGCCCGCGCCAAAGCGGTACACCCATTTCGTCATCGGGAGATCATCCCTCGATCTGCGAGAAATCGGCCACCTGGTTCATCACCGCCCGGATGCGCGACAACAGGCGCAAGCGATTTTCCCGCAGCGCCGGATCATCGGTATTAACGGTCACCTTGTCGAAAAATTCATCAACCGGCCGCCGCAGGGTGGCTAAAGCCGCCATCGCCTCCACAAAATCCTCGCGCGGCAATGCCGCATCGAGGCGCGTTTCTGCTTGGGCAAGACGTTCCGTGAGGTGAAACTCTTCGCGCTCGCTGCGCAGCGCTAGATTGACCTCTCCAGGCGTCCAACCTCCCGTCCGGGCCTCTATTCCAACAATGTTGGCGGCTCGGCGATAAGCGGTAAGCAAATTGGCACCGTCTTCCGAGGCGAGAAATTCGGCGAGCGCATCGACGCGCGCAAGCAGCCGTACTAGGTCGTGCTCGTCGAGCCGAAAAACTGCCGCGACAAGATCATGCCGCGCTCCTTGTTCACGCAGATGTACCCGGAGACGGTCGGCAACAAACGCGAGGAGCTCCGGGATCATCTGTGCGGGCGCCGGCGGAAGACGCGCGTTATCGCCGGACAACGCATCCTCAGTTCGCTCCGCGGCAAAACCAAGCTCCGCCGCCTCGAATGCGTCGCGCAGATTTAATCTGCGCCCATTCTCAAGAATGAGACGAATGATTCCGCCTGCGGCGCGGCGCAACGCGAAGGGGTCGCGCGAACCGGTCGGCTTTTCGCCGATCCAAAAGAACGCGGTGAGGCTGTCAAGTTTATCGGCCAGAGCGACCGTGACGCTGATCGGTGCGGTTGGGCAGGTGTCGCTCGGGCCGAGCGGCTTGTAGTGCTCGGCAATCGCGTCGGCGACGCCCGGATTTTCGCTGTCGTCGACGTAATAGCGGCCGATCACTCCTTGCAATTCCGGGAATTCGCCGACCATGCCGGTTGAGAGATCGGCCTTTGCGAGATGCGCCGCTCGCTGCGCCAATCGGCCTAATTCTCCCTCGTCATTCCCGCGAAAGCGGGAATCCAGGGTAATGGGGTCGGAGCGGTTGCCCTGGACCCCCGCTTGCGCGGGGGCGACGGCGGGGTAGAGTTGTTCGGCGAGGAAGGCTGCGAGTTTTTCGATCCGCTCGGTTTTGTCGTACATCGTGCCGAGTTTGTCGTAGTAGACGCGCTGTTTCAGCGCCTCGACGCGGTCTTCGAGGCGCACCTTCCTGTCCTGGTCCCAGAAGAAGCGGGCGTCGGCGAGGCGGGCGCGCAGGACGCGCTCATTGCCGGCGACGACCGTGCGGCCGTCGTCCGGGGTCAGGTTGTTGGCGACGAAGAGGAAGCGCGGGGCGGCGCCGCCGTCCTCCCTCAGGCACGAAAAATATTTCTGGTGGGTGCGCATCGCGGTCGCCAGCACTTCGGGCGGCAGCTCCATGCTGGCATCGTCGATCCGCCCGATCAGCACGACCGGGTATTCGACCAGCCCCGTCACCTCGTCGAGCAGCGCCGGGTCGGGCTTGAGCCTGACGCCTTCGGCCGCGGCGAGGCGGTCGAGCTCGGCAGCGATCGTCTCGCGGCGGCGGTCGTGGTCGAGGATGACATGCGCGGCGGCGAGCTTTTCGAGGTAGTCGGCGGCATCCGCGACCGTTATCTCGCCCTGCGACAGGAAGCGGTGGCCGCGCGTCGTGCGGCCGACCGGCACTGCGTCGAGCGCCAGCGGCAACACCGCGCCGTCGTAGAGGCAAATGACCGAAGCCAGCGGCCGCACCCAGTGCAGCGTGCTGGCGGGAAAGCGCATCGATTTCGGCCACGAAAGTTCGCCGATCGCGGCGCGCAGCAGTTCGGGCAGCACCTCGGCGGCGGGGCGTCCCGGGCGCTCGATCAGCGCGAAATAGAATTCGCCGCGGCCGGTGTCGCGGATCTCGCACGCTTCGATCGAAGAGAGCCCGGCGGCGCGCAGGAAGCCGTCGAGCGCCGCTTGCGGCGCGCCGACGCGGGGGCCGCGGCGCTCTTCGCGGCGCGCGGGCTGTTGCGCCGGGATGCCGTCGGCGATCACCGTCAGCCGCCGCGGGGTGACAAAGCCGCGGATCGTTTCCGGCGCGATTTCGGCGGCCGCCAACTTGTCGCGCACGAGGCCGGCGAAATCGTCGATCGCGCGGCGCTGCATGCGCGCCGGGATTTCCTCCGACAGCAGTTCGAGCAGCAACTCTCCGCGTTGGTGGTCCCCTATCGGGGCGTCCATGATGGCTCGGGCAGACCTCATGACCGCCACGCAGCATGGGGAAAAAAATGTCTTCCCGGCGAAGGCCGGGACCCATGGCCGCCATGGGTCCCGGCCTTCGCCGGTGTGACGGGAAGGGAGGAGCGGGTCATTTCTGTGATCCCGATCCGGCCAGCCAGGCTTCGCAGCAGGCGCGGGCCAGCGCCCGGACCCGGCCGATATAGGCGGCCCGCTCGGTGACGCTGATGACGCCGCGCGCATCCAAGAGGTTGAAGAGGTGGCTGGCCTTCAGGCACTGGTCGTACGCGGGCAGCGCGGTGGCGTGTGCGATCAGGCTGCTGCACTCCTCCTCGGCGTCGCGGAAATGCGCGAACAGCTTTTCGGTGTTGGCGTACTCGAAATTGTAGGCCGAGAACTCGCGCTCGGCGCGCCGGAAGACGTCGCCGTAGCTGATCCCGCCCTGGCCCCTCGGCAGGCCGTTATAATCGAGGTCGTAGACGCTCTCCTTCCCCTGCACGTACATCGCCAGGCGCTCGAGCCCGTAGGTCAATTCAGTCGAGACGGGATCGCATTCGATGCCGCCGACCTGCTGGAAATAGGTGAACTGGCTGACTTCCATGCCGTCGAGCCAGACCTCCCAGCCGAGCCCCCAGGCGCCCAGGGTCGGGCTTTCCCAATCATCTTCGACAAAGCGGATGTCGTGGCGCGTCGCGTCGATGCCGAGCGCGGCGAGGCTCTGCAAGTAGAGGTCCTGGCTGTCGGCCGGAGCGGGCTTCAGGATCACCTGCAGCTGGTAATAATGCTGCAGCCGGTTGGGGCTCTCGCCATAGCGGCCGTCGGTCGGGCGGCGCGACGGCTGGACATAGGCGGCGCGCCAGGGATCGGGTCCGAGCGCGCGCAGCGCCGTCGCCGGATGAAACGTGCCGGCGCCGACTTCAACGTCGTAGGGTTGCAGGATGACGCAGCCCTGCTCGACCCAATAGCGCTGCAGGCGCAGGATCAGCGCCTGGAAGCTCGATCCGGCGGTGGAGGCATTCATCCCGCGGTCCCCGCGTGCCGTGCGCTTCAGTGCGGCTGCGGGCAGCCCGGCTTGCCGCAGCCGGCGCCCGCCGCGACATAGGTGCCGCATTGGCGGCACGCGACCAGGTCCTCGATCGCGGCCTGCCGTGGCCGCGGCGGCGGCGCTTGTTGACGCTGTCCCGGCCGTGACGGCAGGCGGTTCAGCCAGCGCAGCGCGTACCACACGGCAAAGCCGACCAGCAGCAGAAAAACGAGCTTAGGGGCTTCGAACATCGCGCAGGTTTATGGGAGGCGGGGCGGCGCGGTCAAGCAACGCTACAGGCCGAAGCGGGCCCACAAGGCGCGCGCTTCGAGCCAGTACAGGAAATCGCCGACCGGCGACCATGCTTCGCGCTCCGCCGCAGGGCGCAGCCGCGGCAGCCACCAGCGGCGGCGGCGCTGCGCCGCGATCGGCACGAGGCGCACCCGCTCGCCAAATCTTGCTCGCAGCACCGAGCGCAGATCGCCGATGCCGTCGATCAGGCCGCGCGCCAGTGCCATGCGGCCGGTCAAGACCTCGCCCGAGAACAGGCCATCGTCGGCGGCGGCGATCTTGCCGGCGCGGCGGCGGCGGACGTGGTCCTTGAAGCTCTCGTGGATGTCCTGCTGCAAGGCGGTGAGCCGCGCGACATCCGCCGGATCCTCCGGCAGGAACGGATCGAGCAGCGACTTGTTCTCGCCGGCAGTGTGCAGGCGCCGCTCGATGCCGAGGCGCTCGATCAGGCGATTGACCCCGAAGCTCGACGAGACGACCCCGATCGAGCCGACCAGAGAAGCATCCTCGGCAAAGATTTCGTCGCCGGCCAAGGCCAGCCAGTAGCCGCCCGAGGCTGCGACGTCCTCGGCGAAGGCGAAAACCGGCACGCCCTTTTCCTCGGCCAGCTGGCGGATACGGCGATAGAGCAGCGCCGACTGCACCGGCGAGCCGCCCGGCGAGTTGATCGCCAGCGCTACCCCGCTGAGCCGGGAGGGCGCGAACGCCCGGTCGAGCGCGGCCGCGTGGCTGCCGAGCGAGACCGCATTGCGCCACTGCCGCGGCCCGATGATGCCGTCGAACCGCACGACGGTGACGACCGGCGGTGGGTTGCGCAGCCGCTCAATCGGCAACAGCTTCAAGGCATCGCGATAATTCATGCTGGCGAAGATGGGGATTGCCGCGGCGCCCGACCAGTCCGTCCCCGCGCGCCTACAGCGCGAGCGCCGCCGCGCCGCGCAGCACGGCTTCGGCCGCCTCGGTAAAGCGCCCGTCCGCTTCGTGCAGGATAAGCCCGGGGAGCAGCCGAGCCGGCGCGGCGACCTGCTTCCTTGCCCGCACCAGGATGCGGCTCGCCGCCTGTCCCACGGCCGGCCACAGCGGGAAAACCGTAACCTCGCCGACGCGGCCCGCGAGGTGGCCGAGCAGCGCGTCGATCCGGTCGGCGCGATGCACGAAGGTCAGCGTGCCCTTGCCCCGCACCATCGCCAACGCGAACCGCACCCAGGCGGCGAGATCGGCCTCGCCCTCGATCGTCGCCGCGGCTTTTGCCGGGTTTGCCGTCGGCGTGCCGTGACCGCGCTCGAGATACGGCGGATTGGCCATGACGTGGTCGAACATGCCGGGGCTGAGGCGCGGCGGCGGCCGCAACAAATCGCCGGCGATCATCGAGACGCGGCCGCCGAGGCCGTTGAGCTCGGCGTTGTCGCTGGCCAGTCGGACGAGATCGCGCTGCAATTCGAAGCCGATGATGCGGCACTGTTGCACCCGCGCCGCGAGACACAGCGCCGCCGCGCCGGTGCCGCATCCGACATCGAGGATCAGCTGATGGTCTTCCGCCGGGACGGCGGCGGCCAGAAACACCGGATCGATCGCGACGCGGGCGCCGTCTGCCGGCTGCCGCAGCCGGATGCGGCCGCCGAGGAGGGCATCCTCGCTCAGCCCGGCGGCGGGTTCGGGCGGGGTCAGCGCAGCTCCGCTTCCGCCGCTGCAATCAGCGCGCGGGCGCGGCGGTGATCGCTTTCGGCAACCATGAGGCGGCGCGGGATGGCGCCGATGCTGCCTTCGACGAGGCTCGTGTGGTGATCGAGAACGAGGCTGTCGATGCCGGCCTCGCGCAGCCGCGCCTGGGCCCACGACAGGCGGACGACGTCGTTGCTGCGGAAAAGCTCCTGCATTACCCGCGCCGCGGCCTCCGGCCGGCCTCGTGTCCGGCACTTGACTTGCTTGGCCATTCTATGCTCGCTCGGCGCGCGGCGCGTCAAGCTCGTCCGGCCGCCGCGCGACGGCACAGCGCGAGCGTAGGAGATAAAGGGTGGCGCCGGTGCCGAGTGTCGATCGCAACGCCGAGCCTGCGACGCCGTCGCTCGACCCGCTGTTCCGGCTCTTGCGCGCCGACCTCGACCGGGTCAACCGCCTGATCGTCGAGCGCATGCATAGCCCGGTGGCGCTGATCCCGCAGCTCGCCGGGCACATCGTGGCGGCCGGCGGCAAGCGGCTGCGGCCGCTCTTGACGCTGGGCGCGGCGCGGATGTGCGGCTATGAGGGCGAGCGGCATGTCGCGCTCGCCGCGGCGGTCGAGTTCATCCACACCGCGACGCTGCTGCATGACGACGTCGTCGACGCCAGCGATCTGCGCCGCGGCCGCGACACCGCGAATGCGGTGTGGGGCAACAAGCCGGCCGTCTTGGTCGGCGATTTCCTGTTTGCCCGCGCCTTCGAATTGATGGTCGAGGACGGAGCGCTGCGCATCCTCGCGATCCTGTCGCGCGCCGCCGCGGTCATTGCCGAGGGCGAGGTCGGCCAATTGGTCACCGCCAACGATACGGCGACGACCGAAGCGGCCTATCTCGAGGTCATCGAGGCGAAGACCGCGGCCTTGTTCGCGGCGGCGAGCCGCATCGGCGCGGTCATCGCCGAGCGCCCCGCGGGCGAGGAGGCGGCGCTCGAACGCTTTGGGCGCAATCTCGGCATCGCCTATCAGCTGATCGACGACATGCTCGATTTCTCGGCGCGCCAGAGCGAGTTCGGCAAGGCGGTCGGGGATGATTTCCGCGACGGCAAGATCACCTTGCCGATCCTGATCGCCTTTGCCCGGGGCGACGACGCCGAGCGCGCCTTCTGGCGGCGCACGCTGGAGGAGGGGGAGCAGGTCGCCGGAGATCTCGATCGGGCGATCCGGCTGGTCGAGGGCAGCGGTGCGCTGGCCGAGACGCGGGCGCGGGCGCGGGCGTATGCCGCCGAGGCGGCCGAGGCGCTGGCGCCGTTCACCGACACGCCATTGAAGCGCGCGCTCCTCGAAACCGCCGCCTTCGCCACGGCGCGCGGCTTCTGAGGCAGCGGCCTGAAGGGGGGCCTGCGCGCGGGTCCGGCGACGCGGTTGCGCCGCAACCCCATCTTCCCTATATATCGCGCCCGGTCGGCGGAGTGTAGCTCAGCCTGGTAGAGCACTGCTTTCGGGAGGCAGGGGCCGGAGGTTCAAATCCTCTCACTCCGACCAGATTTTCCTTAGATCTCCTGCGATTTTCGGCTTCCGAGGTCGGACGTTTGACGACGAACGAAGACGGAACAGAACGTCATAGCACGTTAAAACGTGACACGTGCGTGACACGGGGTTCTCGTCAAGTTCCCGCAGCCCTTCCAGCCACGCCGGCCTAGCTGCTCGCGATATGTCGCCGGTCAACCTATCCGACGATAGCCCAGCTTATTGCTCAACGTGCGGACAGTGGTCGCGTATGGCAGCCGCCCCGGGCTATCGGCACGGAACGATGGTCGACCAGCACCGCGCCGGCAGGATCGGTGCGGGGATGCCACAGGGCCGTCGAACGCTCGACGACCCCGTGCTTTGGTCGCCACGCCGCCGGTTACCTGAGAAGGCGACGGCGAGAAAGCGCAGCAGCCTGTATGGCGACCGAGAACGTCCCGTCACCACCCGCCATACCAACAATCTCTCGACCCGCTCCGAACGGAGGCGGGCTTCGCGTGCGCGATGGTCGTACTCGACCCTCGGCACGCCGTCGTTCCGAAGGTTTTCTCGCATGACGCCCTCCACGGCTCGCGTCCGCTGACCAGACCCGGAAGCGCGGCATTAAATTCCCACCGACGGCCACACGCCTGTGAGGCTGTTCACATGGTTAAACATTTATCTGCGGCTGCCGATCGGGCGGTGGCCCGCTGTGGCCTGGCCTTTCGCCCATCAAGATGAAGTCGGCATCGTGAGCGCTGCACATGGGGCGTTTCAGCCCGGTAACCCAATTGGTCACGGTAGGCGCCGCCGAACGTCCGGGCAAGATCATGGTGGCCGGGCTCTCGCCAAAGCGTCGATTGCGTGCCATGCTCCAATTTAGAGGATGCCGTGGGAGCGCTGGTCCCTACTCCGTCGATGACGGAAAAGCCGAAGCGCCAGCCGGCTGCTCGCCGTAAAAGCCCAAAACCGAAGAACGCGGCCCTCGATGGCTAGGCTTTCGAGCTATATGCGCGAGGGCGAGGTTCGCTCTCATCGGTACTCGCCGGATGGGAAAAATCGTAACACGCCGGGAATTACGGGCACGGAAGAGGTGCGTGCGGAGCGTGTTGCCCAACGCCATTGCACTTGTGATGATCATTCTGATTGCCCTCTTGATTACAGGCAAGTGCTCATCTGGCTAGCGACACTCGTCGATTTCGTATGGGGTTTGTCAACTTGATAATCGCCATATACGCCATATATCACAGAGGCGTGATGGGCTACTGCCTCGGCATTGTGCTCGGCGAGATCGCCCGCCCGAGTGGTGCTCGCACGCCTTGCACCACGCGACGAGCCGCAAACTGCGGCCGATCGTGCCCCATAACGGGCGACAATGCAGCCGGCCGCGTCGCCGAGGAGCGGTCCCGTCCTACATCTTTTCGCGCTCGCCGTCCGCCGGTAAATATGCCGCGGTAGACGACCGGCACTACCCTCGATCTAACCGCCCTCCACGCACGGCACATCCGCGCCCTGGCCTCGTTGACCGCATCGAGAAGTGTCGAACGGTGGCAACTCGCCGCCCCATAGCGCCTTCACGGTTTCGAGCGGCGCGACGGATAAGCGCGGGAGGCGCTGGTTTCTGCTGTCGCCGCAACTCAATCACACTCCCTGATGTTCAGACCGGAATAGGCGCCATACCGCCCTGACGATGGCAACCGATAATGCCTACGCCCGAAACAGGGCGAAGTAGATGACGTACAGCCAACTGAAGAAGCCGTGAATGATGGCCCACAGGATCGAGTGGTTGGTCGTGTACGAGACGACAATGGCCAGTGCCGTCCCGAAGCTGGCGCCGTATTTCGCGCCTTCTACGCGGATACTGTAATTCCCCCTACCGAGCATGGCATTCGCCTGCGGCGGTCAGTTAGCATTCCAAAACACCCTTCATATTACTTGAATTATTCTCAAGTCGTTCCTATATAACACGGTAGAGATTTTCGCCTCTACCCCCGAAAACTCAGGAATATCGGCCATGTACGATTACTCGTACGTGCTCGGGTTGCTGCATGTCCATGCCGTGGATCACCGCTCCCATGCCCTGTCGGGCAAAGAAGCCGAGATCGAGAACCGGACCACGGAGCGGACATTGCGCAATCGCGCACGCCTGATTTGCGAGCGCCTATTGGACATGTCCGAGCCTCAGCGCCGCCAATTCGCGGAGCGCGCGGTACGTCACCTGTAGGTCACCGAAGCCCTTCCTGCCAAGAGTTGGGAGGGCTTCGGGCGTTGAGGGCACCCCCGCCCTCGACAGCCGAAAGGTGAAACATCATGACCACTTTGACCCAAGCCAGTCAGCAATGGGCTTCACGCCCGCACGACGAGCGGTACGCCTCGCTGATCGACATGCAGGAGTTCATGACCCGGCACCGGGACAGGTCCCGGGCCGCCCGTCGAAAGCACCCGTGCTTTGATGGTGCTGCCCGATGACCAGGACCCGAAACACCGCGGTCTGTTCCTCGGCGTCGACAAGGGGCCGCTCGCCGGCCAGATGCTGGCTCCGACGCATTGGGCCTTCGGACAACTCTGCAGCCTCGCGGCGACGCCATCTCCGGCGTCGTACTTCCGCGAGAGCCGATTGCCGGCGCCGCTGATCGCCGACGCGCTGAACTACAACCTGCGCTTCACCCGCGATGACGAGGATGTCGGCGTCCTGGCGACGCTCGGCGGCGAGGACACCGGCTACGGTGTCCCCGCCGGCGGCGAGCTGCGGGCCGCGACAGGTCCCGCCTACGGCAGGATCTGGAATGCGGACATCATCGATGCGCTCGTCGAGCACTTCGGTGACGGCGTCTCGGGGCACTGGCGCGTGCCAGGTGAGTTCGGCCAACGGGTCAACGTCACCAGGGAGAACACGACCTTGTTCGCGAGCGATCGCGACATGTTCGTGTTCCTCGCCGACGAAGACCGCCGCATCGAGGTGCCCAACCGTCGCAACGGCTCGGGCGGGTCGATGGCGAGAGGCTTCTTCGTGTGGAACTCGGAGGTCGGCGACAAGACGCTCGGCCTCGGGTTCTTCCTCTTCGATTACGTCTGCTGCAACCGCATCGTGTGGGGTGCCGACCAGTATACCGAGGTCCGCATCCGCCACACCAAAGGCGCCCCCGACCGCTGGTTGGAGGAGGTCGAGCCGGTCCTCAAGGAATACGACGAGGGTTCGGCTCAGCCGGTGATGCAGGCGATCGAGGCCGCCAAGGAGAGGCGGCTTCAGGATGACCTTGATGCGTTCCTTGCGAACAGGTTCGGCCGCGGCATGGTCGAGCCGATCAAGGCCATCCACCTAGTTGAAGAAGAGCGGCCGATCGAGACCCTGTGGGACGTTGCCGTCGCCGCCACCGCGCACGCGCGGTCAATCCCCAACAACGACAAGCGGCTCGATATCGAGCGCGCCGCCGGCGAGCTCCTGAAGCTGGCCGCTTGACCCCCGACCCCTCCCCGTCGCGCACGGGGAGGGGTTTCGGGGGGTCAACCACCAAACGGAGGGAGCGATGAAGATCGCTTTCTTTTGCGTTGCGCTCCTCGCGATCGGGTTCGGTCTCGTCGCCTGGGGCGTCCATCGTGACGTCGCGGCGGTCGCCGCGGCACTCCACTGCCACTGAGGAAAGGAGATCGATCCATGAGCGATTTCCAGATCGCCGATCACGGCACGATCATCACGATCCAGCCGCTCAACGCGGCTGCCGGCGATTGGCTCGACGAGAACATCGTCGCCGAGCCCTGGCAATGGCTGGGCGGCGCGCTGTGCGCCGAGCACCGCTTCGCCGGCGATCTACTCGACGAGATTGCCGCAGCCGGCTTCGAGATTTCTCCGTGATCCAAACCTCACCCCTTGCAGCCGCGCGCTGCGGGGGGTGAGGCGTCGCAGCATCCCGCTGCGACAACCAAGGAGGCCCCGATGGGCCAATATCACATCCCTGTCTGCATCGAAGCCGAAGAGGGTCTGAACCCGCATACGCTGGGTGTCGGCCTCAAGGAAGGCGAACAGGGCTTCTCCACCCCCAGCACCCCGAATGCGATGGTCGCACTGGTCTGCGCCCGCGGCGGCAACATGCCGGCCGATTGCTCGCAGTCTCCGATCATCGGCAGATGGGCCGGGAAGCGCGTGCTCGTCCAGGGCGACTACGCCGAGGACGGCGACATCCCGGGCTGGAGGGGACCGCTTCTCTCGCAGCTCTACCGCGCGATGACGCCAGTGGAGGAGCGCAAGCCGAAACGCGAGTGGAGAAGTGTTCCGCTGTTCCGGGACGTCGCCCGAGAGGCTCGGGATTTTCTCGAAGCCGTCTGCAACGTCCGCTACTTCGAGCAGGAGCAGACCTGCCGGGACATGGTTCCCGGCTCCAAGACCTACGGTCAGATCGTCGACCGCTGGACCCACACCGAATGGGTCCGCGTCAAGCCAGTGGCCCGGCACTTCGGCAATTGCGGCGTCGCGGAATACGTGATCGCCGACGGCTACAGCGAGCGCGACCTCGAATGGTTGAAGCGCTCAGGCATGCGGCCGATCGATGTGCAGCGCCCGCCGCGAACAGCCGACTGGCACGGGCTGAGACCCGAAGAGCTGGCGGAAGGCCAGCGCCGGGTGATCGTCAATCTCGACACGCTCGAATACCTTGACCCCGCCAGGTTCGGCCAGGCGCCGACCTTGGCCGGCATCGTCGCCGAGCCTCCGAAGGACCGCAACTTGCCGGTCTTGAAGAAGGCGGCCAATGGCGGCGCCCACATCGTCAGCGTCGCGACCGGGCTCTTTGTCATGCTGTGCCATCCCGAACGGCGCGGCGGCGGCGACATCCCCGCCAATGCCGCGGCGATGGGCGCCATCGACGCCGAGCGCGGCATGGCGGCAAGGCTCTTCCACGGCTGCGACGACGTGAAGGGACGCTGGCGCGGCAACCGTATCCTTGGCACCGGAGAAATCCGCTACGAGGATTGGCCGACAACCGAAGACGTCATCGAGCGCGGCACCAACATCAGCGACAAGGTTATCCGCTATCTCGTCGCGATCAGTCACTACTGACCCCGGTTTTCGGCGGGAACCCGGCCCCTTCCTTCCATGTGAAGGAAGGGGCTTCGGGCTACCGGCCCTAACGCCGACAGCGCGATTGATGGCGCCACTCGGCGCCGTTAGGTGCTGCAGTGCCGAACGTCGACGCTAGATCGGCAGGAAGCCGATCCACAGCGCGCGAAGCCGCATCGACGCGGTTGTGAGCCGCCCGGAAGAAAGGGCCTCAGCAGGCCTCCCAGCGCCTCCCGACGCGCATCTCGGAAAACGGGCCGGTGGTGAAGCGCCGGCCTCCGTGGGCTGGCGTTGGATGCCCCACCAGCCATCAGCCTCAACCTGCCCCCGCGGCGCCACGCGCGCCCGGGGCCGCTCCGTCGCCGGCAATCCCGCCGGCGATGGAGCAAATCATGAAAGCACTGTTTGTTGCCGTTTCCGCGAACGCGAAGACCGGACCCATCCCCGCAACGATCACCGAGCGGGCCTCATGCTGGTCCGGCTGCGCGCTCTACGAGAGCGGCTGCTACGCGTTCTACGGCGCCCTCGGCCACTTCTGGAAAGGTGTCTCGGACGGCACGCGCGGCGGCTCCTGGGATGAGCTCTGCGCGAAGGTCGCGGCGCTCCCCAAGCGGACCCTGTGGCGCTACGCCCAGGCCGGCGACCTGCCCGGCGCCGACGATGCGATCGACGCCGAGCTGCTGTGGCAGCTTGTTGCCTCGAACCGTGGCAAGCGGGTCATCGCCTTCACGCACAAGCCGGTCTTGCCTGACACGCCGACGGCGCATCGCAACCAGAGCATCATCGCCGCCGCCAACGCGGTGGGGTTCACGATCAACCTGTCGGCCAACAACCCCGCGGAAGCGGATGCGCTGGCCGATCTGGGGATCGGGCCGGTTGTTACCATCCTCGCGCATGATTACGCGCGGCGGGCCGTACGGCGGCGGTCGAAAAGCCGGCCCGACGAATGGGTCGAGACGGTTGGCGAATGGCGCGACCGCATCGCCGCTCTGCCACGGCATACGCCGGCCGGACGGCGCATCGCAATCTGCCCCGCGACCTACACCGATGCTACCTGCAAAAGCTGTGGGGCTTGCACGACGCAGCGCGAGGCCGTGATCGGCTTTCCGGCGCACGGCCCGTGGCGGGTCGTCGAGAAGGCCACCGCCGCTCGCGATGTGCCGCTCGGCGAGAGCTGGGCCTTCCGAGACCACCGCACGATGGCCGAGGTCATCGCTGAGGGGAAGGCTGCTTCAATCTGATACGAGAAATCCGCCGATCCATGCGATCGGCGGATTTTTCTTTTGCGCATGCCCGTGAACCGCGGAGTAGTGCAAGACGTCGGTCGGCGGTAGGAAGAAGCGGGACGATCCGAAGACCGCACAACGTGCGATGGACAGCTCAGCGCCGAGAGCGGCCGTTGCCCGACGGCTATGGAACCGCGGGGTAACGATCCTGATGCCCGTGTTCCGTCGGGCCATCGCCGATGCACCTCGACCGCGCAGCACGCCGCGTCATTACCGCATCCAAACTCGCCAACGGGCAACCTGCCCTCGCCATTCCGGATGGCGTTCATGCTCGCACTCCATCCGAGGCTGCGTTAATGTCCCGCGTTTTTTGCACTGGCTGGAGGAACTGGCGATGACGCGGTCCTATAACGTTGTCGACGCGGACGGCCACATCCTCGAGCCGCTCGACCTGTGGGATAACTACATAGACTCCAAATTCCACAATCGCCGGCCACGGTTTACGATCGACGAAAACGGCAAGGAACGCCTTGCCGTCGAGGGCAAGCTGCTGGGCAATCCGCGCGGCATCGGCAGCCTCGGTTCCGTCGGGGTGCGGCAGGGCGCCGTCAAGCTCGACAGCCTTAAGTATGCCGAAGGGAAGAAGGGCGGTTTCGACCCGCACGCGCGGATCGTCGACATGGATGCCGACGGCATCGATGCTGCCTTCCTCTACCCCAGCCTCGGCCTTTTTGCCGGCGCGGTTGAGGACCCTGAACTCGCCGCTGCGATGTGCCGCGCCTACAACCGGTGGCTCGCCGATTACTGCAAACCCTATCCCGACCGGCTGTTCGGGGTTGCGATGCTGCCGATGCAGGATGTCGGGCTGGCGATCGAGGAGATGCGTTTCGCGCGCGAAACGCTGGAGATGCGCGGCGGTTTCCTGCGGCCGAACCCATACCACGGCAACAAGATGATCAGCGACAATATGTACGAGCCGTTCTGGACGATGGCCGAGGCGCTCGATTTCTCGGTCGGATTTCACGAGGGCTCGACCAACGCGATGCCGACGGTCGGGGTCGATCGTTTCCAGGCGGACCGGGCGGCGCGCCACATGATCTCGCACACAATGGAGATGATGCTGGTGGCAATGAGCATCATTTGGGGTGGCGTCGTCGACCGTCACCCGCGATTGCGCGTCGCGTTCCTCGAATCGGGCGGCGGCTGGATTGCGCCCTGGCTCGACCGCATGGACCGGCATTTCGACGACCAGGGCTTCAACGATACCGCCCCGAAGATGCGGCCGAGCGAATTGTTCCAGCGCAATTGCTGGATTTCGTTCGAGCCGGTCGAGAACAGTATTGCCGTGCTCGCTGATTACATTGGCCCGCACAAGGTTATGTGGGCGACCGATTATCCCCATCAGGACGGGTTTTTCCCGGGTGCACCGCAAATGGTCCGCGACCGGCTCGGGCCGTTGTCGCCGGAGGCGAAGCACCAGGTGATGGCCGGTGGCGCTCTCGGCTTTTACGGCATGAACTGACACGGCCGCCACCCCGGTGGGGAGCGGTTCATCTCCGGTATCAGGAGCAGAAAGCATGAGTGCCTCGCAGGCGGCGTTGCGCAGCGCCGAGATCGGCCCGGTCGCAGAATTTGACGCCATCGTCATTGGTGCCGGCGTTTCCGGGCTTTATCAGCTGTACCGATTGCGCGAACTCGGCCTCAAGGTGCGCGTGTTCGAGGCCGGCACCGGCGTCGGCGGCACCTGGTACTGGAACCGCTATCCCGGCGCGCGCTTCGATTCCGAAAGCTATTCCTACAGCTATTCGTTCTCGCAGGAACTGCTGGACGAGTGGAACTGGTCCGAGCATTTCGCCGCCCAGCCGGAGACCCTGCGCTATCTCAACCACGTCGCCGACAAGTTCGACCTGCGCCGCGACATCCAGTTCTCCAGCCGTGTCGCGGCGGCGGTGTATGACGAGGCGACGCGAAGCTGGGGTGTTGCGCTGGACGACGGCAGCCGCTTTTCGGCACGCTTCCTGATCACGGCA
>DATGFP010000093.1:0-33986 GCA_035309005.1 Allostellaceae bacterium | reverse complement strand
TTTATGGCGCGCCGGAGGGGCATGACGCGGCGACGATCGGCGCGCTGCTCGCCGGCAGCGGCGTCGGGACCTGGCTGCATGTCTGCCGCGACGACGGCCGAATGGCGCGGTTCGCGGCGGCGCTCGGGTTTTTCCATCCCGCGCTCGACGTTTTGACGTTTCCGGCTTGGGACTGCCTGCCCTATGACCGGGTGTCGCCGAACGGCGAGATCACCAGCCGCCGCATCGACACATTGACCCGGCTGGCCGGCCGCAAGGAAAGGGCGCCGCTCATCGTGTTGACGACGGTTAACGCGCTGGTCCAGCGCGTGCCGCCGCGCCGGCTGTTTGACGGGCGCGTCCTGGAACTGGGGGCGGGCGGGCGCGTCCCGCTCGACCGGCTGCAGAGCTTCTTCCGCAACAACGGCTATGTCCGCACCGATACGGTGCGCGAGCCCGGCGAATTTGCGGTGCGCGGCGGCATCGTCGACCTCTGGCCGGCCGGCGCGGCGCAGCCGGTGCGCCTCGATTTCTTCGGCGATACGCTGGAAAGCCTGCGCAGCTTCGACCCCTTGACGCAGCGCTCGACCGGCACGCTCGACCGCTTCGTGCTGCGCCCGGTCAGCGAGGTCCTGCTCGACGACGCGGCGATCCAGAGCTTTCGCACGCGCTACCGGGCGGCGTTCGGCGCCTCGGGCAGCGACGACCCGCTCTACGAGGGGGTCAGCGCCGGCCGGCGGCAGGCCGGCATGGAGCATTGGCTGCCGTTTTATTACGAGACGCTGGAAACGCTGTTCGACTATCTGCCGGGCGCGGCGGTGTCGCTCGATTACCAGCTCGCCGAAGCGCGCGCCCACCGGCTCGAAGCGATCGCCGATTTCTACGAGGCCCGCCGCAGTATCAGCGGCGCGATGCGCGGCACCGCGCCGCTTTACCGGCCGGTCAAGCCGGAGCAGATGTTTTTGGACGAGGCGAATTGGCGGGAGGCGCTGGGCGGCCGCGCTCTCGTGCAGCTCTCGCCGTTCGCCCGGCCGGAAGAGGGCCCCCACCCCAACCCTCCCCCGCTTGCGGGGGAGGGAGTGGCGCCGGCGGCTTTGACCTCATTACCCTCCCCCGCAAGCGGGGGAGGGCAGGGTGGGGGTGACCTGTCGCGCGATGCGTTCGACGCCGGCGCGCGCCCGGCGAAGAGTTTCGCCGCCGAGCGGGCCGACCCGAAGGTCAATTTGTTCGAGGCCGTCGGCGCTTACCTGACGGCCGAACAGGCAGCCGGCCGGCGCGCCGCGATCGCCGCCTACAGCGAAGGCTCGGCCGATCGGCTCGCGACCGTGCTGCGCGAGCATGGCCTCGCCGACCTGCGGCGGGTCGCCGACGGCAGGGCCGTCACGAAGCTCCCGAAGGCGGCGATCGGCCTCGCCCTCCTGCCGCTCGAACAGGGTTTCGTCACCGACGATCTGGTGCTGCTCGGCGAGCAGGACATCCTGGGCGACCGCCTCGCGCGGGTGCCGCGCCCCAGGGGCCAATGGCGCCGCAACCTCGACGACTTCATCACCGAGGCGGCGAGCCTCGCCGAGGGCGACCTCGTCGTCCATGACGAGCATGGCATCGGCCGCTACGAGGGGCTGGAGACAATCGACGTCGCCGGCGCGCCGCATGATTGCCTGAAGGTGCTCTATGCCGGCGACGACCGCCTCTTCGTGCCGGTCGAGAACATCGAGGTTTTGTCGCGCTATGGCTCCGAGGAGGCCGGGGCGCAGCTCGACCGGCTCGGCGGGGTCGGCTGGCAGTCGCGCAAGGCGCGCGTCAAGCGCCGCATCCGCGAGATCGCCGGCGAGCTGATCCGCATCGCCGCCGAGCGCCAGCTGCGCCCGGGCGAGACACTGGCGCCGCCCGAGGGGCTCTACGAGGAATTCGCCGCCCGCTTCCCCTATCCCGAAACCGACGACCAGCTGCGCGCGATCGAGGACACGCTGAGCGATCTGGCGGCGGGGAAGCCGATGGACCGCCTGATCTGCGGCGATGTCGGCTTCGGCAAGACCGAGGTTGCGTTACGCGCCGCCTTTGTCACCGCGTTCGGCGGCGGGCAGGTCGCGGTCATCGTGCCGACGACCCTTCTCGCGCGCCAGCACTTCCGCAGCTTCAGCGAGCGCTTCGCCGGGCTGCCGCTGAGGATCGCGCAGCTCTCGCGCCTCGTCAGCCCGAAGGAGGCCAAAGAGATCAAGGCCGAGATCGCCGAGGGTCGTATCGAGATCGTCATCGGCACGCATGCGCTGCTCGCCAAGGACGTGCATTTCCACCATCTCGGCCTGGTCGTCGTCGACGAGGAGCAGCATTTCGGCGTCGCGCAAAAGGAGAAGCTGAAGCAGCTGAAGGCCGACGTCCACGTGCTGACGCTGACCGCGACGCCGATCCCGCGCACCCTGCAGCTGGCGCTCAGCGGCGTGCGCGAGATGAGCATCATCGCCACCCCGCCGGTCGACCGCCTGGCGGTGCGCACCTTCGTCACACCGTTCGATCCCGTTGTGGTACGCGAGGCGATCCTGCGCGAGCGCGACCGCGGCGGGCAGATCTTCTACGTCGCGCCGCGTATCGCCGATTTGGACGAGGTGCGCGAGGAATTGCGCAAGATGGTGCCGGAAATCCGCGTCGCGGTCGCACACGGACGGATGCCGGCGGTCGAACTCGAAACCGTGATGACCGCGTTCGACGAACGCGCCTACGACCTCCTTTTATCGACCAACATCATCGAATCGGGGCTCGATATCCCGACCGCCAACACGCTGATCGTGCACCGCGCCGACATGTTCGGGCTGGCGCAGCTCTATCAGCTGCGCGGCCGCATCGGCCGCAGCAAGCTGCGGGCCTATTGCTATCTCACCCTGCCGGAAAAGAAGAAGCTGGCGCCGACCGCGCTGCGCCGCCTCGAAGTCATGCAGACGTTGGATACGCTCGGCGCCGGCTTCCAGCTGGCGAGCCACGACCTCGACATCCGCGGCGCCGGCAATCTGTTGGGCGACGAGCAGTCCGGCCACATCCGCGAAGTCGGCATCGAACTCTACCAGCACATGCTGGAGGAGGCGGTCGCCGCCGCCAAAACCGCAGGCAGCGCGGAGGGCGAAGCGGCCGAGGATTGGAGCCCGCAGATCACGGTCGGCATGCCGGTGCTGATCCCGGAAGCCTACGTCGCCGATTTGGCCGTGCGCCTCGGGCTTTACCGGCGCATCGCGCAGCTTGGCGGACGGCGCGAGCGCGAGGCCTTTGCCGCCGAGCTGATCGACCGCTTCGGCAAGCTCCCGGTTGAGGTCGAGAATTTGCTGCAGATCATCGCGATCAAGCGCTGGTGCCGCGAAGCGGGCATCGAGCGCGTCGAAGCGGGGCCCAAGGGCGCCGTCGTCACGCTGCGCGGCAACCGCTTCGCCAACCCGGCGGGGCTCGTCGAGCTGATCCAGAAAAACGCCGGCACGCTGCGGCTGCGGCCCGACCACAAGCTGGTCTACCTGCGCAACTGGGAGGATTCGAAAGAGCGCCTCGCCGGCGTCGCCCGCCTGATGCAGGCGCTCGTCAAGCTCGCCCGCGCCGCCACCCCCGAGCCCGCGGCGATACCGCCGCCAACCCCCGAGCTGGTCAAGGCGCGGGCAGCCGGGCGCGGGTGAGGTGACACCGCGATCAGTCCGCCAGTCGCAATGGATTGAGGAAATCGACCGCGCCCTGAAAGTGGCGCTCGTTTGCGGTGACGACGATGCAGTGGTTCGCCGCAGCGGTCGCGGCGATCACCATATCGAGAGGGCTTCGGGGCCGGCCCGAGCTTCTGCCTTCCGCGACGATCCTTCCCCACTCAATTGCTGCTCGTTCATCGAACGAGAGAACGCGATCGTGGAAGAGCGCCTGTGGCCCTTGTGGGCCGGCGAACCATGTCCGAAGCTCGTCTCGCCGCCGTCCTGCCGGCATCGAGAGAACACCGCGCCAGATTTCTGCGACGGTCAGCGTTGCGATGAACAGATCGCTGTCATCTTGGCTCACAACCCATTCCGCGATCGCTGTCGAAGGGCGCGGTTTTAGGGCGTCGCTGACGATGTTCGTATCGAGGAGGTAGCGGGTCACAGATCGACGTCGCGCTCCGGGACGATTTCGCGCGTCAGGTCGAGATCGGCTCCGACTGCCGGCGACCGGCGCAGTGCCTCCCAAATTTGCCTGCCGCTAAGGCGTTTAGCGAAGACGCTCCCGGCCACTTCCTGGCGCAATCGCTCTGCTTCCAGGTCATTCGTCGCGAGCCGGTTGGCGAATTTGCGGACAAGCTCCTTGTCCCGTTCCAAGCCGCGAACCTCATACCGGGCGAGGCCGCGCTCGGTTAATCGTCGGCGATGGTTGGCGACGGCGCGCTTCTGCGACGCATTCATGGCAGGACCAGGAATTAATCCCGGCTATATAGCCAGGAATAACTCAAACGTCAATGGATCGACGCCTCAGGCGGTCGGCGGGGCGATCTCGTCGAGGGCGAGGCCCTTGGCTTCGGGGCCGACCTGCCTCACCGCGCCGTCCCTGATCCACAGCGTTACGGTGCAGCGTTACGGCGACAGTTTACGAGATTGTCGATCCTGGACGGCCGCTTCGAGGGTTTGGCGGATGAAGCGCTGATAGGGCATGCCAGCTTTCGCCGCGGCGGCTTTCACCGAGTCGAGCAGGGATTTCGGCAGCCGCATGTTGACGCGCTCGTTCTTGGGCTGAAACTCGAAGCGCACTAGACGCATGCCGGAGAGGTCGTAATCCGTCAGATCGGACTCCGCGACGAACTTCTCGGCCTCTTCATCGGTTTTGAGCTCCGGGAGCGGTTTTTTCATAATGCTCGACCTCTTTCCGGTGCATGTAGCGGGCGCTGATCGGCCGAATAAACGTATCTCCATCGTGTCGACGCAACGTAAGCACGATCAGGACGTGGCGCCCACCGTCGGTGACGCCGATCGCCTTGAAGCGTTCCTCGACAATCGAGTGCCGGGGATCGGGAAAGATCGCGATTGGCCGCCGAAACGCCTCTTCAATGGCGGCAATCGAAACGCCATGCTTTTCGCATTTGTCTCGGTTGGCGTGATCCCACTCAAACCCAGAGACCGGTGCGCGCGGTGGAATCTGGGAACTGGCAGCCATTTGTCAATACAAATGCGCCAGCTGGAGCAGCAGGTGCGGCGCCGGCCGCCTCAGGCGGTCGGCGGGGCGATCTCGTCGAGCGCGAGGCCCCTCGCCTCCGGGCCGACCCGGGTCACCGCGAAGGCGGCGATCGCCACCATGATCGCGATCGCGATAAAGACCGCATTGAGGCCCCAGCCGTTCTTGATCCACAGGATCGAGGGGATCGCGACAAAGGCGCCGACCCGGCCGGCCGCGGCGCAGAGGCCAAAGCCCGAGGCGCGCGCGTTGGTCGGGAACACCTCGGAGATGAAGATGATCGCGGAATTCCCCGCCAGTTGCGTGAAGAAGATCATCACGAAGCCGATCACGAGCACGGCCGTCTCGGTTGACGCGTTGGCCCACCACAGCCCGAAGACGCCGGTCAGGATGAAGGCGATGACCGCGGTCGGCTTGCGGCCGAATTTCTCAAGCGAATACATCATGAAGGCGCTGGCGATCGGGAAGGCCAGCGTGATCCAGAAGATCGAGTTCAGCGATTTGGCGATCGTGAAGCCGCGCTCAACGAGGATGTTGGGCAGCCAGGCGCCGAGCCCCAGCGCAATCGAGAAAAAGGCGTAGAAGCACGCCATCCCGGCGATGATCCGCCCCGGATACCGGCTCAACACGACGCCGAACGGATCGCTGTGCGCGCTGCTCGCGGCGTCTGTCGACAAAGTGTTGAGCGGCACGGTGCGCAGCCCCATGCGCTGCAAGATGTCGAGCGCGCGCTGCCCCTGGCCATGGGTCGCCAGCCAGCGCGGCGACTCGGGGAGCGAAAAGCGCAGCACGAAAACCACCAGGGCGCCGACGCCGATGATGATCCAGATGCCGCGCCAGCCGATCGAATCGCGGAAGGCCAGGGTCAAGAGTACGCCGAGCGGCCACGGCCAGGCGCCGCCGATAAACTGCATGAACGCGGTCAGGCGGCCGCGGATATTCTTTGGCGCATACTCGGCAACGTAGGAATAGCACAGCGGCTGCTCGGCGCCGAGCCCGACCCCGGCGAGGAAGCGAAACGCCAGGAGCCAGGTGAAGCCGGGGTTGAAGCCGATGCTCGGGATCGGCGGCAGGGCGGCGACGATCGTCGCCAGCCCGAACAGCAACAGGTTGAACTGATAGACCGCCTTGCGGCCGAACCGGTCGGTGAATTCGCCCTGGCCGAGCGAGCCGACGAAGAGCCCGGCAACCGTCACGCTGCCGATCCAGGGGACCTGGGCGCCGGTGACAAAGCCGCTCTTCAAGAGGTCCGGCACCAAGGCGCCGAAGATCGTGAAATCCATCACGTCGAAGAACAAGCCGGCCGAGACCAGCGCCAGGACGCGCCAGTGGATCGCCCCCATCGCGGCGTTGTCCATCGTCTCGCCGACGAAGGCTTCGATCGTCTGGGCCGCACCCGGCCGCGCTTGCGCGGATTGCGCCATCAGGCTTTCCCCCATTTTTGCCCCGGGCTCCCCATTGCCCGGTGCGTTGCTTCACCGCGAATCTAGCACGACCGGCCCGGCGGAAGTCCAGTATTGCCGGTGCGGCATGCCGCCCATGCGTTCGGCATGCTGAACGATATTCGCATCGCGCGCTGGAGCCGGTTGCGCTAGCATCGGCCCGCGCGATTTCCGCCGTGGAGGAACCCCGATGAGCCGCGTCTACAACGTCATCGATGCCGATGGTCACATCCTCGAGCCGCTCGATCTGTGGGCCAAATACATGGACCCCAAATTCCGCGACCGCGCGCCGCGGCTCGTCACCGACAACCAGACCGGCAAGGAAAAGCTCTTGGTCGAGCAGCAGATGCTGGGCAGCGAGCAGGGCATGGGCGGTATCGGCGGGGTCGGCGCACGGCAGGGCGAGGTCAAGGCCGCCGAGATGAGCTACGAGGACGGCCGCCCCGGCGGCTTCGACCCGCACAAGCGCATCCCCGACATGGACTTGGACGGCATCGACGCCGCCTTTCTCTACCCGAGCATGGGGCTCTTCGCCGGCGCGGTGCACGACCCCGCGCTCGCCGGCGCGCTGTGCCGCGCCTACAACCGCTGGCTCGCCGACTATTGCAAGCCCTACCCCGATCGCCTGTTCGGCATCGCGATGATCCCGATGCAATCGGTGCCGCATGCAATCGAGGAACTGAAGTTCGCCAGGAAGGAACTCGGCTTCCGGGGCTGCTTCTTGCGCCCCAACCCCTACCACGGCAACAAGATGATCAACGACCCGATGTACGAGCCGTTTTGGGCGGCGGCCGAGGATCTCGACATCGCGATCGGCTTCCACGAGGGCGGCTCCTCCGGCATGCCGACGGTCGGCATCGACCGCTTCGAGGGCCGCGCCGCCAAGCACATCGTCAGCCACACGATGGAGATGATGCTGGCCTGTCTCGCGGTCATCTGGGGCGGGGTGTGCGAGAAGCACCCGAAAATCCGCATCGGTTTTCTCGAATCGGGCGGCGGCTGGATCGCGCCGTGGCTCGATCGCATGGACCGCCATTTCGACGACCAGGGCTTCAACGACAGCGGGCTCAAGACGCGGCCAAGCGACCTCTTCCGGCGCAATTGCTGGATCTCGTTCGAACCGGTCGAGGGTTCGCTCAACGTGCTCGCCGACTATATCGGCCCCAACAAGATCCTGTGGGCGACCGATTACCCGCACCGCGACGGCTTCTTCCCGGGCGCGCCGGACATGGTGCGCGAGCGCCTCAAGGGCCTCTCGCCCGCCACCCAGCGCGGCGTCCTCGCGGGCGGCGCAATGGGCTTCTACGGGCTGAATTGACGAGTGAGGAAATACTCCTCACTCGTCATCCCCGGGCTTGTCCCGGGGATCTCCCTGGCATCGCCCCTCACCCAACCCCCTCCTCGCGAGCGGGAGGGTGAGGGGCGTCTATCCGAAGTAGCGTTCGGCATGCTGAACGACATTCGGTCTCGCCCCGCGATCGCGGCTGCGCTAGGATGCCGCATCATTGGATGCACCCCCGGAGGAAACGCTGATGAGCCGCGCCTACAACGTCGTCGACGCCGACGGTCACATCCTCGAGCCGCTCGATTTGTGGGATAAATACATCGACCCGAAATTTCGCGACCGGGCGCCGCGCATCGTCAAGGGCGACAACGGCAAGCAATGCCTCGTCATGGACGAGCACGTCGTCGGCAACAACCAGCGCGGCATCGGCGGCATCGGCGGGGTCGGCGCCCGCCAGGGCGTCGTCGCGGCCGACACGATGGACTACAAGGAAGGCAAGCCCGGCGGGTTCGACCCGCACAAGCGCATCCCCGACATGGACGCCGACGGCATCGACGCGGCCTTCCTTTATCCGAGCCTCGGGCTCTTTTCGGGCGCGATCCACGACCCGGAACTGGCGGCGGCGACCTGCCGCGCCTACAATCGCTGGCTCGCCGACTACTGCAAGCCGTACCCCGATCGCCTGTTCGGCATCGCGATGCTGCCGATGCAATCGGTCGACCTGGCGATCGCCGAGATGCGGTTTGTCCGCAAGGAACTCGGCTTCAAGGCCGGCTTCATCCGGCCCAACCCCTACAACAACAAGATGATCGACCACCCGGATTACGAGCCGTTCTGGGCGGCGGCCGAAGACCTCGACCTGGCGATCGGCTTTCACGAAGGCGCCGCCGCCGGCATGCCGCAGGTCGGCATCGATCGCTTCGAGGGGCGCGGCGCGCGGCACATCATCACCCACACGATGGAGATGATGCTGGCCTGTCTCGCCGTCATCTGGGGCGGGGTGTGCGAGCGCCACCCGAAAATCCGCATCGGCTTTCTGGAGTCCGGCGGCGGCTGGATCGCGCCGTGGCTCGACCGCATGGACCGCCATTTCGACGACCAGGGCTTCAACGACAGCGGCCTGACGACGCGGCCCAGCGACCTCTTCCGGCGCAATTGCTGGATTTCGTTCGAGCCCGTCGAAGGCTCGCTCCACGTGCTCGCGGACTATGTCGGCCCGCACAAGATCATGTGGGCGACCGACTATCCGCACCCCGACGGCTTCTTCCCCGGCGCGCCCGACATGGTCAGGAAGCAACTGGTGGGATTGTCACCCGAGACCCAGCACCAGGTGATGGCCGGCGGCGCGATGGGCTTCTACGGGCTGGCCTAGATTTTACCGCTTTCCCGGCGCAGGCCGGGACCCATTTTTCAGCTGCCGTGCGCTCGTCGCCATGGGTCCCGGCTTTCGCCGGGAAAGCGGTGAGGAGGGTGCGGCGAGTTGGTCATATCGGAGGAAATTGCCGATGACACGGGCCTATAACGTTGTCGATTCCGACGGCCATGTGCTGGAGCCGCTGGATCTTTGGGACCGTTACATGGAGCCGCGCTTTCGCAACCGGGCGCCGCGGCTGATCAAGGACACCGATGGCAAGGAGCGCCTCGTTATCGAGGAGCAGATCCTCGGCAGCGCCCAGGCCGGGCTCGGCGGCGCCGGCGCGGTCGGCGCGCGGCAGGGCGTCGTCGCCTCCAACACGATGGAATACAAGGAGGGCAAGAAGGGCGGCTTCGACCCGCACGCCCGCATGCCGGATATGGATTCGGACGGTATCGACGCGGTGTTCCTCTATCCGACGCTCGGCCTCTTCTCCGGCGCGATCCACGATCCCGAACTGGCGGCCGCGACCTGCCGCGCCTACAACCGCTGGCTCGCCGACTACTGCAAGCCCTACCCGGACCGCTTGTTCGGCATCGCGATGCTGCCGCTGCAATCGGTCGATCTGGCGATCGCCGAGATGCGCTTTGCCAAGAAGGAACTCGGCTTCAAGGGCGGCTTCATCCGGCCCAACCCCTACAGCGACAGCAAGATGGTCAGCGACCCGATGTACGAGCCGTTCTGGGCGGCGGCCGAGGACCTCGATTTCGCGATCGGCTTTCACGAGGGCGCCGGCGGGGGCATGCCGCAGGTCGGCATCGACCGCTTCGAGGGGCGCGGCGCGCGGCACATCATCACCCACACGATGGAGATGATGCTGGCCTGCCTCGCGGTGATCTGGGGCGGGGTGTGCGAGCGCCACCCGAAGCTGCGCATCGCGTTCCTGGAGTCGGGCGGCGGCTGGATCGCGCCGTGGCTCGACCGGATGGACCGGCATTTCGACGACCAGGGTTTCAATGACAGCGGCCTCAAGACGCGGCCAAGCGAACTCTTCCGGCGCAATTGCTGGATCTCGTTCGAGCCGGTCGAGGGCTCGCTCCATGTGCTGGCCGACTATATCGGCGCCAACAAGATCCTCTGGGCGACCGACTACCCGCACCCGGACGGGTTCTTCCCCGGCGCGCCGAAGATGGTCGAGGACCAGCTCAAGGGCCTCTCGGCCGAGACCAAGCGGCAAGTCATGGCCGGCGGCGCCAAAGCGTTCTACGGCCTCTCCTGAGCCCGATACCCTCACCCACCAAGCGCTTTGCGCTTGGCCCCCCCCTCTCCCGCGATGCGGGAGAGGGTTTTTGGCTCCGGCGATTTACTTCACACCCTCTCCCCCATCGGGGGAAAGGGGAGGGTGAGGGGGCGCTCCGGCTACGCCGGCGAGGCGGAGAACTCGCGTTCGTGCGCCGCGATCTGCTCGGCGTAATTGTCGCGGTAGCGGCGGTAGACCAGTTCGTGGCGCGCGATCGCTGCCGGATGCAGTTCGCCTTCCGGCGGCGGGATCAGGTCGAAATTCCCGCCGGTGTCGCGGCCGCGCACGAGGCTTGCATACATCCGCACCGACCCCGTCAGCCGGCAATGCGCCGGGATGTAGCTGATACCGAGCCCGACCCGACGGTGCGCCGCCCGGTTCGGCGCCGAGCGGTGACGGCACAGCGTGTGGTGCAATGAGAACTCGCCGGCGGCGAGCGCCATCATCTCGCCGCCGCCCTCGTAGAAGCGCTCGACGATCGCCTGGCCGCCGCCGTTGATGCTGTGTTCGAGGCCGAGCGCGGCATGGCGCAACTGGCGCGGCCGGCCGTCGGCTGACAAAACCTCCATGCAGCCCGCTTCGGCGCCGGCCTCGCTCAGCGCCACCCAGGCGGTGACGTGCTCGTGCGGATCGAGGCCGAAATAGGTCGCGTCCTGGTGCCAGGCGGCGAAGGTCGGGCTTTGCGCCTCCTTGATGAACCAGGTCGCGGTGTAGACCAGGATGTCGGGCCCGATCAAATCCTCGACGACGTCGAGGATGCGCTGGTGGCGCGTCAATGCATCGACCCACGGCAGCACCACATAGCTCGCCGAGCGCCAGCGCCGGTCGGCCATGTTGACCGGACCGCCGAGCCAATCCTCATAGCGCGCGAGGCCGGCATTGCACTCGTCCAGCTCCGCCGCCGACAAGGCCGCGAATGGGAACAAATAGCCGTCGTGGCGGTATTGTTCGATCTGCGCTGGCGACAGCATGTGCCCATCCTCACCATTGTCGTCCCGGCGACGCTCGGAGCCCATTGTCGTGCCCGACGCGGCTTTTGCAAGCGGGCTTCCACCGGCCGGGCGGGTTTGCAAATGCTGAGCGGCTCGCCGATGGATCCGGCCTGCCCCACGGAACAAGTCCGTGGGCTGAAGGCCCACGGGATGACAAACCGGGGCAGCGCCGGCTATGTTCGGCCGGCCGAGAGAGGATGCCCCAATGGATCGGGGCCGCACCACGCAGGGCCACCGGCGAAGCGCATGCTCGGCCTGCCGAGAGGATGAGATAGAACGATGGCTGCAGTTTCCCCGCTCGCGCCCGCGCATTTCCCAACCCTCCAGCCGATTCCCGGCGTGCGCCTGGCCGCCTATGCCGCCGGGGTGCGCTATAGCGGGCGCGACGATTTGATGGTCGCGGAGTTGGCTCCGGGCAGCGCGGTCGCCGGCGTCTTCACCCAGTCGACGATGCCGGGCCAGCCGGTGATCTGGTGCCGCCAATGCCTGCCCGGCGGCAAGGTGCGGGCGCTGGTGGTCAATTCCGGCAACGCCAACGTCTTCACCGGGCGCGCCGGCTGGCAGGTCGTCGAGAAAACGGCGGCGACCGCGGCGCGCCTCTTCGACTGCGCGCCGCAGGAGGTCTTCATCTCCTCGACCGGCGTCATCGGCGAGCCGCCGCCGCCCGAGAAGCTCGTCGGCGCCTTGCCCGAGGCCGCGAAGCTGCTCGCCGCCGACGCCTGGGAGAAGGCGGCGCGCGCGATCATGACCACCGACACCTTCCCCAAGGGCGCTACCGCGGCCGCGACGATCGGCGGCGCGACGGTGCGATTGAACGGGTTCTGCAAGGGGTCCGGCATGATCGCCCCCGACATGGCGACGATGCTTTGCTACCTCTTCACCGACGCCGCCCTGCCGGCGGCGGTCTTGCAGAAGCTGCTCGTCGCGGCCAACGAGCGCTCGCTCAATTGCGTCACGGTCGATGGCGACACCTCGACCAGCGATACGGTGATATTGTGCGCGACGCAGCAGGCGCGCCACGCGCCGGTCAGCGACCCGGCCGACCCGGCGCTCGGCGATTTCCGCCGGGCGCTTACGGCGGTGATGACCGACCTCGCGCAGCAGATCGCGCGCGACGGCGAGGGCGCCGAAAAATTCGTCGCGATCGAGGTCACGGGCGCCGAGAGCGACCGGGCGGCGCGCCGCATCGGCCTCTCGATCGCCAATTCGCCGCTGGTCAAGACCGCGCTCGCCGCCGGCGACGCCAATTGGGGCCGCATCGTCATGGCGGTCGGCAAGGCCGGCGAGAAGGCCGACCGCGACCGGCTGTCGATCGCGGTCGGCGGCGTCGAGATCGCGGCGCAGGGCGGCCCGGTCCCCGGGTACGACGAGGCGCCGGTCGCGGCGCACATGAGCGGCCGGGAAATCCGCATGACCGTCGACATCGGCATCGGCGGCGGCCGCGCCACGGTCTGGACCTGCGACCTGACGCACGGCTATGTCGACATCAATGGCAACTACCGCAGCTGATTTCCGGATCGCCGCCATGCGCCCTTCGAGACGCCGGCTGCGCCGGCTCCTCAGGGTGACGTGTTCTTTCCATGCCATCCACAAATCGTCGTCATCCTGAGGAGCGCCCGAAGGGCGCGTCTCGCAGGACGCCGGGTGCCGATGCGGCCGTGCGCCCGATCCTGCTTGTCGCGGCGGTGGCGCTGATCGACGCCGACGGCCGGGTGCTCCTGGCCGAGCGGCCGGCGGGTAAGCACCTCGCGGGGTTCTGGGAATTTCCCGGCGGCAAGGTCGACGCCGGCGAGTCGCCGGAAGCCGCCCTCATTCGCGAACTCGCCGAGGAACTCGGCATCGACGTGCACGAGAGCTGCCTCGCGCCCTTCACCTTCGCGTCCCACGCCTATCCCGATTTCCACTTGCTGATGCCGCTTTACGTCTGCCGCAAATGGCAGGGCATCGCGATGCCGCGGGAAGGCCAGCGCCTCAGCTGGGTGCGCCCGGCGCGGCTCGGCGACTATCCGATGCCGCCGGCCGACAAGCCGCTCGTCGCGATGCTGCGCGACCTGATTTAACCGGCCGGTTTCAGGCGCGCTTCACCGCCGATCGAGGGCATGGCCGAACTTGGATTGCCGCTCTACGCGGAATGGTCGGAGGGTGCCTCGGTGCGGCGGAAGCGGGCGCTGCTGCGTTCGCGCAGGCTCTGGAAGGTGACGTAGAGCATCGGGATCACGAAGATGCCGACCGCGCTCGCCGCGATCATGCCGGCGAAAACCGGCGTCCCGACGTCGTGGCGGCTGGTCTGGGCGGCGCCGTGCGCGACCACCAGCGGGTAGACCCCGAGAATGAAGGCAAAGGAGGTCATCATCACGGCGCGAAAGCGCATCTGCGCCCCGAGCGCCGCCGCCTCGAGAATGTCCTTGCCGCGCTCGCGCTGATCCTTGGCGAACTCGACGATCAGGATGCCGTTCTTCGCCGCCATCGCGATCAGCACGACGAGGCCGATCTGGGCGTAAAGGTCGAGCGCCAGGTGAAAGACCCAGATGCCTAATAGGGCGCCCAAGACGCCGATCGGCACCGACAGCAGCACCGGGATCGGGATGATCCAGCTCTCGTAAAGCCCGACCAGGAACAGAAAGGCGAACAGCACCGCGAGGCCGAGGATCGCCCCGGTCTGCCCCGACGCCGCGACCTCCTGGTAGGCGGTGCCGGTCCACTCGTAGCCGTAACCCCTGGGAAGCGTCGCGCCCGAAACCTGCGCCATCGCGGCGAGCGCGGTGCCCGAGGACGTGCCGGCCGACGGGCTGCCCTGCACCGGGATGGCGCGGTAATTATTGTAGCGGGTGACGACCTGCGGCCCGACGACGATGCGCGCATCGGCGATCGAGCGCAGCGGCACGTCGGTGCCGAATTTGTTGCGGATGTAGATCTGCCAAAGCGAGGACACATCGCGGCGGTCGGCCGCCTCGCCCTGGATGTTGACCTGCCAGACCCGGCCGAAGAGATTGAAGTTGTTGATGTAGATGCCGCCCAGCGTGGCCTGCAGCGCGTTGAATATATCGCTCATGCCGAGCCCCAGCGCCTGCGCCTTTTCGCGGTCGATGTCGAGATACACGGACGGATTGTTCGCGCTGTAGGTCGAGAACACGCGGCTCAGGGCCGGGTCGCGGTTGGCGTTGGCGACGAGCCCCTGCATGACCCCGTTCATCGCCGCCGGCTCCTGCCCCTCCAACCCTTCGAGCTCGTACTCGAACCCGCCGGTGGTCGAGAGGCCGATGATCGGCGGCAGGTTGAACGCGATCACGTTGCCGCTGCGGATCTGGCGCCCCTCGGCGAAGACGCGGCCGATCAGCGCCTGCGCCGAATCGGCGGCGCCGGCGCGATCGGCAAACGGCTTCAGCAGCGGCACGATGAACCCGGCGTTCGACTCGTTGACCCCGTCGATGATCGAAAATCCGTTGATCGCGAACACCTTATCGACCTGCGGCATCGCCCTCAGCAATTTGGTGATGCGGCTGACCGCCTCGCGCGTGCGGTAGACCGAGGCGCCATCGGGCAATTGCACGATGACGAAAAACGCGCCCTGGTCCTCTTCCGGCAGGAAGCCGGTCGGGGTGCGCAGCGCGACCGCCCAGATCGCCGCGGCGCTGCCCGCGACCAGCACGAGGCCGAGGAGCGAGACGCGCACCAGCCGGCGCACCAGCCCGGCATAGCCGTCGCGGACATCGTCGATGCGGCGCAACAGCCAGGCCAGCGGGCCGCGTTGCACCCCGCGATGGCGCAGGAAGATCGCGCACAAGGCCGGCGACAGGGTCAGCGCGTTGAGCGCCGAGATCAGCATCGCGACGCTGATCGTCACCGCGAACTGGCGGAACAACAGCCCCGAAATGCCGGGGATGAAGGCGACCGGCACGAACACCGACAGCAGCACCAGCGTGATCGCGATGATCGGCGCGGTGATCTGCGTCATCGCCACTTTTGTCGCCTCGGCCGGCGACAGATCGGGGTTTTCCTCGATCACCCGCTCGACGTTCTCGACCACCACGATCGCGTCGTCGACCAGAATGCCGATCGCCAGCACCATCGCGAGCAGGGAGACGGTATTGGCCGAATAGCCGAGCAGCAGCAGCACCGCGAACGTGCCGATGACGCTGACCGGCACGGCGACCGCCGGGATGATCGTCGCGCGCAGGCTGCCGAGGAACAGGAAGACGACCAAAACGACGAGGCCGAAGGCGATCGCCAGGGTGATCAGCACGTCCTCGATCGTCGCGCGCACGAACGTCGTCGTGTCGTAGTTGACGACGTAGTGCAGCCCGGGCGGAAACCGCTGGCTCAGGCGGTTCATCGTGTCGATGACGGCGGTGGCGGTGGTGACCGCGTTGGCGCCGGGCGACAAATAGAGGCCGATCGCGACCGCCGGCTCGCCGTTGAAGCGGCCTTCGACGTCTTCGTTCTGCGCCCCGAGCTCGACCCGCGCCACATCGCGCACCCGCAGGAGCGAGCCGTCCGGGTTGGCCCGCAACACGATGTTGCCGAACTGCTCCGGCGTCGTCAGGCGTCCCTGCGTCTGGATATTCAGCTGGAATTCCTGGTCGTGGCCGATCGGGCGCGCGCCGATCCGGCCGACCGGCGCCTGGACGTTCTGCGCCTGGATCGCGGCGATGATGTCGGCCGGGGTCAATTGCAGATTGTCGAGGCGCTGGGTGTCGAACCAGATGCGCATCGAATAGTTGAGCGCCCCGAAAATGCGGGCCTGCCCGATACCGGGGATGCGAGACAACACGTCGACGATGTTGATGATCGCGTAATTGGTGATGAACAGCGGGTCCTGCTGGCCGTTGTCGCTGTAGAGCGACAGAAATTGCAGCACCGCCGACGATTTCTTCTGGACCGTCAGGCCCTCGAGCTGAACTTCCTGCGGCAATTGGGCAAGGGCGGTCTGCACCCGGTTGTTGACCGCGTTGGTGTTGATGTCCGGGTCGCTGCCGAGCGCGAAGCTGACGGTCAAATTGTAGGAGCCGTCGTTGGCGCTCGTTGATTTCATGTAGAGCATCTTGTCGACGCCGACGACCTGCGCCTCGATCGGCTGTGCGACGGCGGCTTCGACGACGGCGGCCGACGCGCCGGGATAAACCGCCGAAACCTGCACTTGCGGCGGCACGATGTCGGGCAATTGCGCGATCGGGATGCGGGCCAGCGCCAGCAATCCGGCGATCGTGATGACGACCGCGATGACGACCGCGAGGCGCGGGCGGTCGACGAAAATCGCCGAAATCACGGTTTGGCTCCGCTCGCCGCGGAGGCCGCCGGCGGGCTAGCGCCGCCGGTCTGCGCAGGCGGTGCAACCGTCGGGCGCGGCGTCGCCGGCGACGGCAACACGGCCTCGCCGGGGCGGACGCGTTGCAGGCCCTCGCTGACCACCAGCTCGCCTTCGGTGAGGCCGCTCGTTATCACGGCGACCGAAGGGGTCGACTGCCCCTGCTGGATCCGGCGGATCTGCGCTTTTTTCTGCGCGTCGACGACATAGACATAGTCGCCCTGCTGGTCGGAGAGCACCGCGGCGCGCGGTATGGCCAGCACCGTGACCGGCTGCACGCCCTCGAGCAGCACCGTCACGAACTCGCCGTCAAACAGCTCCCGCGGCGCCGGCCCGTTGGGCGGCAATCCGGCGATCAGCGGGTTGGGCATGACCGCGCGCAGCTCAATCGTATCGGTGTTGGTGGCGATCGTCGGGGACACGTAGTCGAGACGCCCGTCATGCCCGTAGATTTTCCCGTTCGGCAGCCGCAGCTTGACGACAACCGCGTTAAACCCGCCCTTGGGCTCATAGCGGGCGCGCAAATCGAGCGCGGTTCGGGTCGAAATCGGAAAGCTGACGTACATCGGGTCCTGGCTGACGATCGTCGCCAGGGTCCCGGTCGTCGGCGACACGACATTGCCCTCGGTAACCGCGGTGCTGCTGATCTTGCCGTCGATCGGCGCGCGGATTTCGGTGTAGCCGAGGTTGATCTGCGCGGTCTGCAGCTGCGCCTGGGCGCCGGCGATCTGGGCCGCCAAGGCGCGCTCGGCGGCGAGCGCGGCGTCGACATTGGATTGCTGGCCGGCCGGACTGCGCAGCAGCGTCTGGGCGCGCTCCAGCGTCAGCTGGGCGTTGCGGTGCTGCGCCTGGAGCTGGTCGACATTGGCCTTCGCGGCATCGACCAGCGCCTGGAACGGCGGCTGCTCGACGAGGTAAAGGAGGTCGCCCCGCTTGACTTCGGTGCCCTCGGCAAACGCCCGCTTTTCGAGAAAGCCGGTGACCCGGGCGACCAGGGCGACCCGGTTTACCGCCTGGATGCGGCCGATGAACTGGTCGGTCTCGGTGATCTGCTGGCGCTCGGCGCGCACGACCCCGACCGCCGGCGGCCCACCCGGGCCGGCCTGCCCGGATGCTTGCAGCGGCAGCAAGAGGAGCCCGAGCGCCGCCAGCAAGCACGAACGACGCCCCCACCGCCGCATCCGAGCCTCCGTCGCCGGCCGATACGAACCGCGCTCGGGAGCCGGCGCGAACCGGCAACCGCGAGCGGCGGGCAATTCACCCGATCGCCCGCGGCGCGCAACGGACATGGCTCCGGGCGCCGATTGATTGACGAGGGCCATCCCGGAAAGGACGGCCCTCATCGATTTCAGCGATGAAAATCAGCTCGGGCGGGCAACAGCGACCAGTTTGTTGCCATCGGGATCACGAAGATACGCGAGATATGCGCCGTTGGGACGCACGCCCGGCGGGTCCTCGATCGACGTGCCGCCATTCGCGACCCCGGCTTTGTGCCAGGCTTCGGCAAGTTTGGGATCGCCGATGTTAAAGCCGATCGTGCCGCCGTTGGCGGCGGTGGCCGGCTTGCCGTCATTGGGCTTTGTCACCATGAAGCGGCTGCCATTATGCGAATAGGCCAGTCGGCCCTCGCGCGGCTCGGTGCCGGGCTGCCCGCCGATCGCGGTAAACAGCGCATCGTAGAATTTCTTCGACCGGGCGATGTCGTTGCTCCCGATCATGATGTGGCTGAACATTTCGTTCTCTCCTTCTAGAAAAACACAAAGGACCGCACGACTACATTCTTGCGGCATGGGGCGTCGAGGGCCACGTTCGGGTCGATGCAGGCGGTATGGAAAGACCAGCGTGAGACCGAGCCGTCTGTCACCGAGTCGTAGCACTTCAGCATCGAGACTTCGTTCGGCTGCTGCCGCGGGAACCAGTACCATTCGTGGCCGGGACGGTAGGTGAACCGGGTGGTCTCGCCGACGCGGTCGTCGTAGATCCGGTAGTTGTTGATGTAGGGCTGGTCGGCGAAAGAGGGCCAGGCGCACAGCACGAACGGAAACTGCTCGATCGTCCGTATCGGCTTCGCCAGATTGATCGACATGAACCGCCGCGACATCTTCGCGTCGGCTTCTGCCTCGGTGTAGTGCTGCGTGCGCCCGAAATTGCGCAGGTTCCGGGTCAGCAGTTCGCGACAGCGCACGCGGCCGCTATTGTCGTTCAAATCGTTGTGCACGAGGTTGGCGTAATTGGCGTTGACGCCCGGATTCATGCTGTCCTGGTCTTCGGTGCGGTCGCCCTCATAGTCCTTGTCGAAGACGTCGTGGTTGTAGACCAAGGCGTCGGTCGCATCCGGGAAGAACTCGAGTAGCAGCTTCTCGATCTCCGGATAATAGACGTGCCGCACCTCTTCCGAATCGTAGATGTTCGTGCATTTCGATTCGAGGTGCGCCAGCGACAGGCCGAGCTTGTCCATGCATTCCGGGCTCTCGGGCGAGAGCCCGGGATAGTATTCGCCGATGCGCCGCGCGTCGCGCAGCACCTGCGGGAAATAAAGGTCGCGCCGCTGTTTGCCCCGCTCGGTCGTGCGCAGGATCGCGGCGGTCTCGGCGCGCTCGGGATCGCGCCAGATCGCATTGGACGGCACGACGGAGTAGCTCGGCCGCTCGTAGATCGTATAGGGCAGCGGCAGCGCCACGCCGCCCGGCGGGGCCTTGATGCTGTTCGACTGGCGGATGTAGGCGACGCACTCGTCGTAGTCGCGGAACGCGATGCCCCATTGGGTCTTGATCGGGCCGGGCGGCGCCTTGTCGATCATCTCGCTGACGCGTTGGCCCTCGCCCGCGGCGATCTCGGCGAGCGCGTCCTCGATCGCCGCGGCGGTTCCCGCGTCGCCCTCCCGGTCGAACGACATGTAAGAGAGGCCGCCGTGCGCCGCGATCGGCGGCGGCTGCCCTTCGGTGCGCTGCAGCGGCGGCACATAGGGCGAGGGCGCCCTCTTCGCGTCCGCCGCGGCGTTGTTCTCAGCGATATCGAGCGGGCTCATCGCACACCTCCGATTATTTCGCCCTCACCGTGGCACACAGAGCCGGCGTTTTCCAGACCGCGATTTCCCCGCCCCGCTAAACGCGCGCTGCGCCTCCCGTGCGTCTGCGCGGCGCGTCCCGTCCCCCGGGTCCGGCCCGTGGAGGGATACCGATGGGTTGCATTGCCCGAAGACGCGGGCAAGTTTTCGACATTCAAAACGCCGTGACCAACAGGAGGCCGCCCATGACCTGTCGCGTATTGTCGCTAGACGGAGGCGGCGCCTGGGCGCTGATCCAGGTTCTTACCCTGATGGACCTCTATGGCGAAGCCGCGAGTGGCCATCAGGTTCTCGCAAATTTCGACCTGGTCGCGGCCAGCTCAGGCGGCAGCTTGGTGTTGGCCGGGCTCGTCGAGAACCTGTCTCTGGACAACATCCTGCAGTACTTCATGGACGAGCAGAAGCGCCGATCGATCTTCTCCCCGACGACCTCGCTCGGCGATAACCTGCTGCAAACGGTGCTCGGCGTGGGCCCGAAATATAGTGCGAACGCGAAGCTCCCGGCGATTGAACGGCTGCTGCCGACGACCGGCGACAGTCCGCTCGCCGGAGCCATGGACGGCGTTGTCGGCCCCGCCGGCAAGCCGGTGCATCTCTTGATCGTCGGCTTCGATTACGATCGAAACCGCGCCATCTTTTTCCGCTCGGCGCCAGCGACGCAAGCAGGCTGGGGCACCGGCCAGCCGGCAACGGTGACGCTCGCGGGGGCGGTGCATGCTTCGACCAACGCGCCGGTCAACTACTTCGACGCGCCCGCCGACCTGCCCGACGCCCCCGGCCGCTTTTGGGACGGCGGCATCACCGGGTGCAACAACCCGGCCGTTAGCGCCGTGGTCGAGGCGCTCGTCCTTGGCTACCGATCGCTGGATATCCGGGTGCTGAGCCTCGGTACGGCTACCGTCATATTCCCGTTGGCCGACCCCGGCGTACCCCCAAAACCTCTCGAAGCGCCACGGCCCGACTCGTCGCTCATAACGGATCTGAAGAAGCTCGCGGCGGCGATTTTGGATGATCCGCCGGACGCCGCGACCTTCATCGCGCACGTCATGACCGGCGCGAACGCAGGGGTCCCACCGTCCGTCGTTTCCCGAGTCGTGCGCATGAGCCCGCTCGTCAGCCCGCTCCCGGCTGCGGGCGGGGAGTGGCGCCCGCCACCCGGCTGGTCGCTCGCGCAGTTCAAATACCTCGCCAACATCGACATGGATGCCGTCGCACAGACGGACATCACCTACATTGACGATTACTGCCGGCATTGGCTGGTGGACAACGCGCCGAACCAGCCGATCCGGATGAGCGGCGGCGCCTTCGATCCGCAGCATCCCGAAATCGGCTACGCGAAATTCAGCGAGGCGAAAGCCGCCTGGCGGGTGCTCTTTCCCTGATAAAGGGAGTTCGCTCAGACCCTGCGGCGGCCATCAACCAACCCCGCTCCCGCACCTTGTGGGGCGATCGAACCTTCGGCTGATATTAGGCGAACGATTCGGTCAGGGCGGCGTAGACGAGCGTGCGCAGGTCGCGGCGCAGCGTCAGGCGCGCCGGGCTGCCGATGACCTGCGTCATGAAGACAACCGTCAGCGCTTCCTTGGGGTCGATCCAGAAGGCGGTCGCCGCGGCGCCGCCCCAGAAATATTCGCCGAGTGTGCCGGGGAGCCGGGTTTTCGCGACGTCGACGTTGACCCCGCAGGCGAGCGAGAAGCCGACCCCGGCATAGCCGGATTCGCTGAAGAGGCCCGGCGTCGTCATGTCGGCGACCTCGCGCCCGTCGGGCAGGAAATTGAGGCTGAAGAGCGCGACGGTTTTCGGGCTGAGGATCTGCACCCCGTCGAGCGTGCCGCCGGCGAGCATCATGCGGCAGAAGCGCAGGTAGTCGTGCGCCGTCGAGACCAGGCCGCCGCCGCCCGATTCGAGCAGCGGCGCCTTCGCATAAGTGCTCTCGCGCGGGTCGTCCTGCAGCGCCAGCCCGCCGCCCTTGAAGTCCGGCTGGTAGCACGCGGTGAAGCGCTCGGTCTTGTCCGCCGGCACGTAAAACGCGGTGTCGTGCATGCCGAGCGGCTCGAAGAGGCGCGTGCGCAGAAATTCGCCGAAACTCATGCCCGACAGCTTCTCGACGAGGTAGCCGATGACATCGATCGCGACCGAATAGTTCCACGCCGTCCCCGGCGCGAAATCGAGCGGCAGCTGCGCCAATTGGTCGACCATGCCCGCGAGCCCGCCCGGGGTGTTGCGGTCGGTCAGTTTCAGCCGGCGGTAGGCGGCGTCGACCGCGGTGCGCATCATGAAGCCGTAGGTGAGGCCCGAGGTGTGGGTCGCGAGGTCGATGACTTTCATCGGCCGGGGCGGCGGCGTCGTCATGAAGGCGGCCGGCGCGTCGGCCAGCAGCGAGGGCATGCCGCTCGCGTAGACGCCGAGCTCCTTCCAGGCGGGGATATGGGTGTGGACCGCGTCGTCGAGGCCAACGAGGCCCTCCTCGACCAGCATCATCAGCGCGACCGCGGTGATCGGCTTCGACATCGAATAGATGCGGAAGATCGCATCCTCGCGCATCTTGCGGCCGCGCTCGAGGTCCATCTGACCGCACAGCGCGGTGTGGACGAGCTCCCCCTTGCGGTAGATGTAGGTCAGCAGGCCGGGGAGAAAGCCGCCCTCGACATAGCGGCGCTGCATCACTTCGTCGAGCCGCGCCAGCCGCGCCGACGACATGCCTACCGTTTCGGGCCTCATCAGCATCCTCCTGCGCAACGCAAGCCGCCTTCCCGCAGCATAGTCGCGCAGCGGCGCCGGTTGGAAGCCGCTAGCTGGTTGGCACCAAGACTTAGGTTCCCCTTCCCGTCATGCCCGCGAAAGCGGGCATCCAGGGCGGCGCGCGTTATGCCTGCCGCTCCTGGACCCCCGCGTTCGCCGTTCGCGGGGGTGACGAATGCAGGAGCGGGGCTGCTAGGGGTCGGGGTAGAGGCGGGCCTTGATTGCCGCCAGCTCTGCGATGACGCCCGGGTCGCGGATGCGGGTGAAGCGCGGCACCGTTTTGCCCTGCCACTCGGCCGCTTGAAAAAACATCCGCAGCGGGCGCAGGTCGAAGAGCCCGCCATGCCGGTAGGCGTAGGCCTCTTCGTAGAGCGGCCGGTAGACCTGCATGAAGGCGTCCTCGGGCCGGCAATCCACTTCGGTGTGGTGGCCGACGCCGTAGATGTAATAGGCGTAGTTGTTGAGCGGCCCCGCCGGGTCATGCTTGAAGTGGTAATAGTATCCCGGCTCGGGCAGCGTTGCGGGCGGCGGCACATCGTACGCCATGGCGTCCTCCGCGGCGGTGGGCCGAGGCTGAGGATAGCAGGTTCGTTGCCGCCATCGGCGCTTCTTGGGCTACAGTCGGCGGCCCACTGCGCAGAAGCACCGCCGCCATGTCCCCACCGCGCGCCCTCGACAACATCCGCGTCGTCGATTTCAGCTGGGTGCGGGCCGGGCCCTGGGCGACGCGCTGGCTCGGCGCCTTCGGGGCCGAGATCGTCAAGATCGAGTGGCCGGAGAACGAACGCGGCCGGCTGCCGAGCACGACGACGCCGCAGCACCTCGAAACCAACCTCAATACCTCGGGTAATTTCAACGACACCAACGTCAACAAGAAAAGCCTCAGCCTCAACGTCCGCAGCGCCAAGGGCCTCGAAATCGTAAAGCGGCTGATCGCGCTCTCCGACATCGTGATCGAGAATTTCAGCTCGCGGGTCTTGCGCAACTGGGGCCTCGGCTACGAGGAATTGCGCCGCATCAAGCCCGATATCGTCTACGTCTCGATGTCGGGCTACGGCCATACCGGCCGGCACCACCATTACACGACATTCGGCCCGGTGGCGCAGGCCGTCTCCGGGCTGACCCACCTCTCCGGCCTGCCCGACCAGCCGCCCGCCGGCTGGGGCTGGTCCTACATGGACGACACCGGCGGGATGTATGGCGCGATGTGCGCCCTGACCGGCCTCTACCACCGCAACATGACCGGCGAGGGCCAGCACATCGACCTGTCGCAGATGGTGGCAAGCGTGCCGCTCTTGGGGTCGGCGCTGATGGACTTCGCGGCCAACGGGCGCGGCTCGCGGCGCGCCGGCTTTCCGCCCGGCAACCGGGCGCATTGGCCCGGCACGCCGCTCCTGAGCAACTACCGCGGCCCGACCGTCGCGCCGCACAACGCCTACCGCACCGATCCCGGCGGCTACAACGATTGGTGCGTCATCGTCTGCCACTCGGACGAGGAATGGCGCCGGCTGGTCGCGGTGATGGGGGCGCCGGCCTGGGCCGCCGCGGCGAAATTCGCCACCGTCACCGGGAGGCTACAACACCAGGAGGAACTCGACGAAGAGATCGAGGCCTGGACCATGACCATGGGGAAGTACGAGGTGACGGGGCGCTGCCAATCCGCCGGCGTGCGCGCGCTGCCGGTGCAGAGCGCCGAAGACCGCGTCGAGCACGACCCGCAATTGCGTCACCGCGAGATGTATGTCGATTTGGACCATCCGGCACTGGGACAACACAAGGTGCAGAACGCCCCCTTCAAGCTCTCCGAGACGCCGGCGTCGAACCACCTGCCGAGCCCGCTGATTGGCCAGCACACGCGGGAAATCGTCGAGGGCCTCTTGGGCTACAGTCGGGACGAACTGCGCGCCGGCTTTGCCGACGGCACCTTCTGGCCGGCGAAGCGGCCGCGCTTTGACTACATGGAGGAGATGCTGCAGTGAGCGACACCCCAGGGATCGACAGCTCCCGGCCGGGGCCGCTCACCGGCCTCCGGGTCCTCGAGCTCGCGAACGAGACCGGCCAGTTCTGCGGCAAGCTGCTCGGCGATCTCGGCGCCGACGTCGTCAAGATCGAGCCGCCCGGCGGCGAGCCCTGCCGCCGCCTCGGCCCCTTCCTCGACGACACGCCGCACCCGGAGCGCAGCCTCTCCTTCTGGTACTACAACACCTCCAAACGCGGCATCACCCTCGACATTGAAACCGCCGACGGAAAGCGGCTGATCGCGCGCCTGGCAGCGACGGCCGACGTCATCCTGGAGACGTTCCGGCCGGGCTATCTCACCTCGCTCGGCCTCGATTACGAGACGCTGCGCCAGGAAAACCCCGGGCTCGTCATGTGCTCGCTGACCCCCTTCGGGCAGACCGGCCCGTGGCGCGACTACCTCGCCAGCGACCTCCTCCACATGGCGGCCGGCGGCGAGATGGCGTCCTCCGGCTACGACGCGACAGACGTCCCGGACGCGCCGCCGATCGCCCCGGGCGGCGGCAATGCCTGGCACATGGGCTGCCACTTCGCCTACATGGCGATCATGGCCGCGCTGGTGCACCGCAGCGTCGCGGGAAGCGGCCAATACATCGACGCCTCGATCCACGAAGCCTGCGCGCTGACCACCGAGGCGGCGATCGCCAATTACATCTACCGCGGCGAAGTCCTGCAGCGCCACACCGGCCGCCATCACGCCGCCGGCCCCTCGCCGCGCACCCAGTTCCGCGCCCGGGACGGCAATTACGTCTGCGCCCTGGTCGGCGGCCGGCTCAACCCGAAATATATCGCGGAGCTGGCAGATCTGCTCGATACGAGCGACATGGCCGGCGATTTGCGCGACCCGAAATACCAGGACCCGGCGGTCATCGCCGCCAACACTTCGCACATCATCGATGGCCTGGTGGCCGACTTCATCGCCAGCCTGCCGGCCGAGGAGGTCTACCACCGGGCGCAAGAGCGCGGCTTCACCTGGGGCGCGGTGCGCCCGGCGGAGGCGCTCTTCGACGACGCGCACCTGCACGACCGTGGCTTCTGGAAGGAGGTGGCGCATCCGGAGCTTGGCCGCAGCTTCACCTATCCGGGCGAGGCGGCGATCTTCAACGGGTCGCCGTGGCGGATTTCGCGGCGGGCGCCGCTGATCGGCGAGCACAACACCGACATCTTCTGCGGCGAACTCGGACTGCCGCGCGAAGAGCTGACGGTGCTGGCGGAAAATCGTGTGGTATAGGGTGAGCCGGTCCTCTTCCGCGGGGCGACGGGCGCATGCAGGTCAAAACGGGCGGCCATATTACGTTCGACGCGCGCGCCAGGGCGGAGGCGATCGACGATCTCTTGTTCCACGATTATTACAGCCGCACCCCACGCCTGCGCCTCGGCGGCGAAACCGAGGCGGCAGGCGCGAGCGAAGTCGTGCTCGAAGACAACGACGTCGTCAGGCTGGTCGAATGCGCGATCCGGCATCCCAGCCTCAACATGCGCCACGCGGTGCTGACCGCGATCTGGAACCACCCGGAATCGTTTCGCGATATTTTCCGCTTCGGCCTGGAGGCGGCCGCGGCGTTCCCGGAAATCCGCCAGATCGTCGCCGAGGAGTTGGCGCGGCAGATGCCCGCTTCGCCGGCCGCCGACCCCGACAAGCCGGCCACCACGCTGCTGCCGCGCATGCCGCTGCCGGCGCATCTGCGCAATCGCGAAAGGCCAACCGAATGAGCAACTGGAGCCAGGTGACGCGGCCGATCCCGGTGCCCAACGAGTGGACCAAACCGTTCTGGGAGGCCGCCCGGCGCGGCGTTCTGGAATTGCAGCGCTGCCAAAGCTGCGGCCACTTCCAGCACCCGCCCTACGCGACCTGCACGCAATGCGTCGCGACCGACTTGAAGTTCGAGCCGGTGCGCGGGCTGGGCACGATCTACGCCTACACGATCATGTACCACACCGGCGACAAGCGCTTTGCCGCCGCGGTGCCCTACGTGTCGATCATCGTCGAACTCGACGACGCGCCGGGCGCATTGCTCGCCGGCAACCTCCTGGAAGCGGAATACACCGAAGCCAAGGTCGGCCGCCGCGTCGAAGTTATCTTCGAGAAGCTCAACGACGACATCACCCTACCGCAATTCCGCCTGGCGCGCAGCGCGCCGGCCGCACCCCCACCCTTCCCTCCCCCGCATGCGGGGGAGGGTTAGGGAGGGGGCAACGCACCGGAATTAGGTAACGCGAAGGACGCGATGGTCGCGATGGATAAAGGCGCCTTCGCGTCCTCGGCGTGCCCGTCGCGTCCTTCGCGCTGACTAGAATTTTTGTGAGGAAGACGACATGTGGGAGAACCGGTGCAAAATCGCGGTCAGCGGCGTGGGGTTTTCCAGGGTGACCCGCTCGGCCGAGACGCCGCTCGCCGCGCATGCGCTGATTGCGGTGAAGGAAGCGGTCGCCGATTCGGGGCTCCAGATGTCCGACATCGACGGTCTGGCGACCTATCCGGAACTGCCGGCCACCGGCCACGCCGAAGTCGACGGCATCTCGATCGTCTCGGTCAACTGCATGATGGCGATGCTGAAGCTGCCCAACCTCACCTGGCACATCCAGGTCGGCACGACCAATATCGGCGGCGCGGTGCAGCAGGCGGTCAACGCGCTCCTCGCGGGCGTGTGCAACTACGCGGTTGTGTGGCGGGCGATGCACAACCCGCGCGGCACCTACCAGAATTTGCCCAGCGGCATGGCGGCCGGCGCGACGCAATTCACCGCGCCCTACGGCTTCGGCGGCCCGGGCCAGGGCATGGCGGTCGCCTATACACGCTGGCTCGAGCGCAACAACCAGAACCGCGAGAAGATGGCGACCCTCGCGGTCACCCAGCGCAAGCACACCCACCACAATCCGCACGCCTGGTTCTACGGCACGCCGCTCAGCCGCGAGGATTACCTCGCGTCCCGCATGGTGGCCTACCCGTTCTGCCTCTTCGATTGCGACATCCCGGTGCAGGGCGCCGTCGCGCTCGTCCTGACGACGGCGGAGCGAGCGCGCGACCTCAAGCCCGCGCCGGCCTACCTCGCCGGCTACGGCCAGCGCCTGCATTTCGAGGTGGCCGGCCGCATCGGCAGCCTGTCGAGCTACATGGCGGGCGGCAGCTCCTCGGCCAAATTGACCTGGGAGCGCTCCGGCTTCACCCCCAAGGACGTCGATGTCGCGCAGATCTACGACGGCTTCTCCGCCTCGGTGATCTACGGCCTGGAATCCTACGGGTTCTGCCAGGAGGGGGAAGCCCTCGACTTCATCCAGGACGGCCGCATCGAACTCGACGGCGAATTGCCGCTCAACACCTTTGGCGGCAGCCTCGGCACCGGGCGCATCCATGGCCTGTGGCACATCATCGAGGGCGCGCTGCAAGCCTCCGGCCGCGCCGGCTCGCGCCAGGTGAAAGACGCCAACGTGTCATTCGTCGGCGCCAGCGCCCCGATCGTCACCGGCACCACCTTCATCTTCGTGCGCGAGCCTTACTGAAGCGCCGGCCCGCGCACACGCGGCCCTCGGTTAGCGGCCCTGCAGCATATTGGCGGTGCCGGTAAGGGTTCCGCTGGCGGTGCCCAGCGCGCCGCCGACCACCGCGCCGACCGGCCCGGCCGACCCGTAGCCCTGCGCCGCGCCCTGCGCTTCGCCGGTCACCGCGCCCGATACCGGGTTCGAGTAGTTGTGCACGCCGATCGGATAGCAGATCCCACGATGGACCGCATAGCCAGGCGCGCAGGGATACCGCGCGAACGCCCCGCTCGAAGTTGCCGCAACCAAAAGGGCGGCCACCGCGAAGATTTTGATGCTCGTTCCCATCGTCTTCTCCCGAATTTTCCAGCTGCGCCAGCGATGCGCTGTCAGTTATCTAACAGCGCCAATCGGCTCGCGTTCCGCGCGCGGCAAACGCAGGCTGTTCGCCATTGAGGCGGTGCAGCGAAGCGGGGGAATGGCAGTCGCGATGGGCTTCGCGTCGCTCAACCCACCCTACGATTTCACCACGATTTCACTCCGTAGGATGGGTTGAGCGCAGCGAAGCCCATCGCGTCACATGCTGGCGAAATGGCGCAGCATGCGCGCCGCGTCGGGGGCGATGCCGGTGAAGAGGCGGAAGGCGCCGACCGCCTGGAAGACCGCCATCGTGCCGCCGGCCATCGTGCGGCAGCCGAGGGCGCGCGCGGTGCGCAATAATTCGGTTTCGAGCGGGAAATAGACGATGTCGGCGACCCACAAATCGCGCCGCAGAAGCGCCGCCGCCAGCGGCATGCCGGGGTGCCCCGTCATGCCGATGGGCGAGGCATTGACCAGCCCGTCGGCGTCCGCGAGCGCGTCCCCCGGGTCCCCTGCTGCGACCGCTCGCCCGGCGCCGAACCGCCCATTGAGGTGAGCGGCGAGGCGCTCGGCGCGCTCCCGCTCGACATCGACGATCGCGAGCTGCTCCACCCCCAGCGTCAGAAGCGCGTGCGCCACCGCCGCGCCTGCGCCGCCGCCGCCGAGCTGCACGACCCGGCGGCGCGGCGCGTCGGGCAATTCGCGGCGCATCCCCTCGGCAAAGCCGTACCAGTCGGTGTTGTGGCCGACCGTGCGGCCATCGCCGGCGAAGACAAGCGTGTTGACCGCGCCGATCGCCCGCGCATCCTCCGACAGCTCGTCTATGAGCGGGATCACCGCCTGCTTGCAGGGATGCGTGATGTTGAGGCCGGCAAACCCGAAATGGCGGGCCATCGCGATCAGCTCGGGCAAGCGCTCGGCATCGAGGCCCGGCTGGTCGAGGTCGATCCGCCGATAGATGTAGGCGAGGCCCTGCGCCGCGCCCTCGCGCATGTGCAGCGCCGGCGAACGCGACGCCGCGATGCCGGCGCCGATCAGGCCGATCAGCACCGGGCGCGGGGCAACCTCAGGCGCGTCCATGGCCGCTCCGGCGTCCGGCCCGAGGCTCAGATCGGCTCGCCGCTGGCGTGCGATGAATTGACCGTGAAGGCCCAGCCGTCGGGGCCGGCGAGCTCGAAGGAATCGTGGATGCGGCCGCGGCGGATCGGCGTCGGCGACAGGCCTTTGTCGGCATAGTCGCGGTAGGCGGCGTCGATGTCGTCGACCATCAGGTCGAAGGGCGCCGCGCTGCCGGGCGCCGGCGGCTGATCGGCCGGCCGCACGACGACGTGGGTCCCGCCGCGCAGCTCCAGCACCGCCAATTCGTCGCGCGTCACGATCGGGCGCAGCCCGACCCGCTCCAGCCAGCGCGCCGCGGCGCCGACCGCGGTGACGCCGAGGCGGACATGGCCGATCGCGACCGGCGGCCTCAAATCGGTGGCTGCAGTCATTGCGCTTTCCTCCCTATTCACTGCGCGGGTCTTGGCGGACCCCTGGCGCCGCCGCAGGATACACCACCGCGCGCCCTTTGGCATGGCCTTGCCCGCCGCCGCCGCTGGCGTCCGGAACGAACGATGAACATAAAATCGCCCGATTTGCCTGCTACTGTCGCGTTTCCTAGATTTTACCGATCAATCAACCCCGCAGGCCGGGACCCATTTGGCAGCGCCCCAGGCAATTGAAGCATGGGTCCCGGCCTGCGCCGGGATGGACGAGTATTTGGAGAAGAATGGCGGGCTGCGGCGGTACAACTTATGCGCGACGCTGGCTGTAAATCCGCTGCAGGATCAGCAAACAGCGTCGGGAAGGAACAACCCCAGGTTGCTGGGCGGGCGGCGCCGGCGGCGCGGAAGCGGCCGAATTTCGTTGCGGCGATCCCCGGGCGGACCGAAACTCCCATCCGACACAGCACAAATCCAAGCAATGCCGGGAGGACGACAGCGATGGCGCAGAGCGGCACGGGCGACTACACCTACCAGCTGATACCCGACTTCTTCAAGCTGCCGGCGGGCGAAACCTTCGGGCTGGTCAGCCGAGTGGCGGCCGACGACGAGGACCGCATCTACGTCTTCCAGCGCAAGGACCCGCCGGTCGTCGTCTTCAGCCGCGACGGCAAGTATCTCGGCGCCTGGGGCTCGGGCGAGGTCACCGATCCGCACGGGCTGAAAATCGTCGGCGACACGGTCTACACCACCGACCGCATCGACTCGGTGGCGAAATCCTTCACCCTCGACGGCAAGCCGCTAATGGAACTCGGCACCCGCGGCGTTCATTCCGACACCGGCTGCGAGGGCGCGCCCTACCTCGCCGAGCGCGCCGCGGGCCCGTTCAACCATCCGACCGAGATGATGCTCCACCCCAACGGCGACATCTATGTGACGGACGGCTACCGCAACGCCCGGGTGCACCGCTTTACCCAGGGCGGGCGGCTCATTAAATCGTGGGGCGCGCCGGGCCACGGGCCGGGCCAGTTCCACCTGCCGCACAGCATCGCGTTCGACGATGCCGGCCTCCTCTACGTCGCCGACCGGGCCAACAAGCGCATCCAGATCTTCACGCCGGAGGGCGACTTCCAGGGCCAGTGGACCGGCATGGGCGGCCCCAACGACATCAGCCGCGGCAAGGACGGCAATTTCTACATCGCCGAGCAGGAAGACGACGGCAAGCCGGCGCAAATCTGCGTCCGCGACGGCCAGGGCCATGTGCTGGCCCGCTTCGCGAGCCGCCATGTCCACGGCATCGGCGTCGACTCGCGCGGCGACATCTACGCCGGCCTGACGCAAGACCGCAGCGTCGACAAGTTCGTCCGCCAGCGCTGAGCCAGTCGCTGCCATTTGCCGCGATCGCGCGGCTGGCAGTGGCGCATCCCGCCCGACACGGTTAGTCGAACCCGACGGCAGCCGGTCGGTTGGATTAACCATGTATCACCGGCAAAAATCGTCTAAAAGGCGATCTGACGCCGGTTCGACGGATCGAAGAACTTTAGGGAGGCGAGCTCCCCGTGCGCGCGTGGCAGATTTATCGGGTGAATTCGCGGATCGTTGAGTGCCATCTCGCACCGGTTGTGACGCGGCGAGCGAGATGAGTTCATGAGCACCTACGTCGGCGGCACCTACAGCATCGGGCTCGTTCTTTCCGGCACGCCGCAGAACCCGGTGACAATCGGTCAATATGGCGTCATTGCCGTCGGTAGCGCCGCCACCGCTTACAATGGCGACGCGATTTACGGCAATAGTATCACCGCCTGGACGGTCAGCAATTTCGGTATCGTCAGCGCCGCCGCGGCGGCCGCCACCGGCATCGATCTCTTCGCCGGCGGCACGGTGACAAACGCCGCCGGCGCGCTGGTCACCGGTGCCGCGAACGGCGTGCGCCTCGCCGGCAGCGCCGGCCTCGTCACCAATGCCGGCGTGATAACCGGAACCAGCGGCGCCGGTGTCGACCTCGTTGCCGGCGGCCGCATCAGCAACTCGCAGAACGCGGTGATCGCCGGCGGGTTTGACGGGATTTCCCTTTCGGGGACCGCCGGTACGGTCGGCAATTCCGGCGTCATCGCGGGCCTGGCGACAACCGGCGACGGGATCTTCCTGGAGGCGACCGGCGCCAACGCCAATAACGCGGCAAACGCGCTGATCTACGGCGGGTTCGATGGCATCGCTTTGGTCAGCACCGGCGGCACCGTCACCAATTCCGGATTGGTTCGGGGAACCGCCGGTGCCGGCGTTGCACTCCTCGGGACCGCCGGCGACGTCAGCAATTTCGGCACGATCCAGGGGATCGCCGCGGGCGCGGTCGGCGTTTTTCTCGAAGCGGGGGCTGCCACCGGTCGCGTCAGCAATGCATCGCACGGGCTGATCCTGGGCCCGCTGGCTGGTGTCGACTTATCTGGCGCGGCGGGTACGGTCAACAACTCCGGCACCATCGCGGGCCTCGCCTACGGCATCCTGATGACCAGCAGCGCTTCCAGCACCGTCAGCAATTTGGGCCTGATCGCGGGCGTCGGTACCATCGGCACCGTGGACGGCATCCACATGACGTCCGGCATGGTGGTCAACGGCGCGACCAACGCGACGTCGGCGACGATCGGCGGCGAAAGTTACGGCGTCGTCATGGCGGGCAGCGCCACCAGCGCCGTCACCAATTTCGGCACGATCGCCGGCTTTGGCCTCGACGGAGTCACGATGAATGCCGGCACCGTCGTCAACGGCGCGACGAACGCCACCGCGGCGCTGATCTACGGCGGCTTCCATGGCATCTTCATCGGCGGCAGCGCGGGCAACGTCACCAATTTTGGCACGCTCCAGGGAACCGCCGGCGCCGGCGTTGCAATGCTCGGGACAGCCGGTGACGTCAACAATTTTGGCACAATCCGGGGGATCGGCGCCGGCGCCATCGGCGTCCTTCTCGGAGCGGGGGGCGCCGCCGGTCGCGTCAGCAATGCACCGCACGGGCTGATCTTGGGCCCGCTGACCGGCGTCGCTTTGTCTGGCGCGGCGGGTACGGTCAACAATTCCGGCACAATCGCGGGCCTCACCTACGGCATCCTGATGGCCAGCAGCGTCGCCGGCACGGTCAGCAATTTGGGCCTGGTCGCGGCGATCGGCACCGTCGGCATCGTAGACGGCATCCACATGACGTCCGGCATGGTGGTCAACGGCGCGACCGACGCGACCTCGGCGGCGATCGGCGGCTACCGTTACGGCGTCGTCATAGCGGGCACCGCCGCTAGCACGGTCAGCAATTTCGGCACGATCGCGGGCTATGGCCTCGACGGCATCACGATGAGCGCCGGCAGCGTCGTCAACGGCGCGACGAACGCCACCGCGGCGCTGATCTACGGCGGCGTCAACGCCATCTTCATCAGCGGCAGCACCGGCAACGTCACCAATTTCGGCACGCTCCAAGGAACCGGGACCAGGAGCAGCGGCATCTATCTGGCGACCGGCGGTACCTTCGCCAATGAGAAGAATGCCCTCGCTTCAGGGCACACCGATGGCGCAGCCATCGGCCGCAATGGTGGTACAGTCACCAATTTCGGCACAATCGGAGGGACCGCCTCGAGTGGCGGTGTCTACCTGACCGCCGGCGGCACCGTCGTCAACAACTCGGGCGGTCTGATTAGCGGCACTGTCGACGGAGCGGCGATCGGCAACCTCACCGGCACTTCGGGCGGCGGCGGCACCGTCTCGAATTCCGGCGTCATTCAAGGTACCGGAACCGGTGGCTCCGGCGTCTACCTGACCGCCGGCGGCATGGTCATCAACAACCCGGGCGGTGTGGTCACCGGGATCCTCAACGGCGCGGCGATCGGCAACCGCTCCGGCACTTCCGGCGGCGGCGGTACCGTCTCGAATTCCGGCGTCATTCAAGGTACCGGAACCGGCGGCTCCGGCGTCTACCTGACCGCCGGCGGCACCGTTGTCAACAACCCAGGCGGTGTGGTCACCGGGATCCTCAATGGCGCGGCG
>DATGFP010000092.1:0-25277 GCA_035309005.1 Allostellaceae bacterium | reverse complement strand
GCGGCGCGGCCCGCGCGCCGCGCCGGCGATCGCCGACGAGGCCAGCGTACGCTGAGCCATGGCGCTCAAGGTCTCCAGCATCCCTTCGCTGCCGCGGGTCAATGGCGGGCTCGCGCGGCTGCTGCCGATCGCGACGACGCTACTCGCGGCGGTGATCGCAATCCTGCCGGTGCGCGCCCCGGGCTATGCGACGCTGACCCCGGCGTTCGCGCTGATGGCGGTCTATCACTGGACGATCTACCGCCCCGACCTACTGCCGCCGATTGGGCTGTTCGCGGTCGGGCTGGCGCAGGACCTGCTGAGCGGCGGGGCGGTCGGGGTCAATGCCCTGCTCTTGCTCCTGGCGCGCGCCGCGGTGCTGCGCCAGCGGCGCTTTTTCATCAATCGCACCTTCGCCTTCGTGTGGGGCGGTTTCACGCTGCTCGGGATCGCCGCGGGGTTGGGTCTGTGGGCGCTGCACTGCGTCCTGCAGCTGACGATTTTCGACCTGCGCACGACGATCTTCCGCACGGTGCTGACGGTCGCGCTGTTCCCGGCGGCGAGCTTTGCGCTGGGCCGCGGCCAGCGCGCGCTGATCGGCGCCGCCGCATGAGCCGTCCGGGTTAGCCCAGGGCCGTGCCCCGCGAAACCCAACGCGAGAAGCTGTTCACCCGCCGCGCCGCGTTGCTTGCCGGCGGCCAGGCGGTGTTGGCGGCGGCGCTGGCCGGGCGGATGTACCAGCTGCAGGTCCTGGAGCGTGACCGCTACACGCTGCTGTCCGATGAAAACCGCATCAATCTGCGCCTCCTGGTGCCGCCGCGCGGGCTGATCCTCGACCGCTTCGGCGTCGTTCTCGCCGATAACGGGCGCAATTATCGCGTCGTCGTGGTGCCCGAGCAGACCGCCGATCTCGCCCAGACGCTGGCGGCGCTCGCCACGCTGATCGAAATCGGCGATGCGGATCGCCAGCGCGTCATGCGCGAGGCGCGCCGCAAGCATGCCTTCGTCCCGGTGGTGGTGCGCTCGAACCTCACCTGGCAAGAGATGGCGCGCATCGAGGTGGCGGTCCCCGAACTCTCCGGCGTCGCGATCGAGCAGGGGATGATCCGCAATTACCCCTACGGCGCGACGGCCGCGCATGTGCTGGGCTATGTCGCGCAGGCTTCGGAAAAGGAGCTGACCGGCGACCCGCTGCTCGAACTGCCCGACTTCCGGGTCGGCAAGAGCGGCGTCGAGAAATCGCAGGACATGGCGTTGCGCGGCGCCGCCGGCACCAGCGAAGTCGAGGTCAACGCCTATGGCAGGGTGGTCCGCGAAATCGCCCACCAGCCGGGGCAGCCGGGCAAGAACGTCGTGCTCGGGCTCGACCTGGCGATGCAGGATTTCGTGATGCGGCGCTGCGCCAGCGAGCCAAGCGTCGCCTGCGTGCTGCTCGATGCGCTGAGCGGGGACGTGCTGGCACTGGTGTCGAGCCCGAGCTTCGATCCGATGCTGTTCTCGAACGGTCTGTCGTCGGCCGCCTGGCAGGAGCTGTCGTCCGATCCGCGCAAGCCGCTGACCGACAAGACGCTGGCCGGCGTCTACCCGCCGGGTTCGACGTTCAAGCCGGTGGTGGCGCTGGCCGCGCTCGCGGCTGGCGCGATCACCCCCGATACCGCGATCACCTGCCCTGGCTATCTGGAACTCGGCGACGCGACGTTTCACTGCTGGCGCAAGGGCGGGCACGGCACGCTGCGTTTGCATGACGCGATCAAGCAATCCTGCGACGTCTTCTTTTACGAGACGGCGCGCCGCACCGGCATCGACCGGATCGCGGCGATGGCGCGGCGCCTCGGCTTTGGCGCCCCGTTGGGGCTCGATGTGCCGGGCGAGCGCGGCGGCCTGATCCCGACCCGCGAATGGAAGCTGGCGACCAGCGGAACGAGCTGGCAGCCGGGCGAAACCCTGATCGCCGGCATCGGCCAGGGCTCGGTGCTGGCGACGCCGTTGCAGATCGCGACGATGGCGGCGCGTCTCGCCACCGGGCATGCGGTCGTGCCGCACCTCGTGCGCGACGGGCTGCTGCCGCAGGGCGGCGACCCGCAACTCCCCGCCTTTGCGCCGCTCGACGTCGCGCCGAACCATCTCGCCCTGGTGCTCGGCGGGATGGACGCGGTCGTCAATGAGCGCGGCGGCACCGCCTATGCCGCGCGGATCACCGATCCGGCGCTGGCGATGGGCGGCAAGTCGGGCACCTCGCAGGTCCGGCGCATCACCGAATACGAGCGCGAACACGGCGTGCGCAAGGAGAGCGAGGTGCCGTGGAAGGAGCGCGACCACGCGCTGTTCGTGGCGTTCGCGCCGGTCGCCGCTCCCCGCTATGTCTGTGGCGTCGTCGTCGAGCACGGCGGTGCCGAGGGCGGCGGCGGCTCGGCGGTCGCGGCGCCGATCTGCCGCGACGTGCTGAGCGAGGTGCAGCGGCGCGATCCGGCGCGGCAGGTGCCGGCGATTGGACCGGTGGCGGGTGGACCGGTGGCGGGTGCAGCGTCGCCGCAGCCGTCGCCGCCCGCGACTGCGCCGGCGCCCCCCGCAGCGCCCGGTTAGGCCGCGGTTAGGCCCCAGGTCAGACAATGACCAGCCTTGCTCCCGACATCGGCCGGCGCGAACTGAAGCTCGTCGACAAGGTGCGGGCGATCCAATGGGGATTGGTGCTGCTGGTCGCGGCGATCTCGGGTATCGGCTTCGCGATGCTGTATTCGGCCGCCAACGGCAGCCTGCAACCGTGGGCGTCGCGCCAGATGATGCGGTTCGCGATCGCGCTGGCGCCGATGATCGCGGCGGCGCTGATCGACATTCGCCGCTGGTATCGCGGCGCCTATTGGATTTACGGGGCGGCGCTGCTGCTTGTCGTCGCGGTCGATCTGCACGGCCGCGCGGGGCTCGGAGCGCAGCGCTGGATCAATCTCGGCGGTTTTCAGCTGCAGCCCTCGGAAATCATGAAGATCGCGCTGGTGCTGGCGCTGGCCCGCTATTTCCATGGCCTGCCGGCGGAGAACAGCGGACGGCTGCGCTATCTCCTGGCCCCGGCCCTGATGGTGCTGCTGCCGACCGCGCTGGTTCTGAAGCAGCCCGATCTTGGCACCGCGATGATGCTGCTCGCGGCCGGCGCCGTGCTGTTCTTCCTTGGCGGCGTCCGCCTGTGGATCTTTGCCGCGGCGGCGCTTGCGGCGGCGGCGGCGGCGCCGCTCGGCTGGTCATTCTTGCGCGACTACCAGAAGACCCGGCTCTACACCTTCCTCGACCCCGACCGCGATCCGCTCGGCGCCGGCTATCACATCCTGCAGTCGAAGATCGCGCTCGGCTCGGGCGGCCTGTTTGGCAAGGGGTTCCTGCTCGGAACCCAAAGCCACCTCAGCTTCCTGCCCGAGCGCCAAACCGATTTCATCTTCACGATGGTCGCCGAGGAGTTCGGGCTGGTCGGCGGGCTGGCGCTGCTCGCGCTCTATGTCCTGGCGGTATCCTATGCCTTCGCGATCGGGCTGCGCAGCCGCAGCCAGTTCGGCCGGCTGCTGGGGATCGGGATCGGCGTCAATTTCTTCCTCTACGCGTTCATCAATATCGCGATGGTGATGGGTCTGATCCCGGTGGTCGGGGTGCCGCTGCCGCTGATTTCCTATGGCGGCACCGCGATGCTCACGGTGATGCTCGGCTTTGGCCTGCTGATGAATGTCGGAATCCACCGCGAGGTGCGCATCAGCCGCCAGGGCGAGAGCCGGCTCGGCTGATCGCGCCGGTTGCGCCGACCGCCTCACTGCCTGTATCCCATTGGCTGTATCCCATTAGCTTTCGGGAAGAAGCGATGGCCGAGAACGAGGCGCCGCCGGAGGCCGGCCGCCGACTGCACGTCACGGTGCTTCTCGTCGCCTCGCGCCGCGCCCTCGACAACGCGCTCGGCGAGCTTGGCTTTGCCGAGGACGACGACCGCGTCATCGAGCATGATGGCCGGCTCGCGTTCCTCACGTGCACGCATGAAGACGATTGCGACGACATGTTCGCCCTGATCAGCGAATTGTCGGCGCGCGGCGAAAGCTGGGAATTGCAGTCGCGTATCGACACCGAGGCGGGGCGCGCGATCTACCAGTCGCTGGCGCGGCACCGGCCGGTCGATGCGGTCGACGCGGCGGTCGACGATGAGGCCGAGCCCGACCCGACCGAGGCGCCGCCGCTCGACGTCGAAACCGGCGAAGGCTTGCAGGCGCTGAAGCGGCTGTTGCGGCGGGTCGAGCCGGCCGAGGTTTTCGCGACGATTCGCCCGGGCCGCGAGGGCCGCGCCACGGCCCGCATTCTGCGCCGCGGCTCGCGCCGCCAGCTGGCCGCGGCGCAGGCCAGCGACGAGGCGACCTTGCGAGGGGTGCTGCGCGAGATCCTGCCTAATGTCATGCTCGACGTGGCGATGAAGCCGCCGGGCTGAGCGGCGCCCCGCCCCGTCTCGCGTATCGGGCTTGCCGTCCGGCGGGTTTGGCCCGAAAATTGTACGGATTTGACGCACGTCCTAGGAGGTCCTGTCATGCTGTCGCGACGCGCTCTGCTGATCCATCTCCCGGCCGTGGTGGCCGCCGGCACCGCCCTGCGGGCCTTTGCCGCCGACAAGAGCGTCACGATCGGGATAAATCTGCCGCTGACCGGGGCCGACGCCCACGACGCCGAACTGATCAAGGACGGCGCGATGCTGGCGTTCGACGAGGCCAACGCCAAGGGCGGCGCGGGCGGCTACAAGATCAACGTGCTGGTGCTCGACGACGGCACCGCGACTGCCGGGCAGTACGATCCGGCCCAGGCGGCGACCAACGCGCGCAAGATGGTCTCCGACCAGAGCGTCGTCGCCGCGATCGGGCCGCAGATGAGCGGCTCGGGCAAGGCGATGGCGCCGATCCTGAGCCAGGGCAATCTCGCGACGATCACCCCGTCCTCGACCAACCCCGACATCACCAACCCGAAATTCGCCGGGCAATACAAGCCGGGCGGCAAGGCGATCTATTTCCGCACCGTGACGACCGACGCGTTCCAAGGCCCCAACATGGCCAATTATTTCGCCGACACCTTGCACGTCAAATCGGTCTACGTGCTCGACGACAGCGGCGCCTACGGCGTCGGCATCGCCGATGCGTTTCAGCACCAGGCGGAAAAGCGCGGCATCAAGATCCTCGGCCGCGACCAGCTCAACCCGAAGGAGGCCGACTACACCACGGTGCTGACCAAGATCAAGGCGCTGAACCCGGGCGCCCTCTACTACGGCGGGGTGGCGCAGGCCGGGGTCAAGGTGGTCAAGCAGTCCTACGACATCATGCCGAAGATGATCCGGGCCGGCGGCGACGGGGTCTATGGCTCGGAGATCTTGAAAGGCGCGGGTTTTCCGGCGGCCGAGGGCCTCTACGCGACGACCGCCTCGCCGAACCTGGTCGAGAACCCGGGCGCCAAGCCGTTCGTTGCGGCGTTCGCCAAGAAATACGGACAGCAGCCGGAAAACTACTCGATCACCGCCTACGATGGCGCTCTCGTCATCATCGACGCGGTGAAGCGCGTCGCCCAATCGGGCAAGCCGGTCAATCGCGACACCGTCCGAGACGCGATCCAGGCGTCAAAGGTCAAGACGCTGCAGGGCGCCGTCAGCTTCGACGAAAACGGCGACATCACCAACCGCATCGTCAGCGTCTACAAGATCACCCATGACGCGAAATACCCGCCCGACGACGTGCTCCACCAATACAAGTACATGGGCGTCGCGCCGCAAAGCGCGTGACCGCGGCGGCCGCGATTGATCGGTGGGGGGCGCCATGGCAGGCGCCCCCAGCCGCGCCGTATGGCGCCGCCATGGGAATGCTCCCCTCGCTCATGCCGTGCGGCCGCGCCCGCTCATGCCGCGCCCCCTCATGACCCTCGACCCGGTCTTCGTCCAGCAGGTCATCAACGGGCTGAGCCTCGGCGCGATGTACGCGCTCTTGGCGCTCGGCTTCACGCTGGTCTACGGCATCCTCGAATTGATCAATTTCGCGCATTTCAATGTCTTCATGGTCGGCTCGTTTATCGGCATGTGGGCGCTCGAGGCGCTGGGGCTTTCGGGCCAGAGCATCACGCTGAGCGGCCTCGCGCTGGTCGGCGCGCTGATTTTCGCGTTCGCCGTGACGATGCTGGCGTCGGGCATGCTGGGGGTGGCGATCGAGCGGATCGCGCTGCGCCCGTTACGCGGCGTCACCGGCACCGCCGGGATGATCACGACGATCGGGGTGTCCTACATCCTGTTCAACGTGATCCTCTTGACGGTCGGCGCCGGGTCGCTCAACTACCCCAACCCGCTGCCGACGGTGCGCTGGGACGTCGCCGGCGCGGTGCTCGAGCTCCGGCAGGTGCTGATCTGGGGAGTCGCGCTGGCGCTGATGCTGGGGCTGCAGCTGTTTGTCAGCCGCACCCGGCTCGGCAAGGCGATGCGCGCGACTGCGCAGGATGCCGAGGCGGCGCGCATGATGGGGGTCGATGTCGACCGCGTGGTGATGACGGCGTTCTTTCTCGGCTCGGCGCTGGCCGGCGCCGCGGCGCTGATCTTCGGGCTCTACTACAATTTCACCAGCTTCATCATCGGCTATACGGCGGGGTTGCGGGCCTTCACCGCGGCGGTATTGGGCGGCATCGGCAGCGTCACCGGCGCGATGGTCGGCGGCGTTCTGATCGGCCTCATCGAGAGCCTCGGCGGCCAGTACGTCGCGACGCGCTGGACCGACGTGATCATCTTTTCGATCCTGATCCTGGTGCTGGTCTTCGCGCCGAGCGGGTTGTTCGGCCGCGCGGCGGCGACCCGATCGTGAGATGTCGGATCTGAAGGTTCCGGCGCCGAAGACCGGAGTGATCGGCGAATCGTTCGCCTGGGCGCGCCGCGCCTCGCCGGTCCTTTGGCTGCCGCCCCGCCTGCGCTCTCCGGTGATTGTTGCGGCGATCTTCGCGTTCGCGCTGCTGTTCCCGATCCTCCATCCCAACGACGCCGACATCGACTCGGTGGCGAACGCCTTGACCTACGCCGCCTTGGCGCTCGGCCTCAACATCGTTGTCGGCCTCGCCGGGCTGCTCGATCTCGGCTATGCTGCCTTCTTCGCGATCGGCGCCTATGCTTATGGCGTCGCCGCCTCGTGGCAATTGGCGCCGCAATGGACGAGCTTCTGGGAGCCGTTCCAGTGGCTCGGCCTGGTCGCGCATTTTCAGGACAGCGGCAGCGACGTCGTCCATTTCCAGGTGTCGTTCTGGCTGATGATGCCGGCGGCGGCCGCGCTGGCGGCGTTCTTCGGCGTCTTGTTCGGCGCCCCGACGCTGCGCCTCAAGGGCGATTACCTGGCGATTGTCACCTTGGGCTTCGGCGAGATCGTGCCGATCGTCGTGCGCAACATCCCGACCGTCACCAACGGCGCGATGGGCTTGAACGGCGTCATGGCGCCGCAGCTCTTCGGCTGGAGCTTCGGGGTCAGCGCGACGCCCTACTATTATGTCGGCCTCGGCCTTGTCGCATTGCTGATCCTGACTAGCCAGCATCTCAAGTTCTCGCGTATCGGGCGGGCCTGGATGGCGATCCGCGAGGACGAGATCGCGGCCGCGACGATGGGCGTCGACCGGGTCAAGATGAAGCTGTTGGCGTTCGCCACCGGGGCCGCCTTCGCCGGTGCGACCGGCACCCTCTTTGTCGCCAAGCTGCAGACCGCGACGCCGGAGATGTTCATGTTTCCGGTGTCGGTGATGATCCTCGTGATGATCGTCTTCGGCGGCATCGGCAGCGTCTGGGGGGTGGTGCTGGGCGCCCTCATCCTGCAGCTGCTGCAATCGTGGTTTCTCGAAGATTTGTCGCAGTGGCTGCATTGGCTGGGGCGGCTGATCGATGTTGGGTGGCTGCAGCGGATCGAGCTCGCCGGCTCGATCGAGCTGATCTTCGGCCTCATCCTGGTGACGATGATGCTCTACCGCCGCCAGGGCCTGATCCCGGCGACCCGCCGGGTCGCGGCGCTGACCCTCGAGGAACAGAGCGCCCCGGTGACGCGCGGCGGCGTCGACAGCCTGCAGGGCTTGGGCGCGCTGGCCGGCGCCCAGGCGGGGCCGCTCCTCGCGGTCGACAATCTGACGGTGCGCTTCGGCGGCCTCGTCGCGCTGCGCTCGGTTTCGTTGGCGGTGCCGGCCCATTCGGTGCTGGCGGTCATCGGGCCGAACGGCTCGGGCAAATCGACGCTGTTCAACGCGGTCACCGGGTTGGTGTCGGCCGAAGGCGGCAGCGTCCGCTTCGCCGGTAGCGAGATCGCCGGCAAGCCGCCGCACGTCGTCCTTGAACGCGGCATCGCCCGCACCTTCCAGAACCTGCGGCTCTTCCCCAACCTGACGGTCCTCGAGAACGTCTTGGTCGGCATGCACGCGCGCCTCCATACCGGCGCGGTCGGCGCGCTGTTACGGCTGCCGCGAACCCGGCGCGAGGAGCACGCGGCGCGCGAGCGGGCGATGCAGATTCTGGCGATCTTCGGCAACCGGCTGGTGCCGCGGGTCGACCACGTCGTCTCCAGCCTCAGCTACGCCAATCGCCGCCGTGTCGAGATCGCCCGCGCGCTCGCCGCGCAGCCCAAGCTCCTCCTCCTCGACGAACCGACCGCCGGGATGAACCCGGCCGAAACCCTGGAACTCGCCGACCAGATCAAGAGCCTCAACCGGCTCGGCCTGACGATCATCCTGATCGAGCACAAGCTCGACGTCGTGGTGAACCTCGCCGAGCGGGTGGTCGTGCTCGACCACGGTGAAAAGATCGCCGAGGGCACGCCCGCCGAGATCCGCCGCGACCCCGAGGTCATCCGCGCCTATCTCGGCCGGAGCGCCGAAAGTGCTTGACGCCAACGGGATGGCGGAGGCGCCGCTGCTCGAATTCCGCGCCGTCGACACGCATTACGGCGACCTGCACGTCCTGAAGGGGGTCGATTACCGCATCGACGAGGGCGAGATCGTCTGTCTGCTGGGCGGCAACGCCTCGGGCAAATCGACGACGATGAAGGCGATCATGGGCGTCGTCGTGCCGAGTTCGGGCGACATTCATTATGCCGGGCATTCGCTGGCCGGCATCAGCGTTGCCGAGCGGGTGCGCCGCGGCATCGCGCCGGTGCTGGAGGCGCGCCGGCTGTTCCCCCGCATGACGGTCTACGAAAACCTCGAAATGGGCGCCTACACGCGGGTCCGAGACCGCGAATTCGGGGAGGATCTGGAGCGGGTGTTCACGCTATTTCCGCGCGTCAAGGAGCGCTTGAAGCAGCTCGCCGGCACGCTGTCGGGCGGCGAGCAGCAGATGGTCGCGATCGGCCGCGCCCTGATGGCGCACCCCCGGCTTTTGTGCATGGACGAGCCGTCGATGGGGCTGGCGCCGATTTTTGTCGAGCAGGTGTTCGACATCATCCAGGCGATCAACCGCCAGGGCACGACGATCTTCATGGTCGAGCAGAACGCCAACATGGCGCTGCAGATCGCCGACCGCGCCTACGTGCTGCAAACCGGGCAGGTGGTGCTGTCGGGCGCCGCCGCCGAACTGCGCCAGAACCCGCTGATCCGCGAAGCCTATTTGGGCGAGATGAAGGTCGCGTGAGGGCCGCGCTCAGAGCGGCGTGCGGCGCAGGCGCAGCGCGTTCGACACCACCGTCAGCGAGGAGAGGCTCATCGCGGCGCTGGCGATCATTGGGTTGAGCAGGAGGCCGAACAGCGGGTAGAACGCACCGGCCGCGATCGGCACCGCCAGCGCGTTGAAGACGAACGCGAAAAACAGGTTCTGCCGGATGTTGCGCATGGTCGCGCGGCTGAGCCGGCGAGCCCGCACGATGCCCTGCAGATCGCCCTTGACCAGGGTCACCTGGGCGCTTTCCATCGCGACGTCGGCGCCGCTGCCCATCGCGATGCCGATCTGCGCCTGCGCCAGGGCCGGCGCGTCGTTGATGCCGTCGCCGGCCATGCCGACGAAACGGCCCCCGTCCTGCAGACGCTTGACCGCGGCGGCCTTCTGGTCGGGCAGGACCTCGGCGATCACCTCGTCGATGCCGAGCCGCCGCGCCACAGCTTCGGCCGTGGTGCGGCTGTCGCCGGTCAGCATCACGACGCGGATGCCCTCTTCGCGCAGCGCCGCGAGCGCCTCGCCGGCATTCGCCTTGATCGGGTCGGCGACCGCGATGAGGCCGGCCGGCTGCGCGTCGATCGCGACCAGCACCACGCCCTCGCCCTCGCGGCGCAGCGGGTCGGCGCGTTCGGCGAGGATGGCTGCATCGATGCCGAGCGCGGCCATCAGCGCGGCATTGCCGACCGCGATCCGCCGACCGTCCACCGTCCCCACCGCGCCCTTGCCGGTCTCGCTTCGGAAGTCGCTTGGGGCGGCGAGGGCGAGCCCGCGCGCTTCGGCGCCCTTGACGATCGCGGCGGCGAGCGGATGTTCGCTCGCGCGTTCGAGGCTAGCCGCCAGGCGCAACAACTCGTCCTCGGGAACCCCGCCGAGCGCGATCACCGAGCTCAACTGCGGCCTGCCCTCGGTCAGCGTGCCGGTTTTGTCGATCACCAGCGTGTCGAGCTTTTCCATCAGCTCGAGCGCTTCGGCGTTGCGCACGAGGACGCCGAGGCGGGCACCGCGCCCGGTGCCGACCATGATCGACATCGGTGTCGCCAGGCCCAGGGCGCACGGGCAGGCGATGATCAGCACCGCGACCGCGTTGAGCAGCGCAAAACCCATCGCCGGCGGCGGACCGAAGAGTGCCCAGGCGCCGAACGCGACGACCGCAACCGCGATCACCGTCGGGACGAACCAGCCGGCCACGATGTCGACGAGCCGTTGGATCGGGGCGCGCGAGCGCTGCGCGGCGGCCACCATCGCGACGATCTGCGCCAACAGCGTGTCGCCGCCGACCCGGTCGGCGCGCATCACGAAGCTGCCGGTGGTGTTGAGGGTGGCGCCGGTGACCTTGTCGCCGGCGACTTTTTCGACGGGCAGCGGCTCCCCCGATATCATCGCTTCGTCGATCGCGCTGGCGCCGTCGAGCACGACGCCGTCGACCGGCACCTTCTCGCCCGGGCGGACCCGCAGGCGCTGGCCGGGTATTACCGCTTCGAGCGCAATATCCGTCTCGCTGCCGTCATCCTTGACGAGACGCGCGTGCTTCGGCGCGAGGTCGAGGAGCGCGCGGATCGCGCCGCTGGTCTGCGAGCGGGCGCGCAGTTCGAGCACCTGCCCCAGCAGCACCAGCGTCGTGATCACCGCCGCCGCCTCGAAATAGAGCGGGACGCCGCCCTCGGGGGTGCGGAAGGAGGCCGGGAAAATGCCCGGCGCCAATGCCGCGACGAGGCTGTAGAGATAGGCGACGCCGGTGCCGAGCGCGATCAGCGTGAACATGTTGAGGCTGCGGTTCACCACCGACTCCCAGCCGCGCCGGAAAAACGGCGCACCGCCCCACAGGACCACCGGCGTCGCGAGAGCGAGCTGCAGCCAGACGACGGACGGGGAGGGCGCGTGCCACAGCATCGCCACCGCCAGGAGCGGCGCCGACAGCGCGAAGCTAACCCAGAAACGCCACGTCATGTCGGCGAGTTCGGGGTTTTCCTCGGCGCCCGCCGCCGGGATCATCGGCTCCAGCGCCATGCCGCAGATCGGGCAGCCGCCGGGTGCGTCGCACACGATCTCGGGGTGCATCGGGCAGGTCCACGATGTGCCCGGGACGGCGGTGGGCACGAGTTTGCTTTCCCCGACGAAGCGCTCCGGCTCGGCGGCAAAGCGTTCGCGGCAGCGCGCGGCGCAGAAGAAATATGTCGTGCCGGCGTATTCGGTCTGGTAGCGCGCGTCGGCCGGGTCGACGCTCATGCCGCAGACCGGGTCCCGCGCTGCGGCCGACGCAACGTGTGCGGCATGGCCGTGATCGACGTCGCGCTGTGCGGTGGTGTCGGGGGCTGCCATCGTTTCATCCGCCCCGCACGATCGAGGTCGAGCGGCGCGCGGCAAATGCCGCGCTCGCCTCGCCGGCGGTTAGCGCAAGGTCTCGATATAGGCGATCAGATCGTTGATTTCGATGCGGCTCAGCGCCAAATCGGGCATCGGCGGATGGGGATGCGACAGGAAGGTGCGCAGCTGGTCCGGGTTGAGCCGCCCGGCGACCACGTGGAACGTCGGCGGCCCCTGCGGCACTGTGGTCGCCGCGTTGCCGCCGTCGACGACATGGCAATTGGCGCACCATTGCCGCGCCAGGCGCTCGCCGGCGGCGGCATCGGCGCGGGCGGCGAAGGGCGCCAGCACCACCGGTAGGATCGCCGTCACAGCCGCCACTATGCGTATTGCGCTCATCTCGACCGACCCGAGCGAAATTGTCGCTGCCGGACAGTATCGCAAACCCGGGAGGCCGCGGTGCGACAACTTCGTACCGCCTGCGCAGCACCCTTGGTCCGGCGTAGGATGGCAGGGGCTCCGACCCGCGGCGCCCGAGCGAACTTAACCGAGAGAGGCAGCATGACCCGCGATTTCATCGGTTACGGCGCCCAGCCGCCGCACGCGCATTGGCCGAACGGGGCACGCATCGCGGTCAACTTCGTGATAAATTTCGAGGAAGGCTCCGAACTTTCCTACCCGGCCGGCGACGGCGTCTCGGAAACCGGCCTCATCGAAAGCGCCAGCACCGACGCTGGCAACCGCCGCGACCTCGCCGCCGAGAGCATGTTCGAATACGGCTCGCGGGTCGGTTGGTGGCGGCTCCATCGCATCTTCACCCGCTTCAAGCTGCCGGTGACCTTGTTTGCCTGCGCCGAGGCGCTGGCGGCAAACCCGCCCGCCGCCGCCGCGATCGCCGCGACCGATTGGGACATCTGCGGCCACGGCTATCGCTGGATCAAGCATTACGAGCTGGCAGAGGCCGACGAGCGCGACCAGATCGCCCGCGCCGTCGCGCTGATCCGCCAGACCACCGGCAAGCCGACCCACGGCTGGTATTGCCGCTACGCCCCATCTGAAAACACCCGCCGGCTGATCGTCGAGAATGGCGGCTTCCTCTACGACAGCGACGCCTATAACGACGAATTGCCCTATTGGGTGCGGCAGGGCGAGCGGCCGCATCTGGTCATCCCCTACACCTTGGCGGCAAACGACGTGAAATTCGGCCGCGGCGTGTTCGGGCCGGGCGAGGATTTCTTCGCCTATCTGCGCGACACCTTCGATGTGTTGTACGAGGAGGGGGCCGAGCGCCCGCGCGTGATGTCGATCGGCTTACATATGCGGATCACCGGACACCCCGGCCGCGCCGCGGCGCTGATCCGCTTCATCGAGCATATCCGCAGCCATGACCGCGTCTGGGTGTGCCGCCGCGAGGACATCGCGCGCCATTGGATGGCGCAGTTTCCGCCGGGCTAGGCGCGGCGGACGACGAAGCTGGCGAATTCGAGGGCGCGCTCGCGCATCAGGGCGGCGAATTTGTCGCGGCGCACCGTCATGCTGGCGCCGTCGGCATGGATCACCGCGCCGTCGCCGGCGTAGATCAGCACGTGGCCGGGCAGATAGAGGAGGTCGCCGCGCCGCAGGTCGCCGACGGCGCCGGCCACGACGCTGTCGCCGATCGCGCGCTCTTGCAGGTCGGTGTCGCGCGGCACGGCGACCCCGAGGTCCTGAAAGGCGCACTGCACGAGGCCGGAGCAGTCGAGGCCGAGAAAGCTGCGGCCGCCCCATAGATAGGGGCAGCCGAGATAAAGCATCGCCGCGGCGGCGATGTCGGGCGAGCGCGGCGGCGCCTGCGACAGGCAGGCGCGCGGCAGATGAAGGCCGCTGTCGAGGCGGACGTACTCGGTGCCGCGGGTCACCAGTCCGGCCGCGGCAACCGTAACGACGCTGTGCCGCGGCAGGAAATCGCGCGCTGCCGAGCGCAGATCCGGGCCCTCGTGGGCATAGGCGCCGAGCGTCGCGACATAATGGGTCGCGGCCGGCGCTTGGCCGATCGCGATATGCTCGGCCGCGACATAGCCGACATAGCCGTCGAAGCGCGACTGGCACCAGGCGTAGCCGCCGGCTTCCTCGAACACCGACAGCGCTTCGCCGTAATGGCTGAAGCTGACGGTCTCGGCCTGCGGTTGCGGCAGGCGCCGCAGCGGCGCGCGGCCAACGACGGTGCGCGCCTCTCGCCCGTCGGCGTAGCGCGGCGCCGCGACCCGGTCGCGCAGCCGCGAATCGGCGAGGTCGGCGCGCCAGGCGTGGAGCCGCGGGTCGAGCGTCACCGGGGCGGCAGACCCTCGCGGCATGGCGTCACAGGCTTCGGCATAAGCGCCCTCCTCGCGCCCCGGCGGCGCCGATCCGCCATCCTAGGCGGCATCGCCGGCGCTGACGAGACGCTCAGCGCGTGTTGGTGGCCGAGGTCGACAGCAGGCCGACGATCTTTTCGGCGATCAGCTCGTAGCCGGCGGTGGTGAAATGGATGCCGTCGTCGGCCCGCAGCCGCTCGGTCGTGCCGTCGCGGTCCTTGCCGTAGGCGGCGTAATGCCCCTGGTCGTCGGCGACGACGGTCCACAGCGGCACGAATTGCGCCCCGTATTTCGCCGCCTCGCCGGCGTAGATGTCGTTGATGTAGCCCATGTCGGTCGAATAGGTGGCGCTGCGCGCGATCGGGTTGCCGCACCAGACGACCCTGAGCTTGGCGTTGGCGAGGAGGGCGAGGACCTTGTCGGCGCGCGCCGCGTAGGCCTCGCGCCATTCGTCGCTGCGGAAATGCAGATAGCCGCCCTCGCTCGGCATGTCGATGCGGTCGTTGGCGCCGAGCATGACGACCGCGATGTCGGCCTTGTCGCGCGAGGTAAAGCGCTCGACCGGCGCCAGCCATTCGCTTTCGTCGTGCACCAGCGCCGCCCCGGCGTGGGTGCGGTTAAGCACGCGGTAGCGGGTGTCCTCGACCAGCACGCGCTGCAGGCCGCGGGCGAGGCCGGCCGCCTGGCTGTCGCCGAACACGACGATCGTCGTCGGGTCCGGGGTTGGGCTGGGGCTCGGGCTCGCTGTCTCGTCGGCCCCCGCCGCCGCGGCAAAGAGGCCGCACGCTGCGATAAGCGCCGCGGCGCGCAGCAATCCGCGTCTGGCGTCGCACAGCCGACCCAACCCGCGCACGGCATCCACCCCGCGACCGCCATCCCAACCGCCGCGCGAATTGTGACGGGCCAGCAACCGCGATGCAAACCGAATTGCCGCGACGGGCCGGCCGCGCGTCGCCGACGCGACAGCCGGCTTGTCGCCGCCCCAGCCTGCGGCTAGAACCGATTCGGGGGCAGGGCTCGGACGGGGAAACATGGCCGCTTTAGGCGTTGCGTCGCGACCCGGACGGGAAGCGTCTTGAGCGGCCGGGGCGGCTGAGCCGTGCTGTTCCCGACCTCAAGCTTTCTGTTGTTCTTCCTTGCCGTCGCGGCGGCAATGGCGGGATTGCAGACCCGCTTTGCCGCGAAGAAGGCGGTGCTGGTAGCCGCCAGCTATTATTTCTACGCGCAGTGGGATTGGCGCTTCTGCTTTCTATTGGCGTTCAGTACGAGCCTCAGCTACCTCGCCGGGCGGCTGATCGGCGCCAGCGCCGGCGACGACCGCCGGCGCCTTATCCTCGGCGTCGCGGTGGCGCTGCATCTCGGGCTCCTCGGCATCTTCAAATACCTCGACTTTTTCGTGCTGAGCGCCAACCGGCTCGCCCACCTCCTGGGTCTCGGTCACGAATTGCCGTTCATCGAGGTGCTGCTGCCGGTCGGCATCTCGTTCTTCACCTTCCACGGCATCTCCTACCTCGCCGACGTCTATCGCGGCGATGTCGAAACCTGCCGCAACCCGCTCGACATGGCGCTCTACATGTCGTTTTTCCCGCAGCTCGTCGCCGGGCCGATCGTGCGCGCCGCCTATTTCCTGCCGCAGCTGGCGCGGCCCTCGCCGGAGCCCATCCCGCTGGCGCCGGCGCTGCTATTGATCCTCGGCGGCCTCTTCAAGAAGATGGTGATCGCCAACTACCTGGCGAGCGGCCTGGTCGACCCGGTGTTCGCCGCGCCGACCAGCTTCGGCGGCCCCGACCTTTTGCTCGCGGTCTACGGGTATGCGGTTCAGATCTACTGCGATTTCAGCGCCTACAGCGACATCGCGATCGGGCTGGCGGCGCTATTGGGGTTCCGCTTTCCGGCCAATTTCAACCAGCCCTACCGGGCCGAGCGGCTGCGCGAGTTCTGGCAGCGCTGGCACATCTCGCTGTCGACCTGGCTGCGTGACTACCTCTATAAGCCGTTGGGCGGCAACCGCAGCGGCCGCCTCGCGACCTACCGCAATCTCCTGGTCACGATGCTGCTGGGCGGGCTGTGGCATGGCGCCGCCTGGAAGTTCATCGCCTGGGGCGCGCTGCACGGCGGCGGCCTCGCTGCTGAGCGCATGCTGCAGCCGTGGCTCGGCCGGCGCTCGGAGAGCCTGGCCGCGCGCGCCGTCGCGGTCGTCGTGGTGTTCCATTTCGTCTGCCTCGCCTGGGTATTCTTCCGCGCCGAGGATTTCGAGATCGCCCGGCTCTATCTCGCCGGCTTCGCCGCCGGCTGGCACGACGGGGTGCAGCAGGCCGGCCCCTCGATGGTCGCGCTGATCGCGCTCGGGCTCGCCGGCCAGTTCATCCCGCAGGGGCTCTTCGAGCGCACCGCCGACGCGCTCGGCCGCCTGCCAGTGTGGGGGCTCGGCGCCGTCGCCGGCATCGTCGTCGCGGTGATTAACGCCCTCGGCCCCGAGGGCGTCGCACCGTTCATCTATTTCAGGTTCTGAGGACTTGCCCGATGCGCTGGGCCGGGTTTATTGCATTTAGCGTCGCCCCCGCGAAAGCGGGGGTCCAGGGTGAGCGACGGTGCTACGGTCCCTGGCTTCCCGCTTTCGCGGGAAGGACGGTTGGGTTCTGAGCGATGGTCGCGGTCGAACGCGAATTGCCGGTCGCGATTGCCAGCCCGAGCGCCGACGCGATCCCGCTCAAGCTGCGCCGCCGCGGCGGCTCGCCCCGCCAGGTTTTGGCGCTGACCCTGGTCGGGACGCTGGTGCTGGCGGTGTTCGCCTCTGCCGACCTCGCGTCATGGCTCAACCGGATGGGCGGCGGGCCCTTCGTGGCGCCCCTGCAGCACGCCGCCGCCCAATGGGACGGCGCGATGGCGCGGCTCGGCCTTACACTGCCGCAGAAAGTCTTGCGCTCGACCGTCCATCGGTTGCTCGATTGGCGTTGGCCCGGCCAAGATTGAGGAGGAGCGCCTTGTTCCTGACCCTGAGCGACGAGCAGCGCCAGTTTGTCCAGACGATCCGCGCACTGGCCCAGGGCGAATTCCGCGAGCGGGCGCCGCGCTGGATGGACGGCACCTTCCCGTGGGACAACATGAAGCCGTTGGCCGAAATGGGGGTCCTCGGCATGGCGGTGCCGCAGGAGTATGGCGGCCTCGGCCTCTCGGTGTTCGACACCGCCCTCGTCCTCGAGGAGATCGCCAAGACCTGCTACGTGACCGCGATGGCCGTGTTGGGCGAAGTCGGCGTGCAGACCCGCATCATCTCGCATTACGCGCCGGAGGCGATCAAGCGGCGCATCCTGCCGGCGGTCGTCAGCGGCGAGTGCCTCTTGGCGATCTGCATGACCGAGCCCGACGCCGGCACCGACGTCGCCAATTACAAAACCAATGTCGACCGCGTCGGCAACCGGCTGCGCCTCAACGGGGTCAAAACCCTGATCAGCCGCGCCGAGGAAGCCGGCATGTTCGTCGTCTTCACCCGCATCGACAAAAAGCCGGGGCGCGACGGCATCGGCTGCGTGCTAATCGAAAAAGGCACGCCGGGGTTTTCGGTCACCGGCACCTACCACACGATGGGCGGCGAGAATCTGCACGAGATCCGCTTCGAAGATGTCGAATTGCCGCCGGAAAACCTCGTGCTCGAAGACGGCTTCCGCAAGCTCCTCAACGCCTTCAACACGCAGCGCTGCCTCAACCCGTCGATCTCCTTGGGCCTCGCCGAGGGCGCCTTCGAGGAGGCGGTCAAATACGCCAAGGAGCGCACCGTCTTCGGCCGCGCGGTCGCCGATTTCCAGGGGATGCGCTGGAAATTGGCCGAGATGTACCGCGACATCGAGGCCAGCCGATCGATCCTCTACCGCGCCTGCGCCGGCGCCGACCCGTTCCCCGATCCGCTGCTCGCCGCCGCCGCCAAGATCACCGTCAACGAGATGGCGCTGCGGGTCACCAGCGAGGCGATCCAGGTGCATGGCGGCTACGGCTTCACCGAGGAGTTCCCCGTGTCGCGCTTCTACCGCGGCGCCCGCTACGGCACGCTCGGTGGCGGCACCACCGAGACCCTGAAGGATCTGATCGGCCGCCGCGTCTTGGCCGGCCTCGATCCCACCGACGGCATAATCGGCCTGGGCGCGTTTTGAGGCTCGCCTTCATCGTCATGGAGACTGTCCATGGACATATTCTGCTTCACCTCTAAAAATGTCGAAAACATTCAGCGAGGAATCGCCGCGAGGCTATGGGCGGTTGCTCGCGTATCCGACTCTCAGATGCGCTCCCGCCAAACAAAGGCGCGTAAGTATTTTCACGTCGGGTCTTGCGGCCTATTGTATTGTAGCTCCACCGGCGCATCCACGGTACCGTTTGAGGCGACATCAGCCGCTGATCCAGACAAGGTCGTTTTAGATGTTTGGCCAGAACCGTGGGTTCTTCCATTTTCGATAAACCCTCTTGGAACGCTTGACCGACAATTGAAGGGAAATTTGGCAAGACAACTTTGGCCTTTTGCAGATAGCCCTGGAGGAATAACCGCAGGAATGTGCTGCAACGGCACTCAGACCTTCACGCCGAAACCAATTACCGACGAACAATGGCAATCAATCCTCGAACATTTAGGGTCCCGGGAATAGGAGGGAAACGTGAAAGTCACCGGGCGCTGCCATTGCGGCAAGATCAGCTTCGCGGCGGAGATCGATCCCGGCCAGGTCAGGATTTGCCACTGCACCGATTGCCAGACGCTGTCGGGCTCGGCTTTCCGCGTCAACGTCGCGACCCTGCCGGGCAGCTTCGTGCTGACGAGCGGCGAGCCCAAGACCTACATCAAGACGACCGCCGACAGCGGCAACCCCCGGGCGCACGGCTTCTGCGCCGATTGCGGCACCCCGCTGTGGGCGACCTCGGCGGACCCCAACCCGCAATCCTACGGCCTGCGGGTCGGCACCCTTGACCGCCGCGCCGATCTCAAGCCAGCCCGCCAGGGCTGGTGCCGCTCGGCGCTCCCGTGGTCGATGGACCTGACCCAAATCGCGCAAATCGAGCGGCAATAGCGCCAGCCGCACGCGCTCCCGGCGTCACCGTGCCGTTAGCCGGGCCGCCAGAAAGGCGCGGGTTTCGGCGGTGGCGTCCGCGGCCGCCTGCGGCTCCAACCCGATGTAGTGGCCGGCGAATTCGTGCGGCGGCACCAGCGCGTCGAACGCGTGCAGCGCGCCGGGGTAGGTCTTGAGCCGCAGCATATGCCCGTTGGTTTGGACAAGGTCGCGCCACCGCACGCAGCGCTCGGCCGGGGTCCAGTCATCGGCTTCGCCGATCAGGATCAGCGTGTCGGTTTCGAGCGGTGTGGCGGGCGGGTTGCAGGCGGGATAGAACGCCACCGCGGCCGCGAACGGCGGCGCGCTTGCCGGCCGCGCCGCGCCGCCGAGCACCGCCGTCAGCACCGCCCAGCCGCCATGCGAAAAGCCGATGACCCCGATCCGGTCGGGCCGCACATAGGGTTGCGCCCCCAGGTATTGTTCGCCGGCGAAGGCGTCAGCGGCGCGCAGCTCCGGCGGCACAAGGCGGCCGCGGTTGCAGATTTCGGTAAAACCACGCGGCCGGAAGCTGTCGATCAGCAGCGCGACATAGCCCCACTGCGCGAGGAGCCGTGCCCAGCGCCGGTCGTGCGGGTTGATCCCGTTGCAGCCATGCAGGACGACGATTGCCGCGGCGGGCGCCGCGCCCTGCGGCCGATAGAGTTCGGCGGCCGCACCGCTCAGTTCCGGCCCGACATTGCCGGAGGTGAAAACCAGCGGCGCCGTCGCGGTTTGGGCATCGGCGTGCGGCCCCAGCACCAGCCCGCCGGCGATGCAGATCGTCGGGAGCAGCTGCCGGAAGACCTGCGACGCCACGCGGGCCGCTCGCCTGCCGCTCGCCAAGCGCAAGTCGCCTACTCCATCGGCAGGCCGGCGTGGGTGTTGCGTGAATCGAGCGGGGTGAAGCCGTTGGCGAGCGACGGCATCGCCACTTCGGCGATCAGTTCCGGGGTCCAGCCGCCCTGGTGGTGCACCATGCGGACGGGGCGCATGTGGCCGTAGAGCGAGAGTTCGGCGGCGCGCTGGTGGAACACCTGGCCGTTGACGTGCGCCGCCTGTTCGGAAGCGAGATAGACGCACAGGGGGGCGATCGCGTCGGCCCGGCTGCGCCGCAGCCGCTCTTCGCGCAAGGCGGCGGCCGCCGGGTCCTTCGGGGTCGGCACCGAGCGGGTCATCCTGGTGTCGGCCGAGGGCGCGATGACGTTGGCGGTAATGCCGCGCGACTGGTTTTCCATCGCGATGATGCGCGCCATCGCGACGACGCCGAACTTGGCCGAGCCGTAATTGACCTGGCCGACATTGCCGAGGAGGCCCGAAGTCGACGACACCAGGATCAGCCTTCCGTAATTCTGCTCGCGGAAGAGGTTGATCGCGGCGCGGTTAACATTAAAGTGCCCTGTTAAGTGTACATCGATAACTGCTTGCCAATCCTCGGGAAACATGTTGTGAAACATCTTGTCGCGCAGGATGCCGGCGGCGTTGAACACGATATGCAGCCCGCCGAACGTGTCGCGCGCCTGGGCGACCATCTGGAGGCAATCGTCGAATTTCGCGACCGAGCCGAAATTGGCCACCGCCTCGCCGCCGGCCGCCTTGATCTCGTCGGCGGTGACCTGCGCCGGGCGCGTGTCGCCGCCCTCGCCGGCGCCGCCGACCCCGGGATCGACGACGACGATTTTCGCGCCGTGCGCCGCCATCATTCTCGCGACCTCGGCGCCGACGCCGCGCGCCGCCCCGGTGCAGATCGCGACGCGTCCCTCGAGCATGCCCATCGTCTGGCCCCTTTTCGAATGCCCTAGACGCCGCAGTTGAGCCGCGCCGCGCCGCGCTTGTCAATTCGCTCCCGCAAGCGCGATTTTGCTGCTTCTACAGCGAATCTGCAGCCAAACGCCCCAATCCCACCGGCCGAACCGCTCCCTTCTAGCAAAGAAATGCGGCAACATTACCGGCGCCGATGACATCCGCCGCGCCCGGCATTATGTTGCGGGCAACCGGGGAAGGGTTGCGGCCCCTCCCCGGCGCCCTGGCCCTCCCTAGAACCGGATCTTCAGCAGCAGCTTGATCCGGCGCCAACGGAAGGCCAGGAGAAGACGGAACCTCATCGGTTCGTCTCCTCCTAAGTCGGCGGGGCCTATTCCCCGCCGACGATGGGAGGATACCGCAACAAGCCGAAAAAATTAGAGCAGGCGGCCCTGCGTTTCGGCCTTCTCGCGGGCGGCGGTGCGGAATGTGGCGCCGACATCGATCCGCGGGATGCGCGGGCGCTTGCCCTGGAAGAGTTCGGCCAGTCTCAGATCAGGTTTGCCGGCGCTGCATTGCAGCAGTGCATCGGGGGGCCGGGCATTCGCTTCGCGATGCGCCGGCGGCATGGCACAGTCGGCGGCGCGCGGGAGCACGCCGAAGGCGAGCGCCGCCTTGCCAGCGGGGAGGGGACGGACGATGACGCGGCGCCGGTTCTGGGTCTATTTCCTGCTCTTCCTGTTCAACATGATCGCCTACACCGACCGGGTGAACATCTCGGTCGCGGGCAAGCCGATCGCCGACGAACTGCATCTGTCGCCGGTCGCGCTGGGCTATCTGTTCTCGTCGTTCCTGTGGGCCTACGTCTTGATGATGCTGCCGGGCGGGCGCCTCATTGACCGCTTCGGGCCGCACAACGTCGCGGCGATCGCGACCGCGGTGTGGTCGGTGGCGCAGATGCTGACCGGCGCCGCAGTGAGCTTTTTCACGATGCTGTTGACCCGGCTCGGCCTCGGGATCGGCGAGGCGCCGTTCGCGCCGGTGACCTACCGCAGCGTCGGGTTGTGGGGGCCGATCACCGAACGCGGAACCGCGATCGCCGCGATCTCGGCCGGTTCGACCCTGGGCGCGGCGGCCGGGGCGCCGTTTGTCGCGTGGATCATCTCGGTGACGTCGTGGCGCTGGTCGTTTGTCGTGACCGGCGCCCTCGGCCTCGTCTGGGTCGTGATCTGGCGCTCGCTGGTGTCGACGCCGGAGGAGACGCGCTGGCTGCCGGAACCCGAGCGCCAGCGCATTCTCGCCGAACGCTCGGGCGGGTTGGAGGCCCCGGACCACGGCGGCGTCGGCTATCTCGGGCTCATCCGCACCCCGGCGATGTGGGGGCTTTTCATCTCGCAGGGCTGTCTCGTCTATACCGTCTATCTCTATCTGAGCTGGCTGCCCAACTACCTGCAGACCGCGCGCCACCTGAGCGTGATGGGGTCCGGCATCTACACCGCGATCCCGTTCCTCATTGCCTCCCTCGCCAACATTCTCGCCAACTGGATCTTCGACAAGGGAATGAGCGTCGAGGCCGTGCACAGCGGCAAGCGCCGCTACCTGGTGGCGATCTGCCTGGCGATGACCGCGAGCGGCATCCTGATCCCCTTCGTCTCCTCGCTGCCGGTCATCATCACGCTGGTGACCGTCGCGGTGTCGTTCAGCAGCGTCGGGCCGGCGGCCAACGGCGCCCTGACCAACGATCTCTTGCGCTCGCCGGCCGACGCCGGACGGGCGCTGGCGTTCCTCGTGCTCGGCGGCAACACATTCGGGCTGTGCGCGCCGATCGTCACCGGCTATCTGATCGAGTGGACCGGCAGCTTCAACAGCGCCTTCGTCGCCGCCGGAACGCTCGCGCTGATCGGCGGGATCGCCGCGCTGACCCTGTCGCGCGGCACGATCGGCGAATTGCCGGCACCGCCCCTGACCCAGCCCCGACTTGCCGCCTGAGTACGCGCCGGGTCAGCTGAAATAATGCGGGACGAAGCGGCTGTGGTTGGTGGTGATGGGGGTGCGGTCCTCGCGCATGCCGATGCCGGCGGGCTGGCCGGCGATGATCCAGGCGCCAATGAGCGCGTGCATGCCGTCGAAGACCGGCAGCGGCGACAGCGCCTGGTAGACCCGGCCGCGCCGCGCGCTGCCGGGCTCGTCGGCGGCGACCAGCGAGACGCCCTTGCCCTCGCGGCCGTGCACCGGCTTTTCGACGCAGGGGCCCGCGATCCTGCCGCGCTCGAAAAACGCCGGCAGCAGGTTGGGGTGGCCGGGAAACATCTCCCATAGGAGGGCGAGGATCGCCTTGTTCGCCAGCAGCATCTTCCACGGTGGCTCGATAAAGGCGGTGGCGTCGGCCCGCAGGTGCTCGCCAAACTGCTCGCGCAGCAGCCATTCCCAGGGGTAGAGCTTGAACAGGGCCGCGATCGGCCGCTCGGCGAGGTCGGTGAAGGAGGCGCCGTTCCAGCCGATCTGCGATATATCGAGCTGTTCGGTCGGCCAGCCCGCCTGGCCGCACACATCGCGCAAATATTCGAGGGTTTGCCGGTCCTCGGGCTCGTCGAGCACCGCGGCGAAATGCATTCGCGCGGTGGCGGGGTGGCGCCGGCGCAAATCGCTCCAGGCGGCGATCAGCTTGTCATGGATCGAATTGAACTGGTCGCAACGGGGCTTCACCTCCTCCAGCCAATACCATTGCACGACCGCCGCTTCGAGGAGCGCGGTCGGCGTGTCGGCGTTGTATTCGAGCATCTTGGGCGGGCCGCGCCCATCGAAGGCGAGGTCGAAGCGGCCGTAGAGGTCGGGGTCGCGGCGCCGCCACGATTGGGCGATCCACGGCCAATAGGGCTCGGGAATGGCGAGGCGCGCGAAGTCGCCCGCGGCCACCAGGCGGTCGACCGCTTCGAGGCAGAGCTGATGCAGCGCCGCGCTCGCCTCCTCGATGCGGTCGATCTCGGCGGCCGAGAAGGCGTAGCACGCCGCTTCCCACCAATAGGGTTCGCCATTCGTCGTATGAAAGTCGAGGCCGAGCGCCTCGACCCGCGCTTGCCACGCCGGGCGCGGCGCCAGCTTCTCGCGGCGCACCCCGCTCTCCTAGGCGCCGGCGTGCATCGCCCGGCCGAAGGCGCCGAAGCCGCCGCGCGTGCTGGTCTCGGTCGGGGTGTAAAAGCCGGTGCGGCCCATCCCGGGATCGCTGCGCGCCCCGGCGGCGTTGCGGTCGGCGTAGTAATAGGGGCCGTGCCATGCGCCGTGATAGCCCGAGCCCGAGCTTGTCCCGGAGCTGGAGCTGGTTCCTTGGGCGCATTGCTGCGGGCTGTAGTCGCGCTCGCAGGCGGCGCGGTCGGGGTAGAGGTTGCGCCTCACCGGGTGCCCGGGAAAGGCGCTGGCCAGCGCCATCGCGCCGAGCGGCAGGCCGATCAGGCTCAGCGTGACGACGCCGGAGCGGCGGCGCGGCTCCATGGCGCTCAGCCGGCCATGCAGGCGGCGTCGAGAATGCCGAGCGCCAACGACAGCCCGGCGAGAAACACCGCGTCGGCGATGTTGCCCTCCTCGATCGCCCGCGGCAGGTGCGGCAGCACGAGGCGCGCCACCAGAAAGCCGCCGATCTGGATGACCAGCGCGACCACCCCCCACGCCAACAGGTCGATCAGGCTGCCGCTATGGGCGATGACGCTGGCCAGCGGCACGACAAAGCCAACCAGCCCGCCGACCAGCGCGATTGCCGCGGCGCTGTTGCCGCCGCGAATCAGCGCGATGTCGCGCTGCGGCGTCAGATTGGCGTAGAGCAGCAGGAAGGCCGCGAGCAGCGCGCCGCCGAGCGCGAAATAGGCAAGAAAGTTCGGAAATGTCGCCAGCGTGCCGCCAAGACCGCCCACCCCGCCGCTCCCAATGTGCCCTTTGCCGCAACAGTCTCCCACCGCGCCGCCGGCGCCGCAACAGCCCGGACGCCACGCCGGCGGGCGGCTGAGGCAAGCGGGCAGCCTTAGCGCTTAGCGCATATCAGCCGATCGCCCCACAATTGTCATCCCGGCTCAGGCGGGACCTTTGCATAAGGGTTTCACCGGGTAGAAGAGGCCTGTCGGGGTCGGTGTTTGGGCAGCAGGAGGCTGTCGGATTGCGATTTGGGGGTGATCGGGACGGAGTTTTTCTGCTCAGGCAGGGCGCAAGCGGTCG
>DATGFP010000091.1:0-17677 GCA_035309005.1 Allostellaceae bacterium | reverse complement strand
GGCGCAGTTCGAGCGCTGGGTCATCGCGCCGACCCAGCGGATCACCGCGGCGCTGAAGGGGCGTTTTCCATTGGTGCCGATCATCGGTTTTCCGCGCGGGGCCGGGGCGCTCTACGCGCCTTACGCGAGCCGGTCGGGGGTCGATGCGATCGGGCTCGATACCGCGGTGCCGCTCGATTTTGCCCGCGAGCTGCAGAGCCGGGTCGTCGTGCAGGGCAATCTCGATCCGGTGGCGCTGCTGGTCGGCGGCGCGGCGCTGGAGGACGCCGTCGCGAGGCTGCGGCGGGGGTTGGCGGGCGGCCCCTTCGTCTTCAACCTCGGGCATGGCGTGCTGCCGCAGACGCCGCCCGAGAACGTCGCGGGGCTGGCCCGGCTGCTCGCCGAACCGCTTGACAGGGTTTGAGATGGCGCGCCGCGCAGTCGTGCTGATGAACTTGGGCGGGCCGGATTCGCCGGCGGCAGTGCGGCCGTTTCTCTATAACCTCTTCAGCGACCGGGCGATCATCGGCCTGCCGGCGCTGTTGCGCCTGCCGCTAGCGTGGCTGATCGCCAAGCGTCGCGCCGTGGTCGCCGGAGAGATCTACGCCCAGCTCGGCGGCGCCTCACCCCTCCTCGCGAATACGCTGGCGCAGGCGGAGGCGCTTGAGGCGGCGCTGGGCGACGACTACTGCTGTTTTGTGGCGATGCGCTATTGGCATCCATTGACCGCGCAAACCGTCGCTGCGGTGAAGGCGTGGGGTCCCGACGAGATCACGCTGTTGCCGCTCTACCCGCAATTTTCGACGACAACGACCGCTTCCTCGCTGGCCGTGTGGCGGGACGAGGCAGCGCGGCAGGGTCTTCCCGCCGCCAGCCACGCGGTGCGCTCCTACCCGCAAGCCGCCGGCTTTATCGCGGCCCTGGCCGCGGCGATCGCGCCGGTCTTAGAGGCGGTGCTGGCGGAACGGGGCGCGGTTCGCCTGCTGCTGAGCGCGCATGGGCTGCCGCAAAAAATCGTGCGCGCCGGCGATCCCTACCCGCATGAGGTCGCCGAGACCGCGGCGGCGGTGGTGCGCGAGCTTCGCCGGCCGGAGCTCGACTGGCGGGTGTGCTATCAGAGCCGGGTCGGGCCGTTGGCCTGGCTCGGGCCGTCGGTTGACGACGAGCTGCGGCGGGCCGGCCGTGACGGCGCTGCGGTCGTGGTCGCGCCGATCTCGTTCGTGTCGGAGCATTCCGAAACGCTGGTTGAGCTCGATCGCGATTACCGGCGTCTGGCCGAAGCCTGTGGCGTGCCGAGCTATCGCCGGGTGCCGACGGTCGGGACCGACAGGCGCTTCATCGCCGCCCTGGCCGAGCTGGTGGGCGGCGCCTCGCGCTCGGCCCCGGAACCGGCGGCCGCGCTGGCCGGAACGATCGCGTGAGCGGTGCTCTTGTGGCGGCCTACCCGTGGCTGAAGGCGCTGCACATCATCGCGGTCATCGCGTGGATGGCGGGGTTATTGTACCTGCCGCGGCTCTACGTCTATCACTCCGAGGTGCCGCGCGGCTCCAACCGCGCGCGGATGCTGGAAGTCATGGAGCGGCGGCTGTTGCGCGGCATCATGTTGCCGGCGGCGGTGATGGCCTATGGGTTTGGGGCGCTGCTGGCGGCGACACCCGGGGTTGTCGATTGGCAGCGCGGCTGGATCTGGGCCAAGCTGGCGCTGGTCGCGCTGCTGACGGTGTTCCACGCTTTCCTCGCTTATTGGCGGCACGATTTCGCCGGCGGGCGGTTCTCGCATTCGGCGCGATTCTACCGTTTAGTCAACGAGTTGCCGACGCTCGCGATGATCGCGATCGTGCTCTTGGTGGTGGCGAAGCCGTTTTGAGCCGGGCTCTCGTCGACCGCCTGCCGGCCGCTGCAACCAAGCCCCTTGTAATCGTGTTTGACTTGCATATCTCGATTGGCTAAGGGAGCCGCACACCGCCCGCCGGTTTTCCTTCATACTTTCCCGATAAACCTAAAAACGTCTCCCCGCTTGCCGGACTCCGTCCGGGCAGCACTCCCGAACCCGGGACCATCCCCTCCTAACCGCGACGCAAATGCGATGAACCTCCAGGAACTCAAACGGAAAACTCCGGCAGAGCTGCTCGCTTTCGCCGAAGAGCTGCAGATCGAGAACGCCTCCACGTTGCGCAAGCAGGACATGCTGTTCGCCGTCCTGAAGCAGCTGGCCGAGAACGACGTGCCGATTTCCGGCGACGGCGTCTTGGAAGTGCTGTCGGACGGCTTCGGCTTTCTGCGCTCGCCGGAAGCGAACTATCTGGCCGGACCGGACGACATCTACGTCAGCCCCAACCAGGTGCGGCGCTTCGGCTTGCGTACCGGCGACACGGTCGAGGGCCAGATCCGCAGCCCGCGCGACGGCGAGCGCTATTTCGCGCTGCTCAAGGTCAACGGCATCAATTTCGCCGAGCCGGACCAGCTGCGCCACCGCATCAATTTCGACAATCTGACGCCGCTCTACCCCGAGGAAAAGATCGAGCTCGAACTCGACGATCCGACGAAGAAGGATTTGACGACCCGCGTCCTCGACTTGATCACGCCCTTGGGCAAGGGCCAGCGGGCGCTGATCGTCTCGCCGCCGCGCACCGGCAAGACCGTGATGCTGCAGAACATCGCGCACGCGCTGGCGAAGAACCACCCGGAAGTCTACCTGATCGTGCTGTTGATCGACGAGCGCCCCGAGGAGGTCACCGACATGGCCCGCTCGGTCAAGGGCGAGGTCATCAGCTCAACCTTCGACGAACCGGCGACCCGCCACGTGCAGGTCGCCGAAATGGTGATCGAGAAGGCGAAGCGCCTGGTCGAGCACAAGCGCGACGTGGTGATCCTCCTAGATTCGATCACCCGTCTCGCGCGCGCCTACAACACGGTCGTGCCGTCATCCGGCAAGGTCTTGACCGGCGGCGTCGACGCCAACGCGCTGCAGCGCCCGAAGCGGTTTTTCGGCGCGGCGCGCAATATCGAAGAGGGCGGTTCGTTGACGATCATCGCGACCGCGCTGATCGACACCGGCTCACGGATGGACGAAGTCATCTTCGAAGAGTTCAAGGGCACCGGCAATTCGGAAATTGTGCTCGATCGCAAGGTCGCCGACAAGCGCACCTTCCCGGCGCTCGACATCACCAAATCCGGCACCCGCAAGGAGGAACTTCTGGTCGACCGTGGGGTGCTGGCCAAGATGTGGGTGCTGCGCCGCGTGCTGATGCCGATGGGCACCAATGACGGCCTCGAATTCCTGATCAACAAGCTGAAGGAATCGAAGAACAACTCGGAGTTCTTCGACGCGATGAATACCTAAACGGACCCCCACCCCGACCCTCCCCCGCTTGCGGGGGAGGGAGTTTCGCGCCCCAACCCGCTTTGGCCTCGTCCCCTCCCCCGCAAGCGGGGGAGGGTTAGGGTGGGGGCTCTGACCCCTACACGGTCAGGACGGTTGAGCCCGTCGTCTTGCGGTCCTGCAGGTCGCGGTGCGCCTGGGCGGCGTCGCGCAGCCGGTAGGTCTGGTTGACCTCGATCTTGACCGCACCCTTCAGGACGACGTCGAACAGTTCGCCGGACGCGGTCAGCAGATCCTCGCGGCTCGTGGTGTAGGTGTTGAGGGTCGGCCGGGTCACGAACAAGGAGCCCTTGCCGGCGAGGATGCCGAGATCGACCGGCGGCACTGATCCCGAGGATTGCCCGAAGAGCGCCATGAGGCCCAATGGCGCGATGCAGTCGAGCGACTTGAAGAACGTGTCCTTGCCGACCGAATCGTAGACCACCGGGCATTTCTTGCCGCCGGTGATCTCAGCCACGCGCGCGACGAAATCCTCGGTGCGGTAGTTGATCGGGTGGTCGCAGCCGTGCGCCTTGGCGAGCGCCGCCTTCTGCGCGTCGCCGACCGTGCCGATGACCGTGGCGCCAAGGTGCTTGGCCCACTGGCAGACGATGAGGCCGACGCCGCCGGCCGCGGCGTGGATCAGGATCGTCTCGCCCGGCTTCACGACATGGGTGCGGCGAATGAGGTACCACGCGGTCATGCCCTTCAGCATCATCGCTGCGGCCGCCTGGTCGCTGATGCCCTGCGGCACCGGCACCAGCCGCTCGGCCGGCATGACGCGGCCCTCGCTGTAGGCGCCCAAGGGGCCGCCGGCATAGGCGACGCGGTCGCCGATTTTGAGGCCGCTGACCCCCGGCCCGACCTCTTCGATAATCCCGGCCGCTTCCGAGCCTAGCCCCGATGGCAGCGGCATCGGGTAGAGCCCGCTCCTCTGATAGGTGTCGATGTAGTTGAGCCCGACCGCGGTGTGCTTGAGGCGCACCTCGCCCGGCCCGGGCTTGCCCACCTCGACCGGCTGCCACTCCAGCACTTCCGGGCCGCCGGTCTTCGCAAAACGGATCGCCTGTACCATTGCCGCCTCCTGGGGTTTTGCTAGCGGGGGGTCGATCGGGCGACGATAGCGAAGAACGCCGGTGTCGCAAAGCCGAGCCCCGGCGGGACCCAGGCCGGCGCCTTCCCTGGGTTTCCCTGCCGGGCAGGGATCTTTACGCGAATCCTAAAAAAACGTGTGATATATCATAGGATTATCGGAAAATTCCCGGGCGCCGAGCAGGGAATTTTTTGCCGCTCCGCAGGGAATTTCGCGCGCCGGGCAGGGAATTCGTCACACCGCGCCTTCGAGTGCGAGGAGGCGCTGCTTGGTCACCAGGCCGCCCGAGCCGCTATAGCCGCCGAGCCCGGCTTTAGCCAGCACCCGGTGGCACGGGATGACGACCGGGATCGGGTTGCGCCCGCAGGCGCGCCCGACCGCGCGCGGCGCCGAGCCAACGGCCGCCGCGAGATCGCCGTAGCAGCGCGTCTCGCCATAGGGGATCTGCTGCATCGCGGCCCAGACGCGGCTCTCGAACGGCGAACCCGCAGGCGCCAGCGGCAAGTCGAACTGCGCCAGCTCTCCGGCGAAATACGCGGCGAGCTGGCGCGCCGCCTCGGCGAGCAACGGGCTGCCATTGCTCAGGTTGGCGTTGCCGGCCGGGCCGCCATCTTCCCAGTGGATCGCGACGATCTGGTCGCCCGCTTCCTTGATCGTCAGCCGCCCGATCGGGCTTGGGATGGACAGCGAGGGCATGCCGGCCTCCTGTAGGAACATTTCAAGAACATTAGCACAACGCATTTAGTCTGTCGAGCAGAGCTTGCGGCTCCGTCAGCGGCAGCGAGCAGACTGCTCCCTCGCAGACATAGGCGGCGGCGTGGCCACCGACGAGGCCCTTGCCGTACGCCGGATGCGTCGCCGGCAAATCCTCCCCATTCGTCGCCGCGAGGACGACGCGGTTGGGCAGCGAAGCGGCGTAGACCGCGCGCCGCAGGGCTGCGAAATGCGCGTCGTGGGGGGCGCCGACCAGCACGATCTGCAGCGGCTTATGCGCGCATTCGGCGTTGTTGATCAGCGTCGCCAGCGGGAAGAAATTGCGGCCCAGTTCACCGCCGAAGGCCCCGACGATCGCTTCTGCCCGGCGGGCGTAGGTATCGTCGCCGGTCAGCAGCGCGAGGCGCGCGAGAACTCCGACCAGCGTGCCGTTGCCCGAGGGGACCGCGGCGTCCGACGCGGTCTTGACCCGGGCGATCAAATCCGCCGTGTCGTCGGCGGCGAAATAATAGCCGCCGGCCGAGCCTTCGGCGGCGTCCCAATAATGCCGGTCGAGCACGGCGACCCAGTCGCGCGCCCGGGCGAGGTAGGCGTCGTCGAAGGTCGCCTCGTGCAGCGCCAGCGCGGCGCGGCAGAGATTGGCGTAGTCGTCGACGCTGGCCGGATGACGCGCGTCGCCCGAGCGCCAGCTGTGGCGGAGCCGGAAGTCGGCGCCGGTCATCTTATCGCAGACGAAGTCGAAGGCGCGCGCCGCCAGCAGGGTCCACTCGGGGCGCTCGAAGGCGAGCCCGGCTTCGGCGAGCGCCGCGAGCATCAGCCCGTTCCAGTCGGCCAGCACCTTGTCGTCGAGCCCGGGTCGCACCCTTCCGGCCCGCGCCGCCAGCAGCAATTCGCGGCATTGCGCCAGCTCATTTTCGGTCGCGGCGTCGGCGAGGGCGGGGTGGGCGAGGCGGTTGAGGATCGTCTTGCCCTCCCAGTTTCCGCCGGCCGCGACGTCGTAATAGCGCTTGAAGAGGAGCGCCCGCTCGCCGCCGAGAAGCTGGTCGATCTCGGCTTCCGACCAGACGTAGAATTTCCCCTCCTCGTGTTCGCTGTCGGCGTCGAGGCTGCTGTAGAAGCCGCCTTCGGGGTGGGTCATCTCGCGTTCCAGCCAGAAAATCGTCTCGGCGACGCGCTGGGCGTAAAGCGGCTCCTTGGTTTCCTGCCACACCAGCGTCAAGAGGCTGACCAGCTCGGCGTTGTCGTAAAGCATCTTCTCGAAATGCGGCACCAGCCAATGCGTGTCGGTGGCGTAGCGTGCGTAGCCGCCGCCGAGATGGTCGTAGATGCCGCCCTGCGAAATCGTCGTCAGGGTGCGGATGACGGCGTCGCGATAGGGCTCGCGGCGGGTGCGCTTCCAGGCCCGCCACAATAATTCGAAGATGCCGCATTGCGGGAATTTGGGGGCGCTGCCGATGCCGCCGTTCAGGGGATCGACCTCGCGCAGCAGGCGCTCGGCGACGCGGTCGAAGAGGTCGGGCGCGATAGGGGCGCCGGCTTGCGGCTGCCCCAATTTTTGCAGGCCCTGGCGCAGCGCTGCGACGTTTTTCGCGACGTCGTCGGGCTTGTCGCGGTAGGCGCCGGCGAGCGCGCTCAATAGCTGCGGAAAACCTGGCCGGCCCCAGCGCGGCTCGGGCGGGAAATAGGTGCCGCCCCAGAAGGGCTCGCCCTGCGGCGTCAGGAACATCGTCAACGGCCAGCCGCCCTGCTCGCCCATCAACGCGAGCGCGTTCTGGTAGATCGCGTCGAGGTCGGGGCGCTCCTCGCGGTCGACTTTGATGTTGATGAAAAGCTTGTTCATAAGCGCCGCGATTTGCGGGTTCTCGAAGCTTTCGTGCGCCATCACGTGGCACCAGTGGCAGGCGGCGTAGCCGACCGACAAGAGGATCGGCTTGTCGGCGGCCCGAGCGGCGGCCAGCGTCTCGGGCCCCCAGGCCTGCCAATGCACCGGGTTGTCCTTGTGCTGCAGGAGGTAGGGGCTGATTTCCTCGCCGAGGCGGTTTCTGTCCATGCGCGATCCCATGAGCAATGCTTGGGGGCGGGTTGCGCCCGCGGATGTTGCCGGCGGCGGCGCGGCAGGTTAGGGTCGGCCGGCATCTTAGACCCAGGACGGCGGCTAGCGTCACCCGCTCCGCCCGGCAACAGCGGAGAACCCGAATGGCCGACCCGAAGCTGTTCTACGACCGCCACATCTTCATGTGCAACAACGTGCGGGCGGAAGGGCATCCGCGCGGCTGCTGCATGGCGCGGGCGGAGGCCGCCGGCGGCTTCGACAAGCTGCGCGGCTATGCGCGCGAAAAGGCGCGTCAGCTCGGCGTCGAAAATGTCCGCTTCAACGCCGCCGGCTGCCTCGACCGCTGCGAGTTCGGCCCCAATCTGGTGATCTACCCGGAAGGGGTGTGGTATCGCTTCGAGTCGCAAAGCGACATCGACGAGATCCTCGAAACCCACCTGAAGAACGGCGGCCGCGTCGATCGGCTGATGTTGCAGCCCGACCAGCTGCCGCCGAAGCACTGAGCCGCAGTTCGGCCGTCATTCCCGCAACAGCGGGAATCCAGGGGCAACAGCTCCGGTCGCCTGCCCTGGACCCCCGCTTCCGCGGGGGCGACGGGTGATGGGCGCCGCACCGCCCGAGACGATATACGCGCCGGCGACCGCCGCAGGGCGCGCCGCGGTCGCGATCATTCGCCTGTCCGGCCCGCAATCGGGAGCGGCGCTACAAGCGCTGGCGGGCGGGCTACCGCCGCCCAGGGTGGCGCGCCGCGTGCGGGTGCGCGATCCTGCCAGCGGCGAGACCCTCGACGACGGCCTGGCGCTGTGGCTGCCGGGGCCGCGCAGCCTGACCGGCGAGGACGTTGCCGAACTGCACCTGCACGGCAGCCGCGCCGTCCTTTCCGCCGTCATGGCGGTGCTGGGCCGGATGGGGCTGCGCCTCGCCGAGCCCGGCGAATTCACCCGCCGCGCCTTCCTCAATGGCAAGCTCGACCTCGTGCAGGCCGAGGCGGTGGCCGACCTCGCGGCGGCCGAGACCGAGGCGCAGCGCCGCCAGGCCTTGCGCCAGCTCGGCGGCGAACTGGGCGAGCTTTACCGCTTATGGGGCGACCGGCTGCTGCGCCTCCTGGCGCACCTCGAAGCGGCGATCGATTTCCCCGACGAGGATCTGCCGCCGGCGCTCGAGGCGCGGGTCGCCGCCGACACGGCCGAGCTGGCCGATGAGATCGCGCGCCATCTCGCCGACGGCCACCGCGGCGAACGGCTGCGCGATGGGCTGATGGTCGCGATCGTCGGGCCGCCCAACGCCGGCAAGTCGAGCCTCCTCAACCAGCTGGCGCGGCGCGAGGCGGCGATCACCTCGCCCATCGCCGGCACGACCCGCGACGTGATCGAGGTCGCGATAGACCTCGCCGGCTTTCCGGTCGTGCTGGCCGACACCGCCGGCCTGCGCGACAGCGCCGACGCGGTCGAGCAGGAAGGGCTGCGCCGCGCCGTGGCGCGCGCCGCATCGGCCGATCTGCGGCTATTCGTGTTCGAGGCGGAGCGGCCGCAGGATGCCGCCGGCGCCGCCGCCTGGCCCGGCCCCGACACGCTGCTGGTCGCCAACAAGATCGACGTCGCCGAGCGCGCGGCGCTGCCGCCCGGCGCGGTCGCGGTGTCGGCCTTGACCGGCGAGGGGATCGCGCAGCTGGTCAGGGCGCTCGCCGCGCGCGTCGCCGAGCGCTACGACATCGCCGCGCCGCTGTTGACCCGGGCGCGCCACCGCGGGGCGCTTGAGGTCGCCGCCGAGGCGCTGCGCCGCTCGCTCGCCGCCCCCCTCGCCGAATTGCGCGCCGAGGATTTGCGCCTCGCCTGGCGCAGCTTGGGGCGCATCACCGGCCGCGTCGACGTCGACGACCTGCTCGACATAATCTTCGCCGATTTCTGCCTCGGCAAATGATCGGAATTATTTGCCTGTCTCACCCAACGGACGGAAAAGACTACGTTCTAGAAGAAGTATGTCCAAATCCACGGTGAGATTTTCCGGGAAGTGATCATATTTGAGGATGGCTCTCGAATTCTGCTGATCGACAACCGCTGCCGGAGTCCATGCGCGCACTTTACGGGAGCACACGTCCCAACGCCGACCAATAAGATTTGGCTCTGGGTTGAACTGAAACATCGTCATTCCTCGCAATAAGCGGCACGCGATTAAGAGATGGGACGCACGAATGATGAGGTCCAGCCCGATGGGTTACAATTAGCTAGCCACGCGAGTTGGCCGATCCTCGGAAGGCCGCGTGCACAGCATATTGCGCCCAAAGCCGTCGGCCGTCGCAGGATATTGATCGCAGTGCTTGACGGACGGCGCGGCATCTGTTCTGTTGTCGGTGGCGATTCGCGTTCCTAAGCATCTTCCATCGAGACCTTTGAGCGATCCACTCGACGCCCTGGCACGGGGCGGGGCGCATGGGGTGCTCCGGGGAAAGGCAGGCCCAGTCCTGTCGTCTCTCGATGGAGGCGGCAATGGCCGCATTCGTCAACGGGCTGCCCTGGGGGCGCGCGGTCTCCGTGCGTGATTATCTCAGGTGCAGATACGGAAAGTGGGAGCACGTTCGCTCCCACTTGCGCAGGTGGCCTCGGTCCTGATCCGACCAGAGGACGCCAACAAAAGACCAGACCCCAAACTAGGCGCCCTTCGGGGCGCCTTTCTTTTACGGGGCGCATCGTTCACCGATTCGGTTGGTCGGTCAAGGCGTATTTCAAATGGCTTTCGAATGAAATACGTTGGCGGCAATGGCAAACCCCGGCACCTCCATCCGGCTGAGGCCGATCATTCTTGCGTATCTCGACGAGCTTGCGCGGATGGGGTCATTCGGCAAAGGCCGATCCGGCGTGATGAGGCGCTTCATTGAGGATGGGATCAACGAGGCTCTCACGCGTCGGTTGATTGAGAGGCGCGATGCGTTCGATTACGGAGAACGGCCGGAGGACGAAGACGATGAGGACAGTTAATTGGTTTAGGACGCAATGATGGCCATTTTTTCGGCCACATTGACGATCGATCGGAGGTGACAACTGAATTCTTCTGCCGGAGATGCTGCCGTGCTGCGGCGCATGGCGGACGCGCGGCGGGGCGTTTTGACAAGGGCGCGCGGGCGGTGGTAGATGTGCCTGTCGCGGAGGTTGGAATGGTACGTCGCGTATTCTATACGACCCTCGCCCTTGCTTTGGCCGGGAGTGCGTTTTTCAACGCCGATCCGAAGCCGGACATCAACCTGTTCGGCGTCCTGTTCCTGTTCTTTGCCTTTGTCGTGTGGTTTTGCTGGGAAGATATCGAGGCCGGCTATGCCTACCTCGAAGATTCGCGGGTGCCGCGCTACGAGGGCACCGGGCTGATGTTCATTCGCTTCGCGCCGATGTACCTGCGCGAACTCACCGGCAAGAAGCGCCGCCGCGGCTAGCCTCGAACGGCCACCGCGCTTCCCTTGGATTCCGCCGCGATGAATGAGACGAGCGGCGCCTACGATGTAATCGTGATCGGCGGCGGGCATGCCGGCTGCGAGGCGGCGGCGGCGGCGGCGCGGCTCGGCGCCAGGGCGGCGCTCTTGACGCACAGCCTTGCGACGATCGGCGAGATGTCGTGCAACCCGGCCGTGGGCGGCCTTGCCAAAGGCCATTTGGTGCGCGAGATCGATGCGCTTGACGGCGTCATGGGCCGCGCGATCGACCGGGCCGGCATCCAGTTCCGCCTGCTCAACCGCAGCAAGGGGCCGGCGGTGCGCGGGCCCCGCGCCCAGGCCGACCGCAAGCTCTATCGCCGGGCGATGGCCGAATTGCTCGCGGAATTCGAGCATCTCACGATTATCGAGGGGGCGGCCGAGGATCTCGTCCTCGACGCCGCCGGCCGGGTGTGTGGCCTCACGCTCGGCGCCGGCCGCCGGCTGCGCGCCGGCCGGGTCGTCCTGACCACCGGCACGTTTTTGGGCGGCCTCATCCATATCGGCGCGGAGAAGATCCCGGCGGGGCGGGTCGGCGAGGCGCCCTCGCTCGGCCTGTCGCAGACCTTGCGGCGCTGCGGCTTTGCCTTGGGGCGGCTGAAGACCGGGACGCCGCCGCGGCTTGACGGCACGACGATCGACTGGCGCGGCCTCGACGTGCAACCGGGGGACGACCCGCCCGTGCCATTCTCGTTCATGACCAGACAGATCACGACGCCGCAGATCGTCTGCCACATCACCGAGACAAACCCGCGGACGCACGCCGTCATCCGCGGCAATCTCGGCCGTTCGCCGCTGTTTTCCGGCGACATCGCCGGGGTGGGGCCGCGCTATTGCCCGTCGATCGAGGATAAGGTCGTGCGCTTCGCCGAGCGCGAGCGGCACCAGATTTTTTTGGAGCCGGAAGGGCTCGACGACGACACGGTCTACCCGAACGGGGTCTCGACCTCGCTGCCGCGCGACGTGCAGGCTGAGTTTATCTCGACGATTCCCGGGCTCGAACACGCGGTAATGCGGCGGCCCGGCTACGCGATCGAATACGATTACGTCGATCCGCGCGAACTGCATGCGACGCTGGAGACGCGGCGCGTGCCCGGCCTCTACCTCGCCGGCCAGATCAACGGCACGACGGGCTACGAGGAGGCCGCGGCGCAGGGCCTCGTCGCCGGCGTCAATGCGGCATTGTCGGCTGGGTCCTCCGGGGGCGCGGCGCCGTTCGTGCTCGACCGGGCCGACGCCTATATCGGCGTCCTGGTCGATGATTTGGTGACGCGCGGCACGGCCGAGCCCTACCGCATGTTTACTTCGCGCGCCGAATACCGGCTGACCCTGCGCGCCGACAACGCCGACCAGCGCCTGACCCCGCTGGGGATCGCGGCGGGTGTAGTCGGCGCGGCGCGCGCCGGTGCCTTCGCGGCCAAGCTGGCGGCGCTGGAGGCGGCGCGCTGCCGGGTCGGCGAATTGCGCATGACGCCGACCGCGCTGCGCCGCCGCGGCTTCAGCGTCAACGCCGACGGGGTGGCGCGTTCGGCCGCCGAGCTCCTGGCCCATCCCGGCATCGACCTGGCGCGATTGGCGGCGCTGTGGCCCGAGCTCGGCGCGATTGCCCCCGATATCGCCGAGCAGCTCGAAATCGACGCGCGCTATGCCGGCTACCTAGAGCGCCAGGCGCGCGACATCGCCGCCTTCCGCCGCGACGAATCTCTGCTCCTGCCCGACGGGCTCGATTACGCCGCGGTCGGCAGCCTGTCGGCGGAAATCCGCGGCAAGCTGGCGGCGGCGCGGCCGGCAACGCTGGGCGCCGCGGCGCGGATCTCGGGGGTGACGCCGGCGGCGCTCGTCGCGCTCTTGCAATATGTCAGGCGCCGCCCCGAGCCGCGCGCCGCTTGACGCCGCGGGGTTTGCCGCGGCGAGCGGTGTTTCACGTGAAACATTGGCGCGGCTGGAGGCCTATCGGGCGCTCCTCGCCGAATGGTCGCGGCGGATTAATCTCGTCGCCGGCAGCACCCTCGACGATGTGTGGCGGCGGCATTTCCTCGATTCGGCGCAGCTGCTGCCGCTGGTACCACGAGGCGCGCAAAGCCTGATCGACCTCGGCAGCGGCGCCGGCTTTCCCGGCCTGGTGCTGGCGATTCTGGGCGTAGCCCAGGTCGAGCTGGTCGAAGCGGACGCGCGCAAATGCGCCTTCCTGCGCGAGGCGGCGCGGGTCGCCCAGGCGCCGGTGCGCATCCACAATTCGCGAATCGAATCGCTGCCGCCGCGCCCGTTCGATGTCGTGACCGCCCGCGGCTGCGCCCCGCTCGACCGGCTTCTCGTTCTGGCTCAGCCGTTTGTCGCACCGGGTACGCGATGCCTCTTCCCAAAGGGCGAGCAGGCGGGGCAAGAATTGGCCGCCGCGCAGCAGCACTGGAAATTCGATGTCACGAGCCAGCAGAGCCGCAGCGACCCGCGCGGGGTCATCCTGTGCTTGAGCGGGGTGGCGCGCCGTGAGCCCGGCGACGGCGGCTGAAGCGGCGCGCGCGCGCATCATCGCGGTCGCCAACCAGAAGGGCGGGGTTGGCAAGACCACGACCGCGGTCAACCTCGCCACCGCCTTTGCCGCGGAGGGGCGGCGCGTCCTCGTTATCGATCTCGATCCGCAGGGCAACGCCAGCACCGGGCTTGGCATACCGCGCGCGGCGCGCGGCCTCACCAGCTACGAATTGCTGCTCGGCGAAAGCGATCTTGAGCGCGCCTCGATCGCCACCGCGGTGGCTCGCCTTGCGCTGGTGCCGGCGTCCCCCGACCTCGCCGCCGCCGAACTCGAAATAAGCGGGCGGCCGCAGCGCGAATTTCTGCTGCAGCGGGCGCTCGGCGCCGATCTCGCCCCGTACGACGACGTGCTGATCGACTGCCCGCCGTCGCTCAACCTGTTGACGATCAACGCGCTCGTCGCGGCCGACCGGGTGCTGGTGCCGCTGCAGTGCGAGTTCTACGCGCTGGAGGGCCTGGCCCAATTGATGCGCACGATCGAGCGGGTGCGGCAGGCGTTGAACCCGCGCCTCGCGCTGCAGGGGGTGCTGCTGACAATGTATGATCGCCGCAACAATCTGTGCGAGGACGTCGCCGCCGACGTGCGCGGCCATTTCGGCGACAAGGTTTATCAGACGGTGATCCCGCGCAACGTGCGGGTGTCGGAAGCACCGTCGCACGGCATGCCGGCCCTCGTCTACGACCAGCGCTGCTCCGGCGCGCAGGCCTATGTCCAGCTTGCCGCCGAGATGCTGCGGCAGGGAGCGGCAGCATGAGCGATCGGGCTAGGCGCCAGAAGCTGGGGCGCGGCCTCGCAGTTCTCTTCGGCGAGGCCGGTGCGCGCGCCGCGGGCGAGCCCGGCGGCGCCCAACCCGGCGGCGCTCGCAGCGTGCCGATCGAGGCGATCCGGCCGTCGCCGTTCCAGCCGCGCCGGCGCTTCGCCGAAGCCGAACTAGAGGGCCTCGCGCAATCGATCCGCGAAAAAGGCATCGTCCAGCCGCTCCTGGTGCGGCCGCTCGGCGAGACGGCGGACGGCGCCGAATTCGAGCTGGTCGCCGGCGAGCGGCGCTGGCGCGCGGCGCAGCGCGTCGGGCTGCACGAGGTGCCGATCGTCGTCCGGGTGCTCGGCGATTCCGAGGTCATCGAGATCGCGCTCGTTGAAAACCTGCAGCGCGAGGATCTCTCGCCGCTCGAGGAGGCCGAGGCCTACAGCCGCCTCGCCCGCGAGTTCGGCCGCAGCCAGGCGAGCCTCGCCGAGGCGGTCGGGAAAAGCCGCAGCCACGTCGCCAACACATTGCGCCTGTTGGCGTTGCCGGCGCCGGTGCGGCAGCACCTCGAAGCCGGCGCGCTGTCGGCCGGGCATGCCCGCGCCCTGCTCGCGGCGTCCGATCCGGCCGCATTGGCGCAAGAGGTGGTGCGCCGCGGCCTCAACGTGCGCGCCACCGAGCGGCTGGTGCGGCGCCGCATGGCGCAGCCGGCGTCGCGCCCGGGGCCGCTGCGCGACGCCGACACCCAGGCGCTCGAGCACGAGCTGGCGACGACGCTCGGGCTGCGCGTTACGCTGGCGCGCAAGCGCCGCGGCGGCAGCCTGATGCTGCACTACACCACCCTCGACCAGCTCGACCGCCTGCTCAAGCTGCTGCGGCGCAGCTGAAAGGGCTTCAGCCGCGCGCTTGCCGGGCGATCGCGAAGAGGGCCTCGCGGCAGATGGTTTCGGCCGGGAAGCCGGTAAGCTTCATGCGGAATTCGGCGGCGACGACGCGCTCGAGCGCGCGCCGCAGCCGAACTTCGCTCCAGCGCTGCAGTTGGCGGCGCCAGCTGTCCTGCTCCTTGAAGAAAATCGGCGGCCGTGCCGCGCGGATCGCCTCCTCGATGGCGCCGCCCGCCGCGATGCGGCCGGCGAGGAGGTGCAGCCGCTGCAGGTGGCGGCCCAGCGCGCGGATCACCGACACCGGCGACTCGCCCTCCTGGAACACCCGCGCGAGGGCGCGGTCGAGCGCGGCGGCGTCGCCCTCGGCGGCCGCCAGGATCGCATCGTCGAGCGACAAGGCGGCGCTGTCGGCGATGATTTCGCGCGCGTCGGCAAGCTCAACCCGGCCGCCGTCGCCGGCGTAGAGCGTCAGTTTTTCGAGTTCGGCGCGGGTTACCAGGCGGTCGTCGCCGAGATGGAGGACGAGAAAATCGAGGGCGTCGCGGCTTACCTCGATTCGGTGTGCGGCAAAGGCTTCGCGGATCACCGCCGCGAGGTCGCGGGCGCTGTCGGGATAGCAGCCGATCGCGGCGCCTCGCGGCGCCTCGTCGAAGACGCGACGCAGCGCCGAGCGGCCCGGCAAATCGCCGGCCTCGGCAACCACCAGCGAGTCGCCGAGCGCGTCTAGAAGAAAGCGCGTGAAGAGCGGCGTCAGCCCGTCGCCGGCGTCGCGCACCCGGACGACGCGCCGCCCGCCCATCAGGCTGATCTGCGCCGCCTCGTCGGCGAGCCGCGCCGGATCGCCGGCGAGCGTCGCCGCGGCGAGCTCGGCGACGCGGAACGGATCGCGCGGATCGGGACAGATCGCCCGCGCCAGCATGTCGGCCCGCTCGCGCACCAGCCCGGCGTCGGGACCGTACAGCAGCACGGCGCGGATGTCCGGGTCGGGCCGCGCCAGAAAACCCGCGACCCGCGGGCCGGCGAGCTTCACGGTTTGGCGGCGCCCTGGGCCGCCCGGCGCTGCATGAAGACGGTGAGCCGGTTAACGATGTCGCGGCGCAATTCCTCGACGGCGCGGGTGCGGGCATCGTCCTCGGCGACGACATCGGAATATTCGTTGGCTAGAATGTCGAACGATTCGGCGACGTGCGCGGCGGCCGACAAGAGCGGCGCGCCGCTCTTGATGTCGCTGAGGAAGAAGCTTGCGGTGGCGTCGAGGCGGCCGCGGGTTCCGAAGCCCTGGACCTGCACCCCGAGGTCGGACCGCACCGTTTGCAGCGTGACGCGCAGCAGGTAGCGCTGCGGGCTCGGGTCGCCGCCCGGGTTGAACGATTGCCGTAGCGCCCACGCGAGCTTCTGGCCGATCCGCTCGGGGATCGGCGCAAGGTGGATCGCGCGCAGCTCCGCGTCGGCCGGTCCGGTTTCGGGATCGGCGTAGAGCGGCGCCCAGCCGCACCCGGCCAGCGGCGGCAGCGCGAACCCCAGCAACGCGCCGGCCGACCAGCGCAGAAAGGCCCGCCGCCCGGGTATTGGCCGAATTTGCCGCCGCGGCATCAGGCGACGACGCTGACGATGCGGTTGGGCACGATCACCACCTTCTTCGGCGCGCGGCCGTCGAGCTGGCGCGCGACCTGCGGCAGCGCCAGTGCCGCCGCCTCGACCTCGGGCGCCGCGGCATCGCGCGGCAGATCGATCGTGCCGCGCAATTTTCCGTTGACCTGGACCGCGATCGTCACCGCCTCGTCGCGCGCGAGATCGGGGTCGGCCGCGGGCCAGCGTTCGTCGGCCAACAAGGTGCCGTGCCCGAGCTCGCGCCACATCTCTTCGGCGAGATGCGGCATCATCGGGCCGATCAGGCGGATCGCCGCCTCGATGCCCTCGCGCAGCACGATGCCCGCGCCCGGTGCGACAGCCGGCAGGTCCTCCAGCGCATTGGTCAGTTCGCGGATGCGGGCGACCGCGCGGTTGAAGCGGAACTTGTCGAGGTCGTCGGTGACCGCGGCGATCGTCTTGTGGGTCTGGCGCCGCAGCGCGACCAGCGCCGGCGAGAGGTCCACCGGCATCGCGCTGCCCGCCGGCGGCAGCGTCACGGTGGGCTCGGACACCATGCGCCACAGCCGGCTGACGTAGCGCCAGCTGCCGTCGATCCCGGCGGCCGTCCATTCGAGGTCGCGCTCGGGCGGGCTGTCGGACAACAGGTAAAGCCGCGCGGTGTCGGCGCCGTAGGTGTCGACGATGTCGTCGAGATCGACGACGTTTTTCTTCGACTTGCTCATTTTTTCGAGCCGCCCGACGGTGACCGGGCCGCCCTTGGCATCGGCGAGGCGGCCGTCGCCGGCCTCCGTCACGTCGCGCGGAAAAAGCCACTCCTCGGCGCTGTTCTGGTAGGTCTGGTGCAGCACCATGCCCTGGGTGAAGAGGCCGGCGAACGGCTCGTTGAGGTCGAGGTAGCCGCAGCGTTTCAGCGCCCGCATGAAAAAGCGCGAATAGAGGAGGTGCAGCACGGCGTGCTCGACGCCGCCGATGTACTGGTCGACCGGCATCCAATATTCGGCGGCGGCGCGGTCGAACGCCATCGGCGCGCGGGCCGAGCAGAAGCGCAGGAAATACCACGAGGATTCGAAGAACGTGTCGAACGTGTCGGTCTCGCGCGTCGCCGCGCCGTGGCAGCGCGGGCAGGCTACGTGCTTCCAGGTCGGATGGCGGTCGAGTGGGTTGCCGGGGCGGTCGAAGGTCACGTCATGCGGCAATTCGACCGGCAACTCCCTTTCCGGCACCGGCACGATACCGCAGTTCTCGCAATGGATGACCGGGAT
>DATGFP010000090.1:0-18261 GCA_035309005.1 Allostellaceae bacterium | reverse complement strand
CGACCGCTTGCGCCCTGCCTGAGCAGAAAAACTCCGTCCCGATCACCCCCAAATCGCAATCCGACAGCCTCCTGCTGCCCAAACACCGACCCCGACAGGCCTCTTCTACCCGGTGAAACCCTTATGCAAAGGTCCCGCCTGCGCCGGGATGACGGAGATGGTATCGGGACGCTAACGCCCGCTCGGCGGGGGCTCGATGTAGTCCGAGGCGTGCGGCGTTGCCGGTGGCGCCCGCGTGGGCAGCGGCGGTGGCGGGGGCGGCGGTGGGAGCGGCGGGGCGGCTGCGCTCGGCGCCGGCGCGGCGCCGTCGCCCGGTGCGGGCGGGGCAACTTCGCTTGGCGCGGGCGGGGCAACTTCGCCCGGGGCCGGCGTGGCGGGTTCGGCCGGCGCCAGGCGGTGCGGCCCCCGCCCCGGCGGCCGGTAGCGCCGGCTGAGCGCCCGGTCGATCGCCGCGAGGCGCAACTGGGCCGCCCGCGGCAGCGCGACGCCGCCGCACATCCGGCTGAGGTAGCGGCACGCGTTGACGGTGCCGGAGAACTCGATGCTGTCCCTATAGAAGCCGGCGGCGGCTCCGGGGTTGCCGATCCCCTCGGCCGCCTGCCCGAGATAATACAGCGTCAGGTCGTCCTGGTAGCCGACCCGCAGAACCAGCGCCGCGAGCTCGGCCCAGCGCGCCAGCGCGGCGAGCTGCGCCGCCTGCGGCTGCACCTCTTGCCAGGAAGCGAGGCAGGGCTGGCGGCAGCTCAATAACGGCCGGCCGGACTGCAGCAGCGCGACGGCCTGCGCCGGGGTCGGCGCCGCCGGCTGGCCGACGCAACCGCCGAGCGCCAGGCATCCCAGCAGCAAGCCGCCCAGCGCAGAAAAGCCACCCCGGTGCCGGTTACCCAGGTGCCTGTCGTGCATCGCCGATTTCCCCGGTTAAGGTTCTGGGCCGGAGCGGCAGCCTAGCGCAGCCGGCAGCCGCGGCGCGTCTCTTTTCCGCTTAGCGCTGTTGACCGCAGGGTGCGCCCTATGGTGACAATTCCCCCGACGAGCGGGCCAAGCCGCGAACGCGCCACGGCGCGCCGGGCCGGCTGGGCATGATGCGCGAGCGCCGCGATGCGATCCACCGAAGTTTCCGGCAATTCGACCAGCATTCTGTCGGCCGGACCCGAGGCTGGCCCCGAGGCTGGCCCCGCGGCTGCCGCCGGGCCGCGCGCGGCCTCGAACCGGCCGCAGGGCCGCCGGCCGGCGGTGGGCGCGATCAACCTGCTGCGCCTGCTGTTGGTCGCGACGATCGTCGTGCCGCTGCTCTTGGGGGCGGCCGGCGCCTTTGTCTCCTACCGCGACAGCTACACCAGCGCCGCCGTGGCGCTGCGCGAGGCGGTCGCGGTCGCCGAGGAAAACACCACCAAGATCCTCGACACCCATCTCCTGGTCGCGGCACGCATCGACGACCTGCTCAGCGGGCTCAGCGACGCGCAGATCCACGAGCAGGAAAGCGCGCTGCACGAGCGCATCGCGCAGCAGATCGCGGCGCTGCCGCAGGTGGCGGCGGCCTGGGCGATCGATGCCCAGGGCCACGAACTGGTCAGCGCACGGGTCTACCCGGTCAACCGCGAGCTCGACCAGTCGGGCCGCGACGATTTCCGCGCGCTGAAGAGCGGCGCGCAGCAGACCTACATCTGGGCGTTGCGCGCCCGCAGCCTGGAGGGCGGCGGCTATCAGCCGTATTTCACCGTGAGCCGGCGCCGCCAGCTCGCCAACGGCGAATTCGACGGGATCATCGTCGTCGCGGTGTCGGGGCCCTATTTCGCCTCGTTCTATAATTCGCTGCTCGGCACCTCGACCCAGTACACCGCGAGCGTGCTGCGCGACGATGGCAGCGTCCTGGCGCACTATCCGAAAGCCGCCGCGAGCGCGCCGCCGGAGCCGGGCGATAAATTGCTGGCGGCGGCGATTGCCAGCCAGAACCCGGGCGGCCTCATCGCCAGCGGCTCGCCGTTCGGCGATTCCGGCAGCCTCGTCGCCTACAGCCGGCTGGCGGACTACCCGATCTACGTCGCGGTCGGGCGGACGCGGGCGTCGATCCTGCACGAGTGGCTGGCGACGGTCGCCGGCTATGCCCTGATCGCGGTGCCGGCGGCGATCGCGCTGATCTTGCTCTCCCTCCTCGCGCTGCGCCGGACCCGCCGCGAACAGCTGGCGCTGGCCCAGGCGCAGGACGCCTTGACCCAGCGCGCCGCGATCGAAGCGCAGCTGCACCAGGCGCAGAAGATGGAGGCGGTCGGCCTGTTGACCGCCGGGATGGCGCACGATTTCAACAATCTCCTGACCATCGTCTCGGGCAATATCGCGCTCCTGGAGGCCAACCGCGAAACCGTCAACCCGCGGCATCACCGCTTCATCGCGGCGGCGATGAGCGGCTGCGAGAAGGCATCGGCCTTGACCAAGCGGCTGCTGAGCTTTGCCGGCCGCGGCCCGGTCGATCCCCGGCCGGTCGACGTCAACGACGCGGTGACGCGGATGTCGGATCTGCCGTGGCGCTCGCCCGGCGACCGCATCGCCACCGAATTTCGCCTGCAGCCCGAGCTCTGGCCGATCTACGCCGACCCGACCGAACTGGAGAACGCGCTCCTCAACCTGGCGCTCAATGCGCGCGACGCGATGTCCGGCGAGGGCAAGCTGACGATCGCGACCGCCAATCTGCGGCTCGACGCGGCCCGCGCGCCGCCGCCCGCCGGCATGGCGGCCGGGGAATATGTCTCGCTGATGGTCACCGACACCGGCTGCGGCATGCCGCTAGAGGTCCAGGCAAAGGCGTTCGACCCGTTCTTCACCACCAAGGGCGCGGGCAAGGGCACCGGTCTCGGGCTGTCGCAGGTCTACGGCTTCGTTACCCGCTCGGGCGGCCATTGCGCGATCGACAGCCAGCCGGGCCGCGGCACCACGGTTAAGCTCTACTGGCCGCGCCACGATGCGGCGACCGCTTCGGTCGCGGCGAGCGCGGCGGCGGATGAGATCGAGCCCGAGCCGGAGTCAGAGCAGGATGCGCCGCAGCGCAAGGAGATGCGATGAAGTGGCGGATCGGCGAGGTGACGGTGACCAAGCTCGTCGAACTGGAGGTGACCGGCGGCAGCCGCTTCATCCTGCCGCAGGCGAGCTATGAGGAAATCCTGCCGATCGCTTGGCTGCGGCCGCATTTCGCCGACGAGCGCGGCCGCCTGAAAATGTCGATCCACGCGCTCGTCGTCGAAACCCCGCAGCGCCGCATTATCGTCGACACCTGCCTCGGCAACGACAAGGAGGGCCGCCGCATCCCGGGCTGGAACAATTTGCAGGGGCCGTTTCTCGCCGACCTCGCGGCCGCCGGCTTCGCGCGCGAGGCGATCGACACGGTGCTGTGCACCCATCTCCATGTCGACCATGTCGGCTGGAACACGATGCTGCAGGGCGGCAAATGGGTCCCGACCTTCCCCAGGGCGCGCTACCTGATGGGACGGGTCGAGTTCGTGCACTGGCAGGGGCAGCGGGGGCGCGATGACATGAATGCGGTATTCGCCGATTCGGTCGCGCCGATTGCCGATGCGGGCCTCGCCGATCTGGTCGAGACCGACCACCGGATCTGCGACGAAATCAGCCTGGTACCGACATTGGGCCACACGCCGGGGCATGTCAGCGTGCGCATCCAGTCGCAAGGCGAGGAGGCGCTGATCACCGGCGATTTCATGCACCACCCCTGCCAGATCGCGCATCCCGAATGGTCGTCGGCCGCCGACAGCGACCCCGAGGCGGCGCGCGATACCCGCCAGCGCATGCTCGCTGACCTCTGCGACCGGCCGGTGCTGGTGATCGGCACCCATTTCGCCGGCGCCACCGCCGGCCACATCGTGCGCGACGGCGCCGCGTACCGGCTGGCGGTATGATTACACGATGAGACAGCGAGGCAGTGAGGGAAACGAGCCTGTCGAGATGCGGGTCGAGTCGGTTGTCTTGTGGCGCCCCGTCGGACCTGCCGAATTAGAGCTAATCAAAAAGGCCGGAATGCGGGCATTTCCCCCGCGCCTGCCTGAGCAGCCTATATTTTATCCCGTCGCTACTGAGGAATACGCAATCAGGATCGCGCGTGATTGGAATGTTCCCGCGCACGGCCGGGGCTATGTGACCCGGTTTCGGGTTCGGCGTCATTTCTTGGACAGCTATCCGGTGCGGGATGCTGCGGGGAGCAAGTTTCAGGAATACTGGATCCCGGCAGAGGATTTATCTGCCTTCAATACTGCCCTGGTTGGCGAGATTGAGATCGTGGCCGAATTTTCGTCTTCCTCAAAGTGATGGCCGCCCGAGGCAGTTTCTCACCTACTCGTCGTCGCTTTGTGAATAAATGAAAGGACCGATTGGTGAGCGGACGCATCTTCGACGGGCTGAAAATCATCGACTGCGCCAGCTTTATCGCCGGGCCGGCGGCGGCGACGGTGATGTCGGATTTCGGCGCCGAAGTGATCAAGATCGAGCCGCCCGGCGCCGGCGACCCCTACCGGCGGCGCGCCGTGCCGCTGCCCGAGCGCCCGCTCAACCCCGGCTTCATCCTCGACGCGCGCAACAAGCAGAGCCTGGCGCTCGATTTGCGCGCCGAAGCCGGGCGCGCGGTGCTCTACCGGCTGGTCGAGGGCGCCGACGTCTTCATCACCAATTACCCGCCGCCGGTGCGCCAGCGCCTTGGCATCACCTACGAGGATCTGGCGCCCCTCAACGAGCGGCTGATCTATGCGTCCTTCACCGGCTATGGCGAAGTGGGCCCCGAGGCCAACAAGCCCGGCTTCGACGCGACCGCGTGGTGGGCCCGCACCGGCCTGATGCACCTGGTGCGCGCCGGCGAGGAAGCGACGCCGGCGCGCTCGCTCCCTGGCATGGGCGACCACCCCTCGGCGATGGGCACCTACGGCGCGATCGTCACCGCGCTCTACCAGCGCGAGCGCACCGGCAAGGGCAATTACGTCTCGTCGTCATTGCTGGCGAACGGGCTATGGGCCAACGGCTGCTCGGTGCAGGCGGCGCTGTGCGGCGACGATGTCCAGCCGCAGCCGCCGCGCGAAGCCTCGCTCAACGCGCTGCGCACGCATTACCAATGCCGTGACGGGCGCTGGCTGTTGCTGTCGATCGCGTCCGACGCATGGCGCTGGGACAAGTTCAAGGCGTGCCTCGGCGACGCGGCCCTCGACGCGCCGCAATTCGCGACGATCGAGAGCCGCGAGCGGCACGCCGGCGAGCTGGTGCGCCTGCTCGACCGCATCTTCGCGGCGCGCGACCTGGCGCACTGGCGCCGGGCGCTCGACGAGGCCGGCATCATCTTCGGCATCGTCGCCGAAACCGCGGACATCGCCGCCGACGAGCAGGCGCTGGCCGCCGGCCATCTCGTGCGCTTCGTCGACGCCGACTACATGACGGTCAACAGCCCGATCGAGATCAGGGGCCAGCAGAAGGTGCCGCCGCGCCGCGCCCCGGCGGTCGGCGAGCACAGCGCCCAGGTGCTGCGCGACGCCGGCTACGGCGAACCCGAGATCGCCGCGCTGCGCGACGCCGGGGTGATCGCCTGAGAAGTGATCGCCTGAGGGGGATCGCCTGAGGGGTCAGTAAAGCCCGCCGCTGCCGGGGCCGGGGGCGCTCGGCTTTTTCGGCGCCGGCGTGTCGCTGCTCTCGAGCTTGCCCCCCGGCGGCAGCAGCGGGATCGGCGCGCTCGGCGCGCTCGGCGCCAGGGCAGCCGTCGACGACGCCGACGATTTGACCGGCCGGGGTTGCGGCGCCGGGTCATCCTCGCCGATGATCGGCAGCTGCCGCCCGGCCCAATTGAGGCTCTTTTTGACCGCGCGGTAGGGGTGCCAGATGTCGCTGACATCGAGTGAGCGCGATGTCGCGGCGGCCGGCGGCACCGCGGCGGGCGACGGCAGGGCCGCGATTTCGGCGGGCGGCGCGAGGAATCGGGCCGCCGGCGCGGCGGCCGGAGCTGGCGCGGCGACGGGCGGGCTGGGCGGCGAGCCGACATCGATCGCCGGGCCGAGCGGCGGCAGCGCGGCGCTCCGCGGCGGTTCGGCTGTCGGTTCGGCCGGCGGCTCGGCTGTTGCTTCGGCTGGCGGCTCGATGCGGCTGGCGGCGGCCGGCGGTGGCGGCAGGGCGACTTCGCGCGGCACGGCTGGCGGCGCGGGCGGCGGCAGGTCGGCGACGCTCGGCAGGGCCGCCGGCCGCAGCGCCGGGGCCGCCAGCGAATCGGTGCCCGGCAGGGCGGCCGTGGCCGGCGGCTCGGGCAATTGCGGCATCGCGGCGGCCGGCTTGGCGGGCGCCGCCCGGTGCGACGGTGCGGCCGGCAGCGCCGTGTAGGGCGCCGGGGCCACCCGTTGCGGCGCGAGCAGCGCCGGCGCCGGCACCAGCGGCTGGGTTGCCAGCGGCGCGGCGCGGCCCGGCGCGAGGTCGCCGCTCGGCGCGGCCTCGCGCGCCGCCAGCGTCACCGCCGGCACCGCGTCGTGGGTCTGCACGAAATGGAAGATCAAATTGCCGGCGACGCCGACCGCCACGGCATAGGAAAACGCCGCGGCCTTGCTCACCGCCAGGCGTGCGATCTTGGAGAGTATCCCGTTCACCGACAGCGTCCCCCGGGCTGCCCCGCGGCACCGCCGAGGAGCGCACCTCTTACTATAGGGCGGTTTGCGGCAGCACCAAGTTGATGATTGGGCGAAATATGACGGCGCATCCCCGCAGCCCCAGCTGGCCGGGCTCGGCGCCGCTCACAGCGCCGGCAGGCCGGGCGGCGGGCGGCGGGCGCGGCTCGCCTGTTCGAAGGCGTAGGCGAGGCGCAGCAGCAACGCCTCGCTCCAGGCGCGGCCGGCGAAGGTAAGGCCGAGCGGATAGTCGGGCGTCGGCTTCCCGCCGACCCCCGAGACGAAGCCGGCCGGCACCTGGACGCTGGGATAGCCGGCCTTTGCCGCGATCGCCGCGCCGGCGGCGCCCGGGAACAGCACGGCGTCGAGCCGGTTTGCGTCCATATAGGCATCGAGCCCCTGGGTGCGGCTGCTGCGCAAATCCATCGCGCGGGCGGCGTGGTATTCCGCTTCCGAGAGGTCGCCGCGGGTCGCCTCGGCCGCGACAAAAAGGTCCTGGCCGAAGCGCAGGGCGCGTTCGGCGTTGGCCTCGTTGAACGCGACGATGTCGGCGAGCGTGCCGATCGGGGTGCCGGTCAGCCAGTCGCGCAGATAGGCGTTGAGGTCGTGCTTCAGCTCATAGATGAAGATGATCGGCCGCCGCACCGGCTCGCCGCGGCTGAGGCTCTCCGGGTTGCGGTTGAGGATTGCCATGTCGGTGCCGGGGCCGCCGATCCAGCCGGCGGTCGGGAGATTGGCGCGGACGATGGTCGCGCCCTGCGCTTCGAGGGTCGCGATCGCGCCGCCGACGAGCGCGCTCGCGCGCCGCTCGAGCCGGCCGTAAAAGGCATCGTTGAGGGGATCGCCGGGGTCGCTCGGGACGCCGATGCGCGCGCCCTTGAGCCCGCCCGCGTCGAGGCCGCTGGTATAGTCGGCGGGGCGGCGCTGTGCGAGGGTTGCGGGATCCTCCGGGTCAGGCGCCGCCAGCACGTTGAGCAGGATCGCCGCGTCGCGCACGCTGCGGGTCAGCGGGCCGGCGGTATCCTGGCTGTGGGCGATCGGCAGGATGCCGGCGCGGCTGATCAGCCCGACCGTCGGCTTCACCGTGACGAGCCCGTTCTGGCTGGCCGGCGACAATAGCGAGCCCGAGGTCTCGGTGCCGATCGCCGCGGCGCACAGGCCCGCCGCGACCGCGACGGCCGACCCCGAACTCGACCCGCCGGGCGTGACGATCGGCACGTCGCGCTGGTCGAGCGCCGGGGCGTAGGGGTTTTTCACCTGGCCGCCGAGCGAGCTGTAGCCCGAGGGCATGTCGACCGCGAGGATGTTGGCGAACTCGGTCAGATTGGCCTTGCCGAGGATCACCGCCCCGGCGGCGCGCAGCCGCGCCACCAGCGTCGCGTCGCGGGTAGCGCGCGCTTCGGCGAGGGCGAGCGAGCCGGCCGTGGTGTGCTGCCTGTCGCCGGTCGCGATGTTGTCCTTGACGAGGATCGGGATGCCGGCGAGCGGGCGCTCGGGGGTCGGCGCGACACTATCGCCGCTCGCCGCGTGCTGCAGCGCCTCGGGGTTGACTTCGCGCACCGCGTTGAGCCGCGGTCCGGCGCGGTCGTAGGCCGCGATCCGCGCGAGATAGGCGCCAACGAGGCTGCTCGCGGTGGCGCGGCCCTCGGCCAGCGCCTGCTGCAGTTCGGCGATCGTCGCGTTCTCGACGCCGCGCATGCCGCGAGGCTAGTGGTCCAGCCCAAACAGATGAGCCCGTTCCTTCATTCGTCACCCCCGCGAAAGCGGGGGTCCAGGAGCGGCCGGCATAACGCGCGCCGCCCTGGATGCCCGCTTTCGCGGGCATGAGGGAAGGGGACCAAGTGTCGGAGTCTACCCACTAGGACGGGGTCTCGGCCAGCATCTGGACCGTCTTGGCCAGGTCGACATAGCCGAGCGCGATCGTAAAGAGCTGCTGGCGCAGGGTCGGGTCCATCGTCGCCGAGGCCTGGCGCTGCAGCCGCCTCGCCTCGTTCAGATAATGCTCGGCGGTCTTAAGGCGCGGCTCCGACATAATAGAAAATACTCCCACCCCGCAGCGTCGCGGATAATCGCGAGCGCCACCGCCGGCGGCAAGGCGAAAAACTCGCGCCTAACCGGGGCGCCGCGGCAAAAACCGCTGGCGGCGCCCGCTCTCAGCGGTTCACCAGCGGACATTTAGATTCGGCGAGCGTGCCGAACGCCTCCTCCCCGGGGACCGTCGCGAGCGGCTTCAGATAGTCCCACGGGTAGTGCGATTCGGCCGGCGCCTTGACCTGGTAGAGGCCCATGTCGTGGACCATCACGCCATCGGCGCGGATATAACCGCCATGCGCGAAGAAATCGTCGACCGGCGCCTCGTGCATCGCGTGCAGCACCGCGTCGGTATCGTCGGTGCCGGCGCGCGCCACCGCCTGCAGGTAGTGCAGCGTCGCCGAATAGACCCCGGCCTGCGGGCTGTTCGGCATCTGGTTGGTCAGCGCGAAGAAGCGCTTCGACCACGCCCGCGTCGCCTCGTCGGTGTCCCAATAAAACGGCGCGCCGATCACCATCCCCTGGGTCGTCGCGAGGCCCAGCGCGTGGATGCCGGTGATCCGCATCGCGAGCCCGGCGAAGATTTGCGGCCCCGGGATCATGCCGAGCTTGGTCGCCTGCTGCAGCGTGTTGTCGAGATCGGCGCCGGCATTGGCGAGCGCGATGACCTTGGCCCCCGATTGGCGCGCGCGCGACAGGTAGGACACGAAATCGGCGGCGCCCAGCGGATGCACCGCGCCGTCCAGAATTTCGCCGCCGTCGGCCTCGACCACGGCCTCGGTATTGTGCTCGAGGTCGTAACCGAAACTGTAGTCGACGGTGATGAAAAACCACGTCTTGTAGCCGCGCTTGATCAGCGCGGCGCCGACCGTGTTGGCGATCGCCTCGGTGTCGAAGCTGTAATGGATCGAGGTCGGCGTGCAGGCTTCGTTCGACAGCCGCGAGGCGACCGCGCTGTTGAGGATGACGATCTTGTGCTGGGTGTTGGCGATCGCCTGGACCAGCAGCGCCTCCGACGAGCCGGTAACGTCCATCAGCGCGTCGACGTGCTGGTCAGTGAACCAGTCGCGGGCGATCCTGCCGGCGTGGTTGCTGCTGGCCTTGCCGTCGGCGACGACGATTTCGATCGGCGCGCCGAGCACCTTGCCGCCGAAATCGGCGACCGCCATGCGCGCCGCCGTCGCGCTGCCGTTGCCGGTGGTCGCCGAATAGGGCCCCGACAGGTCGAGGATCAGCCCGAGCTTGACGACGCCGTCGGAGATGCCGGCGGGGATCTCGGCAGCGCTCGCGGTCGGTGGCGTCCCGCTCTGCGCCGAGGCCTCGCGGGGAAGCGTGAGGACCAGGGTAGCGGGAAGCATCGCCGCGATGGCGGTGACAAAGGCTGCGCGCCACCCTCTTCGCATGTTCATCTCGTCCGCCAAGCCTTCTCGTTGATTGCCCTTTACACGATCCCGGCGCCCGCGACATAGCCCCGATAATCGCCGGCGCCGCAACAAGCGCGCGGCACGTGCGAATTCGGTAGGCATGATCGTCGCCGCTCGGCCATTCTGCTTGGAGCCATGGGACGCCTCCACGAGATCGCCTGGTCGCGCTGGCGCGCCCCGCGCGCCGCCGCGCTGGCGCCGCCGACAGCAGGCGGCGCGCGGCTGCGCGTCGTGCTGGTCGGGCTCGGCATCTCGGTGGTGCCGCTCGACACCGCGGTCAACATCGCCTTTCCCGACATCACCCACAGTTTCGTCCTGCCGATCGCGATGATCCAATGGGTCGTCATCTGCTACGTCTTGACCCATGCCGGGCTGATGCTGGCGTTTGGCCGGGTCGGCGACATGTGGGGCCATGCCCGCGTTTTTCGCGCCGGCCTCGGGTGGAGCGTCGCCGCCTTCCTGTTGTGCGCCGCGGCCCCGAGTTTCCCCGCGCTGCTGTTTTTCCGCTTTCTGCAGGGGATTAGCGCCGGACTGATCCTGAGCTGCGCCCCGGCGCTGGTGACGAGCCTCTACCCCGAGGCGCGGCGCAGCCACGCGCTCGGCATCTTCACGCTGATGTTCGCGCTGGGCTCGGCGGCCGGGCCGCTGGTCGGCGGCGTCATCGTGGCGCGCTGGGGCTGGCCGGCGGTCTTCTGGTTTCGCGCCCCGATCGCGCTCGTCAGCCTGCTCTTCCTGCGCGGCCTGCCGCGCCAGGCGGCGGATGGCGGCGAGCAGCGCTTCGACATCGTCGGCGCGCTGCTGCTGGCGTGCGGGCTGGCGAGCCTATTGCTCGCGATCAACGCGCTGTCGCGGCTGCGCGGCGGCGACTGGCTGGCGCTGGTGCTGCTGGCGATTGCGATCTCGAGCCTCGTCGCGTTTTTCTGGTGGGAGGGGCGCGCGGCGCAGCCGATCATCCGGGTCGAACTCTTCCGCAACGCCGGCTTCGCGATCATCAACCTCGCCAGCTGCGCGATGTATCTGGCGACCTTTTCGGTGATGCTGATCGCGCCCTATTTCCTGGTGCGCTACACCGGGCTGAGCCTGCCCGAAGCGGGCCTCGTGCTGGCGAGCGGCTTTGTCGCGATGGCGGCGGCCTCCCCCCTTTCCGGTGCGCTCGTCCCCCGGCTCGGGCCGCGGCGGGTCGCCCCGCTCGGCGCGCTGTTGACCGGCACGGGCCTCTGCCTCGTCGGCGGCTGGCAGCCCGACAGCGGGCCCGCCGCGATGGTGCTGGCGCTGGCGCTGCACGGGATCGGCATGAGCCTCTTCCAGGTTGCCTACATGGAGCTGGTGATGGAAGCCGTGCCGCTGGCGCATCGCGGCGTCGCCGGCTCGCTCTCGATGCTGACCCGCACGGTCGGCGTGGTGATCGCGGCGGCCGGCCTGACGCTCGGCTTTCAGGCCCTGCAGGGGATCGCGCGCGCCGCCGGGGCGGCCGACGCCGCCGCCTTCCTGAGCGCGTTTCACACGATGTTCCGCCTCGCCGGCGCGACCGCCGTGCTGGTCGGCCTGCTCGTCGCATGGTCGGCGGCGGTCTTTAAAGGCGCTCGCCGCGGCACGAGTTAATAAGTTGCTGCCGAGCCCGCATCTCGCCGCCTCGGCTCAGCACGGAGGACCCCCGATGGAAGACCACGTCTACCGCGTCATCGAGATCACCGGTTCGTCGCAGAAGAGCATCGAGGATGCGATCCAGACCGCGGTCACCCGCGCCTCGAAGACGCTGCGCAACCTGCGCTGGTTCGAGGTGATCCAGACGCGTGGCCAGATCGAGGGCAACAAGGTGACCTATTTCCAGGCCGTCTTGAAGCTCGGCTTTACGGTCGAGGACGCCTGAGGCGATGCCGGGAGCCATTATCGCGGTGCGCGCCGAGGTCCCCGAAACGGAGCGCGCCCGCTTCGACGATTGGTACGAGAAGGACCATTTGCCCTGGGCGATGCGCGTCTTCGCGGCGCGCCGCGCCTGGCGCTCCTGGAGCCGCAGCGACCCGGCGGTCCACGTCGCGTTCTATGAATTCGCCGCGCTCGCCGACGCCGAGGCGGCGATGGCGCCCGAGCGGATCGCGCCCTTGGTCGCCGATTTCGACCGGGTCTGGGGCGAGCGAGTCCCCCGCCGCCGCGCGGTGCTGGAGATCGTCCAGGAGATCGCGCCCTAGCCCCGCCGGCGGCTCCCGGCTTCTGATCGACCCTGATCCCCGTTCGATGCAAGCGGGCCGCCTACGGGTGGCCCGCTAATTGCTGGTGCGCAAACCGCTGCGCGGTGCGGATCGAATCGCCCGCGCGAGCGGCGATGGCGGAGCGGCTTGCTGCGTAGAATTTGCATAGCGCCGGCTTGCGGTGCTGGTGGAGGGCTGGCCAGGCGATGGGTGCTCTCGACATGACAAGGCCGCGCGTGCGGCGCCCGTTGCGGCGCCTCTGGGCGTGGTGCGCCGCGCCGCCGCCCTGGGTGCTGCCGGCGGCGATCGGGGCAATCGCGCTCGGCCTGCGCCTGCATGGGCTCGGCGACAAGCCGCTGTGGCTCGACGAGGTCGCCAGCCTGCGGCGCGCCACCGCGACGGTCTCGGGCCTCATCGGCGATTCGCTGCACGGCAGCCATTACCCGAGCTACTTTTTGCTGCTGTGGCTGGTCGGCCAGATCGGCACCTCGCAGTTTCTGCTGCGGCTGCCCTCGGCGGTGTTCGGCGCGATCGCCGCATCCTTGACCTGCGCGATCGGAACCCGGGTCGCCGGCCGGCGGGCGGGCGGCGTCGCCGGGCTCTTGATGGCGTTTTCGCCGTTCGAGGTGCAGCTCGGCCAGGAGGCGCGCTCCTATACGCTCGCTTCCTGCCTGATCCTGACCGCGCTCCTCGGGCTGGTGCGGCTGGCGCGCGACCCGGCCGCCGCGACGCCCTTCTGGCGCGACCGTGCGCCGCGCGGCGCGTGGCTGCTTTATTGCCTTGGCACGGCGGGGGCGCTCAATGTCCTGAACGTCGCGGTGCCCTGGCTGATCGCCGCCAATCTGGGCGCACTCGCGATCGCGTGGCGCGTCGGGCGCGGGCGCCGGTCGGGCTTCCTCAAAAACTGGGGCTTGGCCCAACTCGCGATCATCTTGAGCTGGCTGCCGGCGCTCGCCTGCGTCTATTTCGTCAGCAGCGGCGACGTTCTCTACGCCACCGCGTGGGCCCCGGCGGTCAGCGCCAAGACGCTGTGGTCGACGGTCGCGCCGGTCTACCTGATGCGCATTTCGAGCTTCATCACCTTCGGCCTGTTGCCCGCCGGGGTGCCGGCGCTCGCCGCGGTCAGCGTCGCGCTGGTGCTTTTGGGATCGTGGCGGCTGCGCCGCGAGCCGGCGATGCTGGCGGTGCTCGGCTGCGCCGGGGTGCTGCTGCCGGCCGGCTTCCTGTTGGCGGCGTGGTTTGTCCCGGTGCTGGCGCCGCGCTATTTCGCGTGGAGCGCCGGGCCGTTCTTCATTCTCGCGGGCGCCGCGCTCGGGCGGCTGTCGCTCGCCTCGTTCGCCCCGCTCGCGGCTGGGCTGGCGGCGGCTTGCCTCGTCAACCTGATGCCCTATTACCACTACGAGACCAAGCCGCGCTGGGACCTCGCGGCGGCCGAGCTCGCGGCCGCGGCGCAGCCGGGCGATGTTGTGCTGCTCGACAGCTATTATTCCTACGTCGTCTTCTCGGTTTTTGCCGCCCGCCTCGGTCTCGACGACCGCGGCGTCACCTTCACGCTGACCCCGGCCGAGGCCCTCGAAAAATCCCCGGGCCATACCCTTTGGGCGGTGTACGGGCGCACCGGGCAGGCCGCGAAAAAGTCGACCCCGCAGGAATTCCGCCAGCAGCTCGACGCGCTCGGCCAGCCGCTCGCGGAAAATCCGATCGGGCGCTACATCCTGCTGTGGCAGATCCGCGCGCCGGGCAAGCCGGTCGGCTGATCGCGCCTGCCATGCCGCCCCGGCGCGGCCAACCCGCTTGCCCGCGCCCGGCGCGAGCGGCAATCTTCGCGCGCCACGCCCTCCCACCGCGCAGAGCGCCCCGCCATGAACATCGCCGACGCCGTCAACATCGAAGACCTGCACCGCCTGGCGAAGCGCCGCCTGCCGAAAATCGCCTTCGACTTCATCGAGGGCGGGGTCGAGGACGAGCGCGGCCTGTCGCGCAACGAGGCGGCCTTCGCCAAGCACCAGCTGCTGCCGCGCTACCTGGTCGACGTCTCGGTGCGCGACCAGTCGCAGACGATCTTCGGGCACCGCTTCGCCAGCCCCTTCGGCATCTCGCCGACCGGCACCGCCGGCCTCTTCCGCCGCGGCGCCGATCTGATGCTGGCCGAGGCCGCCGCCGCCGCCAACATCCCCTACATCATGTCGGGCGCCAGCAACGATTCGATCGAGGCGGCGGCGCGGGTCGCCCCAAGCAACGCCTGGTATCAGCTTTATGCGGCGCGCGACGGAAAGATCTCGGAGGACATGATCCGCCGCGTCGCCGATGCCGGGATGGACGCCTTGGTGCTCACCGTCGACGTGCCGGTGCGGCCGCAGCGCGAGCGCAACATCCGCAACGGCTTCAACAGCCTGCGCGCCGGCTTCTGGCAGACCCTGAAACTGAAGCCGGCGATCCTGATTGAGGCGCTGAGCCATCCCGGCTGGATCGCCGAATACGTGCGGCACCGCGGCGTGCCGATGCTGGAGAACTGGCAGCCTTATGGCTCCGCCACCGCCGACACCGAGGAAATCCGCCTGCTGGTCAGCGCCAACACGCCGTTCCACGCGCAGACCTGGAAGGACCTCGAAAAATACCGCCGGCTCTTCCCGCGCAACCTCGTCGTCAAGGGCATCATGGATCCGCGCGACGCGATCCGCGCCGCCGAAATCGGCTGTGAGGGCGTCATCGTGTCGAACCACGGCGGGCGGCAGCTCGATCAGGCGCCGGCTTCGCTCGACATGCTGCCGGCGGTGAAGGCGGCGGTCGGCGACCGTATGACGGTGATGCTCGACAGCGGCGTGCGACGCGGCGCCGACATCCTGATCGCGCTGTGCCTCGGCGCCGATTTCGTCTTTTTCGGCCGTCCGACGCTTTATGGCGCGGTGGCGGGCGGGCTGCCCGGGGTCAAGAAGGCGGTCGACATCTTCCGCGGCGAGATCGACCTCGTGATGGGCCAGATCGGCTGCCCGAGCCTCGCCGAGCTCGGCCCCGATTTCCTCGCCAGCGAGGATTGGCGCCGCAACCTCTGAGCCGCCCCGCGGTCGACAAATAGCCATCGCGTGGCTATCTTGAGGGCATGAGCACCCACAGCCTCGCCGAGGCGAAAAACCAGTTGCCGCAGCTGATCGAGCGCGCCCTCAAGGGCGAGGCGATCGTCATCACCCGCCGCGGCCAGCCGGTCGTCGAACTGAAACCGCTCCGCCCGGCGCCGGCGCCGCGCCCGATCACCGAAGCCGACATCGAATGGCTGAAGGCCCGCCGTGCCCGCCTGCCGCCGTCGAAAGTCGATGCCGGCACGTTCATCAGCGAAATGCGGGATGAGGAGTGGGAGCGCTAGGCTGGTATCTCGACACGAGCGTATTGGCCGCGCTGCTCAGACCCGAGCCGTCGAGCAACCGCGCCGACAGCTTCATCCGGCGCAATCCGGCAGACCTGACGGTGAGCGACTTCACGGCGGCCGAGTTCGCATCAGCTGTCGCCCGATGGGTCCGCACCAGAGAACTGAATGAGACGGCCGCTCGAACGGCGCTTGAGAGCTTTGATCTCTGGCTGACGCGATCGGCGCAACGGGTTGAGGTGAGCCCGGCGGATATCGCGGCCGCGACAACATTTCTGCGCCGCCTCGATTTGCCGCTGCGCACCCCCGATGCGATCCATATCGCGATCGCGCAGCGTCTGGGCGCGACGCTCGTGACGTTCGACCGGCGGATGGCGGCGAGCGCCGCAGCGCTCGGCACCGCGGTCGCAATGCCCTGAGCAGGGCTTTCAGCCGCGGCGCAGCGGCGTCAGGTGGGGCGCGTCGAGGCCGACGCCGGCGAGGTGGCCGAAGAGCTGCGCGAGGCGGGCGCGGTCGGCCTCGGGCAGCGGCGGCTTCAGGAGCGAGGCGATGTTGCTGCGCAGGTGCACCTCGTCGCCGGTGCCGAACAGCACGACATCGGCCCCCGGCTCGTGCCGCACGAAGCGGTAGGCCGCGTCGATGATGCTGCTGGCGCCGCCGTGGGCGTCGGGATGGACGAGAAACCCGAGCGGGTCGGGGTCGTCGGCCAGCGCCCGCGGCACCAGGCCCTCGGCCGCCAGCTCGCGCAAGGTCGCGGCGAGCCGCTCGGGGCGCGAGAAGATGTTACGGACCGCGAACATCATCAGCGTTCCGACGCGATGCTGCCGGGTCAGCGGAAAGGCGCGGGCGCGGGCGTTCTGGTGCATCATGTGAAAGGCGATCATCGCGACGTCCCAGACGCCGTCGGCGCAGGCGCGCCGCACCATCTCGTGCTCGGGGTCGCCTGGCGCGGTTTCGGTGATGCCGAGATGGCGGAATTTGCCCTTCTCCCTCTCGCGCAGCAGGGCCGGCGCGATGACGTCGCGCGCGTGGTCGTAGCCGCGCGGCGCCACCCCGTGCAGCTGGTAGACATCGATGTAGTCGGTGCCGAGCTCCTTTAGCGAGCGCTCGAGGCTGCTGACCGCGCTCTCCGGCGTCGCGTTCGGGTTGCTGACGCCGAACGGCGCCTTGGTGCAGATCACGATTTTGTCGCGCGCCGCGCCGCGCAGCGCCTTGCCCAATACCGGCTCGGTGCCGTAGGCCGCGGCGGTGTCGAACAGATTGACCCCGAGATCGAGCGCGGCGTGGACGATCGCGATCGCATCCCTTTCGCTGCCGCCGGTGCCGAGCCCCAGCCGGCTGAAGCCGCCGGCGCCCAATCCGGCGACGCTGACCCTGAGCCCGGTGCGCCCGAGCGTCGTATATTCCATCCCTCGCACCCGCAATGACAAAGCCCGCCCTAATCCATAACATGGCGTCGGCTGCACATCGCGTGCCGCATCACCCGGAGGACACCATGGCCCTGCGCAAATTCATCATCGAGCGCGACATTCCCGCCGTCGGCAGCCTGGAGCGCGAGCAATTGCGCGGCGCGGCGGCGCAGTCGAACGGCGTGCTGCGCCAGCTGGGCCCCGACATCCAATGGGTCGAGAGCTATGTCGCGGCCGACAAGACGTTCTGCGTCTATCTCGCGAAGGACGAGGCGATCATCAAGAAGCACGCCGAGATCAGCGGTTTCCCGGCGACCAAGATCACCGAAGTGCGCAAGATGATCGACCCGACGACCGAAGAAGCGGCCTGAGCCGCCGGCGATGCGCATCGTCATCACCGGCGGCTGCGGCTTTCTCGGGCGGCGGGTGGCGATGCGGCTGCTCGCCGAGGGTTGCGCCCTCGGCGTGGTCGACGAACTGGTGTTGTTCGACAACGCGGCCTCGGCGCTGCCGCTGCCCGAGGACCGCCGCGTCAGGCTGGTCACCGGCGACATCGCCGACCGCGACACCGCACGAGCGCTGATCGCGCCGGGCACCGACGCGGTCTTTCACCTCGCGGCGATCGTCAGCGGCCAGGCCGAGGCCGACCCCGATCTCGGCTACCGGGTCAATCTCGACGGCACCCGCGCCGTGCTCGATGCGTGCCGGGCGCTCGGAACCAGGCCGCGCGTCGTCTTCGCCAGTTCGCTCGCGGTCTATGGCGGCCAATTGCCGCCCGCGGTCGGCGACGATACGGCGCTGACGCCGCAGACCTCCTACGGCACGCAAAAGGCGCTCGGCGAGCTCCTGGTCAACGACTACAGCCGCAAGGGGTTTGTCGACGGCCGGGCGCTGCGGCTGCCGACCGTCGTGGTGCGCCCGGGCCGGCCCAACCGCGCCGCCTCGACCTTCGCCTCCTCGATGATCCGCGAACCGCTCGCCGGGCAGGACGCGGTGTGCCCGGTCGCGCCCGAGACGGTGATGGCCCTGGCCTCGCCCCGCCGCGTCGTCGCCGGCCTCGTTCATGGGCTCGGCATCCCGGGCGACGCGTTCGGCGCGAGCCGCTCGCTGCAATTGCCCGGCTTTTCGGTCTCGGTCGGCGAGATGGCGGCGGCGCTACGCCGCGCCGGCGGCGAAGTCGCCTACGCAAGGCTGCGCTGGCAGCCCGATCCCGCGATC
>DATGFP010000089.1:0-3749 GCA_035309005.1 Allostellaceae bacterium | reverse complement strand
CGGCACGATCGAGACCGCGGTCGAGGCGATCAAGATCGGCGCCTATGATTTCATCGAGAAGCCGTTCAAGAGCGGGCGCCTCTTGCTTGTCGTCGCGCGCGCGATCGAGGCGGCCCAGTTGCGCCGCGAAAATGCCGAGCTCCGGCTGCGCGCCGGGGGCGAACTCGATCTGGTCGGCGCGTCGCCGGCGATCAACCAGTTGCGCCAGCAGATCGAGCGGGTCGCGCCGACCGGCAGCCGGGTCCTCATTACCGGGGCGCCGGGCTCCGGCAAGGAAGTCGTAGGGCGCTTGCTTCATGCGCGCTCGCGCCGCGCCGCGGGGCCGTTTGTCCCCGTTAATTGCGCGACGATGCGACCCGACCGGCTGGAAATCGAGTTGTTCGGCAGCGAGGCAAGCAATGACGGCGTCCCGCGCAAGGTCGGCACCTTCGAGCGCGCACATGGCGGGACCCTGTTTCTCGACGAGGTCGCCGACATGCCGCTCGAGACCCAGGGCAAGATCGTGCGGGCCTTGCAGGAGCAGACCTTCGAGCGGGTAGGGGGCTCGCGGCGGGTCGAGGTCGATGTGCGGGTGGTCGCCTCGTCCAATCGCGAACTGGCGGCCGAGATCGCGGCCGGCCGCTTTCGGGAGGATTTGTTTTACCGGCTCAATGTGGTGCCGATCCGGGTACCGCCGCTGCGCGATCGGCGCGAGGACATCCCGCTGTTGGCTCGGCATTTCATGGAACGCGGCGCCGAAGCGGCGCGCATCGCGGCACGCGACTTCGGCGAGGACGCGCTGGCGGCACTGCAAGCCTATACCTGGCCCGGCAACGTGCGGCAGTTGCGCAACGTGATCGACTGGCTGTTGATCATGGCGCCGGGCGACACCAGCGAGCCGGTGCACGCCGACATACTGCCCAACGAGATTACCGCGATCGCGCCGTCGGTAGTGAAATGGGACAAGGGCAGCGAGATCATGACGCTGCCGCTGCGCGATGCGCGGGAAGTCTTCGAGCGCGAATATCTGCTGGCGCAGGTGACCCGCTTTGGCGGCAACATCTCGCGCACCGCCGCCTTTGTCGGGATGGAGCGCTCGGCGCTGCACCGCAAGCTGAAGTCGCTCGGCGTCTTCGGCAACGAGCGCCCGCTCAAGGTCGGGACCTGACCGGGCGCTGGTCGCGATGTCCCGGATCGCCTACGTCGCCGGCCGCTATGTGCCGCACGCCCAAGCGGCGGTGCATATCGAGGACCGCGGCTTCCAGTTCGCCGACGGCGTCTACGAGGTGATCGCGGTGCGTGGCGGCCGTCTCCTCGATATGGCGCGCCACCTCGCGCGGCTGCATCGCTCGCTGGCCGAATTGCGCATCGCGCCGCCGATGGCGGACGCCGCGCTCGAAATCGTGCTTGGCGAAATTGTCCGCCGCAACGGCGTCGCCAGCGGCATTGTTTATCTCCAGGTGACGCGCGGCGCGGCGCCGCGCGACCATGCCTTTCCCAAGGCCGCGAAACCCACCCTGGTGGTGACCTCGCGCCGGTCGCGCCCGCCCGACCCCGTTTTGGGCGAGAACGGCGTCGCGGTCATCACGATCCCCGACATCCGCTGGCAGCGCTGCGACATCAAATCGGTGGCGCTGGTTGCCAATGTGCTCGGCAAGCAGCAGGCGCGCGAGGCCGGCGCCTACGAAGCATGGCAGGTCGACGCCGCCGGGCAGGTCACCGAGGGCACCTCGACCAACGCCTGGATCGTCACGGCGGACGGCGCGGTGGTGACCCGCACCGCCGATCACGCGATCCTCAACGGCGTCACCCGTCTGGCGCTCTTCGACATCCTCGGCCAAGACGGCTACCGGCTGGTCGAACGGCCCTTCAGCGTCGCCGAGGCAAGGGCCGCGCGCGAAGCCTTCCTGACCAGCACGACGGCCGATCTCCTGCCGGTGGTGCGGATCGACGGCGAGCCGGTCGGCGACGGCCGGCCCGGCCCGCTCAGCCGCGCGCTGCGCTCCGCCTATCTGGCGCACGCCGCGGCCGCGCCATGAGCGCGACCACGCAGGGAACCCCGCTGCGGCGGCCGCGCGCCATCCTGTTCGACTGGGACAACACGCTGGTCGACAGCTGGGCGACAATCCACGAGGCGCTCAACTTCCTGATGCGCGCGATGGACCAGCCGGAATGGTCATTGGCGGACACACGGGAGCGCGTGCGGCTCAGCCTGCGCGAGGCGTTTCCGCTTTATTTCGGAGAGCGCTGGGAGGAGGCGAGGGAGATTTATCTCGGGCGCTTCCGGGCGATCCATCTCGAACGGCTGACGCCGCTGCCCGGCCGCGAGGCGATGCTGCGCGCGCTCAGCGCGCAGGGCGTTTATCTCGGGATCGTCAGCAACAAGACCGGCGAATTGCTGCGCCGCGAAGTGGCGGCTCTCGGCTGGTCGGGGTTTTTCGGCCGCGTCGTCGGGGCCGGCGATGCGCCGGCCGACAAGCCGGCAAGCGAGCCGGTTCACCTCGCGCTGGCGCCGAGCGGCGTCGCTGCGGGCAGCGAGGTATGGTTCGTCGGCGACACCGCGATCGACGTCGAATGCGCCCTCAACAGCGGCTGCGTCGCGGTGGTGCTCAACGATGCCGCCTTGCCCGAGGAGTTCGCCCGCTTCGCGCCGCACCTCTCCTTTGCCGATGAAGCAGAGCTGTTTCGCGTGCTGGAGGGGTTGCGATTCGATGCCGTGCGCCCATCTTCGTAGGCGTTACGGCGCGATCTCGTTGTTCCTGCCGATCCTCTGGGCCGACCGCCGCGGCTCCAATAACGATGGGGGGCTTACCCATGTCGACTGAGAAATCGCAAAACGTTCAGGATGTATTCCTCAACCACGTCCGCAAGAACAAGACCCCGGTGACTGTGTTTCTGGTGAATGGCGTCAAGCTGCAGGGGATCATCACCTGGTTCGACAATTTCTGCGTGCTGCTGCGGCGGGACGCACATTCGCAGCTGGTCTATAAACACGCGATCTCGACGGTGATGCCGGCGCAGCCGATCCAGCTGTTTGAAGGCGGCAAGGAGGGCGGCGAACTCTGAGCCGCAGCCAGCCGCCACCAAGGGGCTCCACCGGCGCGCCGACCAGCCGCGCGCTCGTCATCCATCCGGCGACGAAACAGCCTGCCGCCCGCCGAGCGGACGCCGCGGCGCGGCCGCTTGAAGCGCGCCTCGAGGAGGCGGCCGGCCTCGCCCGCGCGATCGACCTGACCGTAATCCGCGCCGAGATCGTGCGCCTTGCCAGGCCGGTTCCGGCGACAATGTTCGGCAGCGGCACGGTCGAGAAGCTGCGGCAAATCATCGCCGACGACGAGATCGGGCTGGTCGTCGTCGACGTCGCGCTCTCTCCGGTACAGCAGCGCAATTTGGAGCGGCGCTGGCAGGCCAAGGTGATCGACCGCACCGGCCTCATTCTCGAAATCTTCGGCGAGCGCGCCCGCACCCACGAGGGGCGCCTGCAGGTCGAACTGGCGGCCTTGTCGTACCAGCGCTCGCGGCTGGTGCGCTCGTGGACCCATCTCGAACGCCAGCGCGGCGGCTTCGGCTTCCTGGGCGGCCCCGGCGAGAGCCAGCTGGAGATCGACCGCCGCCTGATCGGCGAGCGAATCGCGCGCCTCAAGCGCGAACTCGACGACGTCAAGCGCACCCGCGCGCTGCACCGCGACGCGCGCCGCCGCGTGCCCTATCCGGTGGTGGCGCTGGTCGGCTACACCAATGCCGGCAAGTCGACGCTGTTCAACCGCCTG
>DATGFP010000088.1:0-11911 GCA_035309005.1 Allostellaceae bacterium | reverse complement strand
TGCTCTCGTCGCGCGGGATGCCGTTGATGTAGCGGGTGAAACCCTCGTTGACGTAGAGCGCCTTCCTGCCGGTCACCGGATGGGTGCGCACGATCGGGTGGTCGGCCCAGGGGTAGCTGTCCTTGTCCTTGACGCCGTAATTGGCGTACTGGCCGCGGTAGTGCTCGCCGTCGTGGCGGGCGGTTAGGCCGTCGAGATAGGCCTTCATCCGGTCGCTCAATGCCTCATACGCCGCGTACATGTTGGCGAAGAGGGTGTCGCCGCCGCGCGGCGGGCATTTCCGGATGTAGAGGATCGAGCCCATCGGCGGCTCGGGGTCGCATGACACGTCGGTGTGCCAGCCCTCGCCGTTGGCGCGCGGGGAATCCTTGTCGGCGTGGATCACCATCAATTCGGGATGGCCGGGCTCGGCCGGCGCCGCCGGGTGAAGGTGCAATTCGCCGAATTTGCGCCCAAAATCGAGGTGCTGCTCCGGCGAGAGATGCTGGTCGCGGAAGAAGATCACCAGGTTTTCCGCCAGCGCGCGATGGATCTCGTCCATCTGCCGGTTGCTCGGCGCGCGCAGATCAACCCCACCGATCTCGCCGCCGATGATCGGGGTCAGCTTGTCGACCGTGATCGACTCGAAGGCCGACTCGTCGGGCGTGTATTTGATGCGCGGGCCGTTCCTACTGCGCAGCGAGCTCTGCATCCTGCTTCTCCTGGGAAACCGCGGCGTCACCAAAGACGCGGCGGAAGATCGTGTCGATGTGTTTCAGATGATAGGCCGTGTCGAACGAGCCGTCGATTGCCTCGGCCGACAAAAATCGGGTGATTTCAGGGTCGGCCTTAAGCCGGTCGGCAAAACGGGCGCCGCCCTGCCACGCCGCCATCGCGTGGCCCTGCACGAGGCGATAGGCGTCCTCGCGGCTCATGCCCCCCTGGGTCAGCGCGAGCAGCACGCGCTGCGAGTCGACGAGGCCGCCCAAGGCTTCCAGATTGGCCCGCATCCGCGCCGGATCGACGATCATGCGGTCGATGACGCTCGCCAGCCGCGCCAGCGCGAAATCGAGCGTTATCGCCGCGTCGGGCGCGATGAAGCGCTCGACCGAGGAATGCGAGATGTCGCGCTCGTGCCAGGTCACGACGTTTTCCAAGGCCGGGGTGACGGTCGCGCGGATGACGCGCGAGAGGCCGGTCAGGTTTTCCGACAGCACCGGGTTCTTCTTGTGCGGCATCGCCGAGGAACCCTTCTGGCCCTCGGCGAAAAATTCCGAGGCCTCGCGCAGTTCGGTGCGCTGCAGATGGCGCAGTTCGGTGGCGAAGCGCTCGATCGCCGCGGCGATCAGCGCCAGCACCATGAAGAACGCGGCATGGCGGTCGCGCGGGATGATCTGGGTCGAGACCGGCTCCGGCACGAGGCCGAGTTTTAGCGCGACGTAGGCTTCGACCCGCGGGTCGATATTGGCGAAGGTGCCGACCGCGCCGGAAATCTGGCAGGTCGCGATTTCCTTGCGGGCGGCGACGAGCCGCTCGCGGTTGCGGGCGAACTCGGCCCAGTGCCCCGCGAGCTTCAGCCCGAAGGTCGAGGGCTCGGCGTGGACGCCGTGGCTGCGCCCGACGATCGGCGTCAGCTTGTGCTCGACGGCGCGCCGCTTGAGCGCCGCCATGACGGCGTCAAGATCGGCGAGGAGGATGTCGGCGGCCTGCGTCAGTTGCACCGCGAGGCAGGTGTCGAGCACGTCGCTCGACGTCATGCCCTGGTGCACGAAGCGCGAGTGGGGCCCGACATGCTCGCCGAGGTTGGTCAGGAACGCGATCGTCTCGTGGTGCACCTCGCGCTCGATTTCGCGGATGCGCTCGACCTCGAAGCGGCCCTTCTCGCGCACCGCCCGCGCCACGCCCTGGGGGATGATGCCGAGCTTCTCCTGCGCCTCGCAGGCATAGGTTTCGATCTCGAGCTGGATGCGGAAATAGTTTTCCGGCTCCCAGATCGCCGCCATCTGCGGCCGACTGTAGCGCGGGATCATGCCGGGATCGCCTCCGCGATTGGTTCCTCTGGCGCGGGCGCCTCGCCCGCCGTCGGATCGTAGCCGAGCGCGGCCAGCGCCGCGAGCATATGCGGCGGCACCGGCGCGCTGACCGCGATCGGCGGCCGCGCCGGATAGAGCGGCAGCGCGATCCGGCGGGCGTGCAATTGCAAGCTCACACCACCCGGGCCGCCGTATGCCGGGTCGCCGACGACCGGGCAGCCGAGCGCGGCGCAATGCACCCGGATCTGGTGGGTGCGGCCGGTGCGCGGCCGCAATTCCAGCCAGGCTCGGCCATTGGCGGCGCCGAGCACGCGATAATCGGTGACCGCGCGCTGCCCGTCCGGGTCGAGCACCATCCGCCAGCCGACGGTGCCGCGAGCTTCTTTGCGCAGCGCCGCCTCGATCCGCCCTTCGGGCTCGGCCGGCGCGCCGGCGACGATCGCCCAATAAACCTTCTCGACCAGGCCCTCGGCGAACAGCCGGCCGAGCCGGCGCAGCGCCTTCGGGTGGCGGCCGAGCACCAAACAGCCGCTGGTGTCGCGGTCGAGCCGGTGGGCGAGGCCCGGCGGGCGCGGCAGGCCGAAGCGCAGCAGCGGCAGCCAGTGCTCGAGATTGGCGCCGCCGCCCGGCCCGCCATGCACCGGGATGCCGGCCGGCTTGTCGATCACCAGCACCAGCCCGTCGCGGTAGAGCACGCGCTCGCTCAGGTTCATCGCCGAAACATCGTAGCCCCGACCGCAACGCGCAAGCGGCACCGGCGAATCGGTGGCGCCGGCGCCGCGACGGGCTTAGCGTGTCGCCGCCGCCACGGTCGCGGCGGTGCCGCTGCCCGGCGCCGACCCGGTCACCGGCCGCGCCGAGCCCCTCCTCCGGTGCTGGAAAGCCTAGAGGCAGCGGCCGGAATAGAGGATGTCGCCGCCATTGCCGAAGGGGCCCTCGGCATCCGGCACGAATCGGCGGGTATCGACGACGTAGCCGACCGGGCACATCGCATGCGCCCGCACCGCGTCGGCGATCCAGTCGCGGCGCAGCCGCTCGGCGGTGCCGTCGTCGTTTTCGGTCATGACCGCGTTGGTATGCGCGCTATAGAGGAAGGCGGCGGGGCTGGTGGCGGTAAAGCCTTCGACCCGCGCCGACCAGACGCAACCGCTGAGCGACATCAGGCAAATGAGGGCGAGGGCGCGCATCGGGCCGGATTCTCCTCGAGATCGAGGCTTCTCTATTCCCTCATTCCGGGGCGCGGAGCAAGCGCATCGGTTGAGGAGGCTCGGCGTGCCCTTCGCGCTAGTGCGCCGCGGCGATGCCCTGGCCGAGCGCGCCGAGGCGGCGCGAGCGCAACGGCTTCAATACGAACAGCGCCAGCAGCACGACCGCGAAGTTCATCAGCGCGGTGACGACGAACACGGCATGCCAGCTCCCGGTCGCCGCTTGCAGGACGTTGGCGAGCGGCACCAGAAACGCCGAGGCGCCCTTGGCGGTATAGAGGAGGCTGAGGTTGGCGGTGGCGAATTTCGGCCCGAACGTATCGGTGCAGGTCGACGGGAACAGGCTGAAGATCTCGCCCCAGGTCAGGAAGATCAGCCCGGCGAACAACACGAAGGCCCAGGGCGAGGTCCCGGCGGAGCCGAGCAGCCAATAACTGACGCCGCCCAGCCCGAAAGCGATCGCCATCGTGTTCTCGCGCCCGATCAGGTCCGAGATCCAGCCGAACAGCGGCCGCGCCGCGCCGTTGGCGACGTTGTCGACCAGGAGCGCGAAGGTCAGCGTCGTCGCGCCGAAGGCGATCACCGTGTTGGCGACGTTGTAGTCGCGGGCGATCAGCGCGATCTGCGCAGCGGCCATCAGCCCGCTCGCCGAGACCAGCACGAACATGACGTAGAGCACCCAGAACACGGGGGTCGCGAGGATTTGCCCCGGCGAATAGCTGTCCGCCGTCTGCACCACCCTGACTTGCGCGCTGCCCGGCACCTCGCCGGGTTGCGGATAGCGCAGAAACCACGCGAGGACAAAAACCACGGCGCCCTGCACGAGGCCGAACCAGAAGAACGCCGCGCCATAGCCGCTCGCCGCGATCACCGCGCGAATCGGGATGACGGTCAGCGCCGCGCCGGCGCCGAAGCCGGCCGCGGTCAAGCCGACGGCAAGCCCGCGCCGGTCGGGGAACCATTTGACTGCGCCACCGACGCTGGTTGCATAAACCGCCCCGGCGCCGGTGCCGGACACCATCGCCCCGACATAGAGGAGGGTCAGAGTGTCGGCCCACGAGTTGATGATCCAGCCGATCGCGACGAGAACGCCGCCAGCCGCGACGATCAGCCTGGGGCCGAACTTGTCGGCGAGCCAGCCCTCGATCGGGGTCAGCCAGGTTTCCAGGGCGACGAAGATGCTGAAGGCGATCTGAATGTCGGCGACAGCCCAGCCGTGCGCCTGGTTTATCGGACGCACGAACAGCGTCCAGCCATATTGCAGATTGGCGATCATCACCATCCCGACGATGCCGATGATCAGTTGCAGCCAGCGATAGGCCGACGGTTGTGCCGGCGCGGCACCTGCGTTTACAGACATTTCCGTCCCTCTGCGTTGTAATGTTCTGCGTGCGACCGCCCCCCGGGGCGCAGCTACCCGCGAGGCCATTTCGCTTTATCGCGAGCCTTGCACCGATATCAACAACTATCTGGTTCGCGGCTCCTTGCGGCTGCGGCTGTGAGCTTAGCAGCGGCGGCGAGATTGTTTGCCGCGGCGAGGCCGGAGCGCCGATACTCGCGGCACTGATGGGACCGGACGGCAGGATTGAAGCAGGTGCGTAGCGCGGCGCGGGTCGGGCGGAGTAGGGTGGCGCTCGGCGTCGCGTTCGTCCTTTGCGTGCTGGGCGCCGCCCTCGCCGCGGAAAAGCCGCCGGAGGCCACCCCGCCGCTGCCGGAGCGGGTCGAGACGCGGCACACGGTCACCCTCGCCGGCCAGCCGCTCGATTACCGCGCCGTCGTCGAAACCATCGGCCTAACCACTCGCAAGGGCGAGCCCGCGGCGGCGATCGACACGGTCGCCTATCTCGCCGCGGCGCCGGCCGGGCGACAGCGGCCGGTGGCGTTTGTGTTCAACGGCGGCCCCGGCGCCGCTTCGGTATTCCTGCATCTCGGCGCGCTTGGGCCGCGCATCCTCGAGACGCCGGCGAGCGGGGCGGTGCCGGCGCCGCCGCCGCGCCTGGTCGATAACCCGTCGAGCTGGCTACGCTTCACCGACCTGGTGTTTGTCGACCCGGTAGGCACCGGCTTCAGCCAGGGCAAGGGCAAAGGCGACAACCCCGACAAGCCGTTCTGGAACGTGCGCGCCGATATCGACTCGCTCGGCGCGGTGATCCGCCGCTGGCTCAGCCGCCACGAACGCTGGGGGGCGCCGGTGTATCTCGTCGGCGAGAGCTATGGCGGGCTGCGCGTCGCCGCCTTGGCGCACCGGCTGGCGAGCGAGGTCGGCGTCAGCGTCAGCGGCCTCGTCCTGGTCTCGCCGGCGCTCGATGTCGAGCTGCTGCACCCCGACATCGCCGACATGCTGGCGCCGGCCTTCGAATTGCCGAGCTACGCCGCGGCGGCCGCCGCGTTTGCCGGCGCGCCGGCGCCGCCCCAGGCGGCCGAGGCCGCCGAGCGGTTTGCGCTATCTGACTATCTCGTCGGGCTCGCCGCGCTCCCCGGCATCCCCGCCGCCGGCGACCCGTTCATCGCGCGGGTCGCGCGGTTGATCGGGCTGCCGGAGGAGGTGGTGCGGCGCGAGCGCGGCCGGGTGCCGAACCAGGTCTTCACCCGCGAGCTGCGGCGCTCGCAGCAGGAAATCCTCAGCCTTTACGACGCCACCGTGACGCGCACGACCGGCGCCGATCCGGCGGACGATCACGCCGGCGATGCGGTGCTCGATCCGGCCGTTTCCGCCTACGCCGCCGCCTTCGGCAGCTATGCGCCGGAAGCCCTCGGCTATCACACCGAGGCGGCCTACCGCGTGCTGTCGCGCGAGGTGTCGCAGCAGTGGGATTGGGAGGGCGCGGCCGGCGGCGAGCATGGGCTCGGGCTGGCGCTCGCGTCCCTTCAAGACACGCTGCGCCTGCGCCCCCAAACGAAGGTGCTGATCGTCAATGGCCGCTACGATCTGGTGACCCCCTATCTCGGCTCGCGCTGGCTGGTCGATCAGCTCGCGCTGCCGGCCGCGCTGCGCGCGCAAATCCGGCTGCGGGTCTATGAGGGCGGCCACATGATGTATATGCGGCCGCAATCGCGCGCCGCGCTGGCGAGCGATGCCGCGGAGATCTTCGCCTCCCCGCCGTCCCCGTGACGCCGCCGGGCCGGCGGCCGCGCCTGGGGGGCGGGTGCATGAGCGCGACCTTGTCTGCGTCTGCGGGCTGGCTGCCGTAGCGGCGCTGTTTGAGAGCGATGCGGCGCGCGTCGAGCGGCTGTTTTTCGAGCCGCGCCTTGCCGGCCAATTGATCGCGCCGCGCCGCCAGCTCGCCCGGGCGCGCAAACCCTACCGCGAGGCCGCGGCCGACGAATTGGCACGGATCGCCCGCACTACCCGCCACGGCGGGGTGGTGGCGGTCGCGCGGCCGCGCCCGCCGGCGGCGTTCGACGCCGGGTTCGCCGCCGGCTGGGCCCAGGACGGACGGCCGCTGGTGATCCTCGACGGCATCGGCAACCCGCACAATCTCGGCGCCATCGTGCGCAGCGCCGCCTTTTTCGGGGTCGAGCGCATCCTTTTGGCGGAGCGGCCCGAGCAGGCGCTGCCGTCGGCGGCGAGCTATCGCGTCGCCGAAGGGGCGCTCGACCGGGTGAGCCTCTACCGCGCGCCGCTCGCGGTCGCGCTGCCGGCGCTGGCGCGTTCCTATCGCATCGTCGGCACCGCGCTTGGCCATGGCCTGGCGCCAGGCGAATTGCGCCGCGACAAGCCGGTGGCGCTGATCCTCGGCAACGAGGAGAGCGGGCTCGGCGCGGCGACGCTGGCGCTGTGCGATGTCGTGGTCACCATCCCCGGCGGCGGCCGGGTGCAGTCGCTCAACGTCGCGGCGGCGGCCGCGGTCCTGCTTTACGCGCTGACCGCCGGCTGATCCGGCGGGCTCAGGGCCGCGAGCAGCCGGTCGAGCGCGGCAAGCAGCGCCACCGCGGCGGCCGGCTCCGCTTCGAGGTGGCGCAGCGCCAGCGCCGCCGCCTCGATCGTCGACAGCGCCTCGCGCCGCGGCTCGCGCCGCAAGCGGCCGAGGCGGGCCGGCTGCGGCGGGTTGAGCACCAGGCGGTGCAGCTTAAGCAGCCAGGGATTGCGCCACCACAGCGTCTTCGCCTCTTTCCACGTGCCGTCGAGCAGCACGATGCCGTCCAGCCCGGCAAGAACGGCGGCGGGATCGGCCAGCGGCGCGCCGCTGCGGCCGAGGAGCACGATCTCGCGCTCCCGGCCGAAATTGGCCGGCCGCGCCGATCCGAGATAGAGCACGGCCCAGCGCCGCACATCGGCCGGCCGCCCCAACGCGCGCGGCAGGTTGGGCCAGGAGAGGCCGGCAACGAGCTTCGCCCGCCGCAGCGTGGCAACCGCGGTCGCGGCGGTGGCGCGCGCTTCACGCCCCTCCTGCGGGTGCTGCAGGACGAGCACGAAGACGCGGTTGTTGACGACGCGCGCATCGCCAGGGTGATCATCGTCAAGGCTGGGCGGCTCGGGGGGCCGGCTGTCGCGCATGGCTGCCTGCGGGAACGCGATTGGGTCGGCGCGCCGCATTTTCTTTCTCGCCCGCCGCCCCCACTATACCTTGCCCCTATGGTTGCTGGCGACAATCGGCGAGAAGCGCCCGTGGGCGAGGTTGGCGGAGCGCCGACGCTGATGCCGACGCGCACGCGCCAGCTGGTCATCTCGCTGATGGTCGCCTGCGCGATGTTCATGCAGAACCTCGATTCGACGATCATCGCGACCGCGCTGCCGACGATCGGGCGCTCGCTCGGCGAAAACCCGCTGCGCCTCAACGTCGCGATCACCTGCTATCTCTTGAGCCTGGCGGTGTTCATCCCGATCAGCGGCTGGACCGCCGACCGCTTCGGCGCCCGCCGCGTGTTCAGCGCCGCGATTGTCGTCTTCACGCTGGGCTCGATCGCCTGCGGCTTTGCCCAATCGCTGTGGATGCTGGTCGTTGCCCGCATCGTCCAGGGCATGGGCGGCGCGATGATGGTGCCGGTCGGCCGGCTCGTGCTGTTGCGCACCGTGCCGCGATCCGAGCTGGTGCGCGCGATGTCGTGGGTCAGCGTGCCGGCACTGATCGGGCCGGTGATCGGGCCGCCGCTCGGCGGCTTTATCGTGACGTATTGGTCGTGGCGCTGGATCTTCTTCATCAATATTCCGATCGGCGTGCTGGGCGTGCTGCTGGTCAACCTTTTCGTCGAGAATTTGCGCGAGGGGGCGGCGCGGCCATTCGATCTCTACGGTTTCATCTTGACCGGCGTTGGGCTGGCGAGCCTCGCCTTCGGTTTCGAGGTCGGCGGCCGCGGCGCGCTGCCGTGGCCGATCGCGCTCGCGCTGCTCGGCGCCGGCGGACTGTGCCTCTATGCCTACGTCCGCCACGCGCGGCGGGTCGATCATCCGATCATCGACCTCGCGCTGATGCGCATCCCGACCTACCGGGTGACGACGATCGGCGGCTTTCTGTTCCGCATGGGGCTCGGCGCCCTGCCGTTTCTGATGCCGCTAATGCTGCAGGTCGGCTTTGGCCTCGATGCGCTGTCCTCGGGGCTCCTCACCTTCGCCAGCGCCGCTGGAGCCCTCAGCAACAAGCTGTTCGTCAGCCCGATCATCCGCACCTTCGGCTTCCGCCGCGTGCTGATCGTCAATACGGTCATCGGCAGCGCCTTTCTGTTCGGCTATTCGTTCTTCCGGCCGACGACGCCGCATGTCGTGATCTTCCTGGCGCTCTTGGCGGGCGGGTTTTTCCGTTCGCTGCAGATGACCAGCATCAACACACTCTCCTACGCCGATGTGCCGGCGGCGATGCTGAGCCGGGCGACCAGCCTCACCAGCATGGCGCAGCAGCTGTCGCAAAGCGTCGGGGTCGGGACCGGCGCGCTCCTGCTCTATCTGATGCTGGCGACGCATGGGCGGGCGGTGTCGAGCGCCGCCGATTTCTCGTTCGCGCTCGCCATGGTCGCGTTCATCTCGATCCTGTCGGTGCCGTTCTTCCTCAAGATGCCGGCCGACGCCGGCGCCGAAGTCAGCGGCCGCGCGGTGGCGAGCAAGATCGGCGACGCATGAGCGCCCTCAGGGTCCTGGCTTGGAACATCCGCCATGGCGGGGGCGCCCGGCTGCCGGCGATCGCCGCGGCGCTGGCGCGGCACGAAGCGGATGTGCTGGTCATTTCCGAATACCGCGGCGGCGAATCGGCGTTCCGGCTGGGCGCGGCGCTGGCAGCGCTCGGCTATCGCCACGCCACCTTCCCGCCGCCGCCACCCGGGCGTAACGGCGTGCTGATCGCCGCGCGGCGGCCGTTTCGCGACGACGGCGCGGTGTGCGTCGCGCTGCCCGAGCCTTATCGCCTGCGGCGCGTCGATGCCGAGGGCCTGCTGCTGTTCGGCGTCTACATGCCGAACCTGCTGGCGAAGGTGCCGTATTGGCAGGCGCTGATCGCCGCCCTCGCCGGCGAAGCGGCACAGCCGGCGCTGGCGATCGGCGATTTCAACACCTGCCGCGCCTTTGTCGACGAGCCGGGGGCGATCGACGCCACCGCGCACTTCATGGAGAAAGTGGAGGCGGCCGGGTTTTGCGATCTATGGCGCCGGCGCTATCCCGAGGGGCGCGAATTTTCCTGGTACAGCACGCGCGGCAACGGCTTTCGCATCGACCACGCCTTCCTGTCGGAATCGCTGGCGGCGCGGGCCCGCACGATACGCTATTCGCACGATGAGCGGCTGACGGGGCTGTCCGATCACTCGCCGCTGGTGGTCGATCTCGAACTCTGAGCTGGGCTATTCCCCGATCAGCTTCTCGACGATCTCCTTGGGCAGGTCGTCCTTCCAGTTCCGCCCGGTGCTCCAGCCCCACGAGCGAATCGCGTCGCGCTCCTTGATCAGCGCCTCGATTTCGGCTTCGACCGTGGCGCTGTCGCGCTCGCCATTGGCCCGCTCCAGGTAAAGCTCGTAAAGCCGGTCCCAAATCTTGGTAAGCTGGGCGCTTTCATCGGGAGTGAATGAAGGAATGACAGAAGTCATGCGCCGCACTCTCTAACCACCTCAACAGTCGGTAAACTATAACACACGCCGCCGCGCCTGAAATTACAATTGACTAAAAAGCCAGCGTTTCAATCGGCGACCGCACCGACCGGTTCGCGACCGGCCGCGAGTTGGCGGCGGATCAGCCGGGCGTAGAGGCCGTTGCCGGCGACGAGCTCCTGATGGGTGCCGAGTTCGACGAGCCGCCCGCCTTCGAGCACGACCAGGAGGTCGGCGTGGCGCACGGTCGACAGGCGGTGCGCGATGACGATCGTCGTGCGGTCGCGCATCAGCGCGTCGAGCGCGCGCCGCACCAGCGCCTCGCTGACCGCGTCGAGATGCGAGGTCGCCTCGTCGAGGATCAAGGTCGGCGCGTTCTTCAGAAAGGCGCGGGCGATCGCGACGCGCTGGCGCTGGCCGCCCGACAGCTGCACGCCGCGCTCGCCGACGCGGGTCTCGAGCCCTTCAGGCAAGCTCGCAACGAAGCTCGACAAGGCCGCGCGCTCGATCGCTTGGGCGATCTCCTCCGCGCTCGCCTCGGGTCGCGCCAATAGCACATTGGCGCGCAAGCTCTCGTTGAAGAGATAGGTGTCCTGGGCGACGAGCGCGATGCGGCTGCGCAGATAGTCGAGTTGGAACTGACGTAGATCGATGCTGTCGAGGGTGATCGCGCCCTGGCTCGGATCCCAGAAGCGCAGCAGCAGATTGGCGAGGGTGGTCTTGCCCGAGCCTGAGGGACCAACGAGCGCCAGGGTTGTCCCCGGGGCGATCGCCAGGTCGACCTCGTGCAGCGCCTCGCGCCGCGTGCCGGGATAAGCAAAGCTCACCCGTTCGAGCCGGATGGCCGCACCGCCTGTGCTCGGCGCCGCCGGAGTGAGAGGCCCATCGCGCACCGGCACAGGCTCGTCGTGCACCTTCTGCAGCCGGTGCGCCGACGCGAAAGTATCGGCGAGCTGGCGGCTGACATAAGCGATCTCGGAGACCGGCAGGAAAGCGGAGACCGAGAGCAATGTGAGGAGCGGCAGCATGGTCGGCGCGAGCGCGCCGCTTGCGGCGAGGGATGCGCCCGTGACCGCGACGGCAAGGCCACCCAGGCCCGTCGCCGTCTCGAGCAGCGCCGATTGCAGCGACAGATCGCGGTAGAGTGTGAGGCGAAGACGATGATAATCACCGACTTGCGCCAGGAACGCGGCGCGGCGATGTGCGACCGCCTGAAAGGCGACGAGCTCCGAGAGGCCTTGGACCGTGTCGGTTACGAAAGCGGTGAGGCGGCCCAGGCCTTCGCGCGCCGCGGCGCCGAGCCGGTCGATGCGACGGCGCACGAAGATCGGGGTCAGGCCGACATAAAGCAGGAACGGCAACAGCGCGGCCGCGATCTGCCAGCCGAAGACGGCGAGAGTGATGAGCACCGCGCTCGGGATGACGACCGCGACCACCGCCGGCGTGATCGTATGCGCGAAGAAGGATTCGACGGTCTCGACATCTTGCGTCGCAAGGCTGACGAGATCGCCGGAGCGGCGCCGTAGCAGATAGGCGGGGGCGAGCGCATCGAGCTTCTGGAATAGCGCGATGCGCATCTCGGCGAGAAGCTTGTAGGCCATGTCATGCGCGAGCCAGGCCTCGCACCAGGCAAGGAAGCCCGAAATGGGCGCGACGATGAGGAGGATGACGAGTGGCGCCGTAAAG
>DATGFP010000087.1:0-26773 GCA_035309005.1 Allostellaceae bacterium | reverse complement strand
GGCGAAATACCGCGAGGTCGGCCGCGCGGTGCGGGTCGAGATGCGGCGCCTGACGCCGCTCGTCGAGCCGCTGTCGATCGACGAAGCCTTTCTCGATTTGAGCGGCACCGAGGCGCTGCACGGCGCGCTGCCGGCGCAGCTCCTGGCCGCCCTCGCCCGCCGCGTTGAGGCGGCGCTCGGCATCACGATTTCAGTCGGGCTCAGCTGCAACAAGTTTCTGGCCAAACTCGCTTCCGACCTCGACAAGCCGCGCGGCTTCGCGGTGATCGGCCGCGCCGAGGCCGCGGATTTCCTCGCCGACAAGCCGGTCGGCTGGCTGTGGGGCGTCGGCGGCGCGATGCAGCGCCGCCTCGCCGCCGACGGCATCATGCGGATCGGCCAGCTGCGCGCCCAGGACCCGCGCGACCTCGCTCAGCGCTATGGCCGCAACGGGGTGCGTTTGTGGCACTTGGCGGGGGGCGAGGACGCGCGCCGCGTCGACCCCGACGAACGAGCGCGCTCGATCTCGGCCGAAACCACCTTCGCCCGCGACGAGGCTGACGCCGAGGCGTTGGCCGGCGCGCTGTGGCCCCTGTGCGAGCGCGTCGCCGACCGCCTGCGGCAGGGCGGGCTCGCCGCCGGCACCGTGACGCTCAAGCTGAAGACCGCCGATTTCCGCCTGCGCACCCGCTCGCACCGCCTCGCCGACCCGACCCAATTGGCGGGCCTGCTGTTCGCCACGGCGCGCCATCTCCTCATTGGCGAAGCCGACGGCAACACGCGCTTTCGCCTGATCGGAGTGGGCGCCGACGCGCTCGCCCCCGGCGCCGCCGCCGATCTCCCGACCCTCTTCGACCAGCCCCGCCAGCTCGCCGACGCGATCGACCAAATCCGCCGCCGCCACGGCGCCACCGCCCTGCGCCGCGGCCGCGCCCTGCCGCAAGGCTGAGCGACTGCCGGCGAATTCCCTGCAAACAGGAAATTTTCATCCGGCGCCCGGAAGACCCCGATAAACCCTTTAGTTTCTATTTGTTAGGAACTTTCCGATCGGCGCGGAGCAGGAAATTTTTCGCGGCGCCGCAGGGAGTTTTTGGCGCGGGGGCAGGGAATTGGTGCGGCGGCAGGGATTCACGCAACGGGTCTCCCGATAATTATCCCATTAGCAATGATTGCGATCAAATGTATCTGAGACAATCCAATGTCAAGCACCACCCTCGCCCTGACTCCAATACATGTAGGGGAACCCGACGGCCGACTTGTAGCGGTTGGAGCGGAATCTACACTTTTTAAGCATTCCTTTCGCGCTTGGGTTTCGTGCCTCCGCGCGAAGGCAATTAACAGCTGGCATAGCCTGAATATGGCGCACTAATCCAGGGCCGATGCCTTGCCCGCGCAGGTTTTCTGCCACAGCGACGACAAAGATATCAGGGCGAAAAGGGTTGATGTGATCTAGAATCAACATGCCTGCCGGAATCGATCTGATATCGACCATCCAAACAAGGCCGACAGCGCACTTTCTTTTCAATCCACGAAGTAGATTCTCGCGATTTTCAGGCGTGCAGACGTGCGCTGCGAGAGCAAGTCCCTCAGCGCCTGAACAAAAGAGCGGAATTAAGGCTTCGGCGTCGCCGTCGGTCGCAAGTCGCGGAGAACTTATGTCCATAATTGCATCTCCCGCAGCCGGTTATGCGACCCTCGCTCGCGATTTCACATTCTTCTTTTATTCGTCATGGCCGGGCTTGACCCGGCCATCTACGTGGATCCCCGGGTCAAGCCCGGGGATGACGATTGTGGGGTGGTTGAAGCTAGGGGATGACGATTGTGGGGTGGCCAAGGCCGGGGATGATGATTGTGAGGTGATCGAAATTCAACGGATGCTGGTCGATCAACTTGCGGTGTGCAGCGGGACGGCCGATCGCCGCCAGCCTCAGCATTTCGGTTTGGGGAGGGGTTCGATGTCGTCGAGTTTGGCGCGGATCGCGTAGTCGCCGTAATCGATCACCATGTCGCGCGAGACGCCGTTGTCGAGCAACAGCATGCCGAGTTCGTAATCGGGCTGGTCGGCTTTCGGGTCGGCCGGGAAGAAGGCGAGCCGCACCCGCCACCCCGGGCGGTTGAGCAGCGGGCTCTTTTTCGCCGCCTCGGCGTCGGGCTCGACCTTGGGACCGATCACCGCCGAGACCAGCACCGCGCCCTCGACCGCGGCGCCGTCGAAGACGTGCTTGGAGATGAAATTGGTGCCGGCCTTGGCCTGGTCGATCAGGAAGATCGTGTGGGCGCTGGGAAAGGTGACGCCGGGCGCCAGCTTGAAGCTTTTCCCCGGCGGCTGCTCGAAATCGGCGGCGCCCCCCTTGCCCGCACCGTCGAGCTGCGCGGCACCGCGGATGCCGTCTTCCTCGGCGCCGTCGCGGGTCTCCTTCTGGTTGAAGCGGTAGCGCAGCCCGTCTTTGGCTTCCCAGGTCACGTAGTTGGAGGCGATGTTGACGTCGCCCGACTCGGTATAGTCCATCTTCAGCCGGTAGTTCTGCTCGATCGTCCAGCCGCTGCAGCTTTCGCCCCATTGGTAGGCCATCGTGCCGCTCGCCCCGGTGACGCTGGCGTCGCCGCTGGTCCGGCTGAGGCTCATCGTGTAGAGCGCGCGGTGCGGCGCGATCTCGGCGGCGGCGGCGATCCCGGCGCTCAACCCCGGGACTAGCAACCCCGGGACTAGCAAGGCCAGCGCGACCGTGGCCGAGCGGCCGATCCCGACGCGACGATCGATCATCAAAGGCGCAGCTCCAAAGGCGGGGCTCCGGGCGGCAGGCGAGCCGGCATCTATGACCCCAAGCCGCTGGCGCTGCAAGCGGCATGCCCGGGAGATTTGTTGCGCTACAAGCCCGCGTCAAAGCCCTTGCGCCGAGGCGGCGCTGCCGCTAGCGTGCGCGCCATGGCAGCCATCGGCCGTCACTCCACGCGATTTTGGTACCGCCGGTACATTACGGCGGCCTAGGATCGCGCGTTCGCGTTTCACCCAAAGCCGCCCCATCGAGGCGGCTTTCGTGTTTTGGTGTCGATGCGAACGCCGCGCTCGGTGGAGTGGCCCCAGCCAGGAGCTTAGCGATGCCGAATTCGACGCACGCCCCCGCAGCAGCGGCGGGGAACAGCCTAATGTCTGAAGCCTGGACGCCGCAAAGCTGGCGCGGGCTGCCGATCCGCCAGGTCCCCGGCTACGCCGACGAGGCCGCGCTCGGCCGGGTCGAGGCGACGCTGCACAATTTCCCGCCGCTGGTCTTCGCCGGCGAGGCGCGGCGGCTGCAGGCGCGGCTCGCCGAGGTCGCCGCCGGCCGCGCCTTCCTATTGCAGGGCGGCGACTGCGCCGAGAGCTTCGCCGAGTTCCACCCGAACAACATCCGCGACACCTTCAAGGTGCTCCTACAGATGGCGGTGGTCTTGACCTTTGGCGCCGCCTGCCCGGTCGTCAAGGTCGGGCGGCTGGCCGGCCAGTTCGCCAAGCCGCGCTCCTCCGACAGCGAGACGCAGAACGGCGTGACGCTCCCCTCCTATCGCGGCGACATCATCAACGGCCTCGACTTCGACGCCGCCGCGCGCGAGCCCGACCCGCAGCGGATGATCCAGGCCTATAGTCAATCCGCCGCCACGCTCAACCTGTTGCGCGCCTTCGCCCAGGGCGGCTATGCCGACCTCCACCGGGTGCACGCGTGGAACCAGGATTTCGTCGCCGACAGCCCGCAGGGCGAGCGCTACCGCGCGCTGGCCGACCGGCTGACCGAGACGCTCGACTTCATGGCGGCCTGCGGCCTCAACTCGGAGACGACGCCGCAGATCCGCGAGACCGAGCTCTATACCTCGCACGAAGCGCTCTTTCTCTCTTATGAAGAGGCGATGACGCGGGTCGATTCGACGACCGGCGAGTGGTACGACTGCTCGGCGCATCTGGTGTGGCTCGGCGACCGCACCAAGCAACTCGACGGCGCGCATGTCGAGTTCCTGCGCGGCATCAAGAACCCGCTGGGCATGAAATGCGGACCGACCACCGAGCCCGACGACGTGCTGCGGCTGATCGACCGGTTCAACCCGGCGAACGAGCCCGGGCGCCTCACGCTGATCACCCGCATGGGGGCCGACAAGGTGGCCGACAAGCTGCCGCCGCTGGTCCGCGCGGTCGAGCGCGAGGGCCACGCCGTGGTGTGGTGCATCGACCCGATGCACGGCAACACGATCACCTCGTCCAACGGCTACAAGACCCGGATGTTCGACCGCATCCTCGACGAACTGCACGGCGCCTTCGCGGTCCATCTCGCCGAGGGGAGCTATGCCGGCGGGGTGCATTTCGAATTGACCGGGCAGAACGTCACCGAATGCATCGGCGGCGCCCACAAGGTCAGCGAGCAGGGTCTCGCCGCCAATTACCTGACGCATTGCGACCCGCGGCTCAACGCCAGCCAGGCGATCGAACTCGCCTTCGAGGTCGCCGAGGCGCTGAAGCGCGAGCGCCAGGCGCGAGCGAACCGCAACGGCATCGGCAGCGCCAGCCGCTTCGCCGCGGCGAAGTAGCCGGCGCGGTTACCCGATGGCCCTCGCGGCCCGGCCCGCGAGGGCCGAGCCCCGAGGCCGGGCTCGCGGGCTGCCAAATAGCAGCGCGCGAATAGGCTGACATCAATCCCCCGGGAAATCCTGATGCCCGACGCGGGTTCGACCCTCTCGACCCAACCGCCCGCCGAGCGCCAGCCCATCCGCACGATCTTCGCCGCGTTGATGCTGGTGATGCTGCTCGCCTCGCTCGACCAGACCATTGTCTCGACCGCGCTCCCGACCATCGTTGGCGAGTTCGGCGGGCTGGCGCATCTGTCGTGGATCGTTACCGCCTATCTGCTGGCGACGACGATCGTCACGCCGCTCTATGGCAAGCTCGGCGATCTGTTCGGCCGCAAGATCGTGCTGCAAGGGGCGATCGTGCTGTTCCTCGCCGGCTCGGCGCTGTGCGGGCTGAGCCGCTCGATGCTGCAGCTGATCCTCTTCCGCGCCGTGCAAGGGCTCGGTGGCGGCGGGTTGATCGTGACCGCGATGGCGGTCGTCGGCGATCTCATATCGCCGCGCGAGCGCGGCAAGTTCCAGGGCGTCTTTGGCGGCGTCTTCGGCCTCTCGACCGTGCTGGGCCCGCTGATCGGCGGGTTTTTTGTCGAGCAGCTGAGCTGGCGCTGGATCTTCTATGTCAACCTGCCGCTCGGCCTCATCGTGCTGGTCGTCATCGGCTGGGCGTTTAGGGCGCCGGGCGCGCGGCGGCGGCCGAGCATCGACATCGCCGGCGCCGCGCTCCTCGCCCTGACGCTGACGGCACTGATCCTCCTCGCCAGCCTCGGCGGCAACACGGTCGCCTGGACCTCGCCGGCCGCGCTCAGCCTCGCTGCCGTGACGCTGGCGGCGCTCGCCGGGTTCATCGTTGCGGAGCACGTCGCCGCCGAGCCTATCCTGCCGCTCAGCCTGTTCGCCAACCGGGTCTTCGCGATCTCCTGCGCGGTCGGCTTTATCGTCGGCTTCGCGCTGTTCGGCTCGGTCACCTTCATGCCGATGTACCTGCAAGTGGTAAAGGGAATGAGCCCGACGCACGCCGGCATGATGCTGACGCCGATGATGGCGGGGGTGCTCGTCACCTCGATATCGAGCGGCCGCATCATCAGCCGGATCGGCCGCTACCGCCCCTTCCCGATCGCCGGAACCGCGATCATGACCGCGGGTCTCGCCCTGCTCGCGACGCTCGGCGTCGCCACCAGCACCTGGACGGCGTGCCTCTACATGATCGTCCTCGGGCTCGGGCTCGGGCTCGTCATGCAGGTGCTGGTGCTGGCGGTGCAGAATGCGGTCGATTACCACCATCTCGGGGTCGCGACCTCGGGCACGACCCTGTTCCGCTCGATCGGCGGTTCGGTCGGCGTGTCGCTGTTCGGCGCGATTTTCACCGCGACCTTGGCGAGCAACCTCGCGAAGGCGCTGCCGGCCGGCAGCGCGCTACCCGCCGCGACCGCGCCCGCCGCCATCCAGGCGCTGCCGCATGCGACGCGCTCGCTCTACCTCACCGCCTTCACCGGTGCGCTCCACCCGGTGTTTCTGCACGCCGCGGCCATCGCCGCGCTCGGCTTCGGGCTCACCTGGTTCTTGACGGAAGTCCCGTTGCGCCTGACGCCTGCGCCACCGCACGGCGATTCCCAACCGGCTCCGAGCGAACCGGGTCCGGCGGCAGGGGTTTGATGTTCGATGGATTCCGCTCAAGGACAGCACCTTATCGCTTGGCACTCGGCAATGGCCGGACTCGGCGCGGCGGGCGGGATTGCTTCGCTGCGCTGGCGATGACAGAAATATGTCATGGACGATCTCGCGGCGCGCACCGACAGTTATTTCCTGAAGACCAAGGCGATCGTCGGCCGGTTCGGCGAGCGCGCCGCGACTTACGCCGTCTTTATGCGCCGGCCGGTGATCTGCGCGCCGCGCTTCGCGCTCGCCTTTCTCGAAGCGATGGCGGCCGAGCGCGGCGCCAAGTTCGAGATCGAGCTGAATTATCCCGAAGGCGCCTGGGTCGGCGCCGGCGAGCCGATCTTCTATGTCACCGGCGCGCTCGGCCAGCTGGTCGACCTCGAAACCGTGCTCCTGCAGAAGCTCGGGCCGGCTTGCGTCGCGGCCTACAACGCCTCGGCGATGTGCGCCGACCTGCCGAAGGTCGCGTTTCTCGCGATGGACGCGCGCCATTGCGCCGGCGCCGAGATGGCCGAGTTGATGGCCTATGCCGCCTCGGTCGGCTCGGCGCACGCCAAGAAAGTCGCCGGCGCGGTCGGCTTCGTCGGCTGCGCCGCGGCGGCGACCGCGCGGTTTTTCGGGCGCGACAGCGGCATGGGGACGATGCCGCACGCGCTCATTGGCTATGCCGGCTCGACGGTGCGCGCCGCCGAGATGTTCCGCGACACCTTCCCCGACGAAGCCTTGACCGTGCTGGTCGATTATTTCGGCCGCGAGACCAGCGACGCCGTCCTGGTCTGCCGGCGCTTCCCCGAGCTGGCAAAGACGGGCCTGCTCTCCTTCCGCATGGATACGCCGGGCGGGCGCTATTGCGAGGGGCTCGACCTCGCGCGCTCCTATGAGGTCCTGGAGCGCCACGCGCCGCAATCGATCCGCGGCTACCGCACCGAGGCGGAATTGCGCTACCTGGTCGGCAGCGGCGTCTCGGCGGCGGCGCTGTGGACGCTGCGCCTGGTCTTGACCGAGGCCGGGTTCGCCAACGCCCGGATCGTCGCGAGTTCGGGCTTCGGGCCGGAAAAATGCCGCATGATGGCGGCCGCCAGCGCGCCGATCGACGTCATCGGCACCGGCTCCTACCTGCCCGAATTATGGAGCGAAACCTACGCGACGGCCGACATCATCGCCTATGACGGCCAGCCGATGGTCAAGGCGGGGCGCGAGTTTCTGCTGCGCAAGCGCTAGCGATCGGGGTTCGATTACGGCCGCTCATTTTATCGATGACAGCGGCACATCGCTGGTCTAGGGTTGCCGTCCGCTCGTTGAGCGGAACATAAATCGCGCAAGGCCGGGACAAACCGGCCGGCGCAGATGAACAGGCGCAACACGTCAATCCGCAGGCAGGCCATGCGGCCGCCCGGCGCAGCGAGGCGTAAGGGAAACCGGCCGGTCTGAAGCAGGGCCGCACGAGAAGCATCTTTCGCCCTCGCTGTTCGCCTCGGTCCATGCCTCTCGCGGGTTGCCACAACCCCGGTGGCTCCATGACCGCTGTATTCACCCCGGATTTCTCGGCCGCCCCGGCCAACCGCGTGCTCGGGCGCAAGCTCGACAGCATTCCGTTCAGCAGCTACCACGTCTTGATCATCGCCGTCCTCGCCCTCGTCGGCTTTATCGAGGGCTACGATTTGGTGATGACCGGCTCGCTCTTGGTGCTGGCCAAGGCGCCGCTGCATCTGGCCGGCCCCGACATCCGCTGGCTGGCGGTTGGCCCGACCTTCATGCTGTGCCTCGGCGGGTTTCTGTCGTCGGCGGTCTCCGACCATTGGAGCCGCAAGACGATCATGCTGATCGGGGTGATCGCGACGACGTTTTTCACCCTGATGATCCCGCTGGTACAGACCTCCGAACAGCTGATCATCGTCCGGCTCCTGACCGGCCTCGGCGCCGGCGGCGCGGTCTCGGCCGCCTTTCCGATCGCCGCCGAATTGATGCCGGCGCAACACCGGCGCACCTATGGCGCGATCTATGAGATGGCGCTGGCCGCCTCCTTTACCGTGGTGCCGTTCATCGGCGGCCTGCTCGCCGGCAACGATTACGCCTTTCGCTATCTGGCATTGCCGGGGGGCCTGGCGATCACCGTCGTGCCGGTGCTGATCTATTTCGTGCTGCCGGAAAGCCCGCGCTGGCACTTGCGCCGGGGCCAGCCCGAGGTCGCGGTCGACATCGTCAACCGGATCATCGCGCGATCGGGCAGCCGCGTGCCGCCGCTCAGCGTCGCGGCGCTGGGCGACCACCAGGAAGCCGCCCGCGAGGAGCTGCCGCCCTATTGGGCCTTGTTCGCCCCCGGCCAGCTGCGCTGGACCGCGGTCGGGATCATGTCCGGGGTGTGCGCCGGGACCGCGTATTTCCTGATTTCGGTGCTGTTGCCGAAGGCGCTCAACGACCAAGGCTTCGCGGTCAGCGCGAGCCTCGGGTTGACCTCGATCGTCTATGCGGCGAGCTTTTTCGGCAAGGGGTTTACCGGCTTCCTGATGGAGCTGATCGGCCGGCGCTGGACGATCTGCTATGCGCTCGCCGGCTCGCTCCCTGGGCTTTGCCTGATGTTGCTGGCGCACCGCGCCGGAGAATATTCGGGCGTGGTGATGGTGACCGGCGGCCTGATCCTTGGCTTCACGGTGCTGTCGGCCTTCACCGCGACCCGGGTCTATCTGTCGGAGCAGTTCCCGACGGCGCTGCGCGGCCGCGGCCACATCTTCGGCGAATCGTTCGCCCGGCTGTTCGCCGGCGGCATGGCGCCCCTGTTGATGGAGCCGCACACCGGGTCGGCGACGATCTTCTTTGGCACCATCCTAATCGTCGTCGCGGTCGGCGCCTTCATCCCGGTGGTCTTCGGGCGCGAGACCGTCGGCCAACTCGAAGTCGTGACCGAGACGGTTCCCGAATACGCCTGAGCCCGGCTTCCGGGGTTCTGGCCCGCGATATCAGAGCGCGGTCGCTGCACATTGCACCGTCGTTCCCGCGAAAGCGGGAACCCAGGGCGGACGATGGTCGCTCGCCCTGGATTCCCGTGCGCGGGAATGACGGTTAAATTCGGGCGGGTAAGGGTTTAGAACTCCGCTCCATGCCCGCCGCCGCATCGCGACTCCCCGCCGCCGGTTACTTCGTCGAGCGCATTTCCCTGCCGGCCGGCGCGCGGTGAACGAGGCGGTTCGCTTTGCCGCGGTCGCGGTGTTCGCCGCGACCTATGTGGTGATCGCGCTCGGCCGGCTGCCCGGCTTCCGCATCGACCGCGCCGGCGCCGCGCTGGTCGGCGCCAGCCTGATGCTCGCCTCGGGCGCCTTGTCGATCGACGAGGTGTCGCGCGCGATCGACTTCAGCACCCTCGCCTTGCTCCTCGGCATGATGATCGTCGTCGCCAATCTGCGGCTGTCGGGGTTTTTCCGGCTGGTCAACGCCGCGGTCGTGGCGCGGGCGCAACATCCGCTGGCGCTGCTGGCGGCGGTGACCTTGGCGGCCGGTCTCTTCTCCGCTTTCCTCCTCAACGACGCGATCTGCTTGGTAATGACGCCGTTGGTGATCGAGATCGTCCGCCGGCTGCGGCGCGACCCCGTCCCCTACCTGCTGGCGGTCGCGATGGCGGCCAATATCGGCAGCGCCGCGACGATCACCGGCAACCCGCAGAACATCCTGATCGGCAGCTTTTCGCGCATCCCCTACAGCGTTTTCGCCGCCCGCCTGTCGCCGGTCGCCGCCCTGGGCCTCGTGCTGACCGTCATTCTCGTCGCGCTGATGCACCCCTCTGAATTCCGCAACCGCGAGCGCTTCGCGGCGCGCCCGCCTCCCGCCCACCTGCACCGCCCGCTCGCGGTCAAGTCGGTGGTCGTCGTGCTGGTGATGATGGCGGCGTTTTTCGCCGGCCAGCCGCCGACCAAGGTGGCGCTCGTCGCCGGCGGCGTCATGCTGTTGACCCGCGCCGTACGCAGCGACCGCATCTACCGCGACATCGACTGGCCGCTCCTATTGATGTTCGCCGGCCTTTTCGTCGTCGTCGCCGGGTTCGAGAAGGCCCTGCTGAGCCCGCCTCTCGTCGCCGCGGTCGGCGGGCTCGGGCTCGACCGGCCGACGATTCTGGCGGTCGTGACGGCCGCTTTATCCAACCTCGTGAGCAACGTTCCGGCCGTCCTCGTCATCAAGCCCTTTCTCGGCGGCTCGCTCGACCCGCAGCGCGCCTGGATTATCGTCGCGATGGCCTCGACCTTCGCCGGCAATTTGACCGTGCTCGGCTCGGTCGCCAATCTGATCGTCGTGCAGCTCGCCCGCGCGCACGGCGTCCGGATCGGCTTCTGGCAATATTTCCGCGTCGGCGCGCCGCTGACCTTGTTGACGATCGTCATCGGCCTGTGGTGGCTTTGAGTTATGGGGAGCGAAACGCAGCGTAATCATCTGGGGCAGCCGGTCGGCGACCCGGTGCCGGGGTGGTCGGCGCGGCCGCGCCCGCCGCGCACTGCGATGGCCGGCCGCTTCTGCACCGTCGAGCCGCTCGACGCCGAGCGCCACGCCGCCGACCTCTTTGCCGCCAACGCCGAGGATCGCGACGGGCGGATCTGGACCTATTACCCCTACGGCCCGTTCGCGACGCCGGCCGAATACCGCGTCTGGGTCGAAGCTGCCTGCGGCGACGCCAACCGCGCCTTCCACGCGATTTGCGACAGCGCGAGCGGCAAGGCGGTCGGCGTCGCGGCCTATATCAACGCGCAGCCGGCGATCGGTGTCGTCGAGGTCGGCAGCCTGGTCTTCAGCCCGCGCCTGCAGCGCCGGCCGGCCGCGACCGAGGCGATGTTTCTGATGATGCGCCGCGCCTTCGACGAACTCGGCTACCGGCGCTACGAATGGAAATGCGATTCGTTGAACGCCCCGTCGCGCGCCGCCGCGCTGCGCCTCGGCTTCCAGTATGAGGGGCTCTTTCGCCAGGCGACGATCACCCGCGGGCGCAACCGCGACACCGCGTGGTTTTCGGTGATCGACAGCGAATGGCCGGCATTGCGCGCGGCGTTCGAAGGCTGGCTCGATCCGGCGAATTTCGCCGCCGACGGCAGCCAGCGCCGCCCCCTCGCCGGCTTTCGGCCTGCTGTCGCATGAAAACCCGCCCGGTGCCGTCGCTGGCGCTGCTGTCGGCGGTGACGGCGCTGGCTTTCTGCGGCCTCCACATGATCGTGCCGGCCCTGCCGCTGCTGGTCGTCGTGTTCGACGACAGTCCGGCGCGGGTGCAGCTGGTCTTGAGCCTTTACCTCGCCGGGATCGCGGTCGGCCAGCTCGTCTACGGCCCGGCGTCGGACCGCTTCGGGCGCCGCCCGGTGCTGCTCGCCGGGCTCGCGACGTTCCTCGTCGGCACGGCTCTATGTGGCCTCGCCTGGTCGCTCGCGGCGCTGATCGCCGGGCGCGTTTTGCAGGCGCTCGGCGCCTGCGCCGGGATCGTGCTGGCCCGAGCCATCATCCGCGACGTCTACGACCGCGAGGCCGCGGCGCGCGGGCTGGCGCTGGTGATGATGGCGATGACCCTGGCGCCGGCGATCTCGCCGGCCTTCGGCGCCTATCTCGCCGAGTGGTTCGGCTGGCGCGCGATCTTCGCCCTCCTGGGTGGGCTCGGCACGATCGTCTTTGTCGCGACCGTGATGCGGCTCGGCGAAACCAACCGCAACCCCGCCCCCCTCGACCTCGCCGGCATGGCGGGCGCCTACGCGGTGCTGCTGCGCTCGCCGATTTTCATCGCCTTCGCGCTGTGCAGCGCCTGCACCAGCGCCTCGTGGTTCACCTTCATCGCCAGCGCGCCGCACCTGCTCTCCGACGCGCTCGGCCAGCCGCCGAGCACCTACGGGCTGATGATCCTCATTCCGATGGCGACCTATATGGCCGGCAACGCGCTGACTGCGCGCTTTGCCCAGCGCGTCGGCAGCCTCAGGTTGCTGCTGGGCGGCCGGGCGCTCGCCTTTACCGCGGCGCTGGTGCTGGCGTTATGGAACGGCTCGGCCGCGCTCAGCGTGTGGACGCTGTTCCTGCCGATCGCGCTGGCGGAAATCGGCGACGGCATGACCCAGCCGGCGCTGATGGCGGCGGCGCTGAGCCTGCATCCGCGGCTGGCCGGCACCGCCTCGGGGCTGATGGGATTTCTGCAGATGGCGGCGGCTTCGGTCGGCAGCTTCGCCGTCGCGCTATTGCCATACAACAACGCGTTCGGCCTGGTCGCGGTGTTCGGCGGCTTTGTCGCGCTCGGTCTCGGAGCGGCGATTTTCGCGGTGTCGCGCAGCGTCCGCGGCGGGCCGCCGGTCATCGCTTCGGCGACCGCGCCGGCCGCCGAAGGCACCTAGAGGGAGGATAACCCGATGATCGACGAAACCCACGACCAGGCCCGCAAGAGCTGGGTCGCCTCGGCCAACGGCCATGCCGAGTTCCCGCTGCAGAACCTGCCGCTGGGGGTGTTCAGCCCGCCCGGCTCCACGGTGCCGGACGCGCGGCCGCGCGGCGGCGTCGCGATCGGCGACATGATCTTCGACCTGCGCGCCGCGCTGGATTCCGGGCTGTTTTCGGGCCCCGCCGCGAGCGCGGCGGCAGCGGCTTCCGGCGCCAGCCTGAACCCGCTGATGGCGCTGGGCGCCGCGCCGCGCCGGGCGCTGCGCCAGCAGCTCTTCGCGCTGCTCGCCGCCGGCGGCAAGGCCGAGCCCATGGCCGACCGCGTGCTGCATCGTGCCGCCGAATGCTGGCTGCACATGCCCGCGACGGTCGGCAACTTCACCGATTTCTTCGCCGGCATCCACCACGCGACCAATGGCGGGCGCCGCCGCGACCCCAACAACCCGCTCAGCCCCAACTATAAATACGTGCCGGTCGCCTATCACAGCCGCGCCTCCTCGGTGCGCGAATCGAACGTGCCGGTGCGCCGGCCGCAGGGCCAACGCAAGCTGCCCGACGAGGCGGCGCCCTCGTTCGGCCCCTGCCGCAAGCTCGATTACGAGCTCGAACTGGCGATCTGGGTCGGGCCGGGCAACCGCCAGGGCGAGCCGATCGCGATCGGCCAGGCGGGCGAGCACATTTTCGGCCTCGGCCTCGTCAACGACTGGTCGGCGCGCGACATCCAGCAATGGGAATCGCAGCCCTTGGGGCCGTTTCTCGGCAAGAGCTTCGGCTCGACCGTGTCGCCGTGGATCATCACCGCCGAGGCCTTGGAGCCGTTCCGCATTGCCCAGCCGCCGCGCCCGGAAGGCGATCCCCGCCCGCTGCCGCATCTCCTGGACGACCGCGACCAGGCGGGCGGCGCCTTCGACATCGCGCTCGAAGCCCTGATCCTGACCCCGCAGATGCGCGAAAAGGGCTTGCCGCCGCACCGCATCTCGCACAGCAACACGACCGACCTCTATTGGACCCTGGCGCAACTCGTCGCGCACCACACCAGCGGCGGCTGCAACCTCCTGCCCGGCGACCTCTTCGGCACCGGCACGATCTCCGGGCCGACCGAAGCCGGCTGGGGCAGCCTCAGCGAACAAAGCCTCGACGGCAGCCGCACGCTGACCTTGAGTAGCGGCGAAACCCGGTCGTTCCTGCAGGACGGCGACGAGGCGATCTTCCGCGCCCATTGCCGGCGCGACGGCTACGCCGCGATCGGGTTCGGCGAATGCCGCGCCCGAATTGTCGGCTGAGGGGCCTGACCTTCGCGCGTCCCGGCAGCATCGACAACTTATGCGGGTGTCTATGTGTTAACGCTTGCTCAATCGTTGCCGCTTAACATAGGCTGCACGATAGCCGGGCGATCGGCATGCGCGGGCGTTCGGCAGCTAAACGGATTGTCAACCAGCGCCATGCCATAATCGCTTCGATGCTGCGGCAGGTGGGATAGGCGATGGCGCAAGAGAGCGATGCCTGGCGTTCGGTGCTGCTGGTCGACCGCGATTTCGGCTTCGCGCAGTCGCTGGCCGGCACACTGCGCCCGCGCGGCTACGCGGCGCTTTACGCCGACACGCCCGAGCGTGCCGTCGCGATCCTGCACGACCCGCCCGACGGAAGCGAGCCGGCCCCGGTGGCGCTGATCGATGCGCGGCTTGGCGGGGTCGCCGGCGGCGTCGATCTGATCCCGCGCCTGCGGGTCGAGCAGCCGGAATTGGTCTGCGTCGTGATGACGCATGAGCTCGACACCGCCACCGCGCTCGCCGCGCTGCGCCGCGGCGCCTACGATTACATCGAGAAATCCTGCGACGCCGCGGCGCTTTTCGCGGTGCTCGACCGCTGCTTCGACCGCGTCGCGATGCAACTCGAGCGCGAGGCGGGATACGAGGCGCTGCGCCTCGAGCGGGATGACGCCGAGGCGGCGAGCCGCAGCAAATCCGGCTTTCTCGCGACGATGAGCCACGAGTTGCGCACCCCGCTTAACGCGATCATCGGCTTTTCCGAAATGATCCTGCGCGAGGTTTTCGGCACCCTCGGCAACGAGCAATACCGCGCCTATGTCAGCGACATCCACGAGAGCGGCTCGCACCTCTTGCAGATCATCAACGACATCCTCGATTTGTCGAAGGCCGAAGCCGGCAAGCTCGTGCTGCACGAAGACGTCTTCGACCTGCGCGACACGATCCGCGCGGTGCGCCAGCTGACCAGGGACCGCATCCACAGCAGCGGCCTCGTCGAGCGGATCGAGCTGCCGGCTGGCCTGCCGCTGCTGCGCGCCGACGAGCGCAAGACCAAGCAGGTGCTGCTGAACCTCGTCACCAACGCGATCAAATTCACCCCGCCCGGCGGCCACATCGAGATCGCCGGCAGCTTTGAAGCGGCGAGCGGGCTGACGCTGAGCGTCAGCGACAGCGGGATCGGCATTCCGCCGGCCGATCTAGACCGAGTGCTGCGGCCGTTCGAGCAGGTCGAATGCTCGCTGAGCCGCACCAACCAGGGCACCGGGCTCGGCCTGCCGCTGGTCAAGGCGATCATGGAGCTGCACGGCGGCACAATCGCGCTCGACAGCACGGTCGGGATCGGCACAAGGGTCGCCGTCACCTTCCCGCCGCGGCGGGCAGTGTTCGACGCAGACGCGGTGCGCTCGCGCAGCGCCGCCTGATCAGCCGCCGCCACTGCTGCCTTCGCCGCCGTCGTCCCAGGCCTGCCGCCAGCTCGGAAAGCCGCCGAGCGGCGCGGCGGCGTAGAGCGCCCGCATGATCGCCCGCGCCAGGCAGATTGCCGCCGCCCAGCCGAGCCGGGCGAGTTGATCGGGCGCCGCCGGCGCGCCCTCGCCGGTCGACAGCGCAAACACGGTATCGCCGTCGAATGGCGTGTGCGCCGGGCGGATCGCCAGCGCCAGCCCATCCTGCGCCATGATCGCGAGGCGGCGGCAGCCGGCGCGGTCGAGCGCCGCATCGGTCGCGACCACCGCGATCGTCGTGTTGGCGCCGGGCTGCGGCGCGGCGCAGCCTGAGAGATCGAGGGGGTTGAGCGGCGCCGCGGGCAGCGCCGGCAGCGCGCCGATCTCGCCGGGAAACGCCAGATCTTCCGCCCAGAAGCGCCCGCAATCCGCTCGCGCCACCGCGCCCCAGCTGTTGACCGCGACCAGTGCGCCGACATGCGTGCCGTCGTCCTGCCGCAGCGACGCGCTGCCGATGCCGCCCTTGAGGCGGCCTGCCTTGGCGCCGAGCCCGGCCCCGGCATTGCCGAGGGCGAAATCCTTTTCCACCCGCGCCAGCGCCTCGCGGCCAAGCTCGCGGTAGGGCGGCTCGCCGCTCCACGCCCGGCGGCCCGGGAACGCCAGGTCGAAGAGGATCGCCGCCGGCACGATCGGCACCCGCACACCCCGCACCGCAAAGCCGCGGCCCATCGCGGCGAGGCCGGCCATGACCCCGGCGGCGGCGTCGAGCCCAAAGGCTGAGCCGCCCGACAGCACAATCGCGTCGACCCGCGTGACCAGCGCCGCCGGGTCGAGGAGTTCGGTCTCGCGGCTGCCCGACGCGCCGCCGCGGACATCGACCGCGGCGATCGCCGGCGCCTCGGCCAGCACCACGGTGCTACCGGTGCGGCCGGCGGCGTCCTCGGCCTGGCCGACCAGCAGGCCCGGCACGTCGGTGATCAGGTTGCGCGCTCCGGGCTCCGACATCGCTGCGACTCCTGGCGCTCCTCAAACGAGCAGCCCCTCCATTGTCATTGCGAGCGAAGCGAAGCAATCTCGATTCGGGCGCACGCATTCAGCGGAGCACAACGATGTCAACGACCCTGATCAGGAATGCCGCCTGGGTGATCGCCTGGGACGAGCAGCGACAGCGCCATGCCTACCGGCGGGACGTCGACCTCGCCTTCAGCGATAATCACATCACCTTTATCGGAAAGGATTTCGCCGGCGCCGCCGAGCGCGTCATCGACGGCAGCGCGCGGCTCGTGATCCCCGGCCTGATCGACGTGCATTCGCATCCCGAGCACGAGCCGCTCTATCGCGGCATCCGAGAGGAGCACGGCCTGCCGAACATGCACATGACCGGGCTCTACGAGCGCTCGCAGGCCTTGTCGGCGCCCGACGAAGAGGCGCGCGCGGCGAGCGCGGAAGCCGCCTATTGCGAGCTCCTGCGCTCCGGCGTCACCAGCCTCGTCGACATCACCGCGCCGTGGCCCGGCTGGATCGAGCTCTTCGCGAAAAGCGGCCTGCGCGGCTTCCTCGCCCCCGGCTACGCCTCGGCGCGCTGGTATCTCGAGGACGACCGCGAGCTGCGCTACGCCTGGGACGAGGCGCAGGGCCGCGCCGGTTTTGCCGCGGCGCTGCGCACGATCGACGCGGCGCAGGCGCACCCCTGCGGCCGCCTCGGCGGCGTCGTCTCGCCGATGCAGATCGACACCTGCACCGCCGATTTGCTGCGCGACAGCCGCGCGGCGGCGCGCGAGCGCGGCCTGCCCTTCACGCTGCACGTCGCGCAGAGCGTCACCGAGGTGCGCGAGATGATCCGCCGCCACGGCCTGACCCCGGTGCAGTGGGCGCATTCGCTGGGGCTCCTCGGCCCCGGCACGATCCTCGGCCACGCGCTCTATCTCGACCGGCATTCGTGGGTACGCTGGCACACCAAATGCGACCTCGCGATGCTCGGCGACAGCGGCACCGCGGTGGCGCATTGCCCGACGCCGTTCGCGCGCTACGGTCATGTGATGGAGGATTTCGGCGCCTATCTGCATGCCGGCGTGGTGATGGCGCTTGGCACCGATTGCGCGCCGCACAATCTGGTCGAAGAGATGCGCAAGGCGGCGGTGCTGGCCCGCGTCGCCGGCCGCGACATCACCGCCGTCTCGACCGCCGATCTCTTTCACGCCGCGACCGCCGGCGGCGCGGCAGCCCTGATGCGCGAGGATATCGGCCGCCTCGCGCCGGGCGCCAAGGCCGACATCGTGCTCGTCGATCTCGATTGCCCGCAGATGCAGCCGGCGCGCGACCCGTTGCGCTCGTTCGTCTACCACGCCGCCGACCGGGCGGTGCGCGACGTCTTTGTCGACGGGCGGCAGGTGGTCGCCGACGGCCGCGTCGTGACCCTCGACCAGGCGGCGGCGGGCGCCCGGCTGCGGGCCGCGCAGCAGCGCATGGAGGCGCTGGCGCCGTCGCGCGACTACCGTCGCCGCAGCGCCGCCGAGATCGCCCCCCTCAGCCTGCCGCTCACCGAGGGCTAATACCGCCCGCCCAATTTGCTGTGGTCCCAGCTGGTGATTTTGTGCGGCAGGATCTTGAGGACGACGCGCTTCGGGGCGCTCTGCACCGAGCCGCTCGGACGCGCCGTGGCGCGGCCTTCTCCCAGCCAGACAAAGACCTCGCGGACCCGCTCGGGGTCCTCGACGATCTCGCAATCGCCGCGCGCCATGACGCCTTTCAGTTCGGCATAGGCGCCGCCGGTCTCGACCATGATGCCGACTTTCGGGTTGCGCCGGATGTTGAGGACCTTCTGCGCCTTGCCGTAGGAGGTCATCCAGAAGGCGCCGTCGCGGAACGTGAAGTTCATCGCCACGACATGCGGGAAGCCGCCCTGGTCGAGCGTCGCCAGCGCGCATTTCTTGTTGTCGCGCAGGAAGGCGGCCTGCTCGTCCGGGGTCAAGCGGATATCGGGGCGTCGCGCCATGCGCGGTGACCTCCTGCTGGTGGCGTTATGCACGATCGGGGTGCGGTTATCGAGACCGAGTTTCGCCCCGTTCTCGCTTCGATAAAACATCGATTTAATGCCGTCTATGTATTGCGTTTACCAGCTATCATTTAACGATTTATTGAGCGGCGCTCGGTTTTACTGCGGCTGTTTGGATTGACACGACCAGCGAGACTATGGCCAATTCGCGCTTGTTCAGCCGCTGTGCGGGCCGGCGGCCAACGGAGTGGGGCAGATGTGGCAACTGACGCCCGCCGCGATCGCGCAGGCGAAAGAGGAAATCGGCCGCCGCCACGCCGAAACGCTGATCCGGCATGCCCAGGAGATCGCGGAGTGGGAAGCCGCGCAGGCTGAAGTTGCGGCGCTGGACCGGTTGCTCGGCGCCTTTGCTGCACGGTTCGCCACATCGCCGACGTCCCCCGCCGCCGGGGCAGCGGCGACGACGGAGGCCGCGGCAGCATTGGAAGTCGAGCCGAGCCCCGCCCAAACCCCGGCCATTCCAGCGCCGCCGCTCGCCGACAACCGCGGCCGCGACAAGCCGGCGGCGCGCGCCCGCAACGCGCAGCAGCCGAAAAATCCCGCGACCAATTTCGATACGTTCTCGCGCGCCCTCTCGCGCTCGATCTAGCGCGGCTAATCCGCCGCGCCGCATCCCTTTCGCAGCGCGGCTACTGCAGGCGGGCGATGCCGAGGGCGGCGCCGAAGCGGTTGGCGCAATCGAGCGGGTTGCCGTATTTGCGGTGCTGCGCGGTGTGGTGGGCGCAGGCCAAGAGCAGCCGGTCGCGCTCGGGGCTCTGGTTCTTCGCCCAGTCCTCAAGCAACACCTGGCCGATCTCCTGGTTGTGCGGGTCGTTGCCCATGCGGCAGGCGAGAAGCGCCAGGTGCTGGGTCAAGGGCTTCTTGTCGGCGCCGGTGTCGATGTAGGCCTGCGTCCAGGCGGCGCCCTCCGGGCCGTTCAACGCCAGCACCGCCGCGTCGACCCGCTCGAGGATCTGCGCCGGCGACAGCTTGTCGGCGCCCCCCGGCGCGCGCACCGTGACCGGCTCGGCGTCGCCGATCCCCTGCTGGTGCCAGGCGGCGCGGTTGAGGTAGGAGGCCGCCAGATAGAGCAGCTTGAGCTGCTGCTTGTGCGCGAAATTGTCAAAGAACCAGGCCAGCGAATTCATGTATTCGAAGCAGTGCTGCGGCAGCGAGAAATTGTTGACGCCCTGCGTCTCCAGGATCACCTGCGCGTCGGCGACCTGCAGCGCATCGAGGATGCGGCGCGGGCTCTTGCCGGCTTCGAGGTATTGCGAGATCAGTTCGAGAAACCCGGGCTCGGGCTCGCGGATCACGGCGCGCTCGAGCGCCTGGGCTTCCTCGCGCGTCAGCGGCTCCTTGTTTTTGGCGAGGATCGCCAGCTCGATTTCCGACGCGCCGCCATAGGGAATCGCCGACACGACCTGCTTTTCCAGCATGATCTTGATGACGTTGCAGGCCATCTCGTAGGTCGAGTACCAGCGCGGGCCGACCGCGATGTCGAGCGCGCCGGCGTAGACCACGTTGTGCGCGTTGTCCCAGCCGAGGACATTGCCGAGTTCGACCGTGGCGCGGGCGCGAAAGGCCTTGTGGCCGGTGGTGTACGAGCGGTTGTAGAGGGCGCGGTCCTGCACGTCCATCAGCCCGGCGTGCATTAGCTGCGCCAGCACCGCCGGCCGCTCGGCGGGGTTTTGCATGAGCCCGAGAAAGACCCGGTAGGCCTCGATAACATTGCCGCGATGGACCAGCGTCATCCAGTGGTCGAGGCGCTCTTGAAGCGGGCCTTCGAGTTGCTCCGGCGCCTGGTCGGGCCACACAACTTCCGGCATCGGCGGCGGGCCGGGCGGCATCGACCAGCCCGGCGCGCGGGCGTAATGGCCGGGCGCCTTCAGGATCTTCTGGTTCCAGATGTCGAGCCCGGTTGGGATGTACCAGATCGTCTGCGCCAAGGGCAGCGCGGCGCAATCCTCGGGCACCATGCGGGTCAATTGGGTCGCGGCGCGGGCCGACAGCAGGCAATGGTCGTTGTTGACGAAGTTGACGTAGCCGTCGTCGATCCGCTCGTGGTAGGGCACGTGCGTGTAGGGCGCATGAATGCGCACCGCCTCGCCGATGATCTCGTTCATCGGGCGGCGCTCGCGCACCAAATCGTAATAGACGTCGGAGGCGCCCTTCTGGTCGCGCGCCAGGATGCGATCTTCGAGCTTCGCGTAGAGCGCCTCGGGCTTCGGGGCGTTGCTGATCGCAGCGTGCACGTCGTTGGGCATTCGGTCGGCTCCTCGTCTCACTTGAACTTGCACGATAACCCCGGCAAGGCCGGCGCGGCAACGTCAAGAGCCCGGGTTGCGCCCAATCGTCTGGCTGTCATGCGCCCGCCGTATGGCGCAGCCGCAGGAAGACGCGCTGGAACAATCGCCGGGTCGCGGCGTTAGCGCCCGACTGGGCAGACTACATCCGGGGGGAGGGTGCATGAACCGGGGAGCGAGATGGCTGGCGGTCGCGGTGGCATTGGCCGGCGTGGCGGCGATCGGCCTGGCGGCGGCGAGCCCTGCCGAAGCCCATCATCCCGGCGGCTTTGGCCGCTTCGGGTTCGGCTATGGCTACGGCTACGGCTACGGGCCGCGGTTCGGGGTCGGCTATCCGGTGTTCTATGCGCCGCCGCCGATCTACCCGCTTTATGTCGCGCCGCGGGTCGCCTACATCCCACCGCCGCCAATCGCCTACCGCTATCGCTATCGGCGCGTCGCGGTGCGCCACATCTATCACCACGTCGTCCATCGCCACTGGTGCAGTTGCAATTGCTGCCGCTAGCGGCGACGGCTATGGCGCCTGCCCGTAGAGGCGCAGATCGGCGACCAGGCCTTCGTCGCGCTCGATCGCGTAGTCCGGCACCTGCAGCGGCCCCTTCTTTTCCTTGACGAGCAGAAGGTTGGGATCGCTCGTCTCGAACACCCGCAAGTGCCGCCCCTCGACCGCGACCTCGGCGAGCTTGGTGGTGATCGCGACCGGGTCGGGGAAGCGCTCGCTGGCGTCGACCAGCTCAACCAGGCCCTCGGGCGTGATCCCGGCCTCCTCCAGCTGCCGCTGATGGGCCGCCGCCGCTGCGGCCTGCTGCTGCGCCGTGGCGGCGCGCGTTTGGGCGGCGGCTGCGGCTTGCTGGCGATATTCGTCGAATTGCGGCTTGAGGCGCTGCACCAGCGTCGCGCTCGGCACGTCGCGGGTGTCGACCCACACCTTGGCCCGGGTCCAGGTGCGCGCCAGGAAGACGCGGAACGGCTCGCTGGCGATCTCCCCCATCCGCTCGTCGCGGATCGTCGCGGCCCAGCGCTTCTGCTCCGGCGTGCCGGAGAGCTCGGGCCATTGCCGCTGGGCGGCCGCCGGGGCGCGCTGCACCGGCGCCGGCGTCGCGGCCTCGGCCCCGTAGCGCTGCTTCAGCGCGGCGAATTGCCGACGGTACTCTTCTTCCCACTCGTCGCTGTCTTCGCTCGGCAGGATGCCGTGCTTGTCGTAGAGAGTGCGAGCGGTCGCCGCGATCGCGGCCTCGCGAAGCGCGTTCAGATCCATCGCCGCTCCCGTCTACTGCCTCCGAGCAGCGCGATATTAGCCGGCCGGCGCGGCGGACGAAAGCAAGGCGGATCAGGCGAGGCGGATCGCGGCGGCTTCCGGCCCCTTGCGGCCCTCGGCGATGTCGACGACGACGCGCTGGCCCTCGTCGAGCCCGGCGAGCCCGGCCCGCTGCAGCGCGGACGCGTGCACGAACACGTCCTTGCCGCCGCCGTCGCGCACGATGAAGCCGAACCCCTTCATCGAGTTGTACCACTTGACCGTGCCGGCCTCCTGGCTGGTGACCTCCAAGGGCGGCCGGTCGCCGCCCGGCGCGCGGAACCCGCCGCCGGAGCGTGGCGGCGGCGCGCCGCCGGTGCTGGTGTCGACGTTCAAGACCTCGGTGACCTGGGGGCCGCGCTGCCCCTGGGCGACCCGCACCTCGAGGGTGTCGCCGGGCTGCACCGCAGCGACCCCGGCGCGCCCCAGCACGGTCGCGTGCAGGAACGCATCGCCGGTGCCGTCGGCCAGCTCGACGAAGCCGAAACCCTTTTCGGTTTTGAACCATTTGACGACGGCATTCACCGGCGGCCCCGAGGGCTGCTCCTCGAAGCGCGGCGTTTGCGGTCTGAACCGCGGCGCCGCACCGAAATCGCGCGGCGGCTCGAATTCCTGGTCGTCAAAACTGCGTCGGCGCCTCTGTTGCTGCCGAAAATTTCTGTCCTTGTCCAAGACGGCTTCCTGATTTCGCACCCGGCCTTTTTGCATCATGCCACAATTTTGCCGTCGGCGTGAACGATGATCGCGCGTCTTTTTTCAGCGATCTGCACGCCCGGTATGCACCCGGCGACAGACTCGCCGAATGCGGTGCACAGGGTGGCGCATAGGGTCTTGTTTTTGCGCCCGCGCCGCGCGACTCTAGCCTTAGTCAGCGATCGCGAGCGATGAGGAGAACAGCGGTGAACGATGTCGTCGGGCATTTCAAATGGGTGGGGACTCGGCCGATTCGTCCGGACGGAGTGCCGAAGGTCACCGGCCGCGCGATGTATGCCGCCGATTACACGATGTCCGGCGCGCTGATCGGCAAGATCCTGCGCTCGCCCCATTCGCACGCCCGCATCCGCTCGATCGACACCTCCAAGGCGGCGGCGCTGCCCGGGGTCAAGGCGGTGCTGACCGCGAAGGATTTTCCCGAGCAGAAATTCGAGTACATCGGCCCCGAGCGGGTCGCGGTCAATTTCTGGCACGTGACGCGCAACGTCATGGCGCGCGAGAAGGCGCTCTATGAGGGCCACGCAGTCGCCGCCGTCGCGGCGATCGACGCCGCCACCGCCGACGAGGCATTGGCGCTGATCGAGGTCGATTACGAGGTGCTGCCGCACGTCATCGACGTCGACGAGGCGATGGCCGATAACGCGCCCCTGGTGTTCGAGGACATGATCACGCGCGGCGTCGAGCCGACCCCGACCAAGCCGTCCAACATCTCCAAAAAGCTCGAATTCGCGATCGGCGACCTCGCCGCCGGCTTTGCCGCGGCCGATGTCGTGATCGAAAAGGAATTCAAGACCGCCGCGGTGCACCAGGGCTACATCGAGCCGCATGCCTGCTGCGTGCGGGTCGACCCCGACGGGCAGACCGAGGTGTGGTCGTCGAGCCAGGGCCATTTCGTCGTGCGCGCGCTGACCGCGAAACTGCTCAACAAGCCGGTCGGCGACGTGCGCTGCGCCCCGGCCGAGATCGGCGGCGGGTTTGGCGGCAAGACTGTCATTTACCTCGAACCGGTGGCCGCGCTGCTGTCGCAGAAATCCGGCCGGCCGGTCAAGATCACGATGACCCGCGACGACGTGTTCAAGGCGACGGGCCCGACCTCGGGCTCCTCGATGTGGGTCAAGATGGGCGCCAAGAAGGACGGCACGATCACCGCCGCCGAGGGCGTCTTCAAGTTCCAGGCCGGCGCCTTTCCGGGTTCGCCGGTGATGAACGCGTGCCTGTGCGCGTTCGCCCCCTATGCGATCGAGAACGCCCACACGGTCGGCTACGACGTCGTGTGCAATCGGCCGAAATCGGCCGCCTACCGCGCGCCGGGCTCGCCGATCTCGGCCTTCGCGGTCGAGAGCGTCGTCGACATGCTGGCGAAAAAGCTCGGCCTGGACCCGTTGGAATTGCGCCGCAAGAACGCCGCGATCCCGGGGACGCCGATGATCTACGGTCCGAAGATGACGCATGGCGGCTACGTCGAGACGCTGGAAGCCTGCCTCAACCATCCCGACTACAAAAAGCCCTTGGGCAAGAACCAGGGGCGCGGCGTCGCTTCCGGCTACTGGTTCAACGGCGGCGGCGAATCGAGCGCCAGCGTGCAGATCAACGCCGACGGCACGATCCTGGTGGCCACCGGCAGCGTCGATGTCGGCGGCTCGCGCGCCTCGATGGCGCTGATGGCGGCCGAGACCTTCGGCGTCGATTATTCCCAGGTGCGCGCGATCGTCGCCGACACCGCCTCGGTCGGCTACACCCATGTGACCGGCGGCAGCCGTGTCACCTTCGCGACCGGCATGGCGGTCGTCGACGCCTCGAAGAAGCTTGTCGACGATTTGCGCGGACGCGCCGCGATGATCTGGGGCGTCGATGTCGAGGGCGTCGTGTGGGAAGACGGCTGCGCCAGGCCGGCCAGCAGCAATGTCGGCGATTTCAAGCCGATGCCCTTGAAGGAGATCGCCGGCAAGGCGGCTCTGACCGGCGGCCCCCTGACCTCGGCCGCCTCGGTCAACGCCGGCGGCCAGGCGCCCGGCTTCTCGACGCAATTCTGCGATGTCGAGGTCGATCCCGAAACCGGCAAGGTCACGATCCTGCGCTTCGTCGCCGCCCAGGATGTCGGCAAGGCGATCCATCCCTCCTATGTCGAGGGCCAGATCCAGGGCGGCGTCGTGCAGGGCATCGGCTGGGCGCTCAACGAGGAATACATCTACGACCAGAAGGGCCGGCTCGATAACGCCGGCTTCCTCGACTACCGCTGCCCGGTCGCGTCCGACCTGCCGATGGTCGAGGCGCTGCTGGTCGAGGTGCCCAACCCGACGCACCCGTTCGGCGCCAAGGGGGTGGGCGAAGTCAACATCTGCCCGCCGATGGCGGCGATCGCCAACGCGATCGACAACGCGATTCACCGCCGCCTCACCGAGCTCCCGATGTCGCCGCCGAAGGTGCGCGCCGCGCTCGACCACGGCCAGGCCGATTAAGGGCAGCAGCGTCATTGCGAGCGGAGCGAAGCAATCCCGAACGGCAGGAGACCACGCCGCATCGAGATAGCTTCGCCGCCGCCGGCGGCTCGCGATGACGTGCAACAGCCACAAGGAGCTGTAATGACAACGGCGCATGTCACGCTGTCGAGCGGGTTCAGCCGGCGCTACACCGGCGGCGTGCGCGAGTTCGACGTCGAGGCGACGACGATGCGCGACGTCTTGAAGGAGCTCGATCGCCGCTATCCCGGGCTGCACGACCACCTGATCCATGAGACCACCGTCGCGATCGACGGCGCGATCCACGACGAGCCGGCCTATTTCCAGAAGATCCGCCAGGGCTGCGACATCTTCTTCATCCCCAAGCTCGAAGGCGGCTGAGGCACGAGGCGGCCACGGCGCGATTGCTTCACGGCGCTCGCAATGACAGCCTCAGCCGGTGAAAGAAATCCGGCTCAACGCCTTTGCGATGAATACGGTCGGCCATCAGTCGCCGGCGCTGTGGGCGCATCCGCGCGACCGCTCGGCGAGCTACACCGACCTTGCGTATTGGACTGGGCTGGCGAGGCTTTTGGAGCGCGGCAGGTTCGACGGCATCTTTCTCGCCGACGTGCTCGGCATCTACGACGTCTATGGCGGCTCGCCCGACGCGGCGTTGCGCCACGCTGTGCAGGTGCCGGTCGGCGATCCCCTAATGCTGGTGCCGGCGATGGCGGCGGCGACCGAGCATCTCGGCTTCGGCGTCACCTGCACCTTGTCGTACGAGCCGCCCTATACGCTGGCGCGGCGCCTCTCGACGCTCGACCACCTGACAAAGGGCCGCGCCGGCTGGAACATCGTCACCGGCTATCTCGACAGCGCCGCGACCGGCATGGGGCTCGCGACGCAGCCGCGCCACGATCAGCGCTACGAGATCGCGGAAGAATACATGCAGCTGATGTACCAGCTGTGGGAAGGCAGCTGGCACGAGGGCGCGGTCAAGCGCGACCGCGCCGGCCGCGTCTTCGCCGATCCGGCGAAGATCCGCCGGGTGCGCCACGAGGGAGAATTCTACCGGCTCGACGCGATCCATCTGTGCGAGCCGTCGCCGCAGCGCACCCCGGTACTGTACCAGGCCGGCGCCTCGCCGCGCGGCCGCGCCTTTGCCGCCGCGCACGCCGAGTGCGTCTTTATCAACGGCCCCTCGCCGCAAGTCGTGGCGCCGCAGGTCTCCGATCTGCGCCGCCGCGCCACGGCGAACGGCCGCGACCCGGCCGACCTCGTGATCTTCACCCTCGCCACCGTGATCACCGGCCGGACCGACGCGGAAGCTCGCGCCAAGCACGCCGAATACCGCCGCTACGCCGACCGCGAGGCGGCGCTCGCGCTGTTTTCGGGCTGGACCGGCGTCGATTTCTCGAAATATGGCCCGGACGAGGAATTGCGCTACATCGAAACCGAGGCGATGCGCTCGGCCCTGGCGTCCTTCACCTCGGACGATCCCCACCGGGTGTGGACGGTGAGGGAACTCGCCGCGCACGTCGCGATCGGCGGCCGCGGCCCGCTCTTCGTCGGCGCGCCGGAGGACATCGCCGATACGCTGATCGACTGGGTCGAGCGAACCGGGGTCGACGGCTTCAACCTCGCCTACGCGGTGACCCC
>DATGFP010000086.1:0-5981 GCA_035309005.1 Allostellaceae bacterium | reverse complement strand
ATCGAGCGCATGTTCTGCCGCCTCAAAGACTGGCGCCGCATCGCCACCCGCTACGACAAGCTCGCCGCCAACTTCGCCGCCGCGGTGACCCTCGCCGCCATCGTTATCTGGTGGTTATGATTGAGTCTGGAACCTAAAGGGAGGTGGCGGTTGGTCGGGGGATATCCAAGGCCATTACACACCGAGTTGGACTGAACCTATCAGTGCGTTCAATACCCGCGCAGAAACGCCAGCACCTGCGCGGTCCATTCGGCGGGCTTCTCGAAGGGCGGCCAGTGGCCGCAATTGTTGAGGAGCACGAGGCGCGAATCGGCGATGTGGTTGAGGATCGCGATCGAGACCTCGAACGGCACCATCCGGTCGTAGCGGCCGTGGATCAACAGCACCGGCGCCGCGATGCCGGCGAGCTCGGGCGTGTAATCGTGCGGCAGGCTTACGGATTGCGCTCGGGCCGCGAGGAACTCGGGCGACCAGGTATGCGCGCGGTGGATGTAGTCGACGAGCTCGCCAGTCACCATCGTCTCGTCGTCGATATGCACCCGCAAATAGCGGCGGATGTTCTCTGGGCTCGGGTCGGCGATCGCCTGCTGCGTGGCGCGGCTGCCCTCGGAGGGGCGGTTGGCCATCAGGTAGCGGTCGCCGCCGGTGCCGATGTGCGAGCCGCCCATGACAAACCGGGTGACCCGCTCGGGGTAGCTGATCGCCGCCACCATCGCCGACTGGCCGCCCTGCGAGTTGCCGACCCAATGCGCCCGCTCGATCCCGAGCGCGTCGAGCAGCGCGACGGCGGTGCGCGCCTGCAGCGCGTGCACCCCCTCGCGATAGACGACCGGTCCGCTCTTCGAGAAGTTCGGCATGTCAAAAAGAATGCAGCGGTAATGCCGCGACAGCTCGCCGATCGCCTTGTGGAAGGTGATCCAAGCGGTGGTGCCGGGGCCGTAGGAGTGCAGGAAGAGCACCGGCTCGCCCGCGCCCATATCGTGGTAGTGCACGGCGATCCCGCCGGCCGTCACGGTCCTGCTGGTGCCCGCCTCGGTCAGGCCGTTCGAAGCGACGAAGGGCATATGTCCTCCCAGCGCGGTCGCGACCTCAAATCTGCGCGGGCCGGTCGCCGTAAGGGTGGGTGATGATTTCCATCAGATGACCGCTCGGATCGTCGAAATAGACGCCGCGGCCGCCGTGCAGGTGATTGATCTCGCCCGGTTTGGCGCGCCGCGGATCGGCGTAATAGCGGGCGCCCAGGGCGCGGATGCGGGCGAACGCCGCGTCGAACTCGGTATCGCTGACGAGAAAGGCATAATGCCCCGGCCGGAACTCCTCGCGCGTGTCGAAATCGAGGGTCACGCCGTTGGCGGTTTTGACCGGAACGAAATGGCCCCATTCCGGCCCCGCCTCGAGATTGAGGATATCGGCGAGGAACTTGGCCGCAACCCATTTGTCCTTTGCCGGGATGATCGTGTGGTTGAGTTCGACGCTCATCTGCTCCTCCGGTTGATTTCTCATATTACGCGGTTCTGGCGGCTTCCGGCAGACCGCTCAGGCCGAGCGCGACCTCCCAGGCCTGCTGCGTCGCGAGTTCCTGGGTCCACGGGCGCATCAGCGCGGCGGCGCGCGCGTCGCGCGCGTAGCGCTCGAGCGGATAGCGTTTGAGGAAGGCGCGTCCGCCGCCGACCCGGATCGCCTCCTGCGTCACCGCGACCACGGCGCGCTGTATCGTGACGTGCGCCGCCCGGGCGCGCTGCACCGCCTCGAGTGGCGGATCGACCTCGGCCTCCGAAATGGCCCGGTAGAAGAGCGCGCGGGCGCCCTCGAGCGCGAACAGCATTTCGCCGATCGCCGGACCCTTCGCCGCGAGCTCGGCGTGCCGCGCCGGCGCCCCCGGCATCCCCCCGGTCAGGTACGCGATGGCGCCGTCATAGGCCGCCTGCATCAGCCCGAGGAAGGTCGCCGAGAAGGTCAGGAACAGATGGGGGAAGGCGTTGTACATCGCCCCGAAGAGGCCGGGCGGCAGCACTTCCGCGTCATCGGGGACGAACACGTTCTCCAGCGCCATGTCACGGCTGACCGTCGCGCGCATCCCCATCGGATCCCACTCGCCGGGAAAGGACAGCCCGGGCGCGTCTTTTGGCACCTGGAGATACAAGGTGCGCTCGATCCACGGTTCATCGCCAAGCCGGATCGCCGGAGTGGCGTAATACGGGGCGGCGCCCGCCAGGCTGACGAAGAACTTGCGCCCGTTGACCAGATAACCGCCCGCGACCTTGCGCGCCGTCGTGCCGAAGCGCCGGCCGCCGACGGCAAGCGTGCTGTCGGTCACGCCCTGCTCTACCGGCTCGCTGTGGGGTTGCCCGTAGAACGCGCCGTCCTCGACGACCTCCCGGTATTTGATAGCGCGGAGCGTCTCGTGGCGTTCGCGCAGGGCGGGAGGCATCGCCATGGCGTCGGCAATCGGCCCCATCATCAGCATGACGAGGCAATGCATGTTGAAGGTCAGCGCCGTCGAGGCGTTGCCCTGCGCCAACTGCTCCGCCACCAGGCAATAGGTTTCATAGTCGGCCCCGAGCCCCCCGTAGCGCTCGGGCACGCACAGGCCTAGGAGGCCCTCGGCACGCAGATCGGCATAATCGTCGAACGGAAAGGTCGCCTCGCGGTCGTGGCGCTCGGCGCGCGGGGCAAAACGCTCGCGGGCCAGGCGGCGGGCAATGGCGATCAACTCGCGCTGTCGGGACGACGGTTGGAGGTGCATCGGAGGCTCCCTGCGCCGACCGCATCTTGCGCCAATAAGCCACTCCCCGAAAGCCAAGTTCAGGGAGCCGGTCAACGCTGGCGGCAGCGCCTGAGGTGCCGCGGTTCGGTCGGCATGCCGCCACTTGCCGTCTACTCTACACGAGAGGCAATGTCGCCATCTCATATCGTCTATTTATTTGAAGAGATTGGCGCGCCCGAGAGGAGTCGAACCCCTAACCCCCAGATCCGTAGTCTGGTGCTCTATCCAGTTGAGCTACGGGCGCATCGCTCGCCGCGGCGGCGCCGCGAGGGCGGCAACAACTACCCCAGCGCTGCCGCCAAGGCAAGGGCCGCCCCGGCGCGGACCGGGCAGGGACCCGGCGGGCTGCCGGTGATCCTGCGGGGCGGCGGAATTGCCGAGAGTATTTGGTGCGGGCCGCGCGCTTGTTGTAGTGCTAACCGCGCGATGTTTGCGGACGCCGGGCCGGGTGGCGGCGCGGCCGGGACACAGCGGGAGAGCGACCAGATGCATTTCGACCTCGGGGCGATCGCGACCAGCGATGCCTACAAGCTGCTCGTCAGCACGGTGGTGCCGCGGCCGATCGCGCTGGTGACGACGGTCGACGCGGCGGGCCGGGTCAATGCCGCGCCGTTCAGCTTTTTCAACGCGGTCAGCTCGGTGCCGCCGGTCGTCGTGCTCGGCATCAGCCCGGGCGACCCGAACGCCGAAATGGGCGATGGCTACAAGGACACCGAGCGCAACATCCGCGACACCGGCGAATTCGTCGTCAATTTGGTCGACGAGGCGTTGGCCGAGCGGATGAACATCTGCGCGGTCGATTTCCCGACCGCGATCGGCGAACTCGAAATGGCCGACCTTCACCCGCTCGCCTCGGCCGGGGTGCGCCCGCCGCGCATCGCCGAGGCGCCGGTCAGCTTCGAGTGCCAGCGCATCACCGGCCTCTCGCTCGGGGCGCGCTCGACCCTCGAAGTCGGCCGGGTGATCCACATCCATATCCGCGACGACCTCGTCGATCCCGAGCGCTATTACGTCGCGACCGACAAGATGCGCCTCATTGGCCGGATGCACGGCCGCGGCTGGTATGCCCGGACCAGCGATCTCTTCCTGATGGACCGCATGAGCCTCGCCGAGTGGAAAGACGCCCAGCGATGAGCCTGCGCGGCCCGGTCCGGCTGATCGCGGCGCTGCTGGCGCTCTGGGTCGTGTCGGCGGTGGCGCCGGCCAGCGCGGTCGAGCCGCCGACCGGATCGCGCAATTTCACCGCGCCGGGCTCGGCCCCCGATTATTTCACCAACGAGAGCGGGCCTTTTCACAGCGGCGCCAACGCGCGCGCCGCCCGGCTGCCGGCCGCCCCGAGCATCGCGCTGCCGGCGCCGCGCCCGAGCGTCGCGCGGCCGCCGCCGCGCCGGCGGGTCGCGGCCAGCGCGCGGCGGTTGGGCCGCCATCATCGGCGGCTGGTCGCGGCACGCGGGCATTATCGACATGGCGAGACGCTGCGGCGGGTGGCGTCGGGGCGCCGGCACCCGGCGCACCTGCAAACCGCACGGCGCGGCGCGCTGCACCATGCGGCGCGCGCCGGACGCCCCCTCGCGACGCATAAGGCCGTCGTCGCGACCGCCAAGCACCGGCCCCCTCCGAGTAAGCTGCGGCACATCACCCGGGTCCGCGGCTGACGGGGTGTGCGGCTGACGGCCCCGCGGGGCGGTGACAGCAAGTTGGACAGGCCCGGCCGCACCGCCATATAAGCGGCGCATGCGCCGCATCCCCTTCCGCAAAATGCACGGGCTCGGCAACGATTTCGTCGTGCTCGACGCGCGCCGTGACCCGCTTGCGATCGACGCCGCGGCGGCGCGCGCGCTGGCCGACCGCCATACCGGCATCGGCTGCGACCAGCTGATCCTTATCGAGCCGCCGCGCCAGCCGGAAGCGGCCGCGCGCTTGCGCATCGTCAACGCCGACGGCAGCGCCGCCGAAGCCTGCGGCAACGCGACCCGCTGCGTCGCTTGGCTGCTCGCCGGCGAGACCGGCGCCCGCCGGGTGCGCCTGGAGACCGCCGCCGGGCTGCTCGACGCCGAAATCCTGAGCCTTGCCCAGATCACCGTCGACATGGGGCCGGCGCGTACTGGCTGGCGCGAGATCCCGCTCGCCCGCGAGGTCGAGACGCTGGCCGTCGATGTCGCCGCCGGGCCGCTGGCGCACCCCTGCTGCAGCAATATCGGCAATCCGCACGCGACGTTTTTTGTCGCCGATGCCGATTCCGTCGACCTGGCGGCGCTCGGCCCCGGGCTCGAGCACGACAAGCTCTTTCCCGAGCGCGCCAATATCGGCGTCGCCAGCCTGCAGGGGCCCGGGCGCATCCGGCTGCGCGTCTGGGAGCGCGGCGCCGGCATCACCCGGGCCTGCGGCAGCGGCGCCTGCGCCGCCGTCGTTGCCGCGCACCGCCTTGGCCTCAGCTTGCGTCAAGCCACGGTGGCGCTCGACGGCGGCGACCTCGAGATCAGCTGGCGCGAGGATGGCCATGTCGTGATGACGGGCCCGGCGGCGCTGAGTTTCGAGGGCACCTTCGCCGCCGCGCTGCTCGGCGGGTGAGCGCGATGGCGGGGGTCGAGATCGTCACCTTTGGCTGCCGCCTCAACGCCTTCGAGAGCGAGCTGATCGGCCGCGCCGCGGCGCAGGCCGGGCTTGCAGACGCGGTCATCGTCAATACCTGCGCGGTGACCGCCGAAGCCGAGCGCCAGGCGCGCCAGGCGATCCGCCGGGCGCGCCGCGAGCATCCCGAGGCGCGGATCATCGTCACCGGCTGCGCCGCAACCTTGGCCCCCGAGCGCTACGCCGCGCTCCCCGAGGTCGACGCCGTGCTCGACAACGAGGCGAAGCTGCGGGCGCAGAGTTATGCCGGAGCGGCCCCTCCGCCCCTCGCTCACCCCCACCCCCACCCTAACCCTCCCCCGCCTGCGGGGGAGGGGATAATGGGGGGCGCCCACCCTAACCCTCCCCCGCCTGCGGGGGAGGGCAGGGTGCGGGTGTTGCCGCAGAGGGAGAGGCCTGCGCCGCGAGCGGTTCCGCTCGCAAGTTCTCCGGGCGCGGCGGCCCGGGTTCGCGCTTATCTGCAGGTGCAGCAGGGCTGCGACCATCGCTGCACCTTCTGCATCATCCCCTATGCGCGGGGCAGCAGCCGCTCGGTGCCGCCCGAGGCGATCGTTACGCAGGCCCGCGCGCTGGTCGCCGGCGG
>DATGFP010000085.1:0-33576 GCA_035309005.1 Allostellaceae bacterium | reverse complement strand
TTCGGGCAGCGCCTCGTAGGCCGCATAGCCATTGCAGAACAGCGTGTTGCCGCCGCGGCTCGGCACCGCCAGCGCATAGAGCTGGGTCGCCTTGAAGGGCTCTTGGTCATAGGCGCCGTCGGTGTGCCAGCCCTCGGCGCCACGGCGGTAGATCGCGTCGATGATCTTGCCGTCCTCGTCGAACTTATTGACCCCGAGCATCGTGATCTCAGGATAGTCCGGGTGCCGGGTCGATTTCGACGGGTGCGGCTCGATCGGCCCGAAGCGCCGGCTGTAGGCAAGAAAATCCGGGATCGTCAGCTCCTGGTCGCGCACGCACAGGATGTTGTAGTCGAGCCAGGCCTGATAGATCCGCTGCCAGTCGGCCTCAGCCATCGACTTGACGTCGACCCCGCTGACCTCGACCCCGATCTGCGGTCCCATGCGGCGAATTTCGAGCATCTGCATCTCCCGGTTCGGCTGCGGCGCTAAGTCAATACCGCCGCGGCCCCCGTGACAAACCCGGATTGCGCGCTGCCGATGCGCGGCGGCGGCATGCCAGCGGCCGGATGTCCGCGCGGGATCAGTCGAGCGGCACCTTGCCGGTGTAGCGGATGATGTCGAGGCCGCCCGTTAGCCGGTCGTTGGCGTAAATGAGGCCGTGCTCGTCGACGTAGACGTCGTTGATCTGGATCGTATGGCTCGGATTGCCGGGTGGCGCGGCGGCGACCACATAGCCGATTTCAATGGGGCGCGCCGGGTCGGCGATCGAATAGGCGCGCACCCCGCCGTTGAAATAGCTGCCGACGACGGTGCGGTTGAGCGTGCGCGAGGTCGCGATCGGCCGGTTCATGTCGATATTGTGGGCGCCAAAGCGGCCGCCGGCCTTGCACAACGCCGCCTGGTCATGAGCCGGCGGCAGCACCGCCAGCGGATAGGGGTGATGCTCGTCGGCGATGTCCCACACCCAGTTGCGCTTCGGCCAGTCGGCGCAGTTGTTGCCGATCGCCTCCTCGCTCTGGATCGCCAGCCCGCGCGAGGGGATCGCCAGCACAGTATGCGCGAAGCCGTTGTCGAGCGACTGCCACGAGCGGCGGACGATCTCCTTGGGGTGCGCCTTGTCGGTAATGTCGAGGATCGCCCAGCCGCCGTCAATCCAGCCGACATAGGCGCGGTTTGGCCGGTCGGCCGGGACCGTCAGCGAGTGCATGCGGATGCCCGCGTCGCGCGAGACGCGCGGCGGCGGTGGCGCGGCGTCGCCGTCGCGCGTGCCGGGCAGCCACCAGCGGCCGACCTCGTGCGGCGCGGCCGGCTGCGACACATCGACGATCATCAGGAACTGGTCGTCCTTCGGGTCGCGCGGCGTGAAGTCGCGCGCTCCCGTCGAGAGGTAGGCGTAGTGCCCGTCGGCGAACCACACGAAATGGGCGCCGCGCGAATGCGGCCCCGAAGTATCGAAATGCGACAGCTTCTTTGGGTTTGCCGGGTCCTTGATGTCGTAGATGTCGAGGCCGGCACCGGGCTGCCCGGGCTTTTCGGTCTGGTGCGCGACGACCAGCGTGGTGCCGGCGAGCCCCAGCGAGTTGCAGCGGACAAACTCGGCTTCGACCGGTATCTGCGCGATGACTTGCGGATGCTTGGGCTTGGTCACGTCGATGACGCTGAAGCACATCGGCGCCGATTCGTGCGCCAGATAGAGGACGCGCCTGCCGTCCGGGTATTGCTGCAGCGCCAGCCCCTCGCCGCCCTTGCCGGCGCCCTTCAAATCGCTGTGGCCGACGATCCGCATGTTGCTCGCCTCGGCCGGCACCATCGGGTCGTAGGCGCGCGCCGGCGCGGCGGCGCCACAGAAGAAGAACCCGGCGGCGCCGATGACGGCAATGAACTTCAGCATGCGTTCCTCTCCCCTTTGCGGGTCGCGGCCTGCGCCGCGTTGCGATCGCCTCAGTATAGCGAGGATACCGCAGCGCGCGTAGCAATGGCCGCGTCGGGCGGCGCGGATAGGTCAGCTTGGGCGGATAACTCAGCTTGGATGGATTAACGATTCTCGGCCTCATCGCGGTAACCGCGATGCTGGCGTGCTACGCGCTGGAGAACCGCAGCCATTGGTTCATCCTGGCCTTCGCGGGGGCGTGTGCGATGGGATCGGCTTACGGCTTCCTGCAAGGCGCCTGGCCGTTCGGGGTCGTCGAGGCGGTATGGACCATCGTCGCGTTGCGGCGCTGGCGAGGAGCGCGGCCGCCGCATCCCAATTGAGAGACTACCGCGCTTCCCGGTTTAGCGGCTAGGTTCCCGCCTTACGCAATACCCCGCGGAGGCCGCGATGAAATTGGTCCTGTTTCAAGCCGGCGCGCAATCCGCGCCCTCGCCGGGCCTGTTGACCGAGCGCGGGGTTGTCGACATCTCGGGCGCGGTCGCCCAGAGCTATACGCCGCAATTGACGATGCAGGGCATCATCGACGATTTCGAGCGGCTGCGGCCGGCGCTCGAAAAACTGGCGGCCGAGGGCGCGGCGCAGCCGCTCGCCGCGGTGCGGCTGCTTCCGCCCTTGCCGCGGCCCGGCAAAATTCTCTGCTGCATCGCCAATTACTGGGAGCATGCGCAGCGCGAGGCGCGCCCCTTGAACATGTTCCTGAAAAACCCGGAAGCCGTGGTCGGCCCCGGCGACACGATCGTGCTCCCCGAATTCACCGAACCCTGGATCTTCATGCACGAAGCCGAGCTGGCGCTGGTTATCAAGGGGCCGGCGAAAAAAATCGCGCAGGCGGATTGGCGCAGCGCCGTCTTCGGCTATACCGGGCTCATCGACGTCTCGGCCCGCGGCGAGGGGCGGCGCACCTGGAAAGCGGGCAGCTGGCTCGGCAAATCGTTCGACACCTTCGCGCCGATCGGCCCCTGCATCACAACGGCCGACGAAATCCCCGACCCCAACGACGTCATCGTGCGCTTCTGGGACGACGGGCAATTGCGCCACAACTACAACACCGACGACATGGAGCACCGGGTGCCCGAACTGGTCGAGTTTGCCTCAACGATCATGACGCTGAATTCCGGCGACCTCATCGCCTGCGGCACCAACCACGAGGGCCTCGGCGCCCTGCAGGACGGCGAGACCGTCGAGATCGAGGTGCAGCACGTCGGGCGCATGGCGCTCAACGTCGTCGACCCCCTGAAGCGCAGCTGGGAGCGCGGCATCTACATGGGCGCCGATTCGACCAACCCCGAAGCGGTCAAGCGCCACCGCCCGCAGGGCGCGGATTGAGGCTCAGCCGCTCGGCGTGCCCTGCGCCGGGCGGCCGTGGATGTGGACATGGCGGCCGCCGGCTTCCTCGAGAATGCGCAGCGCGCGCAGCTCGATCTCCGGGTCGCCGCAGCGCACCCATAAGAGCGCCGCGCCGGCCTGCAGCGCCGCGGCGAAGTCTTCGCGGTGCGGCGTCGCGGTGTAATCGTCGAACAATTCCTTCAGTGCGGCGCCGCCGAGCCCGGCGCCGACCAAGGCGGCGAGCGTCGCGGCAATGGGGCCCCCTGAAATCACGATGATGCCGGCGACCGTCAGCGGCGCGATGTATTTCAGCTCGCCGCTGAGCCCGGCCGGCACCAGATCGCCGCGCGTCTCCTCGGCGGCGCCGAGCGGCGCGTGCGAGGCCAGCACCGAGAGATCCGCGGGCTCGAAGCCGGCGGCGAGCAGCGCCGACACGGCGCCGCGAAAATGCTCGCGGTCGGGGAACGAGGCGACCGCCTCGCGCACCACCGGGAAGGGTGTCGGCGCGGTTTCAACCATATGACGCTCCGTTGCGCGATCAGCTGCGCGCCATGTTAACGTCAAACCGCCGCCGCCCGCTCGCCCCCTTTTTGCGCCGATGACCGCAGAGCCTCTCCGCAACCCTGATACGGCTGCGCCCACGCCCGCACCTGGTGGCGCGACCCCGGTCATGGCGCAGTACCACGCGATCAAGGAGGCGCATCCCGGCTGCCTCCTCTTTTTCCGGATGGGCGATTTCTACGAATTGTTCTTCGAGGACGCGCTCGCCGCCGCCCCGGCGCTCGACATCGCGTTGACCAAGCGCGGCCGCCACGACGGCGCCGACATCCCGATGTGCGGCGTGCCGGTGCATGCCGGCGACGCCTATCTGGCGCGGCTGATCCGCGCCGGCTTCAAGGTGGCGATCTGCGACCAGGTCGAGGACCCGGCCGCGGCGCGCCGCCGCGGCAACCGGGGGCCGGTAAAGCGCGCGGTGGTGCGCGTCGTCACCGCTGGCACCTTAACCGAGGACGGCCTCCTCGACGCCCGCCGGCACAATTACCTCGCCGGCATCGCCGAAGTCGGCGGCGAATTGGGGCTCGCCTGGCTCGACCTCTCGACCGGCGCCTTCGCACTGGCGCCGACCGCCGAGGCTTCGCTCGGCGCCGATCTCGCGCGCCTGATGCCGGGCGAAATCCTGGTGCCCGAGCGCCTGCTCGCGCGCGCGCCGCTCTTCGAAGTCTTCGCCGACTGGAAGACGGTGCTGACGCCGCTCGCCAACCCGCGCTTCGACAGCGAGGCGGCCCGCCGCCGGCTCGAGCAATTCTATGGCGTCAAGGCGCTCGACGGGTTCGGCAATTTCGGCCGCGCCGAAATCGCCGCCGCCGGGGCGCTCGTCGATTACGTCGCGCTGACCCAGCAAGGCGGCGCGCCGCACCTCGCGCCGCCGGTCCGGGTCGCGCCCGAGACGGTGATGCAGATCGACGCCGCGACCCGGCGCAACCTCGAACTCGCCCAGACCCTCTCCGGCGAGCGCCGCGGCAGCCTCCTCGCGACGATCGACCGCACGCTGACCGGCCCCGGCGCGCGGCTCCTCGCCGAGCATCTGGCGGCGCCCTTGACCGCGCCCGAGGGAATCGCGGCGCGGCTCGACGCGGTCGCCTTCTTCATCGACCGCGCCGATTTGCGGGCCGCGCTGCGCGAGGAACTGCGCCGCGTTCCCGACATCGAGCGGGCGCTGACCCGATTGAGCCTCGGGCGCGGCGGCCCGCGCGACCTTGCCGCGCTGCGCGACGCGCTCGGCGCCACGGCCGCGATCCGCGCCAGCCTCGCGACACCGGGCCTGGTGCCGCTGCCGGCGCTGTTGGCGGGAGCCGAGGCGGGGCTCGGCGAGCACGGCGCCGTAGTCGCCCGCCTCGCCCGGGCGCTCGCCGCCGACCCCGGATCGGGGTCCGGGGCAGGCTTGCCGCTCTTCGCCCGCGACGGCGGCTTTATCGCCGCGGGCTATGCGCCCGAACTCGACCAATTGCGCGAGTTGCGCGACGACAGCCGGCGCGCGATCGCCGCGCTGCAGGCGCGCTATGCCGAAGCGAGCGGCGTCGCGGCGCTGCGCATCCGCCACAACAACGTCATCGGCTATTACGTCGAGGTCTCCGCCGCGAACTCCGGCAAATTGGGCGCCGACTTCATCCACCGCCAGACGATGGCCGGGGCGCAGCGCTATACGACGGTCGAACTCTCCGAACTCGAAAGCCGGATCGCCAGCGCCGCCGAGCGCGCATTGGCGCTCGAATTGCACCTGTTCGACGATCTCGTCGCCGAACTCTTGGCGCGCCGCCCCGAGATCGTCGCCGCCGCCGCCGCGCTCGCCGCGCTCGACGTCGCCGCCAGCCACGCCGATTGCGCCGCCGAAGCTGGCTGGACGCGGCCCGAAATCGCCCCCGGCACCGAATTCGAGATCCTTGGCGGCCGGCATCCGACGGTCGAGGCGGCGCTCGCCGGCAAGGGCGCCTTCGTCGCCAACGACTGCGTTTTGGGCGAGGAGCGCATCTGGCTCGTCACCGGCCCCAACATGGCCGGCAAGAGCACGTTTCTGCGGCAGAACGCCCTGATCGCGATCCTCGCGCAAATCGGCGCCTTCGTGCCGGCGCGCAGGGCGAGGATCGGCGTCGTCGACCGCCTCTTCAGCCGGGTCGGCGCGGCCGACGATCTGGCGCGCGGGCGCTCGACTTTCATGGTCGAGATGGTCGAGACCGCGGCGATCCTCAACCAGGCCGGACCGAAGAGCTTTGTCATCCTCGACGAGATCGGCCGCGGCACCGCGACCTTCGACGGGCTCTCGATCGCCTGGGCGGCATTGGAGCATTTGCACGAAAACAACCGCTGCCGCGCGCTCTTCGCGACGCATTACCACGAACTGACCGCGCTCGCCGCGAAATTGCCGGGGCTCGCCTGCCACACCATGCGGGTCAAGGAATGGCAGGGCGACGTCGTCTTCCTGCACGAGGTGGCGCCCGGCACCGCCGACCGCTCCTACGGCATCCATGTGGCAAAGCTGGCCGGCCTGCCGCCGGCCGTCACGGCGCGCGCCGAAGAGGTGCTCGGCATCCTCGAACAGGGCGACGAGGCCGGCGCACTGGCGCGCCTCGCCGATGATCTGCCGCTGTTTCGCGCCGCCCGGCGCGCCGCCCCCGAGCCGGCGCCCGACGCCTCGCCGGCCGAAGCGTTGCTGCGCGACCTGTGCCCGGACGAACTGAGTCCGCGTGAGGCCCTCGACCTAATCTACCGGCTGAAGGCGCTGCTCGCGCGCTAAGCCGCTACCCCGGAGGCCACGATGAACCAGCTGCTGGCCGATCTGCGCATCGTCGAATTCTCGGCCTTTGTCGCCGCGCCGTTGGGCGGCATGACGATGGCGCAATTCGGCGCCGAGGTCATTCGCATCGATCCCGTCCGCGGCGCGCTCGACTACAACCGCTGGCCGGTGACGGAAAGCGGCGCCAGCCTCTATTGGGCCGGGCTCAACAAGGCGAAGCGTTCGGTCGCGCTCGCGTTCGACAAGCCCGAGGGGCGCGAACTGGCACGGGCGATCGCGACCGCGCCGGGTCCGGGCGGCGGCATCGTCTTGACCAATCTGCCGCCGTTTCCCGGCCTCGATTACGCGAGCCTTAGGGCGCAGCGCGACGATGTGATCCTGCTGCGCCTCACCGGCAATCGCGACGGCAGCGCCGCGGTCGACTACACGGTCAACGCCGCGAGCGGCTTTCCACTGGTGACGGGACAGCGCGAGGGCGAAGGCGGCGGGCCGGTCAATCATGTCCTGCCGGCGTGGGACATCGCGGCCGGGCTCTACCTCGCGACGGCGCTGCTGGCGGCCGAGCGTCACCGCGGCCGCACCGGCGCGGGCCAGGAGGTCACCGCCGCGCTCAGCGACGTGATGCTGGCAATGGTCGGCCACCTCGGCTATGTCGGCGACGTGCACATCAACGGCCGGGCGCGGCCGGCGATCGGCAACGACCTCTATGGCAGCTTCGGCCGCGATTTCGCGACCGCCGACGGGCGGCGCGTGATGATCATCGCGCTGACCCCGCGGCAATGGCGCGCCATCGGCCGCGCCACCGGGCTCGCCGACAAACTCGAGATGGCGGGCGCGATGATGGACGCTGATCTCGACACCGAGGCTGGCCGCTACGAGGCGCGCGACGCGATCGCCGCCCTCCTCGCGCGCTGGTGCGCCGCCCGCAGCCTCACCGAGATCGCCGCCGCCTTCGCCGGCAGCGGCGTCTTGTGGGGGCCGTTCCAGGATTTCACCCAATTGGTCAGGGAGGACCCGCGCTCGACCCCGCAGAACCCGCTCTTCGCCCTTGTCCAGCAGCCCGGCATCGGCCGCTATCCGATGCCCGGCCTGCCGCTCGATTTCACCGCTTCGCTGCGCCAGGCGACCCGCCCGGCGCCGCGCCTCGGCGACGACACCGACGCGGTGCTGTCGACGGTACTCGGGCTGCCGGACGCCGAGATCGCCCGCCTGCACGATGCCGGCATCGTCGCCGGCCCGGACGTGCGCTGAGCCCTACTCCGAAGGCTCGGCGTCGCGTGCGTTGCGCGCTTCGCGGATCTGGCGCAGCACCTCGCGCACGCCGCGGGCGGTGCGCAATTTGCGGCCGATATCGGGGGCGAGGCGCAGATCGCCCTCGGCGTCGAGCCAACCGGCCTCGGTGTCGGGCGGCAACTCGCGCATGACCTTGGCAAATTCCCGGAAGATCGCCTCGACGTCGCGCGCGTCGAGCCGCCGTTCGGGCCGTCGTCCTGTGGCCACGCCGCTCGCCTCCGCTGCAGCAGCGGGCTCCTCCCGCCAGCCTATCACCCGGCAGCCTATCACCCGGCAGCCTATCAGAAGAGCGCCAGCTGATCGCCTTTTTGCGTCGGCGGGCGGAAGCGGCCGGTGTCGAGCGCCTGCGCCCGGCGCGCCGCAAAGCCGAGGCGGCGGCAGGCGCGGTCGAAGCGGGCGGCGAGCATCTCGGCATAGGGGCCGCCGCCGGTCATGCGTTTCGCCCAGGCGGAATCGTAAAGCCGTCCGCCATGGCATTGCGCGACCAGCGACAAGACGTGCGAAGCCTTCTGCGGCGCGTGCTCTTCGAGCCACTCCTTGAAGAGCGCCTTCAATTCGAGCGGCAGGCGCAACAGCGTATAGCCGGCGACGCGCGCCCCGGCGGCATGAGCCCGCGCCAGGATCTCCTCCATTTCGCGGTCGTTGAGCGCCGGGATCATCGGCGCCGCCAGAACGCCCGTCGGGACACCGGCGGCGGCGAGCGCGGCGATCGTTTCGAGCCGGCGCTCGGGGGTCGCGGCGCGCGGCTCCATGCGCCGCGCGAGGCTCCGGTCGAGCGTCGTCAGCGACACCGTTACGACCGCCAGGTTGTCGCGCGCCAGCTCGGAGAGGACATCGATGTCGCGCTGGATCAGCGCCCCCTTGGTGACGATCGTCACCGGATGGCGGAACTCGCGCAGCACATCGAGGATCGCGCGGGTGATGCCGAGCCGCCGCTCGGCCGGCTGATAGGGATCGGTGTTGCTGCCGAGCGCCAGCGGCCGGCACTCGTAGCCCTTTTTGCTGAGCTCGGCGCGCAGCAGGGCCGCCGCCTGCGGCTTATAGAAGATGCGGGTCTCGAAATCGAGGCCGGGGGAGAGGCCGAGATAGGCGTGGCTCGGCCGCGCATAGCAATAGATGCAGCCGTGCTCGCAGCCGCGATAGGGGTTGATCGAGCGATCGAAGCCGATGTCGGGCGAGGCGTTGCGCGCGATGATCGTGCGCGTCGCATCGACGCTGAGGGTTGTCGCGACGCGCGGCGGGGCTTCCTCGGCGGCGCCCCAGCCGTCGTCGAAGGCGACCCGCTGCTCGCTCTCGAAGCGCCCGCTGGCGTTGCTGGCGGCGCCGCGTCCCTTGCGCAGCTGGATGTTGACCGGCATATCCATAAGCCGCAGCATGCCCCAGCGATGAGAACGACTCAAGAACAAAACATTCTGTCGGTCGTGATCCCGACGCTCGACGCCGAGGCCGAGCTGCCGGCGACGCTGGCCGCGCTCGCCGGTGCCCGTTTGGTCGGCGAAATCATCGTCGCCGACGGCGGCTCGTCCGACGACAGCCGCGCGATCGCCGCCGCCGCCGGCGCGCGCACCCTCGTCGCGCCAAAGGGCCGCGGCCCGCAGCTGCTGGAGGGCGCCGCCGCCGCGCGCGGCGAGTGGCTATTGTTCCTACACGCCGATTGCCGCCCGGAAGCGGGCTGGGAGCGGGCCGTCGCCGCTTTTATCGCGGCCCCGGGGGCGGTCGGCCGGGCCGGGTATTTCGGCTATGCCGCCGAGGATGCAAGCCCGGCGGCGCGCCGCCTCGAGCGCCTCGTCGCGTGGCGCTGCCGCGCGCTGGCGCTGCCCTATGGCGACCAGGGCCTCTTGATCGCGCGCCCGCTCTACGATGCGGTCGGCGGGTTCGCGGCGCTGCCCTTGATGGAGGATGTCGACCTGGTGCGCCGGCTCGGCCGGCGGCGGCTGCAGCCGATCGCCGCGACGGTTTGCGCCTCCGCGCGGCGCTACCAGGCCGGCGGCTGGGTGCGGCGGCCGCTGCGCAACCTCCTCTGTCTGTCGCTCTATTTCGCCGGCCTGCCGCCGCGCCACATCGCGCGGCTCTACGGCTGAAGTTGGCATGGTCCGGCGCCATCTCGTGCTGTTCGTGCGCGCGCCACAGCGCGGCAGCGGCAAGCGGCGCCTGGCGCGGGACATCGGCGACGACGCGGCATTGCGGTTCGAGCGGGCGATGCTGGGGCTCATGTACCGCCGGCTCGGGCGCGACCGGCGCTGGCGGCTGCGCCTCGCGGTGACGCCGGACAAGGCCCGCCGCCGCCCCCGCCTGTGGCCGCCGGGCGTGCCGGTCATGGCGCAGGGCCAGGGCGACCTCGGGCGGCGCATGCGGCGCGCGCTCGACGCCTGCCCGCCCGGCCCGGCGGTCCTGGTCGGCAGCGACATCCCGGCGCTTTCGGCTCGCCACATCGCCGCGGCGTTTCAGCGGCTCGGCAGCTGCGATCTCGTCTTCGGGCCGGCCGAGGATGGCGGCTTCTGGCTGGTCGGCGCCCGACGCTCGCCCCGCCTGCCGCCGCTCTTCGGCACGGTCCGCTGGTCGGGCCCGCATGCGCTCGCCGATGTATTGGCGAACCTGCCGGCGCGGGTCTCGGTCAATTTTGTGGACCGCCTGGCCGATGTCGACGACGGCGCCGCCTGGCGCCCCTTCGCGCCGCGGCGCGGGTTCTGACCCCTATCCTTGCAGATGCTCCTGCAGGCGCGGCATCAATTCGACGAAATTGCACGGGCGGAAGCGGTTGTCGAGCTGGTGGACGAGGATGTCGGTCCAGGCGTCGCGGCAGGCGGAGGGCGAGCCCGGCAGCGCGAAGAGATAGGTGCCGCCGGCGACCCCGGCGGTGGCGCGGCTCTGGATCGTCGAGGTGCCGATCTTCGCAAAGCTGAGCCAGCGGAAGAGTTCGCCGAACCCGGCGATCTCCTTCTCGTAGACGCTGTGGAAGGCTTCCGGCGTCACGTCGCGGCCGGTGACGCCGGTGCCGCCGGTGGCGATCACGACGTCGATGTCGGGCTCGGCTATCCAGTTCCGCAGCGCCGCGACGATCGCCGCCTGATCGTCGCGCACGATGCGCCGCGACGCGACGCGGTGGCCGGCCGTCTCGACCAGCTCGGCCAGCGTGTTGCCGGAGCGGTCGTCGGCGGCGGTGCGGGTGTCCGACACGGTCAACAGCGCGATGTTGACCGGCAGAAACCGGCGGCTCTCGTCAATTCGGCCTGGCATCGCGCGCTCCTCAAACAGACGGCATTAGATTGCTTCGTCGCTGCGCTCCTCGCAATGACACCGATCGTCATTGCGAGCGCAACGAAGCAATCTCGTCGAGCCGCGCCTTCAGCGCCAGGAGGTCACGCCACGCGTCGCGCTTTCTCTCCGGGGCGCGCAGCAGGAACGCCGGGTGGAACATCGGCAGCGCCGGCACCGGCGCCTCCAGCCCCGGCACCGCGAGCTCGAACCAGCGGCCGCGCAGCCGGGTGATGCCGTCGCCGGTCGGTAATAGCGCGCCGGCCGCGGTGCCGCCCGCCAGCACCAGGACGCGCGGCCGGGCCAGCGCGATGTGGCGCAGCACAAAGGGCAGGCACGCGGCGATCTCGGCCGAGGTCGGCTTCCGGTTGCCGGGCGGGCGCCAGTAGATGACGTTGGTGATCTGCACCATCGTGCGGTCGAGCCCGATCGCCGCCAGCATGCGGTCGAGCAATTGACCGGCGCGGCCGACAAAGGGGCGCCCGAGGCGGTCTTCCTCGGCCCCCGGCGCCTCGCCGACGATCATCACCGATGCCGCCGGGTTGCCGTCGAGAAAGACCGTGCTGGTCGCGGTGCGCTTCAAGGCGCAGCCGTCGAAGGCGGCGACCAGCGCGCCCAATTCCTCGATCGTCGCGGCGCCGGCGGCCAGCGCCCGCGCCGATTGCGCCGCTTCCCCGAGCGCCGCGGCGTAGGCCGGCGGCGGCGCGACGACAGCCGGCGTCGCCGGCGCCGGGCGGACTTCGACCGCCGGGGCGTGCGGCGCCAGCCGGTCCGTTGCCAGCGGGTCGATCGCCTCGTCGGCGCCCATCGCGATCTGCCATTCGAGCAGCGCGCGGGCCGCGGCGGGCGACAAATTCACCTGCGACATGCGCCAAGTTTACCATCGAGCCGCCAATCCGCCTCGCATATAGTCCGCCGCCATGGCGAGCGGAGAGGACAGGGTGGCGGACGTCGAGCGCGAGCGGATGGAGTATGACGTCGTCGTGGTCGGGGCCGGACCCGCCGGCCTCGCGGCGGCGATCCGCCTGAAGCAGCTCGCCGCGGCGGCGGGAAGCGAACTCGCCGTCTGCGTCATCGAGAAGGGTTCCGAGGTCGGCGCCCACATCCTCTCGGGCGCCGTCTTCGAGCCCCGCGCCCTTGATGAGCTGCTACCGGATTGGCGCGAACGCGGCGCGCCGCTCAACACGCCGGCCACTGAAGACCGCTTTCTCTATCTGACGAAAAGCCGCGCGCTGCGGCTGCCGACCCCGCCGCAGATGCACAACCACGGCAATTACATCATCAGCCTCGGCAATTTGTGCCGCTGGCTGGCGAAAGAGGCCGAGGAGTTGGGCGTCGAGATCTATCCGGGCTTTGCCGCCGCCGAGGTATTGTACGACGAGGGTGGCCGGGTGCGCGGCGTCGCCACCGGGGACATGGGGACCGGCCGTGACGGCGAGCCGACCGAGCGCTATACGCCGGGGGTCGAGCTGATTGCCCGCGAGACGCTCTTCGCCGAGGGCTGCCGCGGCTCGCTGACCAAGACGCTGACCGAGCGCTTCGGCCTGCGCGAGGAATGCGACCCGCAGACCTACGCGCTCGGCGTCAAGGAATTGTGGGAGGTCGCGCCCGAGCACCACCAGCCGGGCCTCGTCGTCCATACCATCGGCTGGCCGCTCGACCATGCGACCTATGGCGGCTCCTTCCTCTATCACCTCGAAGAGCGCCAGGTGGCGGTCGGGTTTGTCATCGGCCTCGACTACAAAAACCCGTTCCTCTCGCCGTTCGAGGAATTTCAGCGCTTCAAGACGCACCCGGCGATTCGCCCCTTCTTCGCGGGCGGGCGGCGCATCGCCTATGGCGCGCGGGCGCTCAACGAGGGCGGCTTCCAGTCGATCCCGCGCCTCGATTTTCCCGGTGGCGCGCTGATCGGCTGCGCCGCCGGCTTCGTCAACGTGCCGAAGATCAAGGGCAGCCACACCGCGATGAAATCGGGGATGGCGGCGGCCGAGGCGGTGTTCGCGCGGCTGGGCGGCGACAGCTCCGCCCGGGTCGAGGACGCGCTGCGGCGGAGCTGGGTGTGGGACGAACTCTACAGCGTGCGCAACATCCGCCCGAGCTTTGGTATGGGGCTGTGGGCCGGGCTCGCCTACTCGGCGCTCGACACCTATCTCTTGCGCGGCCGGGCGCCGTGGACCCTGCGCCACCGCCATCCCGACTACACGCGATTGACGAGGGCCGCGGATGCGCCGCGGATCGACTACCCGCGGCCCGACGGCAAGCTGACCTTCGACCGCCTGTCCTCGGTGTTCATCTCGAACACCAACCACGAAGAGGACCAGCCCGCGCATCTCAAGCTGCGCGACCCGGCGAAGGCGATCGCGGTCAATTATCGGCTCTACGACTCGCCCGAACAGCGCTATTGTCCGGCCGGGGTTTATGAGATCGTCGACGACGCCGGGTCCGGCGGAAAGCGGCTGCAGATCAACGCGCAAAACTGCGTGCACTGCAAAACCTGCGACATCAAGGACCCGGAGCAGAACATCGACTGGGTGGTACCGGAGGGCGGCGGCGGCCCCAACTACCCGAACATGTGACGCCTGCCGCGTCCCGGCAGTGGAGTGCGTATGGCACCGATGGCAGGATTGGTACGCGGAAATCCGGCGCGGCGCGGCGGGCACCGGTTGCCCTCGGCGCTGGCCGCCCTTGTGGCCACGCTTGGTTTGGGCATCGCAGCGGCGCAGGCGGCGCCGCCGACCGACCCTGCCGCGGCGCCGGCTGCACCGGCATCCGCGCCGGCGCCCGGGCATCTGTTCGGGGAATACCTCGCCGCCCATCACGCGCAGCAGGTGCGCGATTTCCGCGCCGCCGCGGGTCTCTTCGACAAGGCGCTCGCCGCCGACCCCAGCGCCCCCGAGCTGATCAGCCGCAGCTTTCTGATGGACGTCTCGACCGGGCAGTTCGATCGCGCGCGGGCGCTGGCGCCGCAGGAACTGAAGCTCGATCCGAGCGACGCCTTGGCCGAACTCGTCCTCCTGATCGACCGGCTGAAGGCCGGCGACAGCGCCGCAGCGGTGAAATACGCCGCCGCGCTGCCCTCCGACGGGGTGCACCGGTTTATCGGCCCGTTCGCGCTGGCGTGGACGCGGATGGCGGCCGGCGATCTCGCCGGCGCCGACGCCGCATTGCAGGGCCTCGACAAATTCCCCGGCTTTCAGCCGCTGAAGGCCTTTCAGCTCGGCCTGCTCTACGATTTCGCCAAGCAGCCGGACAAGGCGCAGCAATTTTTCGACGCCGCGCTGAAGGCCAGCCCGGAGCTCAATTGGCGGCTGACCGACGCGATCGCCAATTTCGACGAGCGGCACGGCCGCGCCGAGCAGGCAAAAGCGCTCTACCAGCGCTTCATCAAGCAAAACAGCGGCAGCGATCTCGCCCTGTCGGTCGCCGCCGCGCGGCCGCCCGGTCCGCCCCAGCCGGTCATCGGCTCGGCCGCCGACGGGCTCGCCGAATCGCTGTTCGACCTGGCGAGCGTCCTCAACCAGGCCGAGACGGTCGACCTCGCGCTGGTCTACGACCGCTTTGCCCTCGCGTTGCGGCCGAGCTTCCCGCTCGCCCAGCTGCTGCTCGCCGATCTCCTCAGCGCCGAGAAAAAGCCCGAGGAGAGCCTCTCCGTGCTGGCTGAAATTCCCGCCGGCTCGCCCTATTCCTGGTCGGCGCGGCTGCGCGCCACGGCCAATCTCGATACCCTCGAGCGCAGCGACGAGGCGATCGCCCAGCTCCAGGCGATGGCGTCGGAGAAGCCGAGCCTGGCCGGCGCCGAGGTTCAGCTCGGCGACATCCTGCGCGTGAAAAAGCGGTTCAGCGAGGCGGTGTCGGCCTATGACGAGGCGATCCGCCGCGCCGCCGCGGCCGGCCTGCCGGAACGCTGGACGCTGTTTTACGACCGCGGCGTCGTGCTCGAACGCTCGGGCCAGTGGCAGCGCGCCGAGGGCGACCTGCTGCATGCGCTGAAGCTCAAGCCCGACCAGCCGATGGTGCTGAACTATCTCGGCTATTCCTGGATCGACCGCGGCGAGAACCTGCAGCGCGGCTTGAAGATGATCGAGAAGGCGGTCGAATTGCAGCCCGAGGACGGCTATATCGTCGACAGCCTGGGCTGGGCGCATTACCGCATGGCCGACTATGCCGGGGCGGTGAAGTACCTCGAAAAAGCGATCGAGCTGGTGCCCGAGGACCCGACGATCAACGACCATCTGGGCGACGCCTATTGGCGCGCCGGACGCCTTGTCGAAGCCCGCTACCAGTGGCGCCGCGCGCTGCAGTTCGGGCCGCAGCAGAGCGACATCAAGCCGATCGAAGCCAAGCTCGAGCACGGCCTCAACGTCTCGGTGTCCCGTCCCCGCGGCGGCTGATCCGGCGCCGCCGCCGGCAGCGGACCGGCCCCGCCCCGGCCGGGCTCTCCCTTCACGGCACCAGCGATGCAGATAGCGCGCCGCCGCGCACATGGGTTGATGCTGCTCGACATCGCGGCGATCTCTGGCGCGGTCGCGCTGGCGCTGCTCTTTCCGCTATTGCTCAACCACCGCTTCTACTTCGCCGACGACTACCAGACCTATTTCCTGCCGATGTTCGTCGAGATCGGCCGCCAGCTGCATGCCGGCGTCTTCCCGCTGGTCACCGACCGGATCTGGCACGGCGGCGCGATCCTCGCCGAATTTCAGTATGCGGTGCTCAACCCGGTCTGCCTGCTGCTCTATCTGACGCTCGATCTGTTCACCGATCTCGCGTGGGCCGGCGCCTATTACGCGATCGTCCACTACGCCATACTGGCGGCCGGCGCCTACCTGCTCGGCGTCAGCATCGGGCTGCGGCGGCCGGAATCGGCGGTCGCGGCGGTGCTCGCCTGCTCCAGCACGTGGCTCCTCTACTGGGGGGCGCAATCGTGGATCCCGGCGCTCGTCAGCATCAGCTGGGTGCCGTGGTGCCTGGCGGCGCTGCACCGCGTCTATCACGATCCGCGCTGGCTGCCGGCCGGGAGCCTTGCCACCGCGATGCCGCTGTTGAGCGGCTGGCCGTTCACCACCGCGAGCCTTCTCATACTGCTGGCGATCGCGCTCTGCGTCGCCGGCGTTGGGCGCGCGCCGCTCTCGCGGCTCGGGTTGGTCGCGCTTGCCGCGGTGCTCGGCGCCGGGCTCGCGCTGCCGGCGATCGTGCCGACCGAAATCTACCTGCGGCATTCGCCGCGCGCCGCCGCGATGCTTTCCGACCTCGGCTGGCAGGCCAGCCTGCAAGGCCTCTTGACGGTCGGGCTGCCGAGCTTCTTTGGCCCGTGGTTCGGTTTTGAAGGAAAGCTGCGGTTCTACGCGCCCTCCTTTCTTTACCTCGGCTGGTTTGTGCCGCTGGTCATCGCCAACGCGCGCAACGGGTCGCGTTGGTTGCCGGAAACCCCGCTCCTCGCGGTCGGCGCGGTGGTCTTCGCGATCCTCAGCATTTCACCGGGCCTCTTGCAGCTGCGCTGGACCTTTCGTTTCATCCCCTTCCTTCATCTGATCGTCGCGATCCTGGTCGCCTGCCTCCTCGGTGCCGAACGGGCCGGCGGCGAGGCGCCGCAATGGCGGTTTGCGCCGACCGCGGCGGCGATCGCGATCCCGTTCGCGATCGCCGCGACGGCGCTGCCGGGCACGCTGCCGCTCGATCTGATGTTCGCCGCCCTCGCCGGGGTCCTGGCGTGGCTTGTCGCGCAGGCGCAAGCGCGGCGCAAATCGGCCCATGTCTATGCGCTGATGCTGGGCGGCCAGGCGGTTTTCCTGGCGCTGATCGTCACCACCAGCCCGGCCAATACCGCGCTGCCGCAATGGAACCCGCCGACCGAGCGTCCTCCCGTCGCCGGCGGCGGCGGGGCGAGCGAACTTGCGCTCTTCAAGCCGACGACGTTCCTGATCCTCGACCGGGATTACTGGCGCCGGCTGGCGGTCGGCAATCGCGGCCTGCTCGATGGTCGCACGACGATTAACGGCTATACCCCGATCGGCATGCGCGGGCTCGACGCGGCGCTGTGCTTCAATTACATCAGCGCCAGTTGCCCCGCGGTCGCCGAGAAGCTGTTCGAGCGCGACGCCACAACCGGTCTTGCGCTGATCGATCTGTTGCGCGTCTCGCGCGTCGTCGCCGAGCGCGGCGATTATGCCGATCGTTTCCGAACGCTGGCGGCCGACCGCGGATGGTCCGAGGCCGCGCACAGCGAGGCGACTCAAACCTTTTCGCGCCGCACGCCGCTCACCGGCGACGACAGCGTCGCCTGGGCTTCTCCCGGGATCACTGCCGGCGCCGGCGCCGGCAACGCGCAGCGCCGGACGCTGAGGATCGAGACCGCGTCCGGGTTTGCCGGCGGCGAATTGATCCTGGCGATGCCGTGGTACCCCGGCTATGCGGCCGAGCTGGACGGCCGCGCCCTGCCGGTCAGCGCCTATCGCGACATGCTGGTCGCGGTCGCGCTGCCGGCCGGCGCGCACGGCACGCTCGTTGTGTGCTACTGGCCGGCGGGCCTCACCGCCGGCCTCGTCGGTGCCGCCCTAGCGGCGACGCTGCTGCTGATCCTGTCGATCGCGCTCTTCGCTCGCGCCGCCGCCCGTTCGGCGCCGGCGCTTCCCGAGAGCGGCGCAACCGGCTTGCGGCGGCCGCGATGAACGCGGGTGGTGACGCGCCCGCGCGGGCCTTCGCGCCGGCGAAGATCAATCTCTATCTGCACGTCGTGGGGCGCCGGGCGGACGGGTATCATCTGCTCGACAGCCTGGTCGCCTTCGCCGATATCGGCGACCGGGTGACGGCCGCGCCGGCCGACCGCCTGTCGCTGGCGACGGGCGGGCCCGAGGCGGCGGCGCTGGCCGGGCTCGGCGACGATAATCTGGTGCTTCGCGCGGCGCAGCTGTTGGCCGCCGCGGTCGCGCAAGCCTCGCCAGCGGGCAAAACCCCGGGGGCCGCGCTCGAACTCGAGAAAATCCTGCCGGTGGCGTCCGGAATCGGCGGCGGGTCGAGCGACGCGGCGGCGGCGCTGCGCGCCCTCGGCCGGCTGTGGCGGCCGGCGCTCGCCCCCGAATCGCTGGCGGCGCTGGCGCTGCGGCTGGGCGCCGATGTGCCGGCCTGCCTCGCTTGCCGGCCGGTCTGGGTGAGCGGCATCGGCGACGGGCTCGAGCCTGTCACGGGATTGCCGCCGGCCGGGATCGTCCTCGCCAACCCGCGCCGCGGCTTGCCGACCGCGGCGGTGTTTCAGGCGCGCAGCGGCGATTTCACGCGCAGCGGCCGCTTCGCGCCGATGCCGCGCGATGCGGACGGCCTCGCCGCGGCGCTGGCGGCCTGCCGCAACGATTTGACGACGGCGGCGCTGGGGCTGGTTCCCGAGATCGCGGCGGTGCTCCTTCGGCTGGCGCGCTTGCCCGGCGCGCTGCTGGCGCGGATGAGCGGCAGCGGCGCCAGCTGCTTTGCGCTCTTTCCCGACCGCGCCGCCGCGCTCGCGGCCGGCGCCGAGTTGGCAGAGGCCGAGCCGGGCTGGTGGTCGGCGGCCGGCGCCTTGCTGAGCGAGGCGCCGGCCGACGCCTGACGCGCCCCGGGAGGCCGCTTAGATCGACTTCGACAGGGCGCGGGCGAAGGTGTCGAAATTGCTCTGGAGAATGCCCTTCTTGGCGGCGGCCCGGTCGCTGCCGGCGCTTCTGGGCGCCGCGGCGGGGGATGACCCGAGGGCGGGAGCTGGGGTGGGCACCGCCGGCTCCTCCACCGCTTGCGCTTCGACCGCGACCGCCTCTTCGTCGCTGGTGTCGGCGGGTTCGGGCGGCCGGGCTGGCGCCGTCCCGAATTTCCCGGCGAACGCGCCAAGCATCCGGTCGAGCGCCTCAATGTCGGCCTGTTCGGCGTCGAGGCCGCGCGTCTCTTCGGCCTGTCGGCGCAAGACCTCGTCGCGGCGCTGCCGCAACTCGTCTTTCGCCTGCTCGATGTCGGCGGGCGTCAGGTTCTCCCACATCGGAACAGCCCCTTGTGTCACCACCGGCCGGCCGATCGCAATTTGTCAGCAACACCTGCGACCGCGGCCCGCAAGCCGTCATTGTCGGAATTTTCGGCCGCCCTGGCAACGCTCTTCATGCGCGGCTGGGTCAGCGCTGGGATCGATAAAATTGTTATTAAAAGTCGTATAATTCTCTCATCAACATATATGTATCGCCATAACTTCCTTTAGGAGGGCATGACGCCCTCACCGCCGCGGAGCGCGCAGCATGGATATTTCTCCGCGTCGGGCGCGGTGACCGGGGTTCGCGGCGCCACACTGCCGCCAAGGGCGGGTGCGCCCGCCCCGCCGATCGTCGCCGCCGAGCAAAATCGGCTGACGCGGGAATTTCTTGCCACGGTCGAGGATCTCGGCGCCACCGTCCTGCGGCTCAACGCGACGATCGAGCTCGGCGTCGAGCTGATGCGCGAACGCGAGCCGGCGCTCTTGGTCGAGACCTTCTGCCGCGGCGCGCAGCACATCATCGGCGCCCGATACGCCGCCTGCGGCATGATCGAGCGCGGCGGCGGCGGCGAGATCGCGCATCTGCACACCTGCGGATTGCCCGCGGACACCGCCGAGGTGCTGCGGCAGGGCGCGCGCCAGGGCAGCTTGTTCCAATGGATGATGCGGCATCGCTGCGCCGAGCGTCGGCGGGCGATTGCCGGCGACATGCGGCGCGTCGACCTGCCGGCGCAGCATCCTTACATCGACAGCTTTCTCGGGATCCCGATCCACGGCGCGGACGGCACGCCGGGCTGGCTCTATCTTGCCGAGAAATCCACCGGCGGGTGCTTCACCGACGAGGACGAGCGGCTGGCCGCGACCCTCGGCTGGCAGGCCGGATTCGCCTACCAGAACGCCTTTGTGCACGACGAGGACGCGCGCAAGACCGTCGAACTGGAAGAGCACGCCCTGTTGCTGACAACACAGATAAACGAGCGCGAGCGGGCGCAGCGGGCGCTTGCCCACAGCGAAGACCGGTTCCGCTCGATCGTCGCGGCGGTCAGCGAGGGGATTTTTATCGTGTCGCCGGCCGGGGTTTTCATCGAGGTCAATGCCGCCGGTGGCGCGATGTTCGGCTATAGCGGCGCCGAGCTGGTCGGCGGCGACTTCCAGATGATTTCGTCGAACCTCGCGCCCTACACGCAATCGGGCGCCCTCGGATGGGTCGAGAGGGCGCGAGAAACCGATCGCCCGCAGCGCTTCGAATGGCATTGCAAGGCGAAGGGCGGCCGACTCTTTTGGGCCGAGGTCGCGATCCGCGTCGCCGCGATCAGCGGCCAGGATACCGTGCTGGCGATCGTCCGCGACGTCAGCGACCGCAAAATCGCCGAGGCCCAACTGCGCCAGGCGCAGAAGATGGAGGCGATCGGCACCCTGGCCGGCGGCATGGCGCACGACATCAACAACTGTCTGGTGCCGATCATGTCGCTGTCGGAATTGGTGGTCGGCGCACTGCCGGCCGGCGGCCGCGACAGGGAATGCATCGAGCTGATCCGGGAAGCCGGCGGGCGGATCCGCGATCTGGTGCGGCGCATCCTGGTGTTCAGCCGGCATGAGGAGATCGCGATCGCGCCGATCGATCTCGTGGGGATTTGCGCCGGTTCGATCGATCTGCTGCGCGCGACGTTTCCGGCGACGATCGAGCTGCGCAGCCGGCTCGAACCCGAGGCGGCGATCATCGAGGGCGATTGCGGCCAGCTGCAGCAGATCATCCTCAACCTTTGCGTCAATGCCGCCGACGCGATTGGCGATGGCGCCGCCAGTGGCATTGACGGCGGTGGCGTCATCGCGCTTTCGCTGGCGCGCGCCGAGCTGCGGCGTCCACTCGACGCGGTCGACGGGCGGATCGCGCCGGGCGCCTATTACCGGCTGCGGGTCGCCGACAATGGCGGCGGCATGGACGAGGCGACGCTGGCGCGCATCTTCGAGCCGTTCTACACGACGAAGCCGCCCGGCAAGGGAACCGGGCTCGGGCTGGCGATGGTTCACACGATCGTCAGCGCCCACCGCGGCCATTTGCGCGCGACCAGCCGCCCCGGCGCCGGCGCGACATTCGAGATCTATCTGCCGGCGAGCGACGCCACCGGGAAGCGCTGACGCATGGCCCGCATCCTGGTGATCGACGACGAACGCCTGGTGCGCGCCAGCATCGCGGCGGTGCTGGGCGCCAACGGGCATGTCGTCCTTCTCGCGGTCAACGGCCGGGAGGGACTGGAGCGGCTCGACAACGGCAATTTCGATCTGGTCATCACCGATCTGGTGATGCCCGAAATGGGTGGCATCGAGACGATCCGGGCGATCCGCCGGCAATGGCGCGGCGTGCGCATCCTGGCGATGTCCGGCGGCGGCCGCCAGGGCGGCGATGCTGGCGCCGTCGCCGCCCGGCTCGACGCCGATGGCGAATTGCGGAAGCCCTTTTCCAACAGTCAATTGCTCGACGAGGTCAATCGCGCGATCGGATAATTCAGGCGTCCACTGGAGATTTCGATGAAGGCCAGCATCTTCATCAGCTACGCATCACAAGACCGCTTCCATGCCGAGAAGATCATCGCGTTTATCGAGGCGCAGCGATTTCGCTGTTGGGCCGCGTTCCGCGATGTTCATGTCGGCGCGAATTATCAGGAGTCGATCACCCATACCATCCGCAACGCCAAAATAATGATCGCGGTTTTTACCGACAATTCCAATTCCTCTTCTGAAATGCCCAAGGAATTGTCGCTTGCCAGCCGCTATAACCTCAAGGTCATCCCGCTGCGGATGGAAGACGCCGAACCGGGCGACGCGTTGGCCTACGAGCTGGCGACGCATCAATGGGTCGACATGTTCCAGAATTGGGAGGCCGGCTGCGAACGGGTGCTATCGCAACTGAAGGCTTTTGTACCGACCCCGTTGCGCGGACGAACGCCGCCGCCGCCGCGGCCCGCCGCGGAAATCGCAACGCCGCCCACGGCTGCCCCGCAACCGGCCGCGCCAGTTCGGCAAAATTCGATGAACGAGGCAGCGGCCGACCGCGTGCTGATCGTCGACGACGACGCGGCCATTCGCCAGACGCTGACGATGATCGCGCAAGCTGCCGGCTTTGCTGCGCGGGCCGCCGCCGACGCCGCCGGCTTCAGGGAAATGCTGGCGTCGTGGCGCCCGGCCGTAATCATCCTCGATCTGCAGATGCCGGGGTGCGACGGGATCGAGGTTTTGGTTGAGCTCGGGCGGCGCAACTGCACCGCGCAGGTGATCATCGCCAGCGGCGCCGACAGCCGCACCCTCGACGCCGCGATGCGGATCGGGCGCGAGCACGGGCTGCAGATGGTCGGTCACCTGCAAAAGCCGTTCGAGCTTGACGGGGTCGGGGCGCTGCTGCGCCGCGCCATGGCGCCGCCCGCGCCATCACAGGCCGAGCTTGCCGAGGCGATAGCGGCCGGCCAGCTATTTCTCGAATACCAGCCCAAGCTCGATTGCCAGAGCCGCCGGATCACCGGGGTCGAGGCGCTGGTTCGGTGGAACCACCCGGTGCGCGGGCGGCTGGTTCCCGATCAATTCATCCCGCTGGCCGAGGAAAGCGGGCTGATCGAACGATTGACCGACTGGGTGTTCGATGCCGCGGTCAGGCAGGCGGCCGCGTGGCACGGCGCCGGCTGGAGGCTCGACGTCGCGCTCAACATTTCGGCGCGCGACATCGACAGCCCGGACCTGCCGGACCGCCTCGCCCGGCGCTGCGGCACGCTGGCGGTCGATCTCGAGCGGATCATTCTCGAAGTCAGCGAAACGAGCGCGATGCGCGACCCGCTGCGCAGCCTGGAGGTATTGACCCGGTTGCGCGTCAAGGGATTCCGGCTGTCGATGGACGATTTCGGCACGGCCTATTCGTCGCTCGTTCAGTTGCAGCGGATGCCGTTTTGCGAAATCAAGATCGACCGCTCGTTTGTCACCTCGATGCTGCACGACAACAGCTCCCGGGTGATCGCGGCGATCATCGTCGACCTCGCGCGCAATCTCGGTATGCGCAGCATCGCCGAAGGGGTCGAGAGCGAGGAATTGTGGAATAGGCTTTGCGCCATCGGGTGCGACGGCGGCCAGGGCTACCATTTCAGCCGGCCGGTCACGGCCGACCGGGTCGCCGCGCTGCTCGACGAGAATGGCCGCGCCGCGGCCGCCCGGGCTGCGAGGCGATGACGCGCGCGGCCCAACCTGCGGCGATCGCGCCATCGAGCCAGCCCGATCTGCAGCTCCTGGCCCGGCTCTTCATCGCCCAGCATGTTGCGCTGGCGATTGTCGGGCTGATCGCGATCGTGGTGCTTTGCGGCTGGCTGGTCCCCGCTTTCGGTTCCGCGCTCGCCGCCGGCTGGTCGCTGATGAAGGCCAACACGGCGCTCGCTTTCCTCTTTAGCGCCCTGAGCCTGACGCTGATGCTCCAGCAGAAACCGACCGAGCGGCGCATCATCCTCGGCCGCGTCTGTGCCGCCACCGTGGTGCTGTTGGCGGGAACGGCGTTGTTCGGTCATCTGAGCGGCCGCTCGCTGTGGCTCGAGACCGTGCTGGCGGCGAATAGCGGGGCGACGCTGCCCGGCCGGATCTCGGTTCAGACGGCCAGGTTTCTGGTCTTGAGCGGAGGGATCCTGCTGCTCGAAGGGCGGCCGCGGAAACAGTGGCAGCAGATCTCCGACGCGCTGACGCTGCTGCTGTTGGCGATGGTGCTGGTGATCATCGCTGCCTATTTCTTTGGCGCCGAGCATCTCTTCGGGCAATCCTTCGACACGCGCACCTCGCCGCACACCCTGGTCTGCATGGTCCTGATGGGGTTTGCGCTGGTCGTTCGGCGCACCGAACTGGGCTTTTTCTCGGTGCTGATCGGCATCGGCATCGGCAGCCAGATCTGCCGAAAGTCGGTCGCGTTCGTCCTATTGGTGCCGTTTCTGATCATCCTCGGCGCCTCCTACATGACGATAAACAATTGGTTGCCAGCGCCATATCCCGGGCTCTTGTCGGCGGTATCGATATCCGCCCTGCTGTTTCTTTTCGTGCTGGCGATCGGGCGCAAGATCAACAACCTCGAACGCGACCTGCGCGATATGTCGCTCGACGACGAACTGACCGGGATTCACAACCGCCGCGGCTTCTCGCTCATCGGCGAATATGCGCTGCGCCAGGCGCGGCGCGCCGGCGCGCCGGTCACGGTGCTGTATTTCGACCTCGACGGGCTGAAGCGCGTCAACGATACGCTGGGGCACGATGTCGGCTCGCAGCTGATCGTCGATTTCGCCACGCTGCTGCGCACCAGCTTTCGCGCCAGCGATGTCGTGGCGCGCGTCGGGGGCGACGAATTCGCCGTCGTCACCTCTAACGGGCTGGGCCACTCCCTGGCCGCATTGCAGCGCCTGGCAGGGGCGACCGGCGCGGCAAACAGCAGGGGCAAACCCTACCGGGTCAGCTACAGCGTCGGGGAAGCCACCGGCGAGCCGGCCGGCAGCGAGAAGTTTGCCGAGATCGTCGACCGCGCCGACCGCCTGATGTACCAGCGCAAGCGGCTGAAAGAGCCGGGCAACGCGCAACGTCCGGAGCCCCCCTCCCCCGCCGATCTGGGGGTTGGCGCTGCGTGAGCCCTCAAGGTAGGTTACCCGAATAGCGACTGTCGGTGCGTTCCCTGACAGAATAGGCTTGGTGGGGCGTAGCCAAGTGGCAAGGCAGCGGATTTTGATTCCGCCATACGGAGGTTCGAATCCTCCCGCCCCAGCCAACTAACATATTGAAATATCAGTATTTTTTGATGAGGCCGCTCGGCCGGGAAAGGGGCGCGGTTCCCCGGGCTTTGTGGCGCGCCGGCTCCGGCGAGGGGTAAGGAGAGAGCCTTGCGGAGGGCGCAAGCGCGCCAAACCGCCGGGATATCTCTGTACGCCCTTGCTGTAGTCACCGACGCGCGATGGGGCGTGGGGCCGGGGCGGCCGGCGGACGATCGGGAGTGCGGCCCGCGGCCGGATCGCTTGGCGTCAGGTGAACCCGAGCGCGGCTCTTTGCTCGGGCCAGCCCAACGGCAGACTGGCATCGTTGATCAGTTTTGCCGCCGTCAGGCCCGGTGGCTGGCGACCCTCCAGGATCGCCCGGGTGATGTCGGGGGCGAGATAGCTGAGGCGGACGACCCGGGAATAGTACGATCGGTTCAGCTTCTCGTTCCTGGCGAGGTCGGCAAATTTGCCGCCGCCGCTCTGCAGCAGTCTCCTTTTGAACAAATGCGCCCTGACGATCAGTTTGATCAGGCTCGGGTTCGGTTTCGCCGGCGAGGCGTCGTTCCGCTCAATCCGCAGGGTCATCGCCTTCCCGGTGCGACGCAGCTGCGCCGCGATGGAGAGGGTCAGGGTCGGCTGATCTGCAGGGTGATCGGTGGCGACCACAGGGGTGGCTGTGCCCAGAACGGCTGCGAGGCGACTTGGGTAGATGTGCATATCGACGCGATCCGGGTGCAGATCGATCCGCTGGATCAGCGTCCTCAGGAGAGCACGGGTCTGCATCGGCGGCAACATTGCCCAGCTGTTCGCCATCTCGGTGGCACGATCGATCAGCTGGCGATGGCCGCGCTCCAGCCACTGCGGCTCGGTGGTCTCGATGATGCTGTCGGGCTCGGAGAGAAATTGGCGTATCCGATCGGCGACCAGTTGCTCGATCTCCGGGGCTGGAACACGCAGTCCACCCGGTACCCCGGCACGGACTTGCGTGATCAGCGGATGGGAGACGTAGTATCGGTAGCGCGTACCCTTCTTGACAGCATGGGTTGGGGTCATCCGGTTGCCGTCGCCGTCGAACACCAAACCGGCGAGCAGACTTGGGTTCTTGGCCCGGGCACCGGAATGGCGTTCGACCGCGTTGGCGGAAAGCCGGGCCTGGACCGTGTCCCAAAGATCCGGGTCGATGATCGGCTTGTGCTCGCCGGGATAAGCCTGGTCCTTGTGGACGATGTCGCCGCGATAGATCCGGTTCTGCAGCATCAGGTAGAGGGCGCCCCGCGCGAGCGGCTTGCCGCCCCAACTCCGCCCGGAGCTGATCGGGCGTTGCTTGCTGACGACGCCGTGGGCTGCCAGCTCCTCCTTCAACAGACGCACCGATCCGAGCGCAACATACCGGCGGAATATGTGCCGCACCGTCTCGGCCTCGCGGGGAACGACAACGAGCTTGTGGTCGCGGACCTCGTAACCAAGCGGCGGCATGCCGCCCATCCACATGCCCTTCCGCTTCGAGGCGGCGATCTTGTCGCGGATGCGCTCGCTAGTGACCTCGCGCTCGAACTGGGCAAAGGACAACAGCACGTTGAGCGTCAACCGCCCCATTGAGGTCGTCGTGTTGAACTGCTGCGTCACCGAGACGAACGACACGCCCTTGGCATCGAAGATCTCGGTGATCTTGGCGAAGTCGGCAAGCGAGCGTGTCAGCCGGTCGATCTTGTAGGTGACGACGACATCGACCTTGCCGGCCCGAATGTCACCCAGCAGCTGCAGCAAGGCCGGCCGCTCCATCGTGCCGCCCGAGATGCCGCCGTCATCATAGGCCTGCGGCAGACAGGCCCAGCCTTCATGCCGCTGGCTCGTGATGAACGCCTCGCAGGCTTCGCGCTGGGCATGCAGCGAGTTGAACTCCTGCTCCAGCCCCTCCTCGGATGATTTGCGGGTGTAGACCGCACAGCGAAGAGTGTGCCGGCGCTGCGATGGGCCGGCGCTGGATTTGCTCATCGCCGGGCCTCGGAAGGAGTGCGCGACGGTTTCTTGAGCCCGAAGAAGGTCGGCCCCGACCAGTGCACCCCGGTGATCAGCGTGGCAATCCCGGTCAGCGAGCGATGGCGCTGCCCCTCATACTCGAACCCGTCATCGAGCACGATCACGCTGTGGGCGCGCCCGTGCCATTCGCGCACCAGTTTGCTGCCGGGCTTGAGGGCGACCGCCGCATTGAAGTACGCGGCACCCTTGGCGCTCAATTCGTCGGCCAGGGTGTTCAGGTACCGCTGCGTCGCCAGGCTCAGCCCGCCATAGGCGCGCTCCTGCAGGCCATGGGCGATCGCCCGCAGGATCAGGTCACGGCTCAGCCGGCTCGGGGGAGAGGCCCGGTGTAGCTTGCGCCACTCAATCCGCAAGTCATCGGTGGTGCACATCTCCAGGGCCGTGATCGCCGCCGCGATATCAGCGATTGCGGCACCACTCGCGGGAAGCTCGCCGGAACCCCGGCGAGTGCGATCCCGGGTCATCGCCGATCTCACGCATGCCCTTGGGCGGCAATGCGATAAACGCGCCCCCGCTCCTCCTTGGCAGAGACGACCGTGAGCGCCAGCTTTTTCTTCAGCGCCCCGGCGAACATGCCTCGGACGGTGTGGGGCTGCCATGCCGTCGCCGCCATTATCTCGGCGACCGTCGCACCTTCCGGGCGCTTGAGCAGATCGATGACCTGCGCCTGCTTCGAGCCGGGGCGTGGGCCGGCCGCACCGCCAACCGGCTCCGGATCAACCGGCAATTGCGCGAAAGCGGCCCAGAGCCGCTGCGCACCGGCCTTGCGGTCCTTGAACCGGGCGATCGGGGTCGCACCCGGCAGCGCATTCCAGATTGCGGCCAGCTGTGCCTTCGACAGGGTGCTCGCCTCGATATCCTCGATCGACTTGACGATCACCACACCTTCCGGGATCGCCGGTGGCGCTGAAGCGTGCGCGGTGACGCTCTCGCCGTGGATCATATAAAACGTCATGGTGTCCTCCGTTGCCGGGCATCTGCCCGACCGACACTGACGCTCTCTTCGCCAGCGAAAGCCACTCCTTTCTGAGTAATTATAGGACTACGTTTCTGAGTAATTATAGGACTACGTTTGAAGATTTTTCAGCAGGTCGGGACGACTGCACTCTGGGCGGGAAGCGGTCTTATATTAATCCAGTGGCCTGAAGATGCCGCCCAGCGTATCACCTAAATACTCATAATCTGGTGGTATTTTACTCCTACTGTCCGTCGTCAGAGTTTTTGAGACAGCGAGTCGGTTAAAAGAGAGGTGGAGTTGCCCCCGTTAAACCGGACACGCAACGGGTTGGGACAGAATGTACTCGCGGGGTGACTGGTAGCCCAGTCGGGAATGCGGGTGCACGGTGTTGTAGTCCTCCATCCAGGCATTGATGAGCGCGAGGGCGGCAGCGGCATCCGGGATCGGGCTGACCCGGACGTAGTCGCGCTTGAGGGTCTTCACGAAGGCTTCGGCCATGCCGTTGCTCTCCGGGCTTTCGACCGGGGTGAAGCACGGCACCAGGTTGAGGGCCAGGGCGATTTCGATAGTCCGGTAGGCAGCAAAGATCGAACCGTTGTCGGAAAGCCACTGCACCGGGTACGGAGCTCGGATGTCGCCGAAGCGCTGCTCGACGCAGCGGACCATCATATCGCGGATCATCTCGCCGGAGATGCCGGCGGTCGTCGCCACCCAGGAAATCGCCTCGCGGTCATGGCAATCGAGGGCGAAGGCGACACGAACGACCTCGCCATTCTAGGCGGTGAACTCCAGCGCATCCGAGCACCAGCGGCAATTCGAGCGGATCGTCGCCACTTGGCCATCGTGCTCGCGCGGTCGCCGGCGTCCGGTATGGCGTTCAAGCAGGAGAGCGTGTTTCTTCATCAGGCGGTAGACGCGCTTGGCGTTCACCGGGGGCAAACCGTCGGATCGCCGCTCGCGCTTTAATAGCGCGGCGATCCTCCGGTACCCGTAGGTCGGTCGCGCGTCGACAAAGCGGCGGATGGCGCTGGCCAGCTCGACATCGCCGGGGCGTTCTTGCGGGCCGCGTTGAGCCGTACTGCCATCACGGCGTTCGATCACGTTCGAGCGCGCCACGCCCAGCGCCTGGCTGACCACCTTCACCGGGTATCTCCGGGAAGCGGCGAGTGCGACAGCAAGGTCAGTTTTTTTGACCGCGCCAGATCGAGCGCCTCCTTGAGGATCTCGACTTCCATCGTTTTGCGGCCCAGCAGCCGCTCGAGCTCCCGCACACGCTCTTCAAGGCGGCGGACTTGGGATGCCGCCACCACGTCATCATCGGCGCGGACCGCCTCCTTGCCGCCTTCGCTCATTAATTGCCTCCAGCGGAATACCAGGCTCGGTGACAGCCCGTGGCGGCGAGCAACATAGCTGACCGACATGCCAGGCTGCATCGTCTCGGCAACCACAGCGAGCTTCAGATCGGTCGAGAAACGGCGTCGGCGCGCGATGCCAGTGATCACTTCGACTTTCGAAAACGTATCGGACATAGCGTATGCCTAGGCTTATTCCTAGGCCCTCCGGGTTAGCGCCCGTGTCCGGTCGAAACGGGGTGCACTCCAAGAGGCTCTGGCGGCATTGTCAACTTAGCGCATCCCGGACGGGAAGTGGTGTACTCGGGGCTGTCGATCATGCTGCCGCGGTTGCGCTGCGCCACTGCGCCGCCGCCTCCGACCGGAAGATCCGAAGCGTCGACCGGGAAACAAGATGACGTTGGAGGTTGAAGACGTTGTAGACGGCGGCATGCATGTTGAGAAACCGTTGCGCCGAGGCCGGTGATTTGAAGCGCTGCATCTTGCGCTCGCGGCGTCGCACCACCTGGTATGAATTCTCGGCGCGATTGTTTTGTCGCAGGCCCTGCTCATGGTGACAGCTGAGCCCGAGGTGCCGCAACGCGGCGCCGTGCGAACGCAGTCGGTCGGTTGTTACCCTCTTCGGTGCAAATCCTTGCTTTCGCAGTAGCTTGCGCATCAGCCTGACGGCCGCGCGGCGGTCTCGCCGACGCTGCAGCACCACATCGAGGATCTCGCCTTCGTGGTCGACCGCGCGCCACAGGTACATCCGCTTGCCTGCAATACGGACCACCATTTCGTCGAGGTGCCAGCGATCACCCGGCCGAGGGCGGCATAGTCGCAGCCGTCGCGCGATTATCGGGCCGAATTTGAGCACCCAGCGCCGCACCGTTTCATAGGAGATATCGAGCCCCCGTTCGGCGAGAAGATCCTCAACATCCCTATAGCTCAGGGTGAAACGGAGGTATAGCCACACCGCGTGCTGGATGATCGGCGGCGGGAAACGATGCCCGCGATACGAGATCGGAAACATCCTCGCAACCTACGGCCGATCGCCGGTCAGCGCCAAGTTATCGTGACAATGCCGTGCGTCGTGCTCTTCGGCGGCAAATCCTCGGGCAGCGCCGGCCATTGGCAGCCGGTCGGCGGTACATAGAAGGTCGCGTTCAGCACCTCGCGCCGACGTCCGCCTCGCTTGGCCGGCGGGATCATCGCCTCGATCAACGCCCATTCGCTATCGGTCAGGTCGCTGGGATGCCGCAGACCCGTGCGAGCCGCCATCCGTCAGTGTTCCGCTGTCCACATGTGGTGCCTCCCTCAAGCTCTGGCACCACATATTCACAACCGATTCCAACGATTCAACATCTTTCTGGATCGGCTCTTAATTCATGATTGCCCCTTTCGTGATCCGCCTAGCTCTGATAATTCTTCAGCTATTTAAATCGGTACGGCGGTCGAGGACCTCCGGTAGGCACCTCGATCTCTGGCCTGAAGCACTGCTCTTTTTCCCCGGGGATAGTGATGGACCGCGAACTAGAGCAATATGCCACCGCACTGCGTACCTATATCACGTCTACGTACCATATCTCCCACCCAGCGTTAGTCGACCTCCGGGACGAACTCCTAAGGCGGAAAGGAGCAATCGCGCAAAGACCCTACCTTGAAAGTACCGCACGCTACGCAGCTACTAGGCGATTCAAAGAAATAAAGCTTCCGGAAGTTGTTACAGATCTCTTGACTCATCTCGGGGAGCGCAACATTGTCTTCGATCCGCCCTATGACCACCAGGCGAGCGCGTTGGAACTCGTGCTTGGGGCGGGCTACCGTGACCTGGTCGTAACGACGGGGACTGGCTCCGGTAAGACGGAAACATTCCTACTGCCAATCCTAGGGCGCCTCGCCACCGAGGCCTCGGCAAGCCCATCCTCGTTCTCGACACGCGCAGTCCGCGCGTTGCTGCTTTACCCAATGAACGCGCTGGTCAACGACCAACTCGGGCGCCTCCGACTGCTGTTTGGCGGCAATGATGTCGGGCGGTGGTTCACTGACCATGGCGGCCGCCCCATGAAGTTCGCCCGCTACACGGGACGCACGCTGTATCCCGGGCGACGGATAGAAGACACGTCGAAACACTGGGCCCGCCTGAAGGAGCAACTTGAGTTTTTCACCAAGCTTGAGGATCGCGCCGCGTCGGACGCGACGGCACGAGAACTCATTGCGGACCTCCGAAGCCGAGGGAGGTGGCCGGCCAAGCCCTCGTCGAGCCCAACTAGGGAGGATGGGGTCAGGCGATGGCTCGGAACGGGTAGGTGGAAGAACCACGACAATGAGTGGATACGCGCCGTTGAGCAGCCCGAGGACCCGGAACTGTTCCTGCGCCAAGAGGCGCAGGAGCGCGTGCCCGATTTATTGGTGACCAACTATTCGATGCTCGAGTACATGCTACTGCGGCCGATCGAGCGCGACATCTTTCGTGAGACCGCGGACTACTACGCGGCGAACAGTGACCAGCGATTGATCCTCATCCTCGACGAAGCGCACCTTTATCGTGGCGCGCAGGGAACCGAGGTGGCGATGCTGATCCGGCGCCTACGCAACCGCTTGCGGCTACCGCTCAGTCAACTGCAAGTGATTTGCACCAGCGCTTCGTTCTCCGACCCAGATGCCGCCAAGCGCTTCGCCGCCGATCTCGCCGGTAAGCCCGCGTCAGGATTTGAAGTGCTCACAGGCGACAAGCGCGCGGCGCAGCCTTCGGGGCCTGGCGGCGACAACGTCGCCCAAGCAATCGCTGGGGTCGACTTGCATCGCGTCCACGACGACGACCTCGCCTCGCGCTTTAACGCTGCACTCCCTCTCTTCCAGTTGGTGGACGCTGGTGCGTCGGTCGAGTCGCTGATGAGCGCGGGGGCAGAAGTGACCGACGGAGACCCGGTCGCGCGCGCCCTCCACGCCGCCCTTTCAGAACTCCCTGTAACTGGTCGGCTGGTAAACCTCACCAACGGTTCGCAGGCTGAGGGCGATCAGGAGCGTGACCCGGTCGGCGTTGGGCCTGCACAGGACGTGGGCAAGTTGGGAGCCCGCTTATTCCCGGGCGTCGATCCGATCCTGGCGCTTGCAGCGACTAACAGCCTCGTCGAATTGGCATCGTTGGCGAAGGAGAGCAACGGCAAGACGCCACTCCTTGCTGCGCGCGCACATGCGTTCTTCCGGGGGCTGCCCGGCCTATGGGCGTGCTCAGATCCAAAATGCATCTGCATCTCGGACGATCTGCGGGAGCGCTGGGCCAGGCGCTTGCCTCCGGCTGGTGCGCTCTACGCGCAGCCGCGCCGGACGTGCAAATGCGGGGCTCGCGCCTTCGAGTTTCACACTTGCCGCTCGTGCGGCTCGGCCTACTTCAAGGCCTTTTCCTTTGACCCAGCGTTCCCCGATTACCTGTGGGCGGAGGACGTCGGCGAGGTGGATAACGTCGACGGTATCGTACAGCCTGTGTTCCTTGCACTCGAGGCCCCCCCGACAGGCTCGGGGGCTCGCCTCGATTACCTTGATCCAGTGTCCGGGCGCGTCGGCTCGAGGAGCGAGGCGGCGCGGGAGATCTGGCTGCCACCAGTCGGTCAGAAAGATACACCACCCGGGGAGTTCCACAGCTGCCCCCGCTGCGGTGCTCGCGGCGCGGACATCATGGATCATATCACCAAGGGTGACGAGCCGTTTCAGGAGATCGTGTCCTCACAATTGCTGGAGCAGCCGCCGCGCCCCGACATTGATACGCCACTAAAGGGCCGCAAAGCGCTTATCTTTTCCGACGGCCGGCAAGCTGCTTCACGGCTCGCCGGCAGGCTTCAGCAGTACTCGATGCGAGATGCGGTGCGCCCGCTCATCCTCGACGGTTTCGCGGACCTGGAACGGAAGTTTAATGCCCCCGTCGCCCTTGAGCACGCGTATGCTGCGCTCCTAACAGGGTGTGTGATCCGAGGGGTAACGCTCCGCCCGGCGCAGGCGCCACATTTCGAGGAAGATCTCCAGCTATTCCGCGAGTTGCTGGCCAGTGTCCCGCCGCTCACTGAGCGCGCATTCCTGTCACGGTCTGCAGAGTTGAACACACACCGAACCAACAGGGCGCTGATGCTCGCGCTTTACCCGGTGCTAAAGGACCCACACACTGGGCTGAGTGCATTGGGGCTTGGAACTATCCAGGCATTGTTAGACGACACTGATTTGGCAGCGTTACACAGACTGCCCGCGCCGACCGAGCCCGTCGAACTGACCGAGGACGAGCGGCGCCTCGCTCTAGGTTCCAGACTCAATTCATAACCACCAGATAACGATGGCGGCGAGGGTCACCGCGGCGGCGAAGTTGGCGGCGAGCTTGTCGTAGCGGGTGGCGATGCGGCGCCAGTCTTTGAGGCGGCAGAACATGCGCTCGATCAGG
>DATGFP010000084.1:0-6913 GCA_035309005.1 Allostellaceae bacterium | reverse complement strand
ATCGACGAGACCAGCATCACGAACGGGGCGCGGGCGAGCGCCGGCTTCATCTCCAGGCCTAGCCAAACCGACAGGCCGAGGGCGAGGACTCCGAACAGGATCGAGGCGATATAGCCGACGAACGGGTCAACCTCGCGGCTGAAATCGGCGCGGGCTCGTATGCGCAGCAACAGCCAGGGAAAGACGATGCCTTTCAGCGCGATGTTGCCGGCGGACAACAGCACAGCCCTCAGGCTGAGGCCGTCATCGTGCACGATCAGCGGCACCAGGCCGAACACGATGCCCTGCAACGACAGCCAGCGGATGCACGCTCCGATCCGGCTGGTGCCGAGCAAGGCGAAACAGCTTAGCAAGCCCACCGCCTGGATCGTGTTCAGCAAGGACAGCGTCGCGATCATGCAAGAATCACGATAAAAGCGACCGCCGACAAGGTTGCGGCGCCGACGATGAACTGCGGCACTCTGAGAAGCCGATATCTGGCCATCGCCGACTCGATCATGCCGATGGTGGCACCAAGCAGGGCCATGCCGAGCAGCATCGCCGAGAGGCAGACCCACCATTCGCCGCGCACCGGCACCATGAGCCCGACGAGCAGGCTGCCGACCAACCATAGTTTCAGCGCGGCGGCGTACTGGATGTAAGCGAAGTCTGGGCCGCTATGGTCGAGCACCATGACCTCATGGATCATCGTCAGTTCGAGATGGGTCGTCGGATCGTCGACCGGCACGCGGCTGTTCTCGACCAGTTCAATGACCAGCAAGGTCATTGCGACCAATAGCAGGCTGGGCAGTGCCGCAGCCCACAGCGCCGGGGTCAGCGCGCCATAGATAGCGGTCAACGACAACGCTCCGCCGGCCCGCGCCAGCGTCGCCAGCGCCAGCAGCAACGCCGGCTCGGCCAGCACCGCGAAATGCGCCTCGCGGCTCGCCCCCATGCCTTCGAAGCTCGACCCGGTGTCGAGCGCCGCCAGCATGGTGGCGAAGCGGCCGAGCGCCAGAAGGCCGAGGAAGACGATCAGGTCGCCGGTAAAGTTCATTGGCGCCGCGATGCCGCCGAACGGCGCGACCAGCAGCGCCGCCAAAAGCGCAGCCAGATTGGTCACTGGGCCGAGACGAAACACCCAGCTTGTCACGTCGCCGTAGACGGCGCCGCGCCGGAGTGCCTTTAGCACATCGCGATAAGGTTGCAGCAGCGGCGGCCCGCGGCGGCCCGCGATGAATGCCTTGGTGCGGTTGATGACGGCAGGCAACAGCGGTGCCAGAACGAGCGCGCAGAGCGGCGGCAACAGGGATACGGCGATCGTCATTGCTCAGAGGCTCGCCCAGATCAGCAGCGCGACGAGCGTCGCCGCGACGTAGAGCACATAGATGTGTGTGTGGCCGTGCTGGATCACATTGAGCCGGCTCACGACCCGGTCGAGCCAACGGAAGGTCGGCACGAACAAGAGCCGCAGCACCGGGTCGCCGCTGTCGCTGGAGTAGGAGGCCGATTTCGGAAAATAGCCCTGCGGCGGCGCCAGCGCCTCGCGATTGCGAACAAACAGGCTGAATTGCGTTGTCAGCGGCTGCACGAAGGACGACGCGGTGTACTGCATCCTCGCGGTTGGGAAGAGATAGCCGCAGCCCCACACGGACCCCCGCCTCGTGCCGGCCCGGTCGAGGCTGTACCGGCGCCACCACCAGGCCGCCCCGGCAATCGCGATGGCGGCGACGAACACCGCGACGGCAGCAGCGAGCGGCGTGGCGACGCCGGACAGCTGCAGGTGAACGGCGGCTGCCGGCAGGCCGGTGGCGGTCGTTACGACCGGCTCCAGGGCGGCAACGACCGCCGGAGCGGCGAGCCCGATAACGACACACAACAGGGCGAGACCGGCCATCGCGCCGGTCATCGGCCAAGCGACTTCATGCGCCTTTGCCGCTTCCGGACTCCGCGGCGAGCCGAGAAAAACGATGCCGAACGCCTTCGCGAAACAGGCTGCGGCGAGCCCGCTGATCAGCCCCATGACGGTGATCGTCGACAGGCCGGCGGCGGCAATTGCCGCGTTCGGTTCGATGACCGCGGCAAACCCCGCGTAGAACAGCAGGTATTCACTGACAAACCCGTTGAGCGGCGGCAACCCGACGATCGCGGCAGAGCCGATCAGGAAGGCCGCGCCGGTCCACTTCATCCGTTTCAACAGCCCCCCGAGTTCCTCCAGGTCGAGCGTGTGCGCGGCGTGCTGCACGGCGCCGGCGCTGAGGAACAAGAGGCTCTTGAAGATGGCGTGGTTGAGAACGTGCAGCAGCCCGGCGGCAAATCCGATAGCCGCAAGCGACGTCATGCCGGTCGCCAGCCCCAGGATCCCGGCCCCGATACCGAGCAGGATGATCCCGATGTTCTCGACGCTGTGATAGGCGAGAAGCCGCTTTAGATCGTGCTGCGCCAACGCGAACAACACGCCGAGAATGCCGCTCGACGCACCGATCGCGAGCAGCAGCCAGCCCCACCATGATTGCGGGGTGCCGAGCATCGTCAAGACGCGGACGAGGCCGTAGATGCCGATTTTGATCATCGCGCCCGACATCAGCGCCGAGGCATGGCTCGGCGCTACCGGGTGAGCCTCGGGCAGCCAGACATGCGCCGGCACGATGCCGGCCTTCGAGCCGAACCCGACCAGCGCCAGCACGAAGGCGAGCGAGCAAAGCTCGGGGTGGGCAGCGAGCGCGGCCGGGTAGGCGTTGAAATCGGAGCTGCCGGCAAGGTCGCCGAGCATGACGAACAGGACCAGCAGAAAGACCGTGCCGAGATGGGTCGCCACCAGATAGGTCCAGCCGGCATGCCGCATCGCCGGTTCCCGGTCGTCGAATACAACGAGGAAGAAGGGCGCCAGCGCCATGATCTCCCAGGCCACCAGGAACAGCAGCCCGTCATGCGCGGCGACGACACCGGCCATGCCGGCCGTCAGCAGATTGAGGTGAAACCAGCTGGACGCGGCTCGCCGCTTCTCGTCCCGGCCCGCTATGTAGGCGCCGCCATAGAACGCCGTCAGGATCGACAGACCGAACACCGGCAGCAGAAAAAATGCCGACAGCGCGTCGATCCGCAGATGGATCGCGCCGCCCGGCATGAAGGAGAATGCCCAGAGGTCTTCCGGCTGCCCGGACACCAGCACGCGGACCACTCCGACCAACCCGATCGCACAGCCGGCGATCGCCCCCGCCTGTCCCACCAATCGGCCCGGCCGGACACGCGAGCCGAACGCGACCGCCACCGCGCCTCCCAGAACTAAGAGGAGGATTGCCGCGAGAAATTCGGCCACTGCGAGCGCTATGTCCCTTTGAGCCGAATGCCACGGCCGCCGTCGGCGCTCACCGCTCCCTCCGCGATCAGCTCAATGCCGGCCGTATCCAGTGCCGCGATCAGCTTCATCAGCGAATCGACATTGCCGCGGATTACCCCCTCGCTCGCTTCCATCCGCTGGATCGTCGGAACCGATAGCCCGGACAGCTCAGCTAGCCGGCGCTGGTCGATGCCTAGCAGGGCACGCGCGGCGCGCAGCTGTGCAGCAGTAATCATGCCTGGAACATGATAATAAGCATCTGGTAGATAATTTATACCGCTCTGTCCTCATGGCATATCGATGCGGCATCTGGCCGCGGCAAGGAAGGTTTGCTGTTCGATTGCGGGACCTACGGTGGCTTCCGACAGAGGGGCTTCACGCGAGCCGGCCGCGTGACCGCTCAGGAGCAGAACGCGCCGGCATCGCCGCGGTGCTGGGCGCCCGTGCCGGCGACCCGGGTCGGAATGAACCGAGGGTCGGCTAGCCGATGGATTCCGATGCAGACCGGCCGTTCACGATAGAATGTTCAGCCGGTCGTTCCCAGACTGGAGCCGGGAGGGTGTGGTCGGTTCGAAGGAGACGATCATGCTCGATAGAAACCAACCGTCGGCGTCGCAGCGCGATCCGGCGGCCGGGTCAGGGACCGCGCCACCGTCATTCAAAAGAAGACGGGACGGCCCGTCCAGTTCGAAATCACCGAGCAGACCCGAGCCGCGATCCAGGCGTGGCTTCCCGAGGTTTCCCGCAGGAAGGGGCGATACCTGTTCCCGAGCCGCTTCAGGGCGCAGCCGCACCTGTCGACTCGGCAATACGCGCGGATCGTTCATGCCTGGGTTGAGAGCGCCGGGCTGGATAGCTCGGTCTACGCCATGCACTCGATGCGCCGAACGAAGGCGGCACAGATCTACAAGAAGACGGGCAACCTTCGCGCGGTCCAGCTGCTCCTCGGGCATACGAAGTTGGAGAGCACCGTCCGTTACCTCGGCATCGAGGTAGATGACGCGCTCGCCATTTCCGAGCGGGTCGAGCTGTAAGCCGATGCGGGCTGCGGCCCCGTCCCGATTGCGGGGCCCCCAACCCCAGCCGGTTCATGCCGTCTGGGGCAACTCGGCGCCGAGAACGGCCATCGGTCAGGTGTCGATCGAACTGGTCAAATCGAATCCTGACCAATTTTGTTGCATTGGTCAGTCGATGAGCGAGAGAGGTCGCGCGACCGCCTCGAGTGGCTGGCGCTCCGCCTTGACCCCGATCGCCAGCTCGACGATGGCCGCGCCGATCATCAATGCGGCGCCGAGGAGGTAGCCGAGAAACACCGCGCCACGCTCGCCGCTGCCGACCAGGGCCCCGAAAATGGAAGGCGCCGCGACACCGCCAAGGGCGGTCCCGACCGCGTAGAAGAATGCTATCGCCAGCGCCCGGGTTTCGAGCGGAAAGCTCTCGCTGACCGTCAGATAGGCGGCGCTCGCCGCCGCCGAGGCGAAGAAGAAAATCCCGCTCCAGCACAACGTCAATGTCACGGCATCAAGCAGACCCTGTCGAAACAGATAGCCGACGATCGCCAGCAGCACCCCCGAGAGCGCATAGGTTGCGGCGATCATCGGCTTGCGCCCGAGCGTGTCGAACAGCGGACCGAGCAGCAAGGGCCCCAGGAAATTGCCCAGGGCGAACGGCAGTATGAACCAACCGATTGCCGCCGACGGCACGCCGTAAAAGCGGGTCAGCACCAGCGCATAGGAAAAAAAGATCGCGTTGTAGAAAAACGCCTGGGCGGCCATCAGCGCGAGCCCCAACACCGCGCGACGCGGGTAGTCGCGCAAAATTGCCCGGACCATGCGCAGCACCGGGGTGCGCGCGCTGACGACGAGGTGGATTCGGCTCGTTACCGCCGTGAGCCGCTTGACGCCCGGCGCCGCCCGGACCCGGCGCTCGACCTCGGCGATAACGATCTCGCACTCCTCGATCCGTGCGTGCAGCATCAGCCAGCGCGGGCTTTCCGGAACCCAGCGGCGGAGCACCAGGATGCCGACTCCGAGCACGGCGCCGATGCCAAAGGCGGCGCGCCAGCCCCCGTCCGGCGGCAGCCGCCCGGGCTGCAGCAGCACGACTGCACCTAGGGCTCCGATCGCCGCCCCGAGCCAGAAGCTGCCGTTGATCGCGAGGTCGGTGCGGCCGCGAAAGCGCGCCGGGATCAGCTCCTGGATCGCCGAGTTGATCGCCGCGTATTCGCCACCGATACCGGCGCCGGTCAGCGCCCGGAAGGCCGCGAAGCTCCAGAAATTCCAGGACAGCGCGGTGGCCGCGGTGGCGGCGAGGTACAGCCCCAAGTTCACCATGAACAGTCTGCGGCGACCGAACCGGTCGGTCAGATAGCCGAACAGCAGCGCGCCCGAAACCGCGCCGGCGAGATAGGCGCTGGCGACGAGCCCAATGTCGGTCGCGGTGAAGTGGAGCACCGGGCTCGCGGCAGTGGTGCGCGACAGCATGCGCACCGACCCGTTCTCTGGTGTCGTCTACGTGTTCCGGGCGAAGCGGGCCGACCGAGTGAAGCTGATTTTCTGGGATGGCAGCGGCGTCGTGCTCGTTGCCAAGCGCCTGGAAAGCGGCCAGTTCCGCTGGCCGGCCGTTCGCGACGGGGTGATGCGGCTGAGCGCGGCGCAGCTGCAAGCCTTGCTCGAAGGGCTGGATTGGCGACGGGTGCACGAGCCGCGGCGCACACCAGCGCCGAGCGCGGCGAGCTGAGCGCAGAGCCGACGCCGGCCGACGTCAAAAAACCCATCGCAAGCTGGTGGCGGCCATGATTCACTCAGGCCGTGACGAGCGCCGAAGCCCTCCCCGACAACCCCGACCGGCTCAAGGCGATGCTGCTGGCCGAGCGGGCGGAGAGCGAACGGCTGCGCCAGATCATCAAGGAATTGCAGCGGCATCGCTTCGGGCGGCGGGCCGAGAGCCTGCCCGAGGAGCAGCTGCGGCTCGGCCTGGAGGAGGCCGAACAGATCGAGGCCGCCGACGATGCCGAGAGGGAGGAAGCACCGGCAGAGCGGAAGGTGCGTGCCGCCCGGCGCCGGGCGAACCGCGGCGCTCTGCCGGCCCACCTGCCGCGGATCGAGACGGTGGTTGATATCGACCGCACGATCTGCCCCGGCTGCGGCGGCGCGTTGCACCGGATCGGCGAGGATGTCGCCGAGCGGCTCGACATCGTGCCGGCGCAGTTCCGGGTGCTGGTCGTGCGCCGGCCCAAATACGCCTGCCGGGCTTGCGAGGACGTGGTGGTGCAGGCGGCAGCGCCGGCGCGGCTGATCGAGGGCGGACTGCCGACCGAGGCGACCGTCGCGCAGGTCTTGGTGTCGAAGTACGCCGATCACCTTCCGTTGTATCGCCAGGCGCAGATTTACGCCCGCCAAGGCGTCAATCTGGATCGCTCGACGCTGGCCGATTGGGTCGGCCGCGCCGCCTTCATGCTGCGGCCGGTACATGAGCGGCTGCTCGACAGGCTACGGGCCTCCGCCAAGTTGTTCGCCGACGAGACGACCGCCCCGGTGCTCGATCCCGGTCGGGGCCGGACCAAGAACGGCCAGCTCTTCGCCTATGCGCGCG
>DATGFP010000083.1:0-22120 GCA_035309005.1 Allostellaceae bacterium | reverse complement strand
GCCTCGGCCCAGTCGATCGTCTCGGCGATGCCGGGCAGCTTGAAGAGATCCATCTTGCGCAGTTTCTGCACCAGCCCGACGACCTCGCGCGACAGCGCCGCGCTCGCCCGCGGCGCCTTGCGCTTGAGGATTTCGAGTTCGCGCTCGGCGGTCGGGTAATCGACCCAATAATAGAAGCAGCGGCGCTTCAACGCGTCGTGGATTTCGCGGGTGCGGTTCGAGGTGATGACGACGATCGGCGGGTGCTCGGCGTGGATCGTGCCGATCTCGGGGATCGTCACCTGGAAGTCGGAGAGCAGTTCAAGCAGATAGGCTTCGAACGGCTCGTCGGTGCGGTCGAGCTCGTCGATCAAGAGCACCGGCGGGCCTTCGAGTTCCGGCTCCAAGGCCTGCAACAGGGGCCGCTTGATCAGGAAGCGGTCGGAAAAGATCGTGTTCTCGATCTCGCTGCGGTCCTCTTCGCCGGCTTCGGCGAGGCGGATTTCGATCATCTGGCGGGCGTAATCCCACTCGTAGACCGCCGAGGAGACATCAAGCCCCTCGTAACACTGCAGCCGGATCAGGCGCCGGCCCAGCGCGCTCGCCAGCACCTTGGCGATCTCGGTCTTGCCGACCCCGGCTTCGCCTTCGAGAAACAAGGGCCGCGCCAGGTGCAGGGAGAGGTGCACCGCGGTCGCGAGCGAACGGTCGGCGATGTAATCGGCGCTGCCGAGCATCTCGAGCGTGGCGCCAACCGAGGCGGGCAGGGCGGTCATTCGCGGTGGCGCAGCCAAATCAGCCTCGATCGCAACAAAATCCCCCTCCCGACGGGAGAGGGGGAGGGCGGCGCACTCGGATACGCATCGCCCGGCTCCGCAGGTATTTAATCGCATCGCCGGGACGGCGCTACCCCGAGCGTGGACTAGACGCAATCGACGCTGCTATCATGTGATAGCGACGGAAGGAATTTCCAATGCCCCAACTTCTCGTTCGCGACGTGCCGCTGGATGTCGTCGAAGCCCTCAAGCGCCGCGCCGCCGAGCATGGCCGCAGCGCCGAAGCTGAGCACCGCATCATCCTGGAAGAAACCCTGCGCGCCGGCCGCGCCGGGTTTTGGGAGCGCGCCGCGAAGCTCCGCGAGGAGACGCGTGGCCGGAAGTTGACGAACTCGACGGATCTGATTCGCCAGGATCGAGACGAGCGATGACGATCGTCATCGATGCTTCGGTCGCGTTAAAATGGGTCTTCGACGAGCCTGGCGCAGACGCTGCCCTTGCGCTCCGCGACGAGCAATTGATTGCGCCTGCGCTTTGGCTTGCGGAGGCGGCAAACGCGCTCTGGCGGCATGTGCGACTGGGCGAGATTGCCGACCAGGAGGCGTTTTCTCGAATGGCCGAGTTGATTGCCGCGCCGGTCGCCTCCTTCGCGATCGAGCCGCATGTCGCTCGCGCGCTTGAGCTTGCAACGGCAATAAATCATCCGGTTTACGATTGTTTTTATCTCGCGCTTGCGCTGCACCACGATACCCACGTCATTACCGACGATCGTAAGTTTGCCGGCGCCGCAGGCTTACCTGCGTTGACAGACCGGGTCCGGTTGCTGGGCGCTTGATGCAAATGGCTCTTCAGGGCCGCACCTGGCCGGTGCCGCGCACCAGGTATTTGTAGGTCGTCAGTTCGGCGGCGCCGACCGGGCCACGCGGCGGCAGGCGCTGGGTCGAGATGCCGATCTCGGCGCCCATGCCGAATTCGCCGCCGTCGGCGAACTGGGTCGAGGCGTTGACCAGCACGATCGCGCTGTCGATCGCGGCGAGGAAGCGCTCGGCGGCGGCTGCGTCCTCGGTGACGATCGCGTCGGTGTGGTGCGAGCCGTAGCGGTTGATGTGTTCGATCGCCGCCTCCTCGCCATCCACGACATGCACCGCGAGGATCGCGTCGAGGTATTCGGTGCGCCAATCCGCCTCGGTCGCCGGGATCGCAGTGGGGTCGATCGCCAGCACTTCCGGGTCGCCGCGCAGTTCGCACCCGGCGGCGCGCAGATCGGCGAGGAGCGGCGGCAATATCGTGCGGGCGACGGCGCGGTCGATCAGCAAGGTTTCGGTCGCGCCGCAGATCGAGACGCGCCGCATCTTGGCGTTGAGCGCGATGGCGCGCGCCTTTGAGGGGTCGGCCGCGGCGTGGATATAGGTGTGGCAGAGGCCTTCCAGATGGGCGATGACCGGGATGCGGCTCTCGCGCTGCACGCGTTCGATCAGCGAGGCGCCCCCCCGAGGGACGATGATGTCGATGACTCCGCTCATCTGCAGCATCATCCCGACCGCGTCGCGCTCGCGGGTCGGCACCAGCTGGATCGCGTCCTCGGGCAGCCCGGCGGCGCGCAGCCCCTCGCGCAAGGCCGCGACCAGCGCGCGCGAGGAATGAAAGCTCTCCGAGCCGCCACGCAGGATCGCCGCGTTGCCGGATTTGACCGCGAGCCCGCCAGCGTCGGCGGTCACGTTGGGGCGGGCCTCGTATATGATGCCGATAACCCCCAACGGCACGCTGACCCGCGAGATTTGGAGGCCGTTGGGCCGCGTCCATTCGGCCAGCACGCGGCCTACGGGATCGGGCAGCGCGGCGATGTCTTCAAGGCCCTGCGCCACCGCCTGGAGCCGCTTCGGGTCGAGCGCCAGGCGGTCGACCAGCGCGGGGGCGATGCCGGCGCGCCGCGCCTCGGCGATGTCCTCCTCATTGGCGGCGAGGATCGCCTCGGCCTGCGCCCGCACCGCGGCGGCCGCCGCGCGCAGCGCCTTCTCCTTCGCGGCGGCCGGGGCGAGCGCCAGCGCGGCGGCGGCGTCGCGCGCGCGCCGGCCGATTTCCGCCATTGTCGCGGCGAGGTCAGTCGCTGCCACGGTGCGCGTCAGGGTTTCGGCCTCGGTCATTGGGGTCATCGCTGGTCGCTCACCACCAGATCGTCGCGGTGAATGATCTCGTCGCGGCCACGGTAGCCCAGAATCCGCTCGATTTCACCGCTCTTGTGGCCGGCAATGAGGCGGATGTCGGCGCTGCCGTAGGCCGAGAGGCCGCGCCCGGCCTCGGCCCCGGTGCGGCTGCGGATGACGACGCAATCGCCGCGCTCGAAGCTGCCCTCGACCGCGACGATGCCGGCCGGCAAGAGGCTCTTGCCGCTGCGCAAGGCGCGCGCCGCGCCATCGTCGACAACCAGCGCGCCGCCCGGGTTGACCGCGCCGGCGATCCACGCCTTGCGCGCCGAGCGCGGCTCGCCGCCCGGCATAAACAAGGTCGCCCGCGCGCCGGCCTCGATCGCCTGCAGCGCGCCGCCGTCGTTGCGGGGATCGCCCTCTGCGATCAGCATGTGACAGCCGGCGCCCATCGCGATGCGCGCCGCTTCGAGCTTGGTCACCATGCCGCCCGAGCTGTAGCCGGGCGGCGCGGCGCCGGCCATCGCCAGGGTGTCGGGGCCGATCTCGCGCACCAGCGGGATGTGGCGCGCCGCCGGGTCGGTGCGCGGGTCGGCGGTGTAGAGGCCGTCGATGTCGGAGAGCAGCACCAGCATGTCGGCGCTCACCATCTGCGCGACGCGGGCGGCGAGGCGGTCGTTGTCGCCGAAGCGAATCTCGGCGGTGGCGATCGTGTCGTTCTCGTTGACCACCGGCACCGCGCCCAGCGCTATGAGCTGCGCGAAGGTAGCGCGGGCGTTGAGGTGGCGGCGGCGCTCCTCGGTATCGTCGGGCGTCAGGAGGATCTGCGCGACGGTGATGGCGTGCCTTGCCAGCGCCTCCTGGTAGGCGTGCGCCAGGCGGATCTGGCCGGTTGCGGCGGCGGCCTGCTTTTCTTCGAGGCGCAGCGCGCGGTGGTGCAGCCCGAGATGGCGCCGCCCGACCGCGATCGCGCCGGAGGTCACGACGATCAGCTCCTGGCCGCGCCGGCGGCAGCGCGCGACGTCGGCGACCAAGGCGTCGAGCCAGGCGCGGCGAATTTCGCCGTCTTGCGCCACCAGCAGCGCCGAGCCGATCTTGAGGACGATACGCCGCGCCGCCGCGAGCGCCGCGGCCGCGCTCGGCAAACCCCCACCCCGACCCTCCCCCGCCTGCGGGGGAGGGGGATTTATGGGACCCTCCGCCGCCTGCGGGGGAGGATTTATGGGTGCCGGCTTCTCCCTCCCCCGCAGGCGGGGGAGGGTTGGGGTGGGGGTGCGAGCGGCGACGGGCTTGCCCATCACGCATCAACCAGCGCGGCGTGTTCGGGCGCGTCGGCGCGCTCGGCGTGGATCGCCGCGACCAGCGCGCCGAGCATCGGCTGCAGGCCGGCGCCGCTGACGCCGGACAGCGGCAGCACCACCGTGCCGGGCCGCGCGGCGCGGGCGAGCGCCCGGCATTTCTTCGCGACATCCGCGGGGTCGATCGCGTCGATCTTGTTGAGGCCGACGATTTCCGGCTTGTCGGCGAGGCCGTGCGCGTAATCCTTGAGCTCGCGGCGGATCGTGCGGTAGGCGCCGACGACATCCTCTTCGGTGCCGTCGATCAGGTGGAGGATCACCGCGCAGCGCTCGACATGGCCCAAAAAGCGGGTGCCAAGGCCGGCGCCGTCGCTCGCCCCCTCGATCAGGCCCGGCAGGTCGGCCAGCACGAATTCGGTCTCGTCATCGAGCCGCACCACGCCGAGCTGCGGGTGCAGCGTGGTGAACGGATAGTCGGCGATCTTCGGCTTGGCGTGCGACAGGCGCGCGAGAAGCGTCGATTTGCCGGCATTGGGCAGCCCGACGAGGCCGGAATCCGCGATCAGCTTCAAGCGCAGCCAGACCCAGAGCTCGCGGCCCGGCCAGCCCGGGTCGGCGCGGCGCGGCGCCTGGTTTGTCGAGGTTTTGTAGTGCGAATTGCCGAAGCCGCCGTCGCCGCCGCGCAGCAGCACGACGCGCTGCCCCGGCTGGGTCAGGTCGGCCAGCACGGTTTCCTTGTCGTCGTCGAGCACTTGCGTGCCGACCGGCAGCGTCAGCACGAGGTCGCGCCCGCCGGCGCCGGTGCGCCCGGCGCCCGCCCCGCCGCGGCCGTTCTGCGCGCGGAAATGCTGGCGGTAGCGGTAGTCGATGAGGGTGTTGAGGTTGGCCGCGGCGACAAGCACGATGTCGCCGCCCTTGCCGCCGTCGCCGCCGTCGGGGCCGCCGAACTCGATGAATTTCTCGCGCCGAAAGCTCATCGAGCCGCGCCCGCCGTCGCCGCTCTTCAGGTAGATCTTGCACTGGTCGAGGAATTTCATGAGCCTTCAATCGGAACGAAAAAGGGGAGCGGCCGGGCCGCTCCCCTTGCATTCTAAAGCGTCTGGGGAACGGCTATTCGGCGGCCTCAGCCGACGGTTCGTTAGCCGGATGATCGTTAGCCGGGCGCGGCACGATCGAGATGAACTTGCGGCCGCCGATCCCCTGGCGAAACTGGACGGCGCCCGCCTCCAGCGCAAAGAGCGTGTGGTCGCGGCCCATGCCGACCTTGTCGCCGGGATGGAACTTGGTGCCGCGCTGGCGCACCAGGATGTTGCCGGGGACGACGATCTCGCCGCCGAACTTCTTGACCCCGAGCCGCTGACCGGGACTGTCGCGGCCGTTGCGCGAGGAGCCGCCCGCCTTTTTGTGTGCCATCTCGAACCCTCCTCGGCCGAATTCGCCTAGCTACCGGCGCTGATCCCGGTGATCCGCAGCACGGTCTCGTACTGGCGGTGGCCGTTTTTGCGGCGGTAGTTTTTGCGCCGCTTCTTCTTGAAGACGATGATCTTCGCGGCGCGACGCTGCTCGACCAGTTCGGCGCTTACCGAGGCGCCCGCCAATAGCGGCGTGCCGGTCGAAAATTCGGCGCCGTCGCCGACCATCAAGACTTCGGCGAATTCGATCGTCGCGCCGGGTTCGCCGGCGAGCTTCTCGACCGCGATGACGTCGTTGGGGGCGACCTTGTACTGCTTGCCGCCGGTGCGGATCACTGCGAACATGATTGAGCCGATATCGGTTGGCGCGCCCGCCGCGGCAACCCCGCGCGGGCGCGGGGTCAGGCACGGCAATCGCGGCGGACGAGGCCTCCCGTCCGCGAGGCGCGCACTATAGTGGCGCGCTCCGGGCTGTCAACATTCACCGGCCCGATCGCGCCGCTTTGACGGGGTGGGGCGCGCTCTTTAACATTACGCCGGAACATTACGCGAGGCCGGCGCCCGATGGCGGCCGGCCGCATCAGGAGCATCGCCGATCATGGATACCGGCATCGCGCGCGCCACCGAAGAGGAGGCGCTGCAATTTCATTCGAGCGGACGGCCCGGCAAATTGTCGATCGCGCCGCACAAGCCGCTGACGACGCAGCGCGACCTCTCGCTCGCCTATTCGCCGGGCGTCGCCTTTCCGTGCCTCCACATCGAGCGCGACCCGAGCAGCGCCTACGACTATACGTCGAAGGGCAATTTCGTCGCCGTGATCTCGAACGGCACCGCGGTCTTGGGCCTCGGCGATCTGGGTGCGCTGGCGGCGAAGCCGGTGATGGAAGGGAAGGCGGCGCTCTTCAAGCGCTTCGCCGACATCGATTCGATCGACCTCGAAATCGATACCAAGGATGTCGACGAGTTCGTCAATTGCGTGCGTTTCCTGCACCCGGCGTTCGGCGGCATCAACCTTGAAGACATCCGCGCCCCGGAATGCTTTGTCATCGAGGAGCGCCTGCGCGAACTCCTCGACATCCCGGTGTTCCACGACGACCAGCACGGCACCGCGATCATCACGACGGCCGGCCTCATCAACGCGCTGCACTTGACCGGGCGCGAATTGCGCGATGTGCGCGTGGTGATCAACGGCGCCGGCGCCGCCTCGATCGCTTGCGTCGAACTGTTGAAGACGATGGGACTGCCGGGCGCCAATGCGGTGCTGTGCGATTCCAAGGGCGTCATCTACCGCGGCCGCACCGACGGGATGAACCAGTGGAAATCGGCGCATGCGGTCGAGACCAAGGCGCGCACCCTCGCCGAGGCGATGGAGGGGAGCGACGTCTTCCTCGGCCTCTCCGTCAAGGGCGCGGTCGACCGCGCGATGGTGCGGGCGATGGCGCAGAAGCCGATCATCTTCGCGCTGGCCAACCCCGACCCGGAGATCACCCCGGAAGAAGTTCGCGCGGTGCGCTCCGACGCGATCATCGCCACCGGCCGCTCGGATTACCCGAACCAGGTCAACAATGTGCTGGGCTTTCCCTACATCTTTCGCGGGGCGCTCGACGTGCGCGCGTCGCAGATCAACGACGCGATGAAGATCGCCGCGGCCGAGGCGCTGGCACGGCTCGCGCGCGAGGACGTGCCGGACGAGGTCGCCGCCGCCTATGCCGGCGAGCGGCTGCGCTACGGCCCGGATTACATCATCCCGGCGCCGTTCGACCCGCGCCTCATCTGGGCGGTGCCCTCGGCGGTGGCGCAGGCGGCGATGGATTCAGGCGTCGCGCGCAAGCCGATCCTCGATATGGAGGCCTACCGGCGCAGCCTTCGCGCGCGCCTCGACCCGACCGCGGCCGGGCTCGAGTCGATCTTCGAGAAGGTCCGCGCGCACCCCCGGCGCGTCGTCTTCGCCGAGGGCGAGGAAGAGAAGACCATTCGCGCCGCCCTCCTCTACGCCGAGAGCGGCTACGGCAGCCCGATACTGGTTGGCCGCGAGGAGCGGGTGCGCGAGACGATGGCGGCGATGGGGCTCGCCTCTTCGGCGCCGCTCGAAATCCACAACGCGCGCGTGTCGCACCGCAACCGGCACTACACCGATTTCCTCTACGAGCGCCTGCAGCGCCGCGGCCTGCTGCATCGCGATTGCCAGCGCCTCGTCAACCTCGACCGCAACGTCTTCGCCGCCTGCATGGTGGCGTGCGGCGACGCCGACGCGATGGTGACCGGGCTGACCCGCAACTCGTTCGACGTTTTGGACGAGGTCATGCGCGTCATCGAAGTAAAGCCGGGTTCGCTGGTCTTCGGGCTGACCATCCTTCTGGCGCGCCAGCGCACGGTGCTGTTCGCCGATACGCTGGTGCACGAGAGCCCGAGCGCCGCGCAGCTCGCCGAGATCGCGGTCGCCGCGGCGGCGAAGGCGAAGGAACTCGGGCTCGAGCCGCGCGTCGCGCTGCTGTCCTACTCCAATTTCGGCAACCCGATGGGGTCGAACGGCGAACTGGTGCGCGAGGCGGTGGCGCTGCTCGACGCGCGCGAGGCCGGCTTTGAATATGACGGCGAGATGAGCGCCGACGTCGCGCTCGACCACCGGCTGATGCGCCAGCTCTACCCGTTCTGCCGGCTCACCGACGCCGCCAACATCCTGGTAATGCCGGACCTCCACAGCGCCAACATCGCCGCCAAGCTGTTGTCGCATCTGGGCGGCGGCACGGTGGTCGGGCCGCTGCTCCTCGGCCTCGCGCGTCCGGTGCAGATCGTCAACACCGGCGCCACCGTCTCCGACCTCGTCAACCTCGCCGCGCTCGCCGCGCACGACGCGATCGGCTGAGCGGGGCGGGTCTAGCGGCGGCGGGCGATGTGGCGAGAGCTCGGCCGCGCCGCCGGACGCGTCCTCCTCGGAATATTGCCGCTCGCCATATTCCTCGCGGTCATGTTCGAGTTGGGCTGGGCTCGGGCCACGGTCTTTGCCGCGCTCGGGGCAGGCGTCGTGGTCGTCACGGTCACGAGTTTCGTGAGCCTTCGGCTATTGGCGGCCGAAGCGCGCGATGCCGTTGGCGGGCTCGGTCCCGAGGCGGCGCTGCCGCCGGCGCCGCCCCGGCGCCTCGGCCCGGGCGGCTGGGCGATCTGGCCGGCGGCGCTGCGGCTCGACCGGGCGTGGCGCAGCCATGCCGCCGAGACCGCGGCGCGGCTGGCGGCGGCCGAGGCGATCATCGCGGCGGCGCCCGATCCACTGATCCTGATCGACCGCCAGCGCCGCATCGTCGGCGCCAACGCGGCCTCCGCCCAGTTCATCGGCGCCGGAATTCTGCCGCGCGACCTCACGGCGGCGCTGCGCAACCCGCTGCTGCTCGCCGCCGCCGACGCGGTGCTGCGCGGGGAACCGGCGCGCAGCGTCGATTTCACGCTGTCGGTGCCGGTGGAGCGCATGCTGCGCGCCCAGGTCGCGCCGCTCGCCACCGGGCCGGGCCAGGGGTCGGCCCAGGGCGGCGCGGCGGGCGGCGCGGCGGGCGGCGCGGCGGGCGGCGCGGCGGGCGGCGCGGCGGCGATCCTGACCCTGCACGACGTCACCGAATTGAAGCGCAGCGAGCAGCTGCGCGCCGATTTCGTCGCCAATGCCGGGCACGAATTGAAGACGCCGCTCGCCGCCCTCATCGGTTTTATCGAAACGCTGCGCGGCCCGGCGCGCGATGACGCCGCGGCGCGCGAGCGCTTTCTCGGCATCATGAACGAGCAGGCGCGGCGCATGGCGCGGCTGGTGGACGATCTGTTGTCGCTGTCGCGGATCGAAATGAACGAGCATGTCGCGCCGACTGGCCGGGTGGCGCTGGCGCCGCTCATCGACGAGGTCGTGCGCAGCCTCGAACTGCGCGCCGCCGCGCGCGACATCCGCATCGCGCATCAGCTGCCGGCCGATCTGCCCGAAATCGTCGGCGAGCGCGACCAGTTGGCGCAGATCTTCCAGAACCTGCTCGACAACGCGGTGAAATATGGCCGGCCGCACAGCGCGGTTGCAGTCAGCGCGAGCCTCGCCGGCGATCTCGGGCCGGCGCTGGTCGCGATCGCGGTCGCCGACCAGGGCGAGGGCATCGCCAGCGAGCATTTGCCGCGGCTGACCGAGCGCTTCTACCGGGTCGATACCGCGCGCTCGCGCGAGCTCGGCGGCACCGGGCTCGGGCTGGCGATCGTCAAGCACATCCTCAACCGCCACCGCGGCCGCCTTGAGATCAGCAGCCGGGCCGGCGAGGGCTCGACCTTTACGGTCTGGCTGCGGGCCGCCGACCCGCGCGAGGATGTCGGCCAACCGAACTGACCCGTCATCAATCTGCAATATATTCGTCACGAAAGCGCATTAACCGGAGGCTAGAAGCCGCCTGCCCGGCCGCCGGGTTCACCCGAGACTGGCGCGTCGCGGGGGGCCGGTTGTCGCCGGCAAACCGGACAAAGCCGAACCGGCACCCGTTCGCTGCCGCACCGGGCGGTCGGGGCGGTGCCAGCCGAGAAACGCCTGACAGCGAGACAGGAGGATGCTTTGACACAGACACGAACCCACCGGCAGACGACCGGGCGAACTGGCACGCTGTTGTTGGGCGCCGGGATCATTGCCTGCGCGCTAACGGCCGCGCCGGGGGCCTTTGCCGCGACGCAGATCGTCGGCGCCGGCTCGTCGTTTGACTTCCCGTTCTTCTCCAAGGCATTTTACGCCTACACCGAAAAGCATCCCGACGTGACCGTGAACTATCAATCGATCGGCAGCGGCGGCGGCATTCAGCAATTCACCGCCAAGACCGTCGATTTCGGCGCAAGCGACGTGCCGATGGACGCCAAGGAACTCGGCCGCGCCAAGGACGCCGTGCTGCAGATCCCGATCACGCTGGGCGGCGCCGGCGTCGCCTACAACCTGCCCGGGATCGACAAGGGCCTGCATCTGACGCGCGAAGTCGTCGCCGATATCTATCTCGGCAAGATCGCCAAATGGGACGATCCTGCGGTCGCCAAGCTCAACCCCGGGGTCAAGCTGCCGAACATGGCCATCACCGTCGTGCACCGTTCGGATGGCTCCGGCACCACCTACATCTTCAGCGATTTTCTCAGCAATGTGTCGCCGGAGTGGAAGCAGAAGGTCGGCACCGGCAAGGACGTGCAGTGGCCGGCGCCGAGCAGCATCGGCGGCAAGGGCAACGAGGGCGTCGCCGGCCTCGTCAAGCAGACCCCGGGCGCCATCGGCTATGTCGAACTCGCCTACCTGCTCGAAAACAAGCTGTCCTACGCCCTGTTGCAGAACAAGGCCGGCAAGTTCCTCTATCCGGCGGTCGATACGGTGGCGGCGGCGGCGGCGACCAAGCCTGACGTGTCCTCGACCAATTTTTCGATTGTGGATACAAACTGCGCCGAGTGCTATCCGATCAGCGGCTATTCCTGGGTCATGCTCTACCAGAAGCCGAAGGACGAGGCGCGCGGCAAGCTGGTCAAGACAATCATGACCTGGCTGGCCACCACTGCGCAGCCGATCGCCAAATCGGTCGACTACGTCCCGCTGCCCGAAAATGTGCAGAAGCAGGCGCTGACGGTGCTCGGCGAAATGGAGTAGCGGCGAAGCACACCCGCAGGGCCCCGATGGCGCCGACTGCATCGATGGGCGGGAGGATTGGGTGACAGAGCAGACCGCCGCTTCCCCCAGCGCGTCGGGGTTCCCCCGGAAATCGCTGCACCGCACAGAGCGGATTACGTCGCAGATCTTCGTGATCGCTTTGCAGGGTTCGTGCTGGCTGTTTCTGCTGATCGTCGGCGGTCTGGTCGTCGAGTTGGCCTGGGGCGCGCGGCGGTCGATCGGAACGTTTGGGATCGGGTTCCTGTGGAGCAGCCAGTGGAACCCGGTTACCCAGCAATTCGGCGCCGCGCCGTTCATCTACGGCACGCTCGTCACGTCGGTCATCGCGCTCGTACTGGCGGCGATCGTCGGCATCATGGCGGCAATCTATCTTGCCGAATTCGCGCCGCGCCGGGTGGGCGACTACCTCGGCCTCTTGATCGAGTTGCTCGCCGCGGTGCCGAGCATTGTTTATGGGTTGTGGGGGCTGTTCGTTCTCGCCCCGCTCGTCGCCAACTGGATCGGCCCCGCGCTGCAGGCGACTTTTGGTTTCCTGCCGTTCTTTCAGGGCACGATCTACGGCGTCAATATGCTGACCGCGGCGCTGATTTTGACCCTGATGATCGTGCCGACGATTACCGCGATCACCCGCGATTTGATCGCCGCGATCCCGATGCGCAATCGTGAGGCAGCCCTGGCGTTAGGGGCGACGCGGTGGGAGACGGCCTTTCAGGTGGTCCTGCCGGCGGTGCGGCGTGGCATCATCGGGGCGTGCATGCTGGCTTTCGGCCGCGCGCTCGGCGAGACGATCGCGACGACGATGGTGATCGGCAACCGCCCGGTCATCACCGCCTCGCTGTTCGCGCCCGGCTACACCGTCGCCAGCGTCATCGCCAACGAATTCACCGAGGCCACCTCGGATCTCTATCTGAGCGCGTTGATCGAGCTTGGCTTGATCCTGCTTGTCGTCAGCCTGATCGTCATCGGCCTGGGCCGGCTGATGGTGCGGCTGTTCATCCGCTGAACCGTGGCGAGGGTTTGGTGACCGGATTCTCGATCGGCCGGCAGCGCAAGCTGATGAACGCCGTGTGGATCGGCGTTTGCGGCGTCATCGCCGCCGGCGTGGCGATCGTTCTGCTGCTGATCATGGGCTACATCGTGCGCGAGGGGATCAGCGCGCTGTCGCTGCCGTTCCTGACGCGCCTGCCGCGGCCGACCGGCATCGAAGGCGGCGGCGTCGCCAACGGCATCGTCGGCACGCTGATCATCGTCGGGATCGCCGCCGCGATGGCCTTTCCGGTCGGCGTTCTGGTCGGCACCTATCTGGCCGTCTACAGCCACAAGCGAGTGGCGCAGACCCTCAGCTTTGTCGCCGACGTGCTGGCCGGCGTCCCGAGCATCGCGATCGGCATCTTCGCCTATACGCTGCTGGTCGAGCCGTTCGCGCACTTCTCGGCATTCTCGGCGGCGTTTGCCTTCGCCGTGCTGATGGTGCCGCTGGTCATCCGCGCCACGGAGGGAGCCATGGCGCTGGTGCCGCGCGAACTGCGCGAAGCGGCCACCGCGCTTGGCGCCCCGGAATCGAGGGTCGTGCTGAAGGTCCTGGTGGTGTCGGCGCGGGCCGGCATCGTCACCGGCCTGCTGCTGTCGCTGGCGCGGGTCACCGGCGAGACCGCGCCGCTGCTGTTTACCGCGTTCGGCAGCCAGTATTGGGAATTGAACCCGGCGCAGCCGATGGCCGAACTGTCGCTGCAGATTTTCACCTACGCGATCTCCCCCTACGCGGACTGGCATGCACAGGCCTGGGGCGGGGCGCTCATTCTGATCATCGCGGTGTTTGTGCTCAGTGTCCTGGCGCGGCTCTCGACGCTGCTCGGGACGGGGGCGGGAACACGGACGTGAACCGGTTGAAACCTCACCTCGGGATATGAAGATGCAGGATCTGCCTGAACTCAGAGCCCCCTTTTCCAGGATCGCGATGCCGTCGTCCGAACCGGCCGCGGCGTCCGCGCCAACCGCCGCGCCGGTCGCCGCCCCTGCCGCGACGCCGGTCAAGGTCGAGATCCGCAACGTCAACTTCTTTTATGGCAAGTTTCACGCCGTCAAGGACATCACGCTGCCGCTGCACGACCGCCGGGTGACCGCGTTCATCGGCCCCTCGGGCTGCGGCAAATCAACATTGCTGCGCATCCTCAACCGCATCTTCGAGCTCTACCCGAACCAGCGAGCGACCGGCGAAGTTCTGGTCGACGGCGAAAACATTTTGGCGCCGGGCCTCGATCTCGACCCGTTGCGCGCGAAGATCGGCATGGTGTTCCAGAAGCCGACGCCGTTTCCGATGTCGATCTACGACAACATTGCCTTTGGCATCCGGCTCTACGAACGGCTGACGAAATCCGAGTTGGACGGCCGCGTCGAACAGGCGCTGCGCCGCGCGGCGCTGTGGGACGAGGTCAAGGACAAGCTGCGCCAAAGCGGTCTCAGCCTGTCGGGCGGGCAACAGCAGCGTTTGTGCATCGCCCGCGCGATCGCCGTGCAGCCCGAGATACTCCTGCTCGACGAGCCGGCCTCGGCGCTTGATCCGCTCTCGACCCAGCGCATCGAGGAGCTGATCGCCGAGCTCAAGAGCGACTATTGCATCGCGATCGTCACGCACAACATGCAACAGGCCGCGCGCAGCTCGGATTACACCGCCTTCATGTATCTCGGCGAACTCGTTGAGTTCGACGAGACCGAGCCCATTTTCACCCACCCGAAGGAGCGCCGTACCGAAGACTACATAACCGGCCGCTTCGGCTGAGGAGGGTTGCGATGCCGACCGAACATATCGTCAAGAGCTACGACGAGGAACTGGATCGGCTCAACAAGATGATCGTCGAGATGGGCGGCCTCGCCGAGAGCCAGTTCGCCGCCGGCATCGAGGCGGTCGCGAAACGCGACAGCGAGCTCGCGACCCGGGTCATCGAAGGCGACATCAAGGTCGATCAGCTCGAACGCGACATCGACAACCTCGCGGTGCGGCTCCTCGCGCTGCGCCAGCCGATGGCGCGCGATTTGCGCGAGATCGTCGCCGCCCTGAAGACCGGCAGCGATTTGGAGCGCATTTGCGATTACGCCGTCAACGTCGCCAAGCGGTCGATCGCGCTGGCGCAATCGCCGCCGATCCAGCCGGTGCACGCGCTGCCGCGCATGGCGCAGTTTGCGCTGCAGCTGGTCAAGGACGTCATCGACGCCTACGTCGAGCGCGACGCCGACAAGGCGATGATCGTGTGGACCCGCGACGAAGAGCTCGACGAGATGTATTCGAGCCTGTTCCGCGAATTCCTCACCTATATGATGGAGGATCCGCGCAACATCGGCATCTATACGCACATGTTGTTCATGGCCAAGAATATCGAGCGGATCGGCGACCACGCGACCAATATTGCCGAAAACCTGTATTACATGGTGCGCGGCACGCCGCTGACCGAGGTGCGCCCGAAGGGCGACAAGTCGAGCCTCGAACTGGTCGCGCGCTCGCCTGACGGCTCGCCTGATCGTTCGCCTGGGCAAGCGCCGGTGCGATGAAGGCGCTGGCGCTGCCCCGGGTGCTGATCGTCGAGGACGAGGCGGCGCTCGTCACGATGCTGCGATACAATCTGGAGCGCGAGGGGTTTGCGGTCGAGGAAGCCGCCGACGGCGAGGAGGCGCTGCTGCGCATCGCCGAGCGCCGGCCGGACGCGGTGCTGCTCGACTGGATGCTGCCGTTGGTCTCGGGCCTCGAAGTCTGCCGGCAGATCCGCCGGGCGCCGGCGACCCGCGGCCTGCCGGTCATCATGCTGACCGCGAAGGGCGAGGAGGGCGACCGCATTCGCGGCCTCGACAGCGGCGCCGACGATTATGTCGTGAAGCCGTTCAGCCCGAGCGAACTGGTGGCGCGGCTGCGCGCGGTCATCCGCCGGGCCCAGCCGAGCGCCGTCGAAAACGTGTTGCGCTATGCCGACGTCGCGATGGATCTGACCGCTCACCGCGTCTCGCGCCTTGGCCGCCCGGTGCATCTCGGTCCCACCGAATTCCGCCTGCTGCGGCATTTCCTGCAGCAGCCCGGCCGCGTCTTTTCCCGCGAGCAGCTGCTCGACGGCGTCTGGGGCCACGACAGCGACGTCGAGATGCGCACCGTCGACGTCCACATCCGGCGCTTGCGCAAGGCGCTGAACGGCGGCGGCGGCAAGGACCTCTTGCGCACGGTGCGCTCGGTCGGCTACGCGCTCGACAGCATCGGCTGAGGTGGCGCTTCAGCGCGTCAGCTGATCAACAGCGACACCGGGATCATCACGGCGGCCGCCTTCAGCGGCCAGATCCAGCCCTCGACATAGACCAGCGTCGCGAGCGCCACGGAGCAGGCGAGCAGCGCCGCCTCGCGCGGGTTGATCTGGAAGCGGTAACGCATGCTGCACAGATAGCACGGCCGGCGCGGCAATCCCAGGCGGTGCGGCGCGCCACCGCAGCGGAGCCCCGCGACCGGGGCGCAACCGGGGGCGCGACGGAGGTTTCGATCGGCCGGCGGCGATGCTAGGCTGCGGCAGCGATGGTTTGGGGGCCATCCGTTGCTGATGAGCCGCGTATTTCTGTGCGCTATTGCGCTGGCGCTGGCGCTCGCCGCCTGCTCGGGCGGGCCGTCGGGCGACGATGTCGTCGCGCAGGCGCGGCCGGGCGGGCAGTTCGCCTTCGATGTCGTCAAACTCGACGACGGCGTCCTGAAGACGGTGCTGGCGCAGCGGGCGGCTGCGTTCGACGAACGCTTTCGCCGCTATGTCCCGCCGCCGGCGCTGAAGATCGCGGTCGGCGACGTCGTCGCGGTAGTGATCTGGGAAGCCGGCGACGACGGGCTGTTCGGCAATTCGCTGCTGGCGGCGGCGGCGCCGGAGGGCGCCGCGGGGGCGACGCGCCTCGGCCGGGGCTTCTCCGCCAGCCTGCCCAGTAGTCTCCCCGGCGGCCTCCCCAGTGGCCTCCCCGGGGGACTCGCCGATTCGCCCGACACGACCGCGGCGCTGTTCGGCACGCGGGCGCAGTCGGGCGAGGCCGGGGCGGCGCAGGCGCCGGCCGCGAGCCCGGCCGAGCCGCAATCCGGCCGCGCCGGCGACGCCGAGCGCGGGCAGTTTCCTTCGGCGATCGCCGAGAGCTTCGGGCCGGGCGCGACGCCGCGCCCGGCCGCCGGTTTCGCCGCCGCGACCGGCGATGGCTCGGCGGAGGTCGAGCGGCTGCTCGACCTCGCCTCCCAAGGCGGCCGTCCCGGCACCCGCATCCCCGACCAGCCGGTCGGCCCCGACGGGGCGATCAGCATTCCCTATGGCGGGCGCATCGCGGTCGCCGGCCGCACCCCGGCCGAGGCGCAGCAGGCGATCGAGGCCCGGCTCGCCAAGAAGGCGCTCGACCCGCGGGCCCTCGTCGTGGTCAGGCGCAGCGCCGCCAACTCGGTCTCGGTGGCGGGCGAAGGGATCGGCGGCAAGCGGGTGGCGCTGTCGCCGGGCGGCGACCGGCTGCTGCAGGTGATCGCCGCGGCCGGCGGGGCGCATGCGCCGGTGCACGACACCTTTGTGCGGCTGTCGCGCCGCGGCGTCACCGCGACGGTGCCGTTGGCAACCCTGGTGGCGGACCCGAAAGAGGACATCTTCGCCGAGCCGGGCGACGTCGTGACCCTGGTGCAGCGCCCGCAAACTTTTAGCGTCTTCGGCGCGACCGGCCGCAACGCCGCGATCACCTTCACCAGCGACCGGCTGTCCTTGGACGAGGCGCTGGCGAAAGCGGGCGGCCTCAACGACAACCAGGCCGACCCGCGCGCGGTTTTCCTGTTTCGCTACGAGCCCCGGAGCCTGGTGCGCGCGCTCGGCCAGCCGATCGCGACCGGCGCGCCGAGCGGCTACTCGCCGGTCGTCTACAGTCTCGACCTCAGCCAGGCGCGATCCTATCTGCTGGCCCGCCGCTTTCCGGTGCACGACAAGGACGTGATTTTCGTCGCCGACGCCAAGCTGCACCAGGCCTACCAGTTCTTCCAGGCCCTGTCGCACGTCGCCGGGCCGGTCGAGACCGGCCTCATCACCTGCCTCTACGCGCACTGCTAAGAGCATGATCCGTTGAGACCGAAACATGCCCCCGTCACCCCCGCGAAAGCGGGGGTCCAGAGCAAGCGACGGTTGGTTGCCTCTGGATTCCCGCGTGCGCGGGAATGACGATGCGAATTTGGTCGGGTAACGCTCTAACCGCGCCCGGCAGGCGCGAGTCTAGAACAGCGCAGTATCTGGTTCGAGGCCGAACAGCACCCGTCCGGTCGAGTGCAGGACGCGAGGGTGGACGCCGATGTGCTGCGTCATCACATGCACATCGCGAAACGCCCGCTCGAGCGGGCAGCTCGCGTAGATCGAACTGGCGCCGCCTGCGACGTACATCAGGTCGACCGCCTGCACCGCGCTGCCGACGGCATGAGATGCCGCCAGCCGCGTCAGCGCCCGCGCCTCCATCGTCACTTCCCCGGTCGCCAGCAGCGTCGTCCACAGCTGAGCGAGGCTGTCGAACAGAAAGAGCCGGGCCGAGCGTACCAGCGCCTCGGCTTGTGACACCCGGATTTGTGCGTCCGTCGTGTCGCGCAGCATCTGGGTCGTGCGCGCCGGGGTCTTGGCGCCGGCAATTTCCTTGAGGGTTTCGATCGCCGTCGCGGCGATGCCGAGCGCCATCGCGCCGAGGCCGGGGATCACGCGGCAGAACGCCGGGAAGCGGTAGCGCGTCTCGGGCAGGACATAGGCGTCGAAGAAGCCCGAGGCGAAAGCGATTGGCACAAACACGTCATGCACCGCGACATCGTGGCTGCCGGTGCCGCGCAGCCCGCCGACCGTCCAGGTGTCGATGATCTCGCATTGGCCGGCGGGCAGCAGCATGAAGCGCAGCTCCGCACCGCCCGACTGAGCCGTGCGAGGCTTGCCGTCGGCATGCACGACCGACCACAGAACCATCCAGCTCGCGAGCTCGCAGCCGCTGACCAGCGACCAGCGGCCGCTCAAGCGGAAGCCGCCGTCGACGACATGCGCCTGCCCCGCGGGGCGCGTGCTGTTGGCGGTGATGATTTCCGGATCGTCATGGATGGCGTGCGCCGCCTCGGGTGAGAGCTGAGCCGCGGTCCAATGCGTGTTGCCGTTCCACACGCACCACGCGACCGACGCATCGGCTTTCGCCAGCTCCTCGAATACCGCGATGCCGTCGGTCGGCGTCAGGTCGAGCCCGCCATAGGCCGCCGGCAGGAAAATGCGAAAAAACCCGGCGCGGGCGAGGTCGCGCGCGAGCTCGTCCGGCAGCCGTCGGGATCTTTCGATGGCGTCCCGCTGCCCGATGATGCGCGCTCGGAAGTCGCGGGCGGTTGCAAGAAGGGCGGCGCCGTTCGCCGTATCGGGCATCCTTACCCCCGCAACAAGTCCGCGCCGCCGGACATGCCTAGTTCGGGCTCTTCGCCCTTATTCGCGCAAATCCTCGAAGAACTCCTTGACCCGGGCGAAAAAGCCCTCGCTCTCCGGGTTGGTCTTGCCGTGCTCGCCTTCCTTCTCGAATTCGCGCAGCAATTCCTGCTGGCGCTTGGTCAGGTTGACCGGCGTCTCGACCACCGCCTGGATGTACATGTCGCCGCGCAGCGCCGAGCGCAGCACGGTCATCCCCTTGCCGCGCAGGCGGAACTGGTGGCCCGACTGGGTGCCGGCCGGGACCGTGACGCGGGTGCGGCTGCCCTCGACGGTCGGCACCTCGATCGAGCCGCCGAGCGCCGCGGTGGTGAATGGCAGCGGCACCTTGCAGAAGATGTTGGCGCCGTCGCGCTGGAATATCGCGTGCGACGCGATGCCGACGAAGATGTAGAGATCGCCCGGCGCGGCGCCCCGCGGCCCGACTTCGCCCTCGCCGGCGAGCCGGATGCGGGTGCCGTCCTCGACCCCCGGCGGGATGCTGACCGAGAGCGTCTTCTCGCGCCGCACCCTGCCCTGTCCGCCGCACGCCTTGCACGGCTTTTCGATCGTCTGGCCCGAGCCCTGGCAGGTCGGGCAGGTCTGCTCGATCGTGAAGAAGCCCTGCTGCCGGCGCACCCGCCCATGCCCCTGGCAGGTGCGGCAGGTCGCCGGGCGCGAGCCCGGCTCGGCGCCGTTGCCCTTGCAGGTGTCGCACTGCCCGAAGCTGGCGACCCGGATCGTCGTCTGCTTGCCGCGGAAGGCATCCTCCAGCGAGACTTCGATGTTGTAGCGCAGATCGTTGCCGCGGGCGGGGCCCGCCTGGCCGCGGCGCCCGGCGCCCATCGCGCCGAACATCTCTTCGAAGATGTCGGCGAACCCGCCGGAAAAGCCGCCGGCGAAGTCGCCCGGGCCGCGGCTGCCGTTCTCGAACGCGGCATGCCCGAAGCGGTCGTAGGCGGCGCGCTTCTGGTCGTCTTTCAGGACATCGTAGGCTTCGTTGATGTCCTTGAATTTCTGCTCGGCGGATTTGTCGCCCGGGTTGCGGTCGGGGTGAAACTGCATCGCGAGCTTGCGGTAAGCCCGCTTCAATTCCTCGGCGTCGGCGGCCTTCTGGACGCCGAGCGTGTCGTAAAAGTCCTGCTTCGCCATTGTCGACGGATGTCCGGCAGCAAATCAGTTGGCGAGAATCGTCCCCGGGATCACCCCCGAGGCCGCGCCGATACAATGGCGCGGCCTCGGGGCTGGTATTATCGCGAACCGCGGCAACGGGTTAGCCGGCGCCGCGTTTCTTCTGATCGTCGACTTCCTCGAAATCGGCGTCAACGACCTTGTCGCCGCCGGCGCCTCCCGGACCGCCGCCTTGCGGCCCGCCCGGTCCGCCCTGGGCGTCGCCGCCACCGGCCTCCTGCTGCGCCTTGTACATCGCTTCGCCGAGCTTCATCGCGACCTGCGCCAAGGCTTCGGTTTTCGCGGTGATCTGCTCGGCATCGTCGCTGCCGAGGGCGTCCTTGACGGCCTGGATCGCGCTCTCGACCGCCTCGCGGTCGGCCGCCGGCACCTTGTCGCCGGCTTCGGTTAGGCTGCGCTCGGTGGTGTGAACCAGGCCGTCGGCCTGGTTTTTCGCCTCGACCAGGGCGCGCCGCTTCTTGTCCTCGGCGGCGTGCGCCTCGGCGTCCTTGACCATCTTGTCGATGTCGCCTTCCGAGAGGCCGCCCGAGGCCTGGATGCGAATCTGCTGCTCCTTGCCGGTCGCCTTGTCCTTCGCCGAGACGTTGACGATGCCGTTGGCGTCGATGTCGAAGGTGACCTCGACTTGCGGCATGCCGCGCGGCGCCGGCGGCAGCCCGACCAGGTCGAACTGACCCAACAGCTTGTTGTCGGCCGCCATCTCGCGCTCGCCCTGGAAGACGCGGATCGTGACCGCGGTCTGGTTGTCCTCGGCGGTCGAGAAGGTCTGCGATTTCTTGGTCGGGATCGTCGTGTTGCGGTCGATAAGGCGGGTGAAGACGCCGCCCAGGGTCTCGATGCCGAGCGACAAGGGCGTCACGTCGAGCAGAAGGACGTCCTTGACCTCGCCTTTGAGGACGCCGGCCTGGATCGCCGCGCCGATCGCCACGACCTCGTCGGGGTTGACGCTGCGGTTGGGATCCTTGCCGAAGAATTGCTTCACCGTCTCGATGACCTTGGGCATGCGGGTCATGCCGCCGACCAGGATCACTTCCTCGATCTCCGAGGCCTTGAGCCCGGCATCTTTCAATGCGGCGCGGCACGGTTCGACCGTGCGCTGGATCAGATCGTCGACCAATTGCTCGAGCTTGGAGCGCGACAGCTTGATGTTGAGGTGTTTCGGCCCGGTCTGGTCGGCGGTGATGAACGGCAGGTTGACCTCGGTCTGCACCGACGACGACAGCTCGATCTTGGCCTTCTCCGCGGCCTCTTTCAGGCGCTGCAGCGCGAGCCGGTCGGAGCGCAAATCGATGCCCTGCTCCTTTTTGAATTCGTCGGCGAGATAGTCGATGATCTTCTTGTCGAAATCTTCACCACCCAAAAACGTGTCGCCGTTGGTCGATTTGACCTCGAAGACGCCGTCGCCGATCTCCAGTACCGAGATGTCGAAGGTGCCGCCGCCCAAATCATAGACCGCGATGACGCCGGTGCCCTTTTTCTCCATGCCGTAGGCGAGCGCCGCGGCGGTCGGCTCGTTGATGATGCGCAACACTTCGAGGCCGGCGATGCGGCCGGCGTCCTTCGTTGCCTGGCGCTGACTGTCGTTGAAGTAGGCCGGCACCGTGATTACCGCCTGCTCGACGCTCTCGCCGAGATAGGCTTCGGCGGTTTCCTTCATCTTCTGCAGGATGAAGGCACTGATCTGCGAGGGCGCGTATTTCTTGCCGCGGCTCTCGACCCAGGCGTCGCCATTGTCGCCGGGGATGATCTTGTAGGGGACGAGATCGGTGTCCTTCTTGACCAGCGGGTCTTCGTAGCGCCGCCCGACCAGCCGCTTGATCGCGAAAAACGTGTTCTCTGGGTTGGTCACCGCCTGGCGCTTCGCGGCCTGGCCGACAAGGCGCTCGCCGGATTCGGTGAAGGCGACCATCGACGGCGTCGTGCGAGCGCCCTCGGTGTTTTCGATGACCTTGGCGTTCCTGCCTTCCATCACGGCGACGCAGGAATTGGTCGTGCCGAGATCGATGCCGATAACCTTCGCCATATATGTCTCTCCTACGGCAGGTCCGTGCGGCCCGAAGCGCCGTCCGAACCCCCGGTTCTAAAGGGGCCCATCCCGAAAGCCGAGGGGATATATATGGACCGGCGGAGGTTGCTGCAACGTCCGCTTGGCCTTTCCCCGGCCGATTACGGCCTCATACATGGGTAATCCGGCGTTCGGCCTCAAGGGGGCGGCCGGCGGGAAGATAGAGCCG
>DATGFP010000082.1:0-24642 GCA_035309005.1 Allostellaceae bacterium | reverse complement strand
AGCGAGCCGCCGGTGCGGTGACCGCGCAATCCTGACAGCCCGAAGCACTCCGCGACCACGCCCTGACCGGCGAACGCAGCATCGCCGTGAATGAGCAGCGGCATCACGCACGTGCGGTCCTCAGGCAGACAATGATGCTGGTCCTGCTTGGCGCGCACCTTGCCGAGCACCACCGGGTCGACGATTTCGAGGTGCGAGGGATTGGCGGTGAGCGACAAGTGCACGGTGTTGTTGTCGAACTCGCGGTCCGAGGAGGCGCCGAGGTGGTATTTCACGTCGCCGGAGCCTTCGACCTCGTTCGGGGTCGTCGAGCCGCCCTTGAACTCGTGGAAGATGGCGCGGTGCGGCTTGGCCATGACCTGCGCCAGCACGTTGAGCCGGCCGCGATGCGGCATGCCGACGACGAATTCGGCGACCCCGAGCTCGGCGCCGCGCCGCAGGATCGCCTCCAGCGCCGGCATCAGCGATTCGCCGCCCTCGATCCCGAAGCGCTTGGTGCCGGTGTAGCGGCGGTCGAGAAAGCGCTCGAAGGTCTCGGCCTCTGTGAGGACGCGCAGCACGTCGCGTCTCGCCGCGTTGGTGAGGGACGGGCGCCCCCCTTGGCCATTGGCACGGTTCTCGAATTTCTGCTGGATCCACTGGCGCTCGGCGAGCACCTGGATGTGCATGTATTCGACCCCGACCCGGCCGCAATAGGTCTCGCGCAGGATCGCGACGATCTCGCGCAGGCTGGCGCGCTCGCGGCCAAAGAGGTTGTTGATGAAGATCTCGCGGTCGAGATCGGCTTCGGTGAAGCCGTAGGTGCGGTAGTCGAGCTCGGGGTGGTGGCCGCGTTGTTCGAGCCGCAACGGGTCGAGGTCGGCTTCGAGATGCCCGCGCACCCGGTAGGCGCGAATGAGGTTGAGCGCGCGGATCGAATCGGCGGCCGCCTGGTCGATCGTTTCGCCATCGAGCGCGGCGCGCGGCGCCGCGCTGCCGTTGGGGCGCGGCCGCGGCGCCCAGGAAGGCCCGGCGCGCTCGGCCTTGAGCGCCGCCGCGTCGTCGCCGATTTCGCCGAAAAACCGCCGCCAGCTCTCGTCCACCGCCGCCGGATCGTCGAGAAAGCGCCCATACAGTTCGGCGATGAACCCGGCATTGCCGCCGGACAAAAAATTGTTCGGATCGATCTCGGCCATCAGCGCATTCAAAACAGTTGTCATCCCGGCGCCGGCCGGGACCCATGGCTAAAATGGATACCGGCCTGCGCCGGCATGACAATATAGGGAGCCGATACCTGCGGATCGAGAAGGCGTTCGACATCGAAATGAGGGCGCTGCCGCCCCGACCCGCACCGAGGACAGGGACTCACCGCAAATGAAAATTAGCGACTGGATTAACTCTATTCTGGCGGTTGCCACGGTGCTGATGGCCGGGGGGACCTTCTATCTGGCCTATGTTACGCGCAAACTAGCTGAGGAAGCGGCGGAAGCTACAAGGCAAGCAGAACGCCACCACCAAGAAAATCAGCATGACGCTCAAGAACGCGAGCGTACAGCAAAACACCAGTTGTGGGAAAGCATAGCAGCGCTCGCCCGGAGCTGTTTAGACGCGATCGATGCGCTGCTCAAAAATTATCCGCAATCACCGGGATCGGACGCGTGGGGAAGTTTCCTTCGCTCTCACGCGCAGAGCGACTTCGATGTCCCCACGGATGGGTTGGCCGCAGTTCCCTTGCATCAGGTCGGCAATTCCGACCTTGTTACCGCTGTTTTGCGTTTGCGAGGCGACATGGGTCACATCACAAGGCACCTTGATGATGTGCGAGCAAGCAAAGGCGTTATGCCCCTTTCCCCCGACATCGTGCGCACCAGACGAACGCCCGTGTTCAATGCCGTTGCGAGCGTTCTGCGCATAGTCGAGGGACCCACCGCTTCAGACGATGTCAGTCGCCTGGCATTCCGTCAGTGAGAGGCCGCCTACCGCACTTATTCATCCCCCCAGCACCTGCTTCATCGTGGTGCCGATGGCGGCGGGGCTTTCGGTGACGGTGATGCCGGCGGAGCGCATCGCTTCCATCTTGTCCCCCGCGCCGCCCTTGCCGCCGGCGATGATCGCGCCGGCGTGGCCCATGCGGCGGCCGGGGGGCGAAGCCGCGCCGGCGATGAAGCCGACCATCGGCTTTTTTACCCGGTGCGCCTTGATGAAGGCGGCGGCTTCCTCCTCGGCGGCGCCGCCGATCTCGCCGATCATCACGATCGCCTGGGTCTCGTCGTCGGCGAGAAACATTTCGAGGACATCGATGAAATCGAGCCCGTGTATCGGGTCGCCGCCGATCCCGACGCAGCTCGATTGCCCGAGGCCCGCCGCGGTCGTCTGCGCCACCGCCTCGTAGGTCAAGGTGCCCGAGCGCGACACGATGCCGACCCGGCCACGGCTGTGGATATGCCCCGGCATGATGCCGATCTTGCATTCGCCCGGGGTGATGACACCCGGACAATTGGGGCCGATCAGCGTGCTTTTCGTGCCGTCGAGGGCGCGCTTGACCCGCACCATGTCGACGACCGGGATCCCTTCGGTAATGCACACGACCAGCTCGATCCCGGAATCGATAGCTTCGAGGATCGCGTCGGCGGCGTAGACCGGCGGGACGTAGATCGCGGTCGCGGTGGCCCCCGTCTTGGCGCGCGCCTCGTGCACCGTGTCGAATACCGGCAGATCGAGGTGCCTGGTGCCGCCTTTGCCCGGCGTCACGCCGCCGACCATCTTGGTGCCGTAGGCGATCGCCTGCTCGGAGTGGAAGGTGCCCTGCGAGCCGGTGAAGCCCTGGCAGATCACCGTGGTCGCGGCGTTGACGAGGATCGCCATTTACGCCGCCTCCTTGACCGTCGCGACGACCTTGCGCGCGGCGTCCTCGAAATTCTCCGCGGCGATCAGCGGCAGCCCGGATTGCGAGAGGATGCGTCGGCCTAATTCGACGTTGGTGCCTTCGAGCCGCACCACTAAGGGCACGTGCAGGTTTACTTCGCGCGCCGCCGAGACGACGCCCTCGGCGATGACGTCGCAGCGCATGATGCCGCCGAAGATGTTGACGAGGATCGCTTCGACGTTGGGATCGGACAGGATCAGCTTGAACGCGACCGTCACCCGCTCCTTGGTCGCGCCGCCGCCGACGTCGAGGAAATTTGCTGGCGCGCCGCCATAGAGCTTGATGATGTCCATCGTCGCCATCGCGAGGCCGGCGCCGTTGACCATGCAGCCGATATTGCCGTCGAGCTTGACGTAGTTGAGCTGGTGCTTGCCGGCTTCGAGTTCGATCGGGTCTTCCTCGTCCTCGTCGCGCAGGGCTTCGATGTCGGGGTGGCGGAAAAGCGCGTTGTCGTCGAACCCGATCTTGGCGTCGAGCGCCAGAAGCTCGCCGGCCCCCGTGACCACCAGCGGGTTGATCTCGATGAGGGCCGCGTCGAGCTCGGTGAAGGCGCGGTAGAGCGAAGCGACGAGGCCGACCATCGCGGCGACCTGCGGGCCCTTGAGGCCGAATTCGAAGGCGAGTTCGCGGCCCTGAAACGGCGACAGGCCGGCGGCCGGGTCGATCGCCAGCCGCATGATTTTTTCCGGCGCGCGCGCCGCCAGTTCCTCGATCTCCATGCCGCCCTCTGCCGCGCCGATCAAGGTGATGCGGCCGGTGCCGCGGTCGATCGAGATCGCGAGGTAGAGTTCGCGCGCGATGTCGCAGCCGGCTTCGACATAGACCCGCTTGACGGTGCGGCCCTCGGGGCCGGTCTGGTGGGTCACCAGATCGTGGCCGATCAGCGCCTTCGCCGCCGCCGCAACCTCCTCCTCCGAGCGCGCCAGCCTGACGCCGCCCGCCTTGCCGCGCCCGCCGGCGTGGATCTGCGCCTTGACCGCCCAGATTTTCCCGCCGAGCTCGCGCGCCGCCTCGACCGCTTCCGCCGCGGTGTAGGCGACCGCGCCCCGCGGCACCGCGACGCCGAATTTCGCCAGCAGCTGTTTCGCCTGGTATTCGTGGATGTTCATTGCCGCTCAATTTTTGTCATTGCGAGCGACGCGAAGCAATCTCGCGCTGCCTGCGTTTCCGACCAATCGAGATTGCTTCGCTGCGCTCGCAATGACGGCTGCTCCGCCGATCACCCGGCGGCGCCGGCGCGCATCTTCTTGGCGATGTCGACCAGCACGCGCACCGCGGCGCAAGATTCGTCGAACGCCTTTTTCTCGGCCGGGTCGAGGTTGATCTCGACGATGCGCTCGATGCCGCCCGCGCCGATCACCACCGGCACCCCGACATAGAGGTCCCGGACGCCGTATTCGCCGTTGAGGAGGGCGGCGCACGGCAATACCCGCTTCTTGTCGCGCAGATAGGCCTCCGCCATCGCTATCGCGGCGCTCGCCGGGGCGTAGAACGCCGACCCGGTCTTGAGGAAATTGACGATCTCGGCGCCGCCGTCGCGGGTGCGCGCGACGATCGCGTCGAGCTTTTCTTTCGTCGTCCAGCCCATCTTGACGAGGTCGGGGAGCGGGATGCCGGCGACCGTCGAATAGCGGATGAGCGGCACCATCGTGTCGCCGTGGCCGCCGAGCACGAACGCCGTCACGTCCTCGACCGAGACGCCGAATTCCTGCGCCAGGAAATAGCGGAAGCGGGCGCTGTCCAAGACCCCGGCCATGCCGACCACGCGGTTTGCGGGAAAGCCGGTCGCCTCCTTCATCACCCACACCATCGCGTCCAATGGATTGGTGATCGTGATGACGAAGGCATCGGGGGCGTTCGCCCGGATCGCCGCGCCGACCTCGCCGACCACCTTGGTGTTGATGCCGATCAAATCGTCGCGGCTCATGCCGGGCTTCCTCGGCACCCCGGCTGTGACGATCACGACATCGGCGCCCTTGATGTCGGCATAGTCGCTGGCGCCGCTGATCGCCGCGTCATACCCTTCGATCGAGCTGCCCTGCACGATGTCGAGCGCTTTGCCCTGCGGCACGCCGTCAACGATGTCGAACAGGACGACATCGCCCAGTTCCTTCAACCCCGCGAGCAAGGCCAGGGTGCCGCCGATCTGGCCGGCGCCGATCAGCGCGATCTTGTTGCGTGCCATCGAGATGACCTCTCCTGGGGGCGAGTTGGCGCGGGTCTTAGCGCGAATTGCCGGGGCCGACAAGGCGACAGCGGCGCCATCCTCGCGGGATCAAATCGCCCCGCCTGCCCGCGGCCGCGCGCCGAATCGCATTCGGTCCAGATCAAATCGCCGGCATCCGGCAGGTAAGCGGCCGGCCTCATTCCTCGACGCTCTCGCGGCCGACATCCGGTCCCCAATCATAGGCCCCGGCGTAAGCGCGCCGCCATTCCTCGGCGGTTTTGCCGCGGTTCGCGAGGTAGTCCTCGCTTTGCATTTCATGGAGGCGCGAGACGGTGCGGCGGAATTCGAAGGCGCCGTCGCCCTCGACGTAGATGTCGTCGGGCGGCACCTCGGCCGCGGCGATGAAGAGGGTGCGCGCCTCGTAGAGCGCGTCGATCAGGATGTGGAGGCGCTGCGCGGCGTTGCGCCGCTCCGGCCCGAGCCGCGGGATGCCTTCGAGGATCACCGCCGCGTAGCGCTCGGCGAGCGCGAGATAATCGGCGGCGGCAAGCGGCCGGTCGCAGAGTTCGTCGAACCGGAACCACGCGACGTCGCGCGCGGCGCGCGGCACGATCAGCGGCCGGCCCAGCACGGTCAGCGTTTCGCTGGCGGCCTCGGCGCCCTCGGTCAATTCGGCGAAGGCGGCGGCGAGCGCGCGCTGCGCCGCCCGGCCTATGGGCCAGTGGTAGGTCCGCTGGCCCGTCATGCGCGACAGCCGGTAGTCGCGGCCGCTGTCGAGTTCGAGGAGGTCGAGGCGCGCCTCCAAGAGCGCGATGAACGGCAGAAAGCGGTCGCGCTGCAGCCCGTTTTCGTAGAGCCGGGCGGGCGGCCGGTTGGAGGTCGCGACGACGGTCGTGCCGGCGGCGAAGAGGGCGCGGAACAGCCGCTCCAAGATCATCGCGTCGGCGATGTCGTTGACCTGGAATTCGTCGAAGCACAAGAGCCTCGCCTGGGAAGCGAGGTCGGCCGCGACCTTGGCGACCGGCTCAGGGCCGCGGGCGCGGCGCTCGCGCTCGATGCGGGCGTGCACATCGAGCATGAAGGCGTGGAAATGCACCCGCTGCTTGTGGGCGACCGGCGCGGCGGCGAAAAACAGATCCATCAGCATCGATTTGCCGCGCCCGACCGGACCCCACAGATAGAGCCCCTTCAACGCCGCTGCCGGCGCGCGCTCGACGAGGCCGAGGCGGGCGCGCCAGCCGCGCCTGGCGGGCCGGGCGGCAGACGTGTAATCCGCCAATTCCTGATGCAGACGCTGCAGCCGGGCGACCGCGCGAAGCTGCGCCGGGTCGGCGCGGACGAGGCCCGCCTCCGCGCGCTCACGGTAGAGTTCGGCCGGCCCGGTCCCGCCGGCGCGCGGCTCGGCGGCGGGTTTGCCGAAGGTGGGGCCGCGAGCGGGAAAATCGACCGGCATCGGCCTCTTCGGGTTGCGGGAACAACACGCGGCCCGCCGATCGGTTTCGCGGGCCGCCGCCCCCCTCTACTTCAGCTGCGCCCGGCAACGCAACGGTTGACGGCGCGCGATGCCGCCGGCGCCGGGGCAGCGGGGCGCGGCGGGCCTTGTCAAATCGGGGGGCATCGGCGATAGGACGCCGGCCGGTAAGCGACGAACCTTCGGAGGGTCCCCTGATGCGGCGGTGCGCCATTTGCCTCACGCTGCTGGCGCTGTCGGGCTGCGGCCTCTTCGAGGCGGCGCCGCCCGCGGGTCCCGGCAGCATCGAGGGCTGGCGCCTCGCCTCGGGCCGCATGCCGACCCGCGCCGAATACGCCGCGATCGTCGCCGCCTGCCAGGAGCGCGCGGTGCGCGCCGCGCAGGATAAGCCGCTCGATTCCTGCCTCGGCGAACTCGGGCTGAAGCGCGCCGAATAACGCCCGCCGGCTAACGGTCCAGCGTTCCGGCGTTCGTCGCCCCCGCGCAAGCGGGCATCCAGGAGCGGCAGGCACAACGCGCGCCGCCCTGGATGCCCGCTTGCGCGGGGGCGACGGAAGTGAATTAAGGGTTGGAGTGTATCCGCCAGAGCGGAATCCAAGCTCGATCACCCTCATTTCGTCATCCTCGGGCTTGTCCCGGGGACCCACGTGGATGCCCACGGATCAAGTCCGTGGGCTGAAGGCCCACGGGACAAGCCCGGCCAAGACGAATAGGGAGCGATTTAACCTGATCGGATAATGCGCTAAGCCGGGTGGAAGCGCTTGCCGCGGCCGACCAGGTGGTGCTGCGGCAGGTGGACCGCTTTCAGCGGGTCGCCGACGGCGCGGCCGATCAGCCAGGCCGGCCGGTTGTGCCGCGCGAGGATCGCCAGCGTCGCCGCGACATCCTGCGCTCCGACGACGACGCAAAAGCCGATCCCCATGTTGAAGACCTCGAACATCTCGGCCGGCGCGACCCCGCCCGCGCGTTCGATCAGCCCGAAGATCGCCGGCGGCGGCGGCAGATCGTCGATCACGAAGCCGATTTCGGCGGCGATGCGCGGCAGGTTGAGGAGGCCGTCGCCGGTGATGTGGACGAGCGCCCGCACGGAGGCGATCTGCGCGATGATCTCGAGAATCTCGGGGACGTAGATGAAGGTCGGGCGCAGCAATTCCTCGCCCAGCGCGCGGCCGAGCTCGGGGACGACGTCATGCGGGCCGAGCCGCGCGCGATCGAACAGCGCCCGGCGCGCCAGGGTGAATCCGTTGCTGTGGATGCCGTTGCTGGCGATGCCGATGACGCAATCGCCGGGCAGGGTGTCGCTTCCGGTGATGATGCGGTCGAGCGGCACGGTGCCGACCGCCGCGCCGACCAGGTCGAAGCCGCGCACGATGTCGGGCAGTTGCGAGATTTCCCCGCCGGTGATCGAGATGCCGGCCTGCCGAGCGCCCTCGGCGAGGCCGATCGCGATGCCGTCGAGGACGCCCGCGTCGGCCCGCTCGACCGCGATGTAATCAACCAGCGACAAGGGCCGCGCCCCGACGCACAGCAGGTCGTTGACGTTCATCGCGATGCAGTCGATGCCGATCGTGTCGTATTTCGCCATCAGCTGCGCGACGATCGCCTTCGAGCCGACCCCGTCGGTGCACAGCGCCAGCCCGACGCCGCCGATGTCGATGACGTTGGCGAAATAGCCGATCGGCATCTGCACCGCACCGAGCCCGCCGCCGGGGCCGCCCGGCGGCCAGGTCGCGGCGAGGCGCCGCACGATGTGGCGCAACCCGGCATCGGCCTCGGCGATGTCGACGCCGGCCTCCTTATAGGCTGCCGGCCCCTGGTCTGACGCGGTCATGGGGCGGAATCTGGCATACCGCGCGCCGCCTCGCGAGCCTCAACTTCGCGCCCGCGGGTGCAGCGCACAATTATCACGATAGAATTTACCATTATGAAACGCATGGGGAGCATTCTTCGCGAAATCTCAGCTTTGCCCCAGCGAAAGTAAATCATGACGCACGTCTCGCTTGAGGACGCCGACAGCCTCGCCGGTCGGCACGACCGGTCCCGCGCGGGATGGGTCAAGAGCCCCGGCCGCGCGGCGACGCGGCTGCCGTGGCGGCTCGCCCTCAAGCTTGGCGTCGGGTTGGTGCTGCTCGGCATCGGCGGCGTGACGGTCTACCAGCAGCTTATCGTCCGCACCAGCCGCGAAGCCGTGATCAACGCCCGGGTGGTGGTGATCCGCGCGCCGATGGACGGCGTCGTCAAGGCGACCGGCGCGGCGCCCGGCATGGCGGTGACGGCCGGCATGGCGATCGGGCGGATCGAGGACCCGCTGCCCGACGATTCGCGCGCTTTCCAGTTGCAGCACGAGGCGCTGGCGGCGGCGCGCGACGCGGGCGCGCTCGCCGGGACGGTCGGCGATCTGCAGCGCGCCCGCGCTGAAGCCGACGCGCAGGCCGAGGCCTATCGGCACGGCCGGGTGCGGCAGGACGAGACGCGGGTCGCGGAGGCAAAGGCCGCGCTCGCCGCCGCCGCCTCGCGCAGCGCCGACGCCGTCGCGACCGAAAAGCGCAGCGCGCCCATCCATCAAAATGGCTACCTGTCGGACCAGGCCTACGAGCGGGTCGTGCGGGCGCGCGAGGTGGCGCAGCAGGACGCGGTGGCGGCGCAAAAGCATCTCGACGGGCTCGCCGTCGAGCTCGACGCGGCGCGCGGCGGCACCTATCTCGGCGACAATTACAACGACGTCCCCTCCTCGTTCCAGCGCGCCCGCGAGCTGACCGGGCGGATCGCCGAGACGCGCACCCAAATGGGGCAGCTCACGCAGAAAAGCGCGGCGATCGCGGCCGAGCTCGCCGCGGAGCGCCAGCGCCTGGCAGCGCGCAGCAGCGCAGCGCTGAGCGTGCCGGTCGACGGCACCCTCTGGTCGGTCGCGGCGGCGAGCGGCGAATACGTCCGCAAGGGGCAGGAGCTTTATCAGGTGCTCGACTGCGCGAACACGCTGGTGACCGCGACGGTGTCCGAGCGCGACTACAACGAATTGCGGATCGGCGATCCGGTGCGCTTCCAGGTGGCCGGCAGCCGGCGGGCCTATCGCGGCACCGTCTCCAAGCTCGGCCTGACAGCGATGGATCGCAGCCTCGCCATCCCGCCGGGCGAGCCGCGCCAGCAGGTCGCGGTGCAGCTGAGCGCTTCGCTGCAACAGACGGCGGATCGCTGCGCCGTCGGCCGCAGCGGGGAGCTCGTCTTCGAGGATCGTGGGCCGAGTTCGGCGGCGCGGGCGGTCGCCGCGTTGCGCCGCTTCCTCGGCCTCGCCTGAGCCGCCCGCCACAGCGATGGAGAATTTCGGCCTCACCGCTCTGGTGGTCGGCGGCGCGATCCTGCTCTTGCCTTTTCTCGACAGCCGGGACGAGCGGGCGCGCACCGCGCTCTTCGCGGTGTGCATCGCGCTGACCTGGCGCTATGTCGGCTGGCGTTTCCTCGCCACGCTGCCGCCCCTCGCGCTGCGCGTCGACAGCCTCTACGCCTGGGGCTTCTGGCTGGTCGAAGCGCTCGCCAACATCGGCTGGACGCTCGGCTTTGTGACGCTGGCACGGACGCGGGACCGCAGCCGCGAGGCAACCGACAACACCGCCTGGCTCGAGCGCCGGGAGCGGCCGCCCCGGGTCGACGTGCTGATCGCGACATTTAACGAAGACGCCGGCGTCCTCACCCGCAGCATCGTCGGCGCACTGGCGATCGATTGGCCGGGCACCCGCGTCTGGGTGCTCGACGACGGCAGGCGGCCGTGGCTCGCCGAACTGTGCGCGAGCAAGGGCGCCAACTATCTGACGCGGCCCGACAACCGCGACGCCAAGGCCGGCAACATCAATCACGCGGTCGACTTTCTGCGCGACCGGCCGGACCCGCCCGAATTCGTCGCGACGTTCGACGCCGATTTCGTCGCGCAGCCCGAGTTTCTGCGGCGAACCCTGCCGCTGTTTCATGCCGCCGACGTCGGCGTGGTGCAGACGCCGCAGCATTTCTTCAATCGCGATCCGATCCAGTCCAATCTGCTGATCGGCCATGTCTGGCCGGACGAACAGCGATTTTTCTTCGACCACGTCATGCAGTCGAAGGATGCCTGGGGCGCCGCGTTCTATTGCGGCACCTCCTCGGTGATCCGGGTGCGCGCGCTCGAAGAAGCCGGCGGGTTTCCGACCGAGAGCGTCACCGAGGATTTCCTGCTGACGCTGGAATTGGAGCGCCACCGCTGGCGGACGGTCTACCTCAACGAGCAGCTGAGCGCCGGGCTCGCGCCCGAAGGCATGCAGGAATACGTGACCCAGCGCGGCCGCTGGTGCCTCGGCCTGATGCAGATCGTGCGCTCGCCGCTCGGGCCGCTGTCGCGCGGGCGCCTGCCGCTGGCCTACCGCATCAGCCTCCTCGACGCGCTGCTCTACTGGGCCGCGAGCTTTCCCTTCAAGCTGTTGTGCCTCCTCGTCCCGATTATCTACTGGTTCACCGGGCTCACGGTCGGAACCGCCCCGGCGGCCGAGATTCTCCGCTATTTCGTGCCGTATTACGCGGCGGTGATGATCACGCTCTACTGGGTGACCGGCGGGCTGGTGCAGCCCATTCTGACCGACGTGTCACATGTCTTGACGATGCCGGCGGCGCTCAGGGCGACCGTCGGCGGCTTGCTCAGGCCGCGCGGGCGCCGCTTCGAGGTCACCCAAAAGGGTGGCCGGCGCGACCGGGTGCGCGTGCAATGGGCGATGCTTGGCCGCTTCGGCCTCCTCGCCGGGCTGACCCTGGCGGGCATGCTCTATGGCAGCCTGGCGGACTACGCGCCGGGGCGCCAGCCGGTCGGCTCGATCGCGATCATCCTGTTCTGGAGCGTCTACAACATTATCGTGCTGTTGCTGGCGATGTCGGTGTGCATCGAGCTGCCGCGCTATCGCCGTGAGGAGCGCTTCCGGACGTCGGAATTGGTGTCGGTTATCGCCGGCGGCCGCGTGCTGCGGGCCGCGCTCGCCGACATCTCGGCGGGCGGCGCCCATATCCTGGCGCCCTCGCCGGGGCGGCGCGACGACATCGTCGCGGTAAGGCTCGACGGGATCGGCGAGCTGGCCGCGCGCATCGTCGCCGCCTCCGACAGCAGCTTCGCGATCGAGTTCGTCGACGCCGAGGCGGCCCGCGACGCGCTGATCCGCAAGGTGTTCTCGGGGCGCTATTACCCGCGCGAGCGCGAGGTGCGCGGCCGCCGCCTGCTGCGGGCGCTGGTCGCCCGCGCGCTGCGCTAGCGCGGCATCAATAGAGGTTCGATGACCCCACAATCGTCATCCCCGGGCTTGACCCGGGGATCCACGTGGAGCTTCTCGTGGATGGCCGGGACAAGCCCGGCCAAGACGAATAGAGGAAGCGAATCAATCTGATCCGACGCCGCGCGCGGGCGGGGCGCTTTACCCAGCTATTTCAGGTGCTTTTTCAGGAAGTCGAGGACCGGGGCGTGGCTCACCTCGGTGTTGCGCTTGGCGTTGGCGAAATAGGTGATCTCGATGTCGCCGCCGGCCTTCCGGTAGTTGCTGACGAAGCGCTCGGGCTCGTTGCCCGGGAAGCCGCCCTCGGGGTCGTGGTAGTCGTGCGTCTCGTCGGGACGGCCCTGGATCCAGACCGCCGGCGGCATCACCACCTTCTCGCCGCGCTCGAGGATCAGCATCGGATTGCCCTCGATCATGTTGGCTTCCGATTTCCAGTAGAGGTCGTGCTTTTCCTTCATGCCGATCGCGAAGGATGGCGGGTTGGCCTCGGTCGAGCGGCGGATCGCGTTGCGGTAGCGCGAGATCGGGTTGATGACCGGCCACAGCATCACGACGCCCTTGACGCTGGCGTCGACCCCGGCCGGGCCCGGGATCGCGGCGTAGCGCTGGTCACTGGGGCGCATCGCCGCCAGCATCGCCAGATGGCCGCCCGACGAGGCGCCGCCGATCGCGACTTTGTTCGGGTCGATTTTCAATTCCTTGGCATGCGCCTTGGCCCAGCGGATGCCGTAATTGATGTCCTGCAAGGTCGTCGGATAGCCGTCGGCGCCGTGGCGGAAATTCATCGTCACCATGACATGGCCGCGCTGCGCCAGGTATTCGCCGAGCGAGGTGCGGTCCTCGAGGTCGCCGCTGGTCCACGCGCCGCCATGCAAATCGATGTAGCACGGGAAGGGGCCAGCGCCCTCTGGCTTGAACACGCGCGCCATGATCTCGCGGCTGCCGTGCTTCACATAAGAGACGTTCTCGGTGGTGAATTGAGGCATCTTGCTTGATCCTCCCTGAGACGGCGCGACGCCGCGCCCGCACGATTGCGGCCTCTAGCGTACGCCGCGCGCGCCGCGCCGACCAATGCGAAAATCGCGGGGGCGCCGCCGCGCCGCCCCTCAGCGCTCGCGGTTTACGCCACGGCGGCGCGCGCCGCCTTGGCCTGGAAGTGGGGGATGACCTCCTCGCCGAAGAGCCGCAGGGTGTTGAGCACCTCCTCGTGGCGCGCCGGCCCGACCGCGCACAGAAGGATCATCTCCTCGATGCCCAGCGCCTCGTACATCTCGATAAAGCGGATGCATTCGGCCGGAGTCCCGACGCAGAACTGCTCGCCCTTCTCGCGGACCTCGGCGGGCGTCGGCTCGCCCGGGTGGGGCCCCGCCGCGAGGCGCTGGTCGCGCGCGTAATAGCCCTGGTAGTCGGGCGGCACGGTGGCCGGGTCGTAGTCGCGCCACACCAGGCGGGCGCGCTCGCGCTGCTGCTCGATGTACCAGCCAACGAGCTCGCTGCCGCGCTCGGCGGCGATTTTCGGGTCGGCATGGCAATAGCCGGCGGTCATCAGGGCGGCGCGCCTGGTGGGGCCGGCCACGTTGACGGGCGCCGCCCGCAGCGCCTCGCGATAGAGCGCCATCAATTCGCGGACGCGCGCCGGGCCGCCCTCGCCGCCAAACAGCCCACCCATCCCGAGATTGCCGGCGAGCCGCGCCGTCTCGTCGCTGCCGCAGGCCGACCACAGCGGCGGGTGCGGCTGTTGCAGCGGCTTCGGCAAGACTTCGCGGCGCGGGATCTGGAAATAGGCGCCGCTGTGCGAGGTCTCCTCCTCGGTCCACAGGCGCGGCAGCAATTCGGCGAATTCCTGCCACATGCCGCGGGTGTCGCGCAGATCCGAGCCGTAGGGCGTCAGCTGGTAGGGATAGCCGGTGCGGCCGAGCCCGACATCGACCCGGCCGTGGCTCAGGATGTCGAGCGTCGCCATGCGGTGCGCGATGTGCAGCGGGTGGTGGATCGGCGCCAAGACGACGCCGATCCCCAGGCGGATCGTGCTGGTGCGCTGGCTGACCGCGGCCAATGTCAGGTCGGGCGCGCTGTTGTGCGACCACACCGGGCGGAAATGGTGCTCGGAAAACCACACGCTCTCGAAGCCCTGGCTCTCGGCGTAGGGGATCTGCTCCAGGGCTTCGTAGATGCGCTGCGATTCGCTGGTCGCGGTCCACGGCTTGGGGACCTGGATCTGGTAGAAAAGGCCTATCCGCATCGCGCTTCTCCGGATGCCGGGGCAGGGGAGCCGGCGTCATCCCATCACGAAGCCGGCGGCGCGACCATTGCGAAATTCGCCGGGCGGCACCCACCCCCGGGTGTATAAGACAGATCGATTACAGCACCCCGGTGAGACCGCGGCATGGGCTCGTGGACGCTCGACGACATCCCGTGGCAGCGCTTCGACCAGCGGCTGCTCGATCCCGAGCTGGTGCGCATCGTCAAGGCGGCGAGCCTCGTCGAGCATAACGGCGCGGCCTACGCGCATCATTTGTGCCGCATCTTCGCCGACGACCCCGAGTTCCAGGCAACCGCGCGGCGCTGGGGCGAGGAAGAGGTGCAGCACGGGGTGGCGCTGGCGCGCTGGGCGGCGCTGGCCGATCCGGCGTTTGATTTCGCCGCCGCCTTCGCCCGCTTCCAGGCCGGCTACCGCGTCGATTTCGACAGCGCGCGCTCGCGCCGCGGCTCGCGCGCCGGCGAGATGGTGGCGCGCTGCGTGGTCGAGATCGGCACCAGCTCCTATTATACCGCGCTGCGCGAGGCGGCGAGGGAGCCGGTATTGCAGGAGATCTGTCGCCGCATCGCGGCCGACGAACTGCGCCACTACCGGCTGTTCTACAAAAACCTCGACCGCTGCCTCGCGCGCGAGCCCCTGGGGCGTCTGGCGCGGCTGCGCGTCGCATTGGGGCGGGTCGCCGAATCGGAAGACGACGAACTGGCCTACGCCTATTACTCCGCCAACGCCGGCGAGCGGCCCTACGACCGGCGGCATTACAGCCGGGCCTACGCGCGGCAAGCCTTCGCGCTCTACCGGCCGCACCATGTCGAGCGCGGCGTCGCGATGCTGTTGAAGGCGGCGGGGCTGACCCCGAACGGCCGGCTCGGGCTCCTCGTCAGCCGCCTCGCCTGGCGGGCGATGCGCTACCGCGCCGCGCGGCTGGCGCGGACCGCCCAGCCGGCCTAGCCGCGCCCGCCGCCGCCGCGCCGCCGGCCATGGCGAATTTGCCGCCGATCGCCGGCTTTCTGCTGCTGCTCGGCCTCGGCTTTTTCTTTGGCCTCGCGTTCGAGGAATTTCACGCCCAGGGCAGGCAGGCGCGGCCCGGCGGCGTGCGCACCTTTCCGCTGCTGGCGCTGGCGGGCGGATTGCTCTACCGCCTCGACCCCGCGCACCTGCTGCCGCTCAGCGTCGGCCTCCTGGTGCTCGGCGCCTGGCTGACCTGCTACTACTGGCGCCACGTCGAGGAGATCGATCCCGAGGGCCGGCCGAATGTCGGGCTGGTCGTGCCGATCTGCAATATCCTGGCTTATCTGCTGGGGCCGGTCGCGCTGGCCGAGCCGCCGTGGATGGCGATCGGCGTCGCGGTCGTGGCGGTGCTGCTGTTGACCGCGCGCGAGCGGCTGCACACCGTCGCGCGGCGCATCGAGATCGGCGAATTCGTCACCGCCGGCAAATTCCTCATCCTGACCGGGCTGGTCCTGCCGTTCCTGCCGAATGAGGCGGTGACCCGCTTCACCGAGCTGACGCCGCACCAGGTGTGGCTCGCGGTCCTCGCGGTATGCACCCTCTCCTACGCCAGCTACCTGTTGCAGCGCTACCTCGCGCCGCCGGGCGGCGGGCTGTGGGTCGCGGTGCTGGGCGGGCTTTATTCCTCGACCGCGACGACCGTCGTCCTGGCGCGCCGCGCCGGCGCCGAGCCCACGGCGCGGCTGCAGGCGCAGACCGGCATCATGCTGGCGACCGCGATCATGTACCTGCGGATGCTGATCATCGTCGCGCTGTTCGACCTGCCGCTCGCCGCCGCCCTGGCGCCGGCGCTGCTGGCGCTGGCGCTGGTCGGGCTGGCGCTCGCCGCGCTGTGGTATCGCACGCACGCCACGCCGACGCCGACGCCGACGACGCTGGGGGCGGCCTCGGGTCCGCTGCCCGCCAACCCATTGGAACTCAGCACCGCCTTCATCTTCGCCGCGCTCTTCGTGGTGATCTCGCTGGCGTCCGCCTGGGTGCGGGGCGCGTTCGGCGAAAGCGGCCTCTTCGGGTTGGCGGCGATCGTCGGGTTTACCGATATCGATCCGTTTGTCCTCAACATCGCGGCCGGCGGCGCGGCGCCGTTGCCGGTCGCCGCCGGGGCCGCCGCGATCCTCGTCGCCGCCGCGTCGAACAACGTCCTCAAGGCCGCCTATACGGCCGCGTTTGCCGGCTGGCGAGCCGCCGTGAGCCCGGCCGCCGTGCTGGTCATCCTGGCGCTCGGCAGCCTCGGCGCGGCGTGGTGGATCGCCGCCGGCTGAGCCCCCCCGCTACCCGGCGAGCGAGCCGTCATGCAGCCGCGCTTCGGCGAACGCGAAGACGATCTTCGGATCGAACACCAAGAGCTCCGGCTGCTTGCCGCGGTAGCGCAGCTGGCTCAACAGGTGGCGCATCAGGTTGAGGCGCGCGGCGTGCTTGTCGTTGGCGCGCACGATATGCCACGGGGCATGCGGCGAGTGCGTGCGGCGCAGCATCTCGTCGCGGGCCTTGGTGTAGTCCGCCCAATGCTTCTGCGCCACCTTGTCGATCGGGCTGGTTTTCCACTGGGCGAGCGGGTCGCGCCGGCGTTCCTTGAGACGCGCCGCCTGCTCGGCGCGGTCGATGTCGAGGTAATACTTGAAGAGGCGGATGCCGGAATTGGCCAGCATCCGCTCGAAGATCGGCGCGTCGTCGAGAAAGCTCGCGGTCTCGGCCTTGCTGCAGAACCCCATCACCCGCTCGACGCCCGCGCGGTTGTACCACGAGCGGTTGAACAGCACGAACTCGGCGGCAGCCGGCAAATGCGCGACATAACGCTGGAAATACCAGGTCGAGCGCTGTTCGGGGGTGGGAGCCGGCAGCGCCACGACGCGCGTTTCGCGCGGGCTCAGATGCTCGACGATATGCTTGATGACGCCATCCTTGCCGGCCGCGTCGCGCCCCTCGAGCACGACGAGAATGCGCTCGCCGCGGGCGATCAGGCGGCGCTGAAACTTGACCAATTCGATCTGCAGTTCGCGCAAGCGCCGCTGATAGCCGTGCTCGGCCGCCTTGGCGTCACTCTCCTCGGGCATCTCGCTCTCCCTGGGTCGGGCGGCTGAGCGCCGCCGCTCTCCGGCCAAGACATGTAACAACAAATCCCGTTATGGTTGCACCATGGATACGCGGCTGGGCCCATTCGACGATTTCATCACCGCCACAGCGGTTCTGACCCGTCTGCCGGTCGGCGCGGCGGCGCCGGAAGAGGGTGCGGTCGCCGCCGCCGGCTGGGCCTTTCCGCTGGTCGGCGCCGGGATCGGCGCACTTTGCGCGCTGGCCTTCTTCCTCGCCGAACTCCTCGGCTGCGACAACGCGCTGGCCGCGCTGATCGCGGTCGCCGCTGGCCTCGCGCTGACCGGCGCCTTCCACGAGGACGGCCTCGCCGATACCGCCGACGGCTTCGGCGGCGGCCGCGACCGCGCCGAGAAGCTCGCGATCATGCGCGACAGCCGGCACGGCACCTTCGGCATCGTCGCGCTTGTGCTGAGCGTCGGGCTGCGCAGCGCCGCGCTCGCCGCGATCGGCGACCCGATCCATGCCGCCCTCGCCCTCGTCGCGGCGCACGCCGCCTCGCGCGGCGTATTGCCGGCGCTGATGCGGCTCCTGGCGCCGGCGCGCCCCGACGGGCTCGGCGCCAGCGCGGGCCGGCCGAGCCTGGTCGTCGCGATCGTTGCCGGGGTCGTCGGGGCCGGCATCGCGCTCGCCTTGCTCGGGCCGCGCAGCGGCGCCATCGCGCTGGCGCTGAGCGGCATTGCGGTCCTGCTCGCCGCGCTGCTTGCGCGCCGCCAGATCGGCGGCTACACCGGCGATGTCTTGGGCTTCTTCCAGCAAATCGGAGAGATCGCGATGCTGCTCGTGGCGGCGGCGAAATGAGCGACGCGGGCCGGATATCGCCGTTCAGCGCCGGTGCGATCGGGGCCGGCAGCGTCGGCGCCGCCGCGGTCGCGACGCGCTTCTGGTGGGTGCGCCACGCCCCGGTCGAGCATGGCGGCCGCATCTACGGCCAGAAGGACATGACCTGCGACTGCAGCGACACCGCAGTCTTCAGCGGGCTTGCCCGGCAATTGCCGCGCGAGGCGGCGTGGGTCACGAGCAATTTGCGGCGCACCCACGAGACCGCGCGGGCGATCGTGCGCGCCGGGCTGCCCGGGCCGGCGGCGATCCCCGGCCCCGACGCGCCGGCGCTGCCCGACCTCGCCGAGCAGGCCTTCGGCGACTGGCAGGGCCTCACCTACGACGAACTGCGCGAGACCCGCGGCGGCGCCTTCCACCGCTTCTGGCACGCCCCGGCGCACGAGCGCGCGCCGGGCGGCGAGAGCTTTGTCGACGTCATGGCGCGGGTGGCGCGGGCGATCCACGCGCTCGTCGAGCGCCATAGCGGCCGCGACGTCATCGCGGTCGCGCATGGCGGCACGATCCGCGCCGCCTTGGGCCTCGCGCTCGGGCTCGACCCCGAGGCCTGCCTCGCCTTCACAATGGAAAACTGCTCGGTCACCCGCATCGACCACATCGAGGGGCCGGGCCAGGGGCACGGCTGGCGGGTCATCACGGTCAACCGCCCGCCCCGATAGTTGCCCGCGCTGGCGGCGCCGCTGGCCGCATGCTAACCTCGCCCCGCGATGCGACAGGGAAGTCCGGTGCGACACCGGCGCTGCCCCCGCAACTGTGAGCGGCGAGCCCGCGGCGAGACGCCACTGGCCGGGACAACCCGGCCGGGAAGGCGCCGCGGGCGACGACCCCGAGCCAGGAGACCTCCGCCTCGCTGCCCCTGTGACGGGGTAATTACGGGACCATTCCTCGGGCGGAGGAGGAGCCTTTGTCGTCACCCTCTCGGGGGCAACTGCCGCCGCTGACGCTCGTCCTGGGCGGCGCGCGCTCGGGCAAGAGCCGGTATGCCGAGGCGCTGGTCGAAGCGGCCGCCGCCTGCGGCACCTATTGCGCCACCGCCGAAGCGGGCGACGATGAGATGGCGGCGCGGATCGCGGCGCACCGCGCCCGCCGCGGCGCCTTCTGGCGCACCGTCGAGGCGCCGCGCAACCTCGCGGCGGCGGTCCTTGGCGAGGCGGCGCCCGAGCGCCCGCTCTTGGTCGATTGCCTGACCCTGTGGCTCTCCAACCTGATGCTCGGCGGGGCGGCGATCGACGACGAATTCGCCACCCTGCGCGCCGCGCTGCGCGACGCGGACGGCGCGATCGTGCTGGTCGCCAACGAGGTCGGGCTTGGCCTCGTGCCGCAGACCCCGCTCGGCCGCCAATTCCGCGACGCCGCCGGCCGGCTCAACCAGGAAGTGGCCGCGATCGCCGACCGCGTCGTCTTCGTCGCCGCCGGCCTGCCGCTGATGCTGAAGGGAGGCTAGGGCGATGCGCCGCATCCCCGCGACGATCGTCACCGGCTTTCTGGGCGCCGGCAAGACCAGCCTGGTGCGCCACCTGTTGGGGGCGGCGTCGGGCCATCGCCTGGCGATCATCGTCAACGAGTTCGGCGAACTCGGGATCGACCGCGAGCTGCTGCTCGGCTGCGGCGACGCGGCCTGCGCCGAGGATGACATCGTCGAATTGGCCAATGGCTGCCTGTGCTGCACCGTCGCCGACGATTTCCTGCCGACGCTGACCCGCCTCGTCGAGCGCGCCACGCCCCCCGACCATATCGTCGTCGAAACCTCCGGCCTCGCGCTGCCCAAGCCCCTGGTGCAGGCCTTCGCGTGGCCCGAAATCCGCACCCGCATGACGGTCGACGGCGTGGTGACGGTGATCGACGCCGCGGCGGCCGCCGCCGGCCGCTTCGCCGCCGACCCCGAAGCGGTCGCGCGCCAGCAGGCGGCCGACCCGGCGATCGACCACGACAACCCGCTCGAAGAGGTGTTCGGCGACCAGCTGGCCTGCGCCGACCTCGTCATCCTCAACAAGGCCGACCTCCTAGCCACCGACCGATTCGCCGCGCTGCGCCGCGACATCGCGGCGCGGCTGCGCCCCGGGGTCAAGCTGGTCGCGGCCGAGCAGGGCCGTGTCCCGCCGGCGGTGGCGCTCGGTCTCGCCGCCACGGCCGAGGACGACCTCGCGGCCCGCCCGTCATGCCATGACCTCGAAGGCGAGCACGACCACGACGATTTCACCAGCTTCGTCGTCGAGCTCGGCCCGATCGCCGACGCCGCCCGCTTCCGCGCCCAGCTCGCCAGCGTGATCCGCGCCCACGACGTGCTGCGCGTCAAGGGCTTCCTCGACATCCCCGGGCGCGACCGGCGGCAGGTCGTGCAGGCGGTCGGCGACCGCATCGAGCAGCATTTCGACCGCCCGTGGCTGGCGGGCGAGCGCCGCGCCAGCCGGCTCGTGGTGATCGGCGAGAAGGGCCTCGACCGCGCCGCCATCAGCGCGGCGCTGGGAGCGGCCTGATGCATCTCCTCGCCGCCGAGCCGGGCAGCATCGCCGACGGGTCGGCGGCGGTCGATCTCGGGCAGACCCCGGGCGACATCGTCGCGCTGCTCAGCGCCGACACCGACATCGCGCTGCTGGCGGCGGCGCAGGCCGGCCGCCGGGCGACCGACCCCGCGGCGCCCAGCCTACGGCTCGCGCCGGTGATGCGGCTCGGCCATAATTTCTCGGTCGATCTCTATATGGCGCGGGTCGCGCAGGCCCGCCTCGTCGTCGCGCGGCTGCTCGGCGGCAGCGCCTATTGGCCCTACGGCGTCGAGCGCCTGGTCGCGACCTGCCGCGAGCATGCGGTCCCGCTGGCGCTATTGCCCGGCGACGACAAGCCCGACCCCGAGCTGGCGCGCCTCTCGTCGCTGCCGGAAGCCGCCTGCCGCCGGCTGTGGCGCTACCTCGCCGAGGGCGGCCCCGGCAACGCCGAGAATTTCCTGCGCTACGCCGCGGCTTTACTTGATCGGGCCGCCCCTCACCCCAGCCCTCTCCCCGCGAGCGGGGAGAGGGAGCGCGGCGGCGTGCGTGAAGCCCCTCGCCCCGCTGGCGGGGAGAGGGAGGGGCCCGCCGCGAAGCGGTGGGAGGGTGAGGGGAACGCGCAATGGGCCGAGCCCGCGCCGTTGCTGCGCGCCGGGCTCTACTGGCCGGGCCGCGCAGTGCCGAGCCTCGCCGACATCGCAGCCCTGTGGGAGGGCGAGGGCGCGATCGTGCCGATCGTCTTCTACCGCGCGCTGGTGCAGTCGGGCAACGCGGCGCCGGTCGATGCGCTGGCCCGGGCGCTGCTGGCGCGGCGGCTGCGCCCGCTGCCGGTCTTCGTCCACAGCCTGAAGGAGGCGGAAGCCGCCGCCCTGCTCGCGGCTCTCTTCGCCGCCCATCCGCCGGCCGTGATCCTCAACGCCACCGGGTTTTCGCTGGCGGCTTCCGGCGGCTCGGACCCGCTCGACGCCGATTGCCCGGTGCTGCAGATCGTCTTTTCCGGCGGCGAGGAAGCCGCGTGGCGCGAGGGCACGCGCGGCCTCGGCCCGCGCGACCTGGCGATGAACGTGGCGCTGCCGGAGATCGACGGCCGCATCCTGGCGCGCGCGGTCTCGTTCAAGGAGCCGCTCGGCCGCGACCCCGAGACCGAAGCCGACCTCGTCGGCTATCGCCCGCTCGCCGACCGCGTCCACTTCGTCGCCGACCTCGCGGGCAACTGGGCGCGGCTGCGGCAAAAGCCGCCGGCCGAGCGCCGCGTCGCCATCGTCTTGGCCAATTACCCCAACCGCGACGGCCGCATCGGCAACGGCGTCGGGCTCGACACGCCACAATCGGCGGCGGCGATCCTCGGCGCGCTGCGCGGCGCCGGCTACCGCACCGGCGAGATGCCCCTGGACGCCACGCTGCTGATGGGGCGCCTCCTCGCCGGGCCGACCAATGCGCGACCGCGGGCGCCGGCCGAGGAGAGCCTCTCCTTCGCCGACTATTCGGCCTTTTTCGGGCGGCTGCCGCGCCCCGTGCAGCGGCGGGTTCTCGAGCGCTGGGGCGCCCCCGAGCGCGACCCGTTCTACCGCCCGGGGCGGGTCGATTGCGGCAGCTTCGCGATCCCCGGCCTGTGGAGCGGCAATGTCGCGGTGCTGGTGCAGCCGGCGCGCGGCTACAATTTCGACCCGCAGGGGAGCTACCACGACCCGGCGCTGGTGCCGCCGCATTCTTATTTCGCCGCTTACGCCTGGCTCGCCGACGCGGTCCAGGCCGACGCGGTTATCGACCTCGGCAAGCACGGCACGCTCGAATGGCTGCCCGGCAAGGCGCTGGCCTTGTCGGCCGAGTGCTTTCCCGAAGCTGTGCTCGGGCCGCTGCCGCATCTCTACCCGTTCATCGTCAACGATCCCGGCGAGGGCAGCCAGGCGAAACGGCGCACCCAGGCGGTCATCATCGACCATCTGACCCCGCCCCTGACGCGCGCCGGCAGCTATGGCCCGCAGGCCGAACTAGAGCGCCTGATCGACGAATATTACGAGGCGGCGCAGGGCGACCCGCGCCGCGTCGCGCCGCTCGCCGCCGAGATTTTGGAGCGCGCGCGGGCCGCCGGCATCGACCGCGATTGCGGCATCGCCAGCGACGAGACGACGCCGGAGGCGCTGCAGAAGCTCGACGGGTTTCTCTGCGAACTGAAGGAATTGCAGATCCGCGACGGGCTGCATGTGCTGGGGACCAGCCCCGAGGGCGCGCGGCTCGACGCGCTGCTCGTCGCGATCGCCCGCGCCCGCCGCGGCAGCGGCGCGGACGACGAATCGCTGCTGCGCGCGCTCGCCGCCGACCTCGCCCTCGGCGCCGACCCGATGCTGCTCGACCTCGCCCAACCCTGGACCGGCCCACGCCCGCAAGCGCTCGCCGCCGCACCCCCACCCTGCCCTCCCCCGCTTGCGGGGCAGGGTTCCTCGCGCAGCACCGCCGGATCACCCCCTCCCCCGCAAGCGGGGGAGGGTTGGGGTGGGGGTCGGGAGGATGATCGCGGTGGCGGCTGGCGCACCGCCGGCGATACCGTCGAGCGGCTGGAAGCACTGGCGCTGCTTCTGGTTTCGGGCGCGGCCGCGCCGGCGGCGGAATGGCACGCGACGCGGGCCGTGCTCGGCTGGATCGAGCGGGTGCTGCGCCCGGCCGTCGCTGCCTGCGGCGCCGCCGAGATCGCCGCGCTGCTCGCCGGGCTCGACGGAAGCCGCGTCGCGCCGGGGCCGAGCGGCGCGCCGAGCCGCGGCCGCCCCGAGGTGCTGCCGACCGGGCGCAATTTCTATTCCCTCGACACCCGCGCGGTGCCGACCCCGGCGGCCTGGCAACTCGGCTGGCATTCGGCCGGCCTCCTTGTCGAGCGCCACGCCCAGGAGCACGGCAACTACCCGCGTCGCCTCGCGCTCTCGGCCTGGGGCACCGCCAACATGCGCACCGGCGGCGACGACATCGCGCAGGCGCTCGCACTCATTGGCGCGCGCCCGACCTGGGAAGGCGCCAGCGGCCGGGTCACCGGCTTCGAAGTGCTGCCGGCGAGCATCTTAGACCGGCCGCGGGTCGATGTGACGCTGCGCATCTCGGGCTTCTTCCGCGACGCCTTTCCGGGGCTCATCGACCTCTTCGACAGCGCGGTCGGCGCGGTCGCCGCGCTCGACGAGCCGCCCGAGGTAAACCCGCTCGCCGCGCGGGTCGCCGCCGACCGGCAGGCGCTGGAAGCCGAGGGCGCCGCCCCGGCCGACGCCGCGCGGCGCGCCCGCTACCGGATCTTCGGCTCGCAGCCCGGGGCTTACGGGGCCGGCCTGCAGACGCTGATCGACGAGCGCATCTGGGATGACGAAGCCGATCTCGCCGAGGCCTATATTGGCTGGAGCCGCTGGGCCTATGGCGCCGGCTCCGAGGGAGAGGCGGAGCGCGGGCTCTTGGAGGCGCGGCTCGCCGGCATCGACGCAATCGTCCACAACCAGGACAACCGCGAGCACGACCTCCTCGACAGCGACGATTATTACCAGTTCGAGGGCGGCCTCGCGCTCGCGGTGCGGCATCTTTCGGGCCGCGCTCCGGCGGTCTACCACAACGACCACTCGCAGCCCGACCGGCCGCGCATCCGCACGCTGCGCGAGGAACTGGGGCGCATCGTGCGCGGCCGCGCCGCCAACCCGCGGTGGATCGCGGGCGTCATGCGGCACGGCTACAAGGGCGCCGCCGAGATCGCCGCGACGGTCGATTATCTCTTCGCCTTCGCCGCCACCGCGCGCGCGGTCGAGGATGCGCATTTCGACTTGCTCTACGACGCCTATCTCGGCGACGAGGCGGTGCGCGATTTCATGGCGGCGCACAACCCGGCGGCGCTCGCCGAGACGCACGCCCGCTTCCGCGAGGCGATCGAGCGCGGCCTGTGGCGCCCCACCCGCAATAGCATCCGCGACCAACTCCTTAGCGTCATTCCCGCGAAAGCGGGAACCCAGGAAGCTGAGATCGGGCCGGTTGCCCTGGACCCCCGCTTGCGCGGGACCTTTGCATAAGGGTTTCACCGGGTAGAAGAGGCCTGTCGGGGTCGGTGTTTGGGCAGCAGGAGGCTGTCGGATTGCGATTTGGGGGTGATCGGGACGGAGTTTTTCTGCTCAGGCAG
>DATGFP010000081.1:0-22032 GCA_035309005.1 Allostellaceae bacterium | reverse complement strand
GGAGCGACTTCGCAGCCCGTCGTCGGCCTCATGACCGAATGGCTCAAGGGCAACGAGCTCGAAAAGCGCGCGTCCTCCGGCGATCTCGGCGGCACGATGCGCCTCGGCGCCTATGAGGCGGTGCTCGATCCCGAGAGCCGGGTCGCCGAAATCTACGGCGCCGACAGCGTCAGCGAGCGCCATCGCCACCGCTACGAGGTCAACATCGCCTACCGCGACACGCTGGAGGCGGCGGGGCTGCACTTCTCAGGCATGTCGCCGGACGGGCTTTTGCCCGAGATCGTCGAATTCCAGGAGCATCCGTGGTTTATCGGCGTACAGTTCCACCCCGAGCTGAAGTCGAAGCCGTTCGAGCCGCACCCGCTCTTCACCTCGTTCGTCAAGGCCGCCGTCGACCAGTCGCGGCTGGTGTAATTGTCCTAACCGCCCATCCCGGCGTAGGCCGGGACCCATGGGCCAACCGGCTCAACCGCCGAAACATGGGTCCCGGCCTACGCCTACGCCGGGATGGTGGTAGGGGAGATTGGGAAAATATGACCTCCCGCCACGTCGCCATCGGCGGCCTCACGATCGGCAACGACCTGCCGCTCGCCTTCATCGTCGGGCCCAACACGCTGGAGTCGCGCGGGCACGCGCTGGAGATGAGCGCCGCACTTGCCGAGATGGCGCGCAAGCTGAACGTCCCGCTGATCTACAAGACATCGTTCGACAAGGCCAATCGCTCCTCGCTCGGGGGCGAGCGCGGCATCGGCCTCAAGGCCGGGCTGCCGATCCTCGCCGAGGTGCGGGAGACCAGCGGCCTCCCAGTGTTGACCGACATCCATGCGCCGGAGCAATGCGCGCCGGTTGCCGAGGTGGTCGACGTATTACAGATCCCGGCCTTCCTCTGCCGCCAAACCGACCTCCTGCTGGCGGCCGGCGCGGCCGGCAAGCCGGTCAACATCAAGAAGGGCCAGTTTCTGGCGCCGTGGGACATGCAGCACGCCGCCGCCAAGATCGCCTCGACCGGCAACCAGCGGATACTGCTGTGCGAGCGCGGCGCCAGCTTCGGCTACAACACGCTGGTCGTCGACATGCGCGCGCTGCCGATCATGGCCAGAACCGGCTACCCGGTGGTGTTCGACGCGACCCACGCGGTGGCGCAGCCTGGCGGCCAGGGCGACCGCTCGGGCGGCGAGCGCGAGTTCGGCCCGGTCCTGGCGCGCGCCGCCGCCGCGATCGGCGTCGCCGCTATCTTCCTCGAGACCCACCAGGACCCCGACCACTCCGGCACCGCCGAAGCCTCGACCATGCTGCCGCTGAAGGCGCTCCCCGAGTTGCTCGAAACCCTGATCGCGTTCGATAAGATCGCCAAGGCCCGGCCGGCGGGCGGTGGCTGACTCAGCGGCCGCCGCGGCCGATCGCGTGAGGGGCGTCGAAGGTTACCGGCTCCGTGGCGGTGCCGTCGGCCAAGGTTGCGTGCTCGGCGTAGGCCTTTATGCCCGGCGGGATAATGGTATCGTGGCGAGCCACCCCAATAAAGACGTGGCGGGAATTGTCAGGACCGATTGCAAACCAGTTCGGGTCGTCGAACGTGCCGGCGTAGACGCCGCAAGCGTCGCCAAACCGCTCGAACGACAGATACAGCTTGGTGCCGCAGCGAGCGCAAAAGTGGATGTGGACGAGCTTGCCGCTGCCGACGGAGCGCTGGTCGAAAGTGGCCGGAGTGCCCGTGGTGATGCGGAAGTCAGCGAGCGGAAAGATTGGTTCGACCATATAGGCCGCACCGGTGGCACGCTGGCAGAAGCGGCAATGGCAGATCGTGACGCGTCGCGGCTCACCGCGGGTTTCGTATCTGACCTCGCCGCACAGGCACCCGCCCTGATGAATGAGCACTATTTGAATCCCGGGCTGAAATTGGCGGCGCCCGGAGTATATGATGATGGGCACGCTAGCAACTCCATGAAATTTCGATGACCGACATCGCCGATATCCATGCCCGCGAAATTCTCGACAGCCGGGGCAATCCGACGGTCGAAGTCGAGGTGAGGCTCGACAGCGGCGTCATGGGGCGCGCCGCGGTGCCGTCGGGCGCCTCTACGGGGGCGCATGAGGCGGTCGAGAAGCGCGACGGCGACGCCAGGCGCTATGGCGGGCGCGGCGTGCTTGAGGCGGTCGAGGCGGTGAATGGGGAAATCTTCGACGCGCTGTCGGGGTTCGACGCGGCTGACCAGTTGGCGATCGACCGCACGCTCGTCGCGCTCGACGGCACGCCCAACAAGGCCCGGCTCGGCGCCAACGCGGTCTTGGGCGTCAGCCTCGCCTGCGCCAAGGCGTCCGCCATCGAGCTCGAAATGCCGCTCTACCGCTATGTCGGCGGCGTCTTCGCCCGCACGCTGCCGGTGCCGATGATGAACATCGTCAATGGCGGGGTGCACGCCGACAACCCGATCGACATCCAGGAATTCATGATCGTCCCGGTCGGCGCGCCCAATGTCACCGAGGCGATCCGCATGGGCTCGGAAATTTTTCACGCCTTGCGCAAGAAACTGCACGATGCCGGCCACAACACCAATGTCGGCGACGAGGGCGGCTTTGCGCCCAACCTCGCCTCGGCCGATATGGCGCTCGGCTTTGTCATGCAGGCGATCGAGGCCGCCGGCTACCGGCCGGGCGAGGATGTCGTGCTGGCGCTCGATCCGGCGGCCAGCGAATTCTACCGCGACGGCAAATACCGGCTGACGGGCGAGGGTAAGGTGCTCGATGCCGGCGGCATGGTGGCCTACTACGCCGATCTGGTCGCCCGCTATCCGATCCTCTCGATCGAGGACGGCATGGCGGAAGACGATTGGGATGGCTGGGCCGAGCTGACCCGCACGCTCGGCGGCAAGATCCAACTGGTCGGCGACGACGTCTTTGTCACCAACCCGGCGATCTTCCGCAAAGGCATCGAGCGCGGCATCGCCAACGCGCTCTTGGTCAAGGTCAATCAGATCGGCACGCTGAGCGAAACCTTGGAGGCGGTCGAGATTGCGCTGCGCGCCGGCTATGGCGCGGTCTTCTCGCACCGCTCGGGCGAGACCGAGGATGCGACGATCGCCGATCTCGCTGTCGCGACCAACGCCGGCCAGATCAAAACGGGCTCGCTCTCGCGCTCCGACCGGTTGGCGAAATACAACCAGCTGATCCGCATCGAGGAGGAACTCGGCGAATCGGCGTGCTTTCCGGGCCGCGCTGCGCTCCGGCGCTAACCCTTAGACCCACGGCTGTCATTCCTGCGAAAGCGGGAATCTAGGGCCGCAAAACCGGCAACCTGCCCTGGATGCCCGCTTTCACGGGCATGACGGGTGGGGGTGACGCTTACGGTCAAAACTGGCGAAGGCGCCGCGTTGACCTTGGCGGATAGGCGTGATGCTCTTTCCCGATGATCGTGCTGCGCGAGATGCGCCGGCGGGCGAGGGTGGTGATGTTGCCGGTGTTCGGCCTGGCGCTGATCGGCTACTTCGCCTATCATCTGGTCGAGGGCGATCGCGGGCTGCGGGCCTGGCTGCGCATCACCCAGCAGCTGGCGGCGGCGAAAGAGGAGCTGGCCTCGGTCGAGGCCGACCGCGTCGCGCTCGATCACAAGGTCGCGCACCTGCGCTCCGATCACGTCGATCCCGACCTGCTCGACACCCAGGTGCGCCGCACCCTCGATGTCGTGAAGCCGGACGAGATCGTGATCATGCAGCCGGCGGCGACACACTGAGCGGGCGGCGCACCGCGGGGTCGTGAGGTTGCAAAGCGCGCGGTTTGACCCCATGCTTCGAGCGTAGCCCGGAGGACGCACGATGGCAGTCAAGCGCAAGGCGAAGGCGGCTCCGGTTGCCGCCGCAGGCCCTGCCAAAGCGGCCGCCGAGCCCGGCGTCTCGGCCGATGCGCTGAAGCGCTATTACGCCGACATGCTGCTCATTCGCCGCTTCGAGGAGCGCGCCGGGCAGATGTACGGCATGGGCCTCATCGGCGGTTTCTGCCATCTCTATATTGGGCAGGAGGCGGTCGTCGTCGGGATGCAGGCGGCGCTCGAAGAGGGCGACACGGTCGTTACCACCTACCGCGACCACGGCCACATGCTGGCCTGCGGCATGGACCCCAAGGGCGTCATGGCCGAATTGACCGGGCGGCGCGGCGGCTATTCGCACGGCAAGGGCGGCTCGATGCACATGTTCAGCCCGGAGAAGAATTTCTTCGGCGGGCACGGCATCGTCGGCGCGCCGGTGCCGATCGGCACCGGCCTCGGCTTTGCCCACCGCTACCGCGACGACGGGCGCATCTCGGTGACCTATTTCGGTGACGGCGCGGTCAACCAGGGCCAGGTTTACGAGAGCTTCAACATGGCCGCGCTGTGGAAGCTGCCGGTCGTCTACGTCATCGAAAACAACCGCTATGGCATGGGCACCGCGATCACCCGCGCCTCGGCCCGCACCGACCTCTTCCACCGCGGCGTGCCCTACGGTATCCCGGGCGAGCAGGTCGACGGCATGGACGTCGTCGCGGTCCACCGGGCGGGGCTCGCTGCGGCCGAATACGCGCGCTCCGGCAAGGGACCGATCATCCTGGAGATGCTGACCTACCGCTACCGCGGCCACTCGATGTCGGACCCGGCGAAATACCGCAGCCGGGAAGAAGTCAGCCGGATGCGCAGCGAGCACGACCCGATCGACCATCTGCGCGCCCGGCTGATCGACGACCATGAGGCCGATGACGGCGAATTGAAGCAGATCGAGAAACGCGCGCGCGATATTGTCGCCGAGGCGGCGCAGTTTGCCCAGGACTGCCCGGAGCCCGATCCCAGCGAATTATGGACGGACGTGCTGGCCGAAGTCTAAAACGGGCGCCACAGGCCGCACGCGGGCGATGACCCGACGCCGAGGGACGAAATGATTAGCGAAGTGCTGATGCCGGCGCTGTCGCCGACGATGACCGAGGGCAAGATCGCGCGCTGGATCAAGAGCGAGGGCGATGTGGTCAGGTCGGGAGACGTGCTGGCGGAAATCGAGACCGACAAGGCGACGATGGAGGTCGAAGCGGTGGATGAGGGCGTGCTCGCCAAGATCGTCATTCCCGAAGGCACCGACCATGTCGCGGTCAACACGCCGATCGCGCTGATCGCCGAGAACGGCGAGGACGTCACCGCGGCGGCCGTCAAGCCGCCGCCATCCCCGGCGCTCCCGGTCGCGCGCACGCCGGCCGAGCCGATGCCGCGCCCCGCGCCGGCGCTCGATGAGGCGGAATACACCGGCAAGACCGTGACGCAGACCGTGCGCGAGGCGCTGCGCGACGCAATGGCCGAGGAGATGCGGCGCGACGGCGATGTGCTGCTATTGGGCGAGGAGGTCGCCGAATACCAGGGCGCCTACAAGGTCAGCCAGGGCCTCCTGCAGGAGTTCGGCGCGCGCCGCGTCATCGACACCCCGATCACCGAGCAGGGCTTCGCCGGGCTCGGCATCGGCGCCGCCTTCGCCGGCCTCAAGCCGATCGTCGAGTTCATGACCTTCAACTTCGCGATGCAGGCGATGGACCAGCTGATCAATTCGGCGGCCAAGACCCGCTACATGTCGGGCGGCCAGATGCAGTGCCCGATCGTCTTCCGCGGGCCCAACGGCATCGCCTCGCGAGTCGCCGCGCAGCATTCGCAGTGTTACGCCAGTTGGTACGCGCATGTGCCGGGATTGAAGGTCGTCGCGCCCTACACCGGCGCCGACTTCAAGGGCCTCCTCAAGTCCGCGATCCGCGACCCCAATCCGGTGATAGTTCTCGAGCACGAACTGGTCTACGGCGAGAGCTTCGCGGTGCCGGAAGACCCTGAGTACCTGGTGCCGATCGGCAAGGCGCGCATCGCGCGGGCCGGTGATGGGGTGACGATCGCCGCCTTCTCGCGCATGGTGAAGCTGGCGCTGCAAGCCGCCGAGGAACTCGAAAAGGCCGGGATCTCGGCCGAGGTGATCGATCTGCGCACGCTGCGGCCGTTCGATGTCGCAACCGTCGCCGCCTCGGTCAAGAAGACCGGCCGCATCGTTTCGGTTGAAGAGGGCTGGCCGTTCGCCGGCATCGGCGCCGAGATCGCCGCGATCGTTATGGAGGAGTGCTTCGACTGGCTCGACGCGCCGGTGAAGCGGGTCGCCGGCAAGGACGTGCCACTGCCCTACGCCGCCAATCTCGAACGCCTCGCCACCCCGCAGGTCGAGGACATCGTCGCCGCCGCCCGCGAGGTGGCGTACCGCTAACTCAAATGTCATTGCGAGCGCAGCGAAGCAATCTCGTGCCGATCTGTGCCCCACCGGATCGAGATTGCTTCGTCGCCGCTGCGCACCTCCTCGCAATGACCACCAGATTGGTGACCTGAGACATGCCGATCGAAATCCGCATGCCGGCGCTGTCGCCGACGATGACCGAAGGCAACCTCGCCCGCTGGCTGAAAAAAGAGGGCGACGCGGTCCATTCGGGCGACGTCATCGCCGAGATCGAGACCGACAAGGCGACGATGGAATACGAGGCGGCCGACGAGGGGCGCCTCGGCCGGATCATCGTTCCCGAGGGGGCGCAGGGCATCAAGGTCAACGCGCCGATCGCGCTCTTGCTCGAAGAGGGCGAGGACGCCGCCGCGCTCGACAAATTCGCGCCGGCCGCCGCGCCCGCCGCCGGCCCCAACCCCAACCCTCCCCTCCCCGGGCTTGACCCGGGGACTGCGGGGAAGGGGATGCCAGGCGCGAACAACCCTCCCCCGCAGTCCCCGGGTCAAGCCCGGGGAGGGGAGGGCAGGGTGGGGGATGTCGGCAACGGCGCCCGGCCGGCAAATGGCGAAGGCCGGATCTTCGCCAGCCCGCTGGCGCGGCGGATGGCGGTGCATGCCGGGATCGACCTCGCGACGCTGCGCGGTTCGGGGCCGCAGGGCCGCATCGTCAAGGCCGATATCGACGCCGTGCTGGCGCATCCGGGAGCGGCGGCGCCAGCCCCGCAACGGGCCCCGGCTGCTGCCATCGCACCGGGCGCCGCCGTCTTCGCCAAGCCGCAGGTGCTGGCGCTCGCCGGCACGCCGCCCTTCACCGAGAAGCCGCTTACCGCGATGCGCCGGGTGATCGCCCGCCGCCTCACCGAATCGAAGCAGACCGTCCCGCACCATTACATGTCGGTCGATTGCGCGATCGACGACCTCTTGAAGATCCGCGCGACGCTCAACGCCAAGTCCGACAGCAAGATCTCGATCAACGATTTCGTGATCCGCGCCGCGGCGCTCGCCTTGCGCCAGGTGCCGGCGGCCAATGCGTCGTGGAGCGACGACGAGATCCTCCTCTGGCAGCGCGCCGACATCTCGGTCGCCGTCGCGCTCGACGACGGCCTCATCACGCCGATCGTCAAGGGCGCCGACCAGAAGGGCCTGGCGCAGATCGCCGCCGAGATGAAGGACCTCGCCGCCCGCGCCCGCGCCGGCAAGTTGAAGCTCGATGAGTTCCAGGGCGGCACGTTCTCGATCTCGAACCTCGGCATGTACGGCATCCGCGACTTCGCCGCCGTGATCAACCCGCCGCAGGGTTGCATCCTCGCGGTTGGCGCCGGCGAGCAGCGCCCAGTGGTGCGGGGCGGCCAGCTCGCGGTCGCGACCGTGATGACCTGCACCCTCTCCTGCGACCACCGCGTCGTCGACGGCGCGGTCGGCGCGCAATTCCTCGCCGCCTTCAAAAAGCTGATCGAAGACCCGCTGACCATGCTGCTGTGATTTAGCGACCCCAATTCGTGCGCCGTATAGCCTCCACTTCGTGGCTGGGCTTGTCCCGGCCACCCACGTCTTTAGACTGCGGCCGCTTCCCGGAAGACGTGGATGCCCGGGTCAAGCCCGGGCAAGGGGTCCTTTAGACATGGCTGAAACATCCTTCGATCTGATCGTCGTCGGCGGCGGGCCGGGCGGGTATGTCGCGGCGATCCGGGCGGCGCAACTCGGCATGCAAACCGCGGTCGTCGAGCGCGACGAGCTTGGCGGCATCTGCCTCAACTGGGGGTGCATTCCCACGAAGGCGCTGCTGCGCGCCTCCGAAATCAACCATCTGCTGCACAATCTCGACGCGTTCGGGTTCTCGGCCAAGGATATTTCCTATGACGCGAAAAAAGTCGTCGCCCGCTCGCGCGCCGTCGCGAAGCAATTGTCGAACGGCGTCGCCTACCTGCTGAAGAAGCACAAGGTGACGGTGTTCGCCGGCGAGGCGAAGCTTGCCGGCAAGGGCAAAATAGCGGTGGCGAAGGACGGCAAGGCGGTCACAGACCTCGCCGCCAAGCACATCATCCTCGCTACCGGTGCGCGGGCGCGCTCGCTGCCTGGCCTCGAACCCGACGGCAAGCTGGTGTGGACCTACAGGGAGGCGATGGTGCCGGCGGCGATCCCGAAATCGCTCTTGGTCATCGGCTCGGGCGCGATCGGCATCGAATTCGCCAGCTTCTACCGCGACATGGGCTCGCAAGTGACGGTCGTCGAGGTGTTGGAGCGGGTGCTGCCGGTCGAGGACGAGGAGATTTCAGCTTTCGCGCGAAAAAGCTTCGAGAAGCAGGGTATCAAGATCCACACCGGCGCCACGGTGAAGGCGCTCAAACGCGGCAAGGACAGCGTGACGGCAACGATCGAGGCCGGCGGCAAGGCCTTCGAGGTGGAGGCCGAGCGGGTGATCCTGGCGGTCGGCATCGTCGGCAATGTCGAGGGGTTTGGCCTTGAAGGCACCGGGGTAAAGGTCGAGCGCAGCCACATCGTCGTCGACGAATGGCTGCGCACCGGCGAAGCGGGCCTCTATGCGATCGGCGACGTGGTCGGGCCGCCGTGGCTGGCGCACAAGGCGATGCACGAGGGGGTGATCTGCGTCGAAAAGATCGCCGGCCAGAACGACGTGCATCCACTCGATTCGAGAAACATCCCGGGCTGCACCTATTGCCGGCCACAGGTGGCGAGCGTCGGCCTCACCGAGAAGGCGGCGCGCGAGGCTGGCTATGAGGTCCGGGTCGGGCATTTTCCGTTCATCGGCAACGGCAAGGCGATCGTAATGGGCGAGCCCGAGGGCATGGTCAAGACCGTGTTCGACGCCAAGACCGGCGAGCTTCTTGGCGCGCACATGGTCGGCGCCGAGGTCACCGAATTGATCCAGGGCTATGCGATCGCCAGGACGCTGGAGACCACCGAAGCGGAGCTGATCCGCACGATCTTCCCGCACCCGACGATCTCGGAGACGATGCACGAAGCCGTGCTTGACGCCTATGGCCGCGCCATCCACTTCTAGCCGATGACCCTCCCGAGCGCCGAAGCGCCGCCGCGCCACCCGGAAAAGGCGGCGCGGCCGGATAGGCCGAGCCCCCGAAAGCCGCCGTGGATCCGCGTCAAGGCGCCGGTGTCGCCCGAGTATCATGTGACGCGCCGCCTCATGCGCGACCTCAATCTCAACACGGTGTGCGAGGAGGCGGCCTGCCCCAATATCGGCGAGTGCTGGAAGGAAAAGCACGCGACGATGATGATCTTGGGCGCGGTGTGCACCCGCGCCTGCACCTTCTGCAATGTCGCGACCGGCCGGCCCGATCTCGTCGATCCGCATGAGCCGGGGCGGGTTGGGGACGCCGTCGCGGCGCTCGGCCTCGCCTACATCGTCGTGACCTCGGTCGACCGCGACGACCTGGAGGACGGCGGCGCCGGGCATTTCGCCCGGACCATCGCGGCCATCCGCAGCACCGCGCCCAAAACGACGATCGAAGTGCTGGTCCCCGATTTCCTGCGCAAGGAGGGGGCGATTGAGGCGGTGATCGCGGCCCGCCCCGACGTCCTCAACCACAACCTCGAAACCGTGCCGCGCCTCTATGCCGAGGTGCGGCCGGGGGCGCGCTATTTCCATTCGCTCAGGCTGCTCGATCAGGCGAAGCGGCTCGACCCCTCGGTATTCACCAAATCGGGCATCATGGTCGGGCTCGGCGAGGAAAAGGGCGAAGTGTTGCAGGTGATGGACGATCTGCGCGCGGCGGAGGTCGATTTCCTGACGATCGGCCAATATTTGCAGCCGACCCCGAAGCACCACGCGATCGACCGCTTCATCACGCCGGAAGAATTCGACGGCTACCGTCGGCAGGCATTGGGAAAAGGGTTTCTGATGGTCTCGGCCTCGCCCTTGACCCGCTCGTCCTACCACGCGGGCGACGATTTCGCCCGGCTTCGGGCGGCGCGCGCCGCCGCGCTCGCGGCAAAGAATTGACGGGCGAGGCGTGCGTCACATCCCAATCGCGGCGAAAGATTTTACCCTCTCCCCCCGCTGGCCGGAGGGAGAGGGCAGGGTGAGGGGGGCCGATCAGGATAGTGTCGGGGCCGCCCAGCTCACCCTCCCATCGCTCCGCGATGGGCCCCTCCCTCTCCCCCCTGAAGGGCGGAGAGGGGTTCATCCGGCGCGCGGACACCTGGGCTAGCCGCCCAATGCCGACGCATGCCGAGCAGCGGGTGCTTCCCTATACCCCGGAGCAGCTTTTCGCGCTGGTCGCCGATGTCGAGCGCTATCCGGAATTCCTGCCATGGTGCGTCGGGGCGCGCATCCGCGAGCGCCAGCCCTTCCTGATCGTCGCCGATCTGATCATCGGCTTCCGCATGTTCCGCGAGCGCTTCACCTCGCGCGTCAAGCTCGACCCGCCGCGCCGCATCGACGTCGCCTACACCGAGGGGCCGTTTCGTTACCTCGACAACCATTGGATTTTTGAACCGGCGCCGGGCGGCTGCCGCCTCGATTTCTTTGTCGATTTCGAGTTCAAGTCGCGGCTCCTGCAGCGCGTCATCGAGATGCTGTTCGGCGAGGCGGTGCGGCGCATGGTCAGCGCCTTCGAGCACCGCGCCGAGCAGCTCTACGGCGCCTCGGCTTCCGATGTGGCGACGAAGCGGGCGGTTTAGCCGCTATTCGGCCGCGAGCGCCCCGCGTTCCGCGGCGATCAGGCGCTCGACCATGCGGCGCATGTGCATGCGGTTGGCGTCGGAGGCGATGTCGGTGAGGCCCGCTTCGCCGAACTCGTCGAGCCGGGCCTGCTGCGCCTCGACCATCTCCTTGTCCTCGAGGAAGGTCGGCGCGATCTCGCGGTAAAGCTGCTCGGTCGCCTCGGGTTCGTTCTGGCGGTAGCCGTTGGCGACCGACCAGAAGTAGAAGCAGCTGGTTTCGGTCTCCGGCGTCAGGCCGTGGAAGAGGCGGAACTGGAAGCCGAAATCGCGCTCTGGGTCGGCACAGGCGCCGCCGGCGTCGGTCGCGCCGGTCCATTGCAGGACGGTGCTCGGCGCGACGAACTCGAAGGCTTGCAGGCGGTCGACCCGGCCCTGGAAGCCGGCCGCCTTGACGTAGCTCGGCGGCGGCACCGAATTCCTCATCCAGCGGGTGAATTTCAGCCCGGTCGGCGTCCGCACGGTCTTCATCTCGGCTTCGACATGCTGCCCCGGATTGCCGCCGACCGTCTTGGCATGCAGGTAGCCGAGATGCGTCAGGTCCATCAGATTATCGACCATCAGCATGTAATTGCCCCGGATCGGGTAGACGTCGTGCTTGTTGGGCCACCTGGCCGGATCGTTGTGGTAGGGAAAATCGACGATTGCCGCGGGGTCGGCCGCCGCCGGGTCGCCCAGCCACAGCCACACCAATCCGTCCTTCTCGACCGCGGGGTAGCAGCGCACCCGGGCGTCCTCGGGAATGAGGCGCTGCCCGGGGACCGTGACGCAGCGTCCGGCGGCGTCGAACACCAGCCCGTGATAGCCGCACTGGATGCCGGCCTGGACGACGCTGCCCAGGTGCAATGGCGCGGCGCGATGGCAGCAGCGGTCGGCTAGCGCGCCGATTGTGCCGGCGCCGTCGCGGAAGAGCACGATGGGGTCGTTGCAGATGCGGCGGGCGAGCGGCCTCTCGCCGATTTCGTTGGCCCAGGCCGCGATGTACCAGGCGTTGCGCAGCAGCATCGTGCGATCTCCCGGGCGGTGTGACGGCCCGCCCGTGATGATAAGCCCAAGCGGCGGCGCGACAAAGCCCGTCAGGCCGAGGCCGCTTCGCTCTCCAGCAATTCGAGGGCGAGGACCATTGCCGCCCGGCGGATGTCCGTGCGGTCGCCGGGGAAGATGCGGCGCTCGACGCGGGCCGCGCCGTCCTTGCGGGCGAGGCCGAGATAGACGAGGCCGACCGGTTTTTGCGGCGTGCCGCCGCCCGGCCCGGCGACCCCGGTGATCGATACCGCGAGATCGACCCCGGCCCGCGCGACGGCGCCGCGCGCCATCGCGGCGGCGGTCTGGGCGCTGACCGCGCCGTGCGCCCCGATCGTCTCGGACGGCACGCCGAGCAGCTCCATCTTCGCTTCGTTCGAATAGGTCACAAAGCCGCGCTCGACGACGTCGGACGAGCCGGCGATCGCAGTCAGCGCCGCCGCAACGAGGCCGCCGGTGCACGATTCCGCGGTCGCGACATGCCAGGCGCGCGCCCGGCAGGCGGCGAGAACCGTTTCGGCGAGCGCCAGCGTCTCAGGGTCGAACACCGCAGGCTCCTTCGCCAACGAGCAGCAGGACTAGAGCGTAAAGCGCCGCAGCGACGTCGTCGAGCATGATGCCGAGCCCGCCCTTTACCTGGCGCTCGACGACGCGGATCGGCCACGGCTTCGCGATGTCGAAGAGGCGGAACAGGAGGAAGGCGGCGGCGTAGGCGCGCCAGTCGAGCGGCGCCGCCAGCAGGACCAGCCACTGCGCCGCGACCTCGTCGATGACGATAAAGCCGGGGTCGTCGCGGCCGCTCGCCGCCGCGATCCTGTCTGCCGCCCAGCAGCCCAGCGCGAAGGCGAGTACGGCGGCGGCGGCCAACGCGATCCCTCCGCCGAGGGCGCGGATCGCCCAGGCGCAGGGCAGCGCGGCGAGCGAGGCCCAGGTCCCCGGCATCCCCGGCAAGAGACCGGCGCCGAACCATGTCGCGACGAGCGCCGCCGGATGCCGCAGCGGCAGGCCGGGGCGGCCGCGGGTCTGCATCAGAGCCGTCTTCCCGGCGCAGGCCGGGATCCATCTTTCAGCCGCTCGGAAAGCCGACGAATGGATCCCGGCCTGCGCCGGGAAGACGGTTTTTGGTTGAGAAATCTGATTGAGGGATATCGGATCATGCCTATAGCGGCAGGCGGACGGTGGCGATCGCCTGTGCGGCGATGCCTTCGCCGCGGCCGGTAAAGCCGAGCCGGTCGGTTGTCGTCGCCTTGACGCTGACCCGCGTTGCCGCGATGCCGAGGATCGCGGCGACGCGCTCGACCATCGCCGCTCGGTGGGGACCGACCTTCGGGCGCTCGCAGACGATCGTGACGTCGACCGCGGCGATCGCGCCGCCTTGTTCGCGCACCAGCGTCGCGGCGTGGCGCAGGAAAGCGTCCGACGCCGCGCCGCGCCATTGCGGGTCGCTGGGCGGGAAATGAAGGCCGATATCGCCGGCGCCGATCGCGCCGAGCAGCGCGTCGGTCAGCGCATGCAGCCCGACATCGGCGTCGGAGTGCCCGACGAGCGCTGAATCGTGCGCGATCTCGACGCCGCACAGCACGACATGGGCGCCCGGCTGGTTGCCGGGGCCAAATGCATGCACGTCGAACCCCTGGCCGACCCGGATGTCGCCGAGCCTGGCGGCGATCAGCCGCTCCGCCGCGGCGAGGTCGTGCGCTGTCGTCACCTTGAGATTGTCCTCACTGCCCGCGACGACTATCGGGGCTATGCCGGCCGCCTCGGCGATCGCGGCATCGTCGGTCAGCGCGCGCCCGCGCGCCGCCCGATGCGCCGCCAGAATGGCCGCAAAATGGAAGCCTTGCGGGGTCTGCGCCCGCCACAATTGGGTGCGGTCGACGGTGTCGCGGACTACCCCGTCCTCGACCCGCTTGATCGTGTCGCCGAGCGGCAGGGCCGGGATCGCGGCCGGCGCCCGGTCGAGCGCCGTGACGACCCGTCCGATCAGCGCCGCGTCCGGGAACGGACGCGCGCCGTCGTGGATCAGCACCCGCGCCGGCGCGCGGGGTGCCAGGGCCTCGAGCCCGAGCCGGACCGAATCCTGGCGCTCGGCGCCGCCCGGCACTGGCGGCAGGATCGCCAGACCGCCGAGCGCCGCCTCGCACGCCGCGCGGTCCTCCTCGCGGATCACGACCTGCACGCCGGCGATCCGCGGATGGAGGGCGAACGCGCCTACCGCATGGCGCAACACGGTGTCGTCGCCGAGCGGCAGATATTGCTTCGGCAACGCGCCGCCAAACCGCGTGCCGCGCCCGGCGGCGACAATCACAGCGTAAGTCCCGCTCATTGCGCTAAACTAAACCGGAGAGCCGGGGGCATGCCAGCCGGAAGGCCGACCGTGCGATATTGCACTGCAACACGAGAGACGGTATGATGATGCCTAATTATTGGGCACTTTTGTAATATGATTAATCCGTGAGCATTCGCCTCGATTCCATCGTACTCGACGATCCGGTCATCCTGGCGCCGATGTCCGGGGTGAGCGACCTGCCGTTCCGCCGCATCGTGAAAGAGCAGGGCGCCGCGCTCGTCGTTTCCGAGATGATCGCGAGCCAGGCGGCGATCCGCGAGACACGCCAGTCGCTGACGATGGCGCAGAGCTGCCCCGAGGAGCAGCCGATGGCGGTCCAGCTCGCCGGCTGCGAGCCGCGCATCATGGCCAAGGCGGCGAAACTCAACGCCGATCGCGGGGCAACCCTGATCGACATCAATTTCGGCTGTCCGGTCAAGAAGGTGGTGGGCGGCCATGCCGGCTCGGCGCTGATGCGCGACGAATTGCACGCCGCGCGCATCCTGGAGGCGACGGTCAAGGCGGTCGACGTGCCGGTGACGCTGAAGATGCGCACCGGCTGGGACGACCAGCACCGCAACGCGCCGCAGCTGGCGCGGATCGCCGAAGGCTGCGGCATCCGCATGGTCACGGTGCATGGCCGCACACGCTGCCAGTTCTATGCCGGCAGCGCCGATTGGCGCTTCATCAGCGAGGTCAAGGAAGCGGTCAATATCCCGGTCATCGCCAACGGCGACATCACCAGCCTCGAGGACGCCGACCGGGCGCTTGCCCAATCCGGCGCCGACGGCGTGATGGTCGGGCGCGGCTGCTATGGCCGACCGTGGTTCATCGCGCAGGTCATCGGTTGGCTGCGCCACCGGCGGCGCTTGCCGGATCCGCCGCTCTTGGCGCAATACGCTATGATTCTCGCGCATTACGACGCGATGCTGAGCCATTACGGCAGCATTTTCGGCCTGCGCATCGCGCGCAAGCACCTCGCCTGGTATTCGAAGGGGCTGCCGGGATCGGCCGAATTCCGCGCCGCGGTCAATCAGACCGACGCGGTGCCGCGCGTCAAGGCGTTGTTGCGCGCCTTTTATGAGCCGCTGATCGAGCGCGAGGCTGCCTGATGCTCGGCTCGCTGCGCCGCGGCCGCGCCGCTGCCTCGCCGCGCCCGGCGGCACTGCCCGACGCCGCGGCGCTGTTGGGGACGCTGATGGCGGCGCTGCCCAACGCGGTCATCGCGCTCGATCGCGCCGGCGTGGTGCGCTTTGTCAACCCTGCGGCCGAGCAGTTCTTCGGCGCCGGCGCCGCCGCGCTCAACGGCCACCCGCTCGGCGAATTCATCGTGCCGCAAAGCCCGCTCTTCGCGCTCGCCGAGGCGGTGTGGCGCAGCGGCGGATCGATCGCCGAATACGATGTCTTGCTCGAGGGGCCGCGTTTGCCGCCCCGTTCGGTGACGATCCAGGGCGCGGCGGCTGGGGAGGGGGCTGACCTCCTGGTGCTGACGCTGCACGAGCGCTCGATGGCTGACAAAATGGATCGCCAGCTGACCCACCGCAACGCCGCCCGCTCGGTGACCGCGATGGCGGCGATGCTGGCGCACGAGGTCAAGAACCCGCTGTCGGGCATCCGCGGCGCGGCGCAGCTCTTGGAGCAGGACGCCGACGCAGCCGGGAGGGAGCTGACCCAGCTGATCTGCGACGAGACCGACCGCATCGTCGCGCTGGTCGACCGGATGGAAGCCTTTTCCGAACACAGCCCGGTAATCCGCGACGAAATCAACATCCACGAGGTGCTCGACCGGGTGCGCAAGATCGCGCAATCGGGCTTTGCCCGGCATGTCCGGATCAACGAGGAATACGACCCCTCGCTGCCCTCGCTGCGGGCCGATCGCGACCTCTTGCTGCAGGTCTTTCTCAACCTCGTCAAGAACGCGGCCGAGGCGGCGCCGGCCGCCGGTGGCGAGATCGTGCTGACGACCGCCTATCGCCACGGGCTGCGGCTGAGTACGCCGGGCGGCGACGGCCGGCAGCATCTGCCGCTGATGGTGGCGGTCGCCGATAACGGAGGCGGTATTCCGGATGACCTAAAGGCGCATCTCTTTGATCCGTTCGTGACGACCAAGCGCAACGGAACTGGCCTTGGTCTTGCACTGGTCGCCAAGGTGATTGGCGACCACGGCGGCGTCATCGAGTTTGACAGCCAACCCCGGCGTACCGTGTTCCGGGTGTTCCTGCCAATCGTTACGCCAGGGATCGTTACGCCAGGGGGCGTTACACCGCCGGAGGTCGTGCAAAGCGGTATCGATTGATGGGCGCGACGATTTTGGTGGCTGACGACGACCGCGCGATCCGCATGGTGTTGAACCAGGCGCTCGCCCGGCTCGGCCATGACGTGCGGATGACCGGCAACGCGGCGACCTTGTGGCGCTGGGTGGCCGACGGCGAGGGCGACCTCGTCATCACCGACGTCATCATGCCGGACGAGAACGGTCTCGACCTGATCCCGCGCATCAAGCGGGTGCGGCCGGATTTGCGGGTCATCGTGATGAGCGCGCAGAGCACGCTGTTGACCGCGGTCAAGGCGACCGAGCGCGGCGCTTTCGAGTATCTGCCGAAGCCGTTCGACCTGCGCGAACTGGTCAGCGTCGTCGAGCGCGCCTTGAGCGCGCCGCTGACGGCCGAGGCGCCGGCCCCGGACGAGCCCGAGGACGAACAGCTGCCGCTGATCGGCCGCTCGTCGGCGATGCAGGAAATCTATCGCGCGATCGCCCGGCTGATGGGCACCGATCTGACCGTCATGATCACCGGCGAGAGCGGCACCGGCAAGGAGCTGGTCGCACGCGCGCTGCACGATTTCGGCAAGCGCCGCTCGGGGCCCTTCGTCGCGATCAACATGGCCGCGATCCCGCGCGAATTGATCGAGAGCGAGCTGTTCGGCCACGAACGCGGCGCCTTTACCGGCGCCACCGCGCGCAGCATGGGGCGCTTCGAGCAGGCCAAAGGCGGCACCCTTTTCCTCGACGAGATCGGCGACATGCCGCCGGAAGCGCAGACCCGCCTGCTGCGGGTGCTGCAGGAGGGCGAATACACCGCGGTCGGCGGGCGCGTGCCGATCCGCGCCGATGTCCGCATCATCGCCGCGACGCACCGTGACCTCTCGGTGCTGATCCGCCAGGGCCTTTTTCGCGAAGATCTGTTCTACCGGCTCAATGTCGCGCCGATCCGCCTGCCGCCGCTGCGCGAGCGCAGCTCCGACATCGCGCCGCTGGTGCGCCATTTCGCCTCGCTCGCCGCGCGCGAAGGCCTGCCGCTCAAATCGCTCGACGAGGCGGCAATGGAACGGCTGCGCCGCTATCGCTGGCCGGGCAACGTGCGCGAATTGGAAAACCTGGTGCGTCGCCTCGCGGCGCTCTATTCGCAGGAGGTTATCGGCCTCGAGGTCGTCGAAGCGGAACTCGACGAGGCGCCGCCGCCGGCGCAGCCGCCGGTCGAATTGACCGGTGGCGAGGGCCTCGCCGCCGTCGTCGAGCGCCATATCAACGATTACTTTGCGGCGCACCGCGGCGCGCTACCGGCGGCCGGTCTTTACGACCGGGTGCTGCGCGAGATCGAGCGCCCGCTATTGGTGGCGGCCTTGGGCGCGACCCGCGGCAACCAAATTAAGGCGGCCCATCTCCTGGGCCTCAACCGTAATACGCTGCGCAAAAAAATCCGCGAATTGGACATCCCCGTGGTCCGCGGCCTAAAATAGCCGCGCTGCGCTCGGGTGCGCGCCTCACGATGAGGCCGTACCGCCGGTGGCGGAAAATTTCGGGGGAGTGACCAGTTGCCGAAACCTCTTTCGGCGGCAAGCTCGGTTAGGACTGGTCGATGAGCCTGGCGCAGCGGCTGCCCCGTTGGGTCAGCGGGGTCGGCTTGTGGCGGCAAACCGTGGTCGGGCTCGCGATCGCCGCGCTGGCGTCGGGGATTGCGACCTACCTGGCGCTAACGGGTGCACCGCCGTTCGGCCCGCGCCCCACCGTCGTGCTGACGCTGCTCAATCTCGATCTGGCGCTGCTCTTGATCCTGGCGGCGGTGGTCGCCAAGCGGCTGTTCGAGGTGTGGGCGCGGCGGCGGCGCGGCCTCGCCGGCTCGCGGCTGCAGGTCCGCCTGGTTGGGCTGTTCGGCCTGATCGCGGTGCTGCCGACCATCATTGTCGCGGTTTTCTCCTATCTCTTTTTCAGCTTCGGCATCGAAGCCTGGTTCAGCGACAAGGTGCGCACCGCGATCACCGAATCGGTCGCGGTCGCCGACGCCTACGTCAAGGAGCACCAGCAGGCGATCCGCGCCGACGCGCTGGCGATGGCGACCGATCTCAACCGCGACGCCCCCTCGCTGCAGATCAACCCGAGTTATCTGGCGCCGATGCTGGCCGCGCAGGCCGCGGCGCGCGGCCTGACCGAAGCTGCCGTGCTCGACCAGAAGGGAACAATGCTGGCGCGCACCGGGCTGGTTTTCGCGCTGGGCTTCGAGGATGTCAGCCAGGACGCCTTGCGCCGCGCCGCGCAGGGTGAAGTCGTCATCATGACCGACGACAAGGACGAGCGGGTGCGCGCGCTGGTGCGGCTCGACGAGTTCAGCAACCTCTACCTCTATATCGGGCGGTTCATCGAGCCGAAAGTGCTGGCCCACCGCGACGAGACGCATCTCGCGGCGGCGCAGTACGAGCAACTTGAAGGGCGCCGCTCGCAATTCCAGATCACCTTCGCGGTGATCTACATCGTTGTCGCGATGCTGTTTCTGGCCGCGGCGATCGCGATCGGCATCCATTTCGCGGCCCAGCTTGCCGATCCGATCAGCCGGCTGGTCGGCGCCGCCGAGCAGGTCCGCGCCGGCGATCTCTCGGCGCGCGTCCCCGAGGGCGACAAGGACGACGAACTCGTCTCCTTGAGCCGCGCCTTCAACCGCATGACCTATCAGATCCAGAGCCAGCAGCAGGAGTTGATCGAGGCCAACCGCCAGCTCGACGAGCGGCGACGCTTCACCGAGACGGTGCTGACCGGGGTGTCGGCCGGGGTCATCGGCCTCGACCGCGGCGGCCGGATCTACCTGCCGAACCGTACGGCCTCGGCCCTTTTGGGGGTCGACCTCGACCGGTTGATCGGCGATGACCTCGCCGAGGTCGAGCCGGCGATGGCCGCGCTCCTCGAGGAGGCGGCGCTGCGCCCCGACCGGCTGGCGCAGGCGCAGGTGCAGATCGCCGGGGACAAGAGCATGCGCACGCTGTTGGTGCGCATCGCCGCGGAGCGCGACAACGGCGAGATCAGCGGGTTCGTCGTGACCTTCGACGACATCACCGAACTCTTGTCGGCGCAGCGCAAGGCCGCCTGGGCCGACATCGCCCGGCGCATCGCGCACGAGATCAAGAACCCGCTGACCCCGATCCAGCTCTCGGCCGAGCGGCTGCGCCGCAAATACCTCAAGGACATCAAGAAAGATCCGGAAATTTTCAAGATCTGCACCGATACGATCATCCGCCATGTCGAGGATATCGGGCGGATGGTCGACGAATTCTCGGCGTTCGCCCGCATGCCGGCGCCGGTGCTGAAGCCGGAGGATCTGACGACGATCGTCGAGCAGGCGGTCTTTCTCGAGCGCACGGCGCATCCGAAAATCACCATCGAGGCCCGCTTTGCCGCCCGGCCGGTGCCATTGCACTGCGACGCGCGTCTGATCGGCCAGGCGCTGATCAATCTGATCAAGAATGCGATTGAATCGATCGAGGCGCGAATCGTCGAGAGCGGCCCGAGCCCGCCGGGCCGGATCAGCGTGCGGGTCGAGGCGGCGCCGCATGTCGCGATCAGCGTCGAGGACAACGGCAAGGGCTTGCCGCAGCACGATCGCCAGCGGCTCACCGAGCCCTACGTCACGACGCGCACCAAGGGCACCGGGTTGGGCCTCGCCATCGTCAAGAAGATCATGGAAGATCATCATGGCGAACTGGTGCTGACGGATCGGGAGCAGGGTGGCGCGCAGGTGCGGCTGCTGTTCACCGGCGAAGCCCATGCCGAAAGCCGCCTTGCGTCAACCGCGGTGGCGGCGGAGTTGAACCCGGTCGACCATGGCGCATGACATCCTGATCGTAGACGACGAAGCCGACATCCGGATGTTGATCGGCGGGGTGTTGCGCGACGAGGGCTACGCGACGCGCGAAGCCGCCGACAGCGGCGAGACGCTGTCGGCGATCCAGGCGCGGCAGCCGACCCTGGTGATCCTCGATATCTGGCTACAGGGCAGCGAACTCGACGGCATAGCCATTCTGCGCCAGTTGCGCGCCGAAATGCCGTCGGTGCCGGTCATCATGATCAGCGGCCACGGTACAATCGAGACCGCGGTCGAGGCGATCAAGATCGGCGCCTATGATTTCATCGAGAAGCCGTTCAAGGCCGACCGGCTGCTCTTGATGATCGCCCGCGCGATCGAAGCGGCCCAGCTGCGCCGCGAGAACGCCGAACTAAAGCTGCGCGCCGGCGGCGAGCTCGATCTGGTCGGCGCGTCGCAGGCGGTCAACCAGCTGCGCCAGCAGATCGAGCGGGTCGCCCCGACCGGCAGCCGCGTCCTCATCACCGGCGCGCCCGGATCGGGCAAGGAGGTGGTCGGCCGGCTGCTGCATTCCCGCTCGCGGCGCGCCGCGGGGCCCTTCGTCCCGGTCAATTGCGCGACGATGCGCCCGGATCGGCTGGAGATCGAGCTGTTCGGCTCGGAAGCAAGCAGCGACGGGGCGCCGCGCAAGGTCGGCACCTTCGAGCGCGCCCATGGCGGCACGCTGTTTCTCGACGAAGTCGCCGACATGCCGATCGAGACCCAGGGCAAGATCGTGCGCGCCCTGCAGGAGCAGACCTTCGAGCGGGTAGGGGGGTCGCGCCGCGTCGAGGTCGATGTCCGCGTCGTCGCCTCCTCGAACCGCGAGCTGTCGGTCGAGATCGCCGCCGGGCGCTTCCGCGAGGATTTGTTCTACCGGCTCAACGTCGTGCCGATCCGGGTGCCGCCGCTGCGCGAGCGGCGCGAGGACATTCCGCTGCTCGCGCGGCATTTCATGGCGCGCGGCGCCGACGCCGCCCGCATCGAGGCGCGCGAGTTCGGCGAGGACGCGCTCGCGGCATTGCAGGCCTACACCTGGCCCGGCAATGTGCGGCAGCTGCGCAATGTCGTCGATTGGCTGTTGATCATGGCGCCGGGCGACAACGGCGACCCGCTGCGCGCCGACATGCTGCCCAACGAGATCACCGCGATCGCCCCCTCCGTCGTCAAATGGGACAAGGGCAGCGAGATCATGACCCTGCCGCTGCGCGATGCGCGCGAGGTCTTCGAGCGCGAATATCTCCTCGCGCAGGTAACCCGCTTCGGCGGCAACATTTCGCGCACCGCCTCCTTCGTCGGCATGGAGCGCTCGGCCCTGCACAGGAAGCTCAAGTCATTGGGCGTCTTCGGCAACGAGCGCCCGCCGCTCAAGGTCGCGACGTGAGTGAAGGCTGACGGATGTCGCGTGTCGCCTATGTCGCCGGGCAATACCTGCCGCACGCCCAGGCGGCGGTGCATGTCGAGGACCGCGGCTTCCAGTTCGCCGACGGCGTCTACGAGGTATTTGCCGTGCGCGGCGGCCGGCTGGTCGAGGCCCCGGCGCATTGGACCCGTCTCGCCCGCTCGTTGGGCGAGCTCGGCATCGCCGCACCGATGGGACAGGCGGCGCTCGACCATGTCGC
>DATGFP010000080.1:0-14515 GCA_035309005.1 Allostellaceae bacterium | reverse complement strand
AGCGTCGTCGCGATCGGCAGCAGCCGCGCGAGCCCGCCATTGACCCGCGGCAGCGAAGGGATGCTGGAGACCTTGAGCGCCATGGCTCAGCGTACGCTGGCCTCGTCGGCGATCGCCGGCGCGGCGCGCGGGCCGCGCCGCGCGGCGACGGGGGCTGGCTGCGGCAGGCCGCCCGCCAGGCCGTAATCGACGATCAACAGGTGGCTCAATTGCGACAGCTCGACATAGGGCTCGACCCGCGGGCCGCCGCTGCCGAGCGCGGCGACAACACCAATCGGCAGGTCCGGCGGAAAAACCCCGCCTTCGCCCGAGGTGACGACGCGGTCGCCGATCTTGATGCGATCCGGCTGGCTGGCGTAGAGCAGCCGGGGCCGACCGGAATTGTCGCCGGCCAGCACGGCGTTCTCGCGCGAGCCCCCCACGACGACCGGGATGCGCGAGTTGAGATCGGTGATCAAGAGGATGCGCGCCGCCCGCTTGCCGACCTCGGTCAAGCGTCCGACGAGGCCCTCTTCGGTGATCGCCGCCTGGCCGCGCGCCACGCCTTGCTCAGATCCGGCGTCGACCATCACGGTGCGGACAAAGCCGCCCCCGGAATCGCCAATGACGCGGACCGTGACGTAAGAGGCCGCGTTGTGCGGCACGACCTTCAGCAGCCGGCGCAATTCGCGGTTGTCAGCCGACAGCTTGAGCGCGATCTGTTGCCATTGCAGCAGCCGCGCGTTGTCGCGCTCGAGGCGCAGATTGTCCTCTTGCATCATGAAAATGCCGCGCACCCGGTTGACGATGGTCGCGGCGCCGCCGACCGGCCGCGACAGCACATTGAGCGCCGGCGCGAAATCGTCGCTCAGCGCCATCCGCAGCGAGGCAAACATCGTCTCGTCGGCCTTGCCGAGCACGATGATCACCACTGACAGCAGGACGAGGAGCGGCGGCGCGGTGCGCTGGATCGTCGCGCGCAGCTGTGCCGATGGCCGCAGCACCGGCACCCCCCTCAGCTTTTTCCGCCGCCGAACCCCCCGGTTCGGCGCGCGCAACAACGCTGATAGTCCATATTCCCCGACACCCCCCAGCTCGGAGCTTAGCCCGAGATAAGCGCCCTCACCACATGTTGATCAACAGGTTTTTAAGCGTCTTCATTTCTTCGAGCGCGCGTCCCGTTCCCAGCGCGACGCAGCTCAACGGATCGTCGGCGATCGACACCGGCAAGCCGGTGGCGTGCCGCAACACGAAGTCGAGGTTGCCGAGGAGCGCGCCGCCGCCGGTCAACACGATGCCCTTGTCGACGATGTCGGCGGCGAGTTCCGGCGCGGTGTGCTCGAGCGCCACCTTGACCGCCTCGACAATCGAGCCGACCGGCTCGGCGAGGCTTTCGGAGATCTGCCGCTCGCTGATGACGATCTCCTTGGGCACGCCGTTCATCAGGTCGCGGCCCTTGATCTCCATGATGCGGCCCTCGCCGTCCTCGGGCATGCAGGCCGAGCCGATCTCCTTCTTGATGCGCTCGGCGCTGCCCTCGCCGACGAGGAGATTATGGTTGCGCCGGATATAGGCGATGATCGCCTCGTCCATCTTGTCGCCGCCGACCCTGACCGAGCGGGAATAGACGATGCCGCCCAGCGAGAGGACCGCCACCTCGGTCGTGCCGCCGCCGACGTCGACGACCATCGACCCGGTCGGTTCGGTCACCGGCAGGCCGGCGCCGATCGCCGCCGCCATCGGCTCCTCGATCAGGAAAACCCGGCGCGCCCCGGCGCTTTCCGCCGATTCCTGGATGGCCCGCCGTTCCACGGCGGTCGATCCGGAGGGCACGCAGACGATGATCTGTGGACTGGCGAAGCTGCGCCGGTTGTGCACCTTGCGGATGAAATGCTTGATCATTTCCTCCGCCACTTCGAAATCGGCGATGACGCCGTCGCGCAGCGGCCGGATCGCCTGGATGCTGCTGGGCGTGCGGCCGAGCATCAGCTTGGCTTCCTCGCCGACCGCGAGAACCTGCTTCCTGCCCTTGACGCTGGCGATCGCGACGACCGAGGGCTCGTTGAGCACGATCCCGCGCCCCTTGACATAGACAAGGGTGTTCGCCGTACCCAGGTCGATCGCCATATCGGCGGACAACAAACCCAGCATTCTCCCGATCATTGTGATGACAAATCCAAAGTTGCAGCCGCTCCGGAACCCCGGCGCGCCCGGGGGTCGCCCCTTAAATCGCCTTGCCGATCAATGACATTAACGACCGCCCCCGGCAACGGATAGTTGTTCTCCTGGGGGGACGCCAGGGTGAAAGCAGGCCTCGCTTGTGCCGTTCCGATCGCGATCCTTGCGGATTGCCCTCACTAATTCAAGCCGGGCGTCGAGGAGGCCGCGCGCCGCCCGCCAAGCGCTTGAAAAATTTCCGGTACCGAAAATTTCCCGGGCTTGCCATCGTAGGGCGCGATGAACAGGGCGTCCTTGGTCAAGCACTCGGTGCGCATCGCGGGGCATGCGACCAGCGTCTCGCTCGAAGTGGCGTTCTGGACGGCGCTGCGCGAGATCGCGGTGCGCCGCGGGGTTAGCGTCAACGCGCTCTTGGCGTCGATCGACGCCGAGCGCGGCGGTAATCTGTCGAGTGCGATCCGGCTGTTTGTGCTGGACAGCTGCCGGCGCGGCGAGCTGCGTGAGGCGGCCGCCCCGCGACCGCCGCCGTGAGGGGGCCGGGGGGTTGCGCGCGAGGCCGGCGCACCCCACTCTCCCCTGCCAACCGCCCGGCCGAGCGCGAGACCGGTGGGCGAGACACGGAAGAGGCACGAGGGCGAACCATGGCGTCGGTGATCAATCTGAACCGCTTCCGCAAGGCAAAGGCGCGTGCCGAGGGGAAGCGCCGCGCCGCGGAAAATCGCACCGCGTCCGGGCGCAGCAAGGCCGAGCGCGAGACGACCGACGGCGAGCGCGAGCGCGCGGCGCGCGATCTCGACGGCAAGCGGATTGAGTAGCGCGGAGCACACGAGGCCACATGCGCTTGTATCGACTTCAGCTGGCGATCGGCGCGCTCGGGTTGCTGGTTGCCGGCGCGGCGGCGGCCCAGCAGCCCGACCAGCATTCCCAGATCCAGCTGCAATACCACGAGCTGGTGCCCGCCGGGCATGATTCGACGGCCGTGTTTCTCAAGATCTTCGATCGCATCCGCACAGATTGCGCGCTGGTTGGCAAAGCATTCGGCAAAACATGCGTCATCAACCAGCTCAATATTTATACCAACGCCAATTATTCCGGCGAGATGGCCGGCTCGAAGATGGTGAACGCGACCGCGACGATCGCCCTGGCGCCGGACGCTGGCGGGCCTGCGGCCGCGCCGGCGGCGGCGGCCGCGGCGCCGGCCAAATAACTGGCCGGTCACCACGTCATTACAGTCGGCGCGCCGTTAGTGGTAGAGAAACGCGAAGCTGGGGGCATCGTCCGGTTCGCGTTCGGCGATCCGGTCGTGCTCTTCGGCCTGGTCCAGCAATCGCTCCCTGGCAGCGGGCGTCGCGACCTCGTCGGCCAGCGTGCGCAGGCGCGCGGCGATGCGTTTGTGCAGGTCACGAAATTCAGACTTTGTCATGCTGCCCGCTCCGCCAGCACCTTCGTCATTGGCGGATATTGCACGAGTTCTGGGAGAATAGAATATTCTATTGCTTAAAATGTATCGAATATTCATCTAAGATGTTGCAAATGGGCGGCGCGGCCGCACAAAAAGAAACCCGGATCAACTGTCGCCGATCCGGGGTCAAGTATGCGGGTGGCAAACCCGCGACAGGGAGACTTTGCCAAGCCGGACCAGGGATTTAGAGGCAAGAGTCCGGCGCTCGCCTAGCGTCGCGCGAGCGCGACGCCTCAGAGCTAACGCGCCGGCCGCGATCAGGTTCCGCAGGAATGCATATTTCCCGCGCGAGCGGCGGCTCAGCTTACCGCCGCATGCGCCGCCCGCTTGCCGCCCCCGCCCGCGCGCAGTGCCGGCATGGCCGCCCGGTGCGGAAAGCGCTGGCTGCCACGGCGCAGTGCCGCAGGTTCCGCCATGACGATCTCGGCCTGCCGGTCCGGGACAATCCCGATCAGCCGCCGCAGCGCGTCGCGCCCTCGCGACAGGCGCGAGCGCACCGTGCCGACCGGCACGTCGAGCACCTCGGCGACTTCCTCGTAGCGCATGCCCTCGAGCCCGACGAGCAGAATGACAGCGCGCTGTTCCTCGGGCAATTTGGCGATAGCGCGTTCGAGATCGCGCAGTTCGAGGTTCCTCGCCTGATGCGGCGCGCGCATCAGCATCGGCTCGGTTTCGCTCAGCCCTACGACGGCGCCTTCGCGCACCGCGCGGCGCACCTGGTTCACATACTGATTGTGGAGGATCGTAAACAGCCACGCCCGCAGGTCGGTGCCCTCTTGCCACAAATGCAGCTTGCCGAGAGCCCGGGCGAGGCAATCCTGCACCAGATCATCCGCCGCCGCGACGTCGCGCGCGAGCGCGCGCGCATAACGCCGCAGGCGCGGAATCTCGGCTTCGATGCTGCGATGGATGTCGGCCACGAATACACCTCCCGCTCGCCGTGACCGGCCCGCCGCCGGTCTAAAGTGGGCGGGACTTTATCGGGGGGGTGTAATCCGATGATGTCATCGGCTGCGGATTTGTGTAAGAAATTGTAACCATATGTGCGAGCACCCACATGCATCGGCTGCGGCCGTTCCTTGTCGATAATTGTCAGTATGTCCGGGCCCAGGCAGGACCGCGGTGATGAATGAGAGCGCACACATTCTGGTGGTCGACGACCAGCAGGAAATCTGTGACGTCGTCCAGGAGTACCTGACCGGCGAAGGCTACCGGGTGTCGACCGCACATGACGGTGGCGGAATGCGCCGGGCGCTGAGCCAGGCGCCGATCGACCTGGTGATCCTCGACCTGATGCTGCCGGGCGAGGACGGCCTGACCCTGGCGCGCTCGCTGCGCAGCGAATCCGGGATCGGGATCATCATCCTGACCGGTCGCGGCGAGACCGTCGACCGCATCATCGGTCTCGAGATGGGGGCCGACGATTACCTGCCGAAGCCGTTCCATCTGCGCGAATTGCTGGCGCGCGTCAAAAGCGTGCTGCGCCGAGTCCAGAACCGCGCCGAGGAAAGCCCACATCCGGGCCGCACGCGCGCCCACTTTGCCGGCTGGAACCTCGATATATCGAGCCGCGAGCTGACCTCGCCGGGCGGCGAGGAAGTGCGGCTGACCACCGGCGAGTTCGATCTCTTGACGGCCTTCGTCAACAACGCCAATCAGGTGCTGTCGCGCGATCGCCTGCTCGATCTGGCGCGCAATCGCGAGGCCGGGCCATTCGACCGCACGATCGACGTGCAGGTCGGCCGGCTGCGCCGCAAGCTCGAGGACGATCCGCAGAACCCGAGCCTGATCAAGACGGTGCGCGGCAGCGGCTACATCTTCACCCCGTCGGTCGAGCTGAGCTGAGGCGCGGCACGCCGGAAGGCGGCGACAAAGCCGGGGCGGCCGCGGTAGGCGAGGTGCGCCAGCTCCGCCCCAAGGCGCCGCAACCCCTCGAACTGATGGCGCAGGTAGCCGCAGCTGATGGCGCTACCGGCAAGGCTCGCCACCCCGGTCGGCGGAAAGTTCGGCTCGCGCCGCCATGTCCCGAAGAGGACGTCCCACAGCGGCAGGATCACCGCGAAATTGCAGCCGCGCGCGCCCTCGAACGGCGGCCGCGCGTGCTCGATCGCGTGGTGCAGGCGGTGATATTGCGGGCCGACCACAAGGGGTGTGCCGAGCCGGCCGAAGCCGAGCCGAACGTTGGTGTGGGCGAGGCTCTCGATCAGCCGGAACAGAACCAACACCAGCGGGTATTCCTCCGGCGCGACCCCGATCAACAGCGCCAGCGTGCCGCTCCACGCGGCCGCCAGCACGTCGTCGAGCAAGTGGTTGCGGTCGTCCGACCACAGCGTCATCTGGCGCTGATCGTGATGCAGGCTGTGCAGGGCCCACCACCACCCCAGCCGGTGCTGCAGCCGGTGGCGCCAGTATTCGCCGAGGTCGAGCAGCACGATGTAGGCGAGCAAGGTGACGAACGGCCAGTCGCGTAGCGCCGGCAGCAGCTGCTCGAGCGCCCGCGGAATATAGCCGTGGAACCGCAGGGAGCCGTCGACCATCACGCCGATCGGCGCCAACACAAGAAACAGGATCGCCGGCACGACGCCGATGCGGTGCACCAGCGTGTAGACGACGTCGGTGCGCACCGCGCGCCGCGCCTCTCGATGCCCCGGCCTGCGCCCCGGCCGCTTCTCCACCGGCCGCCACCACTCAAGCGGCCGAAGCAGCAGATAGGCGAACGCGATCTCCAGCCCGCCGAACAGCGCAAAGCCGACGCCCTCGAAGACGTCATCGGCCCAGTCCATCAGCCCGAGCTGGTAGAGCGCCGGCTCGACCATCCGTTCGAAGAGCGCTCCCTGCGCCTCGCCGATCAGCCGCAGCACCCCGTCGATCATCGGCGCCGCCCGCGTTCCCTGAAGCTTGCTAGTTCACCGCGATCCCGTGCGGCGAGCGGCCGACCGGGATCGTCGTCTTCAGCGCGCCGGTCGCGAGGTCGATCACATCGACCGAGGCCCGCCAGCGCCCGGTCGCCCACAATTCCTTGCCGTCGGCGCTCAGCGCCATATCGTCGGGGCCACCGGGCGCGCCGAGCGTGGCGGTGACCCGCAGCGTGTCGGCGTCAAGCACCGAGATCGTGCCGGCGACCCGGTTCGACACGTAGAGCGTCTTGCCGTCGGGCGAGAGCAAAAAGTTATGGGCACCGCGGCCGGTATGGACGAGGCCGACGATCTCGCCGTCGGTCGGGGCGAGCTTGACGATGTAGTCGGCCCCCATCACCGCCACCAGGATCGCGCCCGAGGGGCGCACCAGGACGCCGGCCGGCTGGCGGCCGACCGGAACGGTCCACCGCGGCACGCCCGCGGCGAGGTCGATCGCGGTCACCCTGTCGGTGCCCTGCAGCGTCACATAGAGCGTGCCGCTGTCCGGCGCGAAGCCGATATGGCTCGGCATGGTCAGGGCCGACAGCCGGTGCGCCAGCTGGTAGGTCTTGGCGTCGTAGATGTCGATGCGGTCGAGGCGCAGCGAGTTCGCGACAAACCATTTGCCGTCGGGGCTGAAGGCGATCTGGTAGGGGTCGCTCGCCTCCTGCCGTTTCTCGACCGCGCCGGTGTTGCGATCGATGAAGACGAGCTCGTTGCCGCCGGCCATCGCCGCGATGAGGCTCTTGCCGTCGGGCGTCGCGATCAGGTGATGCGGCTGGCGCCCGATGTAGCTGCGCGAGGTTTCGAGGTGGCTCTGGGTGTCGATCGTGCTCAGCGAATCGTCGTCGGAATTGAGGACGATCGCCTCCTTGGCGAGCGCCGGCAGCGCGGCGGCGCCGGCGATCAGGCCGGCCGCGAACAGCCGCGCGAGGGAGAGGCGGCACAGGGCGAGTATGGTACAGCAGAGCACGACAGCACCGACCGACGCAGCCCGCGGGGCGCCCGCGAAACCGACGCGCGCATTAGACAACGCTCACCGCGGTTAAGAAAGCCCGACCAAAGCGCCGCGAATGGAGATTCGATCTTCTAGCGCAGGCGTTGCGGCAATGCCGCGATCGCGGCGTCGACGAGCGCGGCGCCGCGCTCCTCGTCGAGCTCGGCGGCGATGACCTCGCGCGCCGCGGCGACCGCGACATCGACCGCAGTGGCGCGGATCTCGTCAAGCACTTTTGCTTCGGCCTGCGCGATGCGCTCCTCGGCGAGCCGCTGGCGCCGCGCCAGCGCCGCCTCGAGGTCGCGCTCCGCCTGCGCCGCGATGCGCCGGGCCTCGTCCTCGGCGCGGACGATGATCGCCTGCGCCTCGGCGGCCGCCTCGCGCTCCTTCGCTTGGTATTGGGCGAGAAGTTGCTCGGCCTCGTCGCGCAGCCGGCGCGCCTCGTCGAGCTCGCTCCGGATCCGCACGGCGCGCTCGTCGAGGCTGCCGATCAGCATGCGGCGCACCGGCTTCCACGCGACCGCGACGAAAATGGCGGCGGCCACCGCCACCCAGAATTCGGGGTCGCCGAAGAGACGCATCAGGAGGCCCGCCCGGCCGGCGCATCCCCGGCCAACGCGGCGTCGACCGCCGCCGCCAGCTTGGCGGCGTCGGGGGTGGCGCCGGTCAGCTTCTCGACCATGGCGCGCCCGACATCGGCGGCGATGCCGCGAACATCGGCCAGCGCCTGATCCCTGCCGGCGGCGATGCGGCTCTCCGCCGCCGCCACTTGCCGCGCCAAGGTGGCGGCCAGCTCGCGCTGGCGTTCGGCGGCTGCGGCGGCCATCTGCTCGGCGGTCTCGCGCAGCCGGGTTTGCGCCTCGCCGCGCGCTGCCGCCAGCGCCGTTTCATAGCCGGCGAGGACGGCCTCGGCCTCGGTGCGCATTGCCGCGGCGCGCCCCAGATCACCGTCGAGCCGCTGCCGCCGCGCCTCGATCGCGCGCCCGACCCGCGGCACTGCAAGGCCGCGCATCAGCAAAAATAGCACCAGAAAAATCACCGCCAGCCAGAACAGCTGCGGCACGAACCCGGCGGGATCGAGTTGCGGCATGGCGAGGAACCGCCCGCCTGCCCTAGACCGCGTAGAGGACGAGGAACGCGATCAGCAGCGCGTAGAGCGCCACCGCCTCGGTCAGCGCGAAGCCGAGCATGCCGATGCCGAACACCTGGTCGCGCGCGGCCGGGTTGCGGGCGATCGAGCTGACCAGCGTCGCGAAAATATTGCCGATACCGACGCCGGCGCCGGCGACGCCGATCGCGGCAAGTCCGGCGCCAATCATCTTCGCGGCGGTGGGGTCCATGGCGGTATCCTCAAGTTGCGAAAGTTGCGGAGCGAATGGCGGCGCGGGCTCAGTGCAGCGGGCTCAGTGCAGATGGATCGCGTCGCGCAGATAGAGGCACGTCAGGATCGTGAACACATAGGCCTGCAAGGCGCACACGATCATCTCCAGCGCGAACATCGCGACATTAATCGCGATCGGTAGGAAGCCGAAAATCCCCAGCGTGATCGTGAAGCCGGCGAACACCGCCATCATCGTGTGCCCGGCCATCATGTTGGCGAACAGCCGGATGCCGAGGCTGATCGGCCGCGACAGGTAGGAGATGATCTCGATCGGCACCAGCACCGGCGCCATGAACACCGGCGCTCCGGGCGGAAAGAACAGGGTGAAGAAGTGCAGGCCGTGGCGGATCACCCCGACGACGGTCACCAGCAGGAACACGAAAATCGCCAGCGCGAATGTGACGACGATCTGGCCGGTAAACGTGAAGCTGTAAGGGATTAGGCCGATGAAGTTGCCGAACAGCACGAACATGAAGATCGAGAAAACCAGCGGGAAGTACTCGATGCCCTCGGTGCCGACGTTCTCGCGGACCATGCCGGCGACGAATTCGTAGGACAACTCGGCGAGCGATTGCAGCCGCCCGGGCACCAGCGCGGCCCCGCGGGTCGCACCGACGAGCAGCGCCATGATCAGCGCGACGACGACCGTCATCAGCAAAGCCGAGTTCGTGTAGGAGATGTCGAGCGAACCGATGTGCAATGGCACCAGCGGCTTGATCACGAACTGTTCAAGTGGAGCACTAACTTCCGCCACGTTCTTCTCGACCTCGCCCCAAGCCCCTCATCCGCCGCGGCCGGCGGGTGGGCCGCCGCCCATGCCCCGCACCGCCCGGAATACATTCATCATTCCCGCCGCGCTGCCCAGGAAGAACCCCAGGATCAAGCCCCACGGCCGGGTCCCGACATAGCGATCGGCGAGCCAGCCGAGCGCCAGCCCGACGCACAGCGCGGCGAGCAGTTCGATCCCGACGCGCAGGCCAAACCCGAGAGCGTTACCGCCCGCGGTGACGTCGCCCCTGCCGGCCGGCCCCTCCTCGTCCGCGCGCGAGCGCGCCTGATCGATCTCGTCGCCAAGCCGTCGCAACGGGTCGGGTGGCCCGCTCTCGCTCATCTGTTGCGCGCAGCCATCCTCGCTAACCGGGCCGGCCTCGATGGGCCGGCCGGAGCGGCGCGCACCATAGTCAGCCGCCCGCGGCCTGTCAAACGGAAGGCGGCGCGCCGGATGCCGCTGCTCACGCGCTCTGCCGCAATTCGGCGGCGCGGGCGAGATCGACCGAAACCAGCTGCGAAACGCCGCGTTCCGCCATTGTGACGCCGAACAGCCGGTCCATCCGCGCCATTGTGACGCGGTGATGGGTGATCAGCAGGAACCTGGTGCCAGTCGCGTCGGCGATGTCGGCGACGAGCCGGCAGAAGGCGTCGACATTGGCGTCGTCGAGCGGCGCGTCAACCTCGTCGAGGACGCAGACCGGCGCCGGGTTGGTCAGGAACACGGCAAAGATCAGCGCGATCGCGGTCAGCGCCTGCTCGCCGCCCGACAACAGCGAAAGGGCCTGCAGGCGCTTCCCCGGCGGGCTCGCCAGGATGTCGAGCCCGGCGGCGAGCGGATCCTCGTCGCCGGCCCAAGCAAGTTCGGCCTTGCCGCCGCCGAAGAGGCGCGCGAAGAGCTCGCCGAAATGACCGTTGAGCCGCGCGAACGCGGCTTCGAGGCGACGCCGCCCCTCGGCGTCGAGGGTCGCGATGCCGCGCCGCAGCCGGGCGATCGCGGCAGTCAAATCGTCGCGTTCGCGGGCGAGGCCCTGGAGTTGCGCCTCGACCTCGGACGCTTCGCGCTCGGCCAGCAGGTTGACCGGGCCGATGCCGTCGCGCTCGCGCATCAGGCGGTCGAGGCGTGCCGCGAGGTCGCCGCTGTCGGACGGCAGCGCCTCGCCGCTCTCGGCGGCCAGCCGGCAGAGCTCCTCGGGCGTGCTGTCGAGCCGCTCGGCGATCTCGCCGCGCAGCCGCGCCAGCCCGGCGGCGGCAGCCTCGCAGCGCGCCTCCAGCCGAGCCCGCTGCTCGCGCGCCAAGGCGACCGCGGCATCGGCCTGGCGGGCAGCGTCGGCCGCGAGCCGCAGGCGGCCCTCGCCACCGGCCAGCGCATCCGCGGCGGCCGCGTCCGCCGCCGCGGCGGCTTGGGCGTGCGCAGCCAGCGCCTCGCTCTCGGCAGCGATCGCGGCCGGCCGGTCGGCGAGACCGGCGAGTTCGGCGGCGAGCTCCTCCTGCCGCTCGGCCAGCACACCGCGCTGGGCGGCGCAGGCTTCGCACCGCTGGCGCCAGGACGCCGCTTCGGCCGTCATCGCGGCCAGCCGCCGGCGCCGCGCCTCGGCCTCGGCGGCGAGGCGATCGAGCCCGCTGCGCGCCTCCATTTCGCGGCGGCGCGCCGCGCTCGCCTCAGCCCGCGCCGCAGCGAGCGCACTGCGCGCCAGTCCGGGCTCAGGCAGCAGCGCCAGCGCGCGCTCGGTCTCGCTCGCCTGCTGGCCGAGCTCGGCCAGCTCGCCGGTGAGCTTCTCGACCGTGTCGGCGACGCCGGCGAGGCGGGTTTCGGCCGCCAGCCCGCACCGCGCCAGCTCCGCTTGGGCGGCGCGCGCCCGGGCGTCGCGGTCCTCCGCGGCCCGCAGCGCGGCGACCGCGGCGCGCTCGGCCGCCGCCGCGGCGTCGCGCGCGGCGCGGGCGGCAACGGCGGCTTCGCCGGCGCGTTGCGCGTCCGCCGCCGCCGTGGAAATCTCGCCCGACAGCCGGCGCAGCTCGTTGCGCTGGCGCAGCCGCTCCGCTTCCGCCGTCGAGCTTGGCGCCAGCCGGGCAAAGCCGTCCCAGCGCCACAGCCGGCCGGCGCGGTCGACCAGGCTCTGGCCGGCTTCGAGCAGCGGCTGCAGGCGCCAGCCGTCGGCCGGGCTGTCGACCCAGCCGGTGCGCGCCAACCGGCGGGCGAGCGCCGGCGGCCCCGAAATCGCGGCGCCGAGCGGGTGCGCCCCCGGGGGCAGCGGCGCGGCGGAGAGCGGCGCCAGCTCGATCCAACCAGCCCCGGCCTCGCCATCCGGCTCACCCGGGCCCGGCAGCAGCGGCGCCGCCAGTTCGCCGTCGAACAGCGCCGCGGTCGCCGCCTCGAACCCTGGCGGCACGTCGAGCAGCGACAATAGGGCCGGTCCGTCCGCCGGCGCCGCGGCGGCTGGCGCCAGGACCCGCGCCAGCGCCTCGGCCTCGGCCTGCAGCCGGTGGCAGCGACTGTCGGCGACACGGGCGGCGTCGGCCAAGCCGGCCTCGCGCTGCTGTGCCAATGCCAGCGTCTCCCCCGCCGCGGCGGCCGCTGCGCGGGCGCCGTCGATCGCCACCGCAGCCGTCGCCACGGCGGCGGCGGCCTCGGCCAGCGCGGCCGCCGGGACGAGGTCGCGCTGCAGCGCCAGTCGTTGCGCCTCGGCCTCGGCCAGGCGCGCCCGCAGCCGGCCGGCGCGCTCGGCGAGATCGCGGCGCTGTCGTTCGAGCGCGGCGCGGCGCGCCTCGCCGGCGGCGCAAGCCTCGGTCATCTGCTGCAATCCGGTTTCGGCGAGGCGCAGCGCCGCCGCCGCCGCTCCGACCTGCGCCGCCGCGTCGCGTCGCGCCGCCGCGCCGGCGCTCTCGCCCTGCTCCAGCGCCTGCCGCTCGCCGGCCAACGCGGCGAGCGCGCCTTCGGCATCGAGGAGCCGGCTGGCCTCGCGTTCGAGATCGGCGGCGAGCTGCTCGCGACGGTGCTCCACCTCGGCGCGGGCGGCGACGACGTGGCGCAGCTCCTGATCGAGCGCTTCACGGGCATGCGTCAGGCGCTGGCGCGCCGCCGCGGCGGCGGCCTGCGCCAGGCGCAGCGGGGGCACCGCCGCCTCCGCTTCGGCGCGCTCTCGCTCGCGCGCCAGCGCCGCTTCGGTGGCGGCGGCAAGAGCGCGCTCGCTCACCCGCAACTCGCTGGCAAAAGCTTCGCCCTCGGCGGCGGCGGCGCGCCAGCGCGCGTCCAAGAGCTGCGCCTCGGCACGGCGGATCTGCTCACCCAGCCGGCGATAGCGCTGCGCCTGCCGCGCCTGCTTTCGCAGAATCTCGATTTGCGCCGCGAGGGTTGCGATGACGTCGTCAAGCCGGGCCAAATTATCGGCGGCGCCCGCGAGCTTCAGTTCGGCCTCGTGGCGCCGCTGGTGCAGCCCAGCGGTGCCGGCGGCCTCGTCGAGCAGCAGCCGGCGCTCGACCGGCTTGGCGGCAATCAGCGCCCCGATCCGCCCCTGCCCGACCAGCGCCCCCGAATGCGGCCCGGTCGCGGCGTCGGCGAACAAGAGCTGCACGTCGCGGGCGCGCGCCTCGCTGCCGTTGATCCGATAGGCCGAGCCGCCGCCGCGGACGATGCGGCGCGTGACTTCGAGCGTCGCCGCGTCGCTGTCGGCGAAGGGCGCATCGCGGGCGCTGTTGTCGATCGTCAGCGCGACCTCGGCGAGGTTGCGCGCCGGCCGGCTGCCGGAGCCGGCGAAGATCACATCGTCCATCTCGCCGCCGCGCAGCCGCCGCGCCGAAGCTTCGCCCATCACCCAGCGCAGGGCCTCGACGAGATTCGATTTGCCGCAGCCATTGGGGCCGACGATGCCGGTGAGCCCGGGTTCGATCGCCAGCTCGGTCGGCTCAACGAACGATTTGAAGCCGACGAGGCGGAGGCGCTCTACCTGCATCGCCGCTCGCTCAGGCCGTGTCGGGGTGCAGCGTCATCGCGGCGTCACGATTTCCCGGCAAGGCCCGAGAGCAGCTGATCGAACGCCTCGAACGTCGGCTCGCCCTCGAATTTCTTGCCGTTAATAAAAAACGTCGGGGTCGAATCGACGCCGAGCTGCTGGGCCGCCTGCAGGCGGCTGCCGGCGACCTGGTCCTCGAGCTTGTTGTCGGTGAAGCAGGAATCGAACTTCTGCTTGCCGATGCCGGCGAACTGCACGAGGCGCTCCAGCGCCGCCCGCCAATCCTTTGCGAGCACCCATTTGTCCTGGTTCTCGAACAGGCTGTCGACCAGCGGGTAGTAGCGCTCGGGCGGGGCGCAGCGCGCCACCATCTCGGCCCGCAGCGCCTCCTGGTCGAGCGGAAAATCGCGGAACACCAGCTTGGCCTTGCCGGCGTCGATCCATTGCTTCTTGAGCTGCGGCAGCACCGTGCCGGCGAAATGGGCGCAATGCGGGCAGCTCAACGAGCCATACTCGACGATCGTGATCGGCGCGTCGGGCTTGCCGAGAATGCGGTCGCTTTGGGTCAGCGCCAGCGCCTTGTCGATGTCGGCCGCGGTGGGCGCGGCGGCAGGCTTGGGCGCCTGCGCGGCCGCCGGAGGTACCGCCGCGACCAGCAGCCCGAAGAGCGCGACAAACCAGATTTCCCGCATTGGAAGGGTCCTCATACCAGATGTTGATGCTAGCCGCTTCGCGCGGCCCGCGCAATCTCCGTTGCCGGAAGCTCTAGGTTCCAGACTCAATCATAACCACCAGATAACGATGGCGGCGAGGGTCACCGCGGCGGCGAAGTTGGCGGCGAGCTTGTCGTAGCGGGTGGCGATGCGGCGCCAGTCTTTGAGGCGGCAGAACATGCGCTCGATC